>NZ_JBRIIK010000002.1:0-956004 GCF_056934455.1 Haloarcula sp. H-hyl6
CTCGGCGGTCCCACTCCAACTTTACTCAGACGCCGACACCTGTACCCTCGGGTGTGTGAACGGTCAACTTCCATCCGAGATTCGTCTGGGGCTCTGCCGGTCGTTACCTAGTCCGGAGCCACCCGCGCGACCCGTCGAAAGCTCCGTCCAGCATCGAAAACCCGCGACGGAGACAATGTCCGTTCCTACCCGAACACACTCAGCCGCGACTGCCCACCCGTCAGGACCGCGTAATCTGTATCAGTCCCTCTTTCAGCGCCTCCTCGAACCGCTCGTCGAGGGCCATCGACTCCCAGTCGTCGGGGAGGTCGTCTTCGGGGAGCGAGTCGAGCGAGTCCACGAGCGAGCGGTGGAGAAAGCGGCCGTTCTGCCCGCACTCGTCACAGGTCCGGATGATGGAGCGAATCTCGAACGACCGGGTGACGGTGGCTTGGCAGTTCGAACAGACGTACGTCTCGGTCACAGTACACGGGGTATGTTCTCCCCCTACTCGGGTGTTGCGGGACGCGCGCGTCGTTCGCGTCCCGTGAAACCGCTCGCTACGCTCGCGGTACTAGTCCCACTTCGCACCGGGGTTGGTCACCGCGCCGTTCGCGGCCGACCCGAAGTCCCGGTGGTACTTCGCCAGCACGCCGTTCGTGTAGTTCGGTTCGGGGGCCTCGCGGTCGTCGAGGCGGCGCTGTATCTCCTCGTCGGAGAGGTCCACCGACAGTTCGTGGTCGTCGATGTCGATGGTGATGGTGTCGCCGTCCTCGATGGCGGCGATGGGGCCGCCGACGAAGGCTTCGGGCGCGACGTGACCGATGGAGAAGCCCCGCGTCGCGCCGGAGAAGCGGCCGTCGGTCAGCAGCGCAACGTCCTCGGAGTGGCCCTGTCCGGCGACGGCGCTGGTGACGCCCAGCATCTCGCGCATCCCGGGGCCGCCACGGGGACCCTCGTTGCGGATGACGATGGCGTCGCCAGTCTCGACGTTGCCCTCTTGGACGTACTCCATGGCGGCGGACTCCTCCTCGAAGACGCGGATGGGGCCCTCGTGGTGGAGGTGGTCCTCGCCGGTTATCTTGATGACCGCGCCGTCGGGCGCGAGGTTGCCCGAGAGGATGCGGATGGCCCCGCGCTCGTGGATTGGGTCGTCGACCGGGTAGAGGTAGTCGACGTCGAGTGCCTCGATGCTCGGGGGGTCGGCGGCCTCCAGTTCCTCGGCCATCGTGTTTCCGGTGACGGTGAGCGCGTCGCCGTGGAGCAGGTCCGCCTCCAGCAGGGCGTTCAGGACGACCGGGACGCCCCCGACTTCGTGGAGGTCGTTCATCACCTTCTCGCCGCCGGGTTGGAGGTCGGCGATTTTGGGCGTGCGGGCGCTGATGTCGTTGAACGTCTCGATGTCTAAGTCGACGCCGGCCTCGGCGGCGAGCGCCAGCAGGTGGAGGACGGCGTTGGTCGACCCGCCGACGGCGACCTGCAGGGCGATTGCATTCTCGAAGCTCTCGTGGGTGAGGAAGTCGGAGGGTCGGCGGTCGTTCTCGACGACGTCCAAGACCAGTTCGCCGCTCTCGCGGGCGACGTCGTAGCGGGACTCGTGTTCGGCGGGCGGGGAGGCGCTCCCCAGCGGCGCGAACCCGAGGGCCTCGGAGATGGAGGCCATCGTGTTGGCGGTGAACATCCCGCCGCAGGACCCGGCACCGGGACAGGCGTTGCGCTCCATCTCGTCGAGTTCGTCCTCGGTCATGTCACCCTCGGCGACGGCCCCGACGCCCTCGAAGACGTTCTGGATGGTCACCTCGCGGCCGTCGTGTTCGCCGGGCATGATGGACCCGCCGTAGAGGAAGACGCTCGGGAGGTCCGTCCGGATGGAGGCCATCATCATGCCGGGCATGTTCTTGTCACAGCCACCGATGGTGACGAGGCCGTCCATGCGCTCGCCGAACGAGACCAGTTCGACGGAGTCGGCGATGACCTCCCGGGAGACGAGTGAGGCCTTCATCCCCTCGGTCCCCATCGAGATGGCGTCCGAGATGGTGATGGTGCCGAACTCGATGGGCATCCCGCCGGCGTCGTCGATGCCCTCGTAGGCGGCGTCGGCCACGTCGTCCAGGTGGACGTTACACGGCGTGATGTCTGCGGAGGGGTTGGCGACGCCGACCATCGGCGAGGCCAGGTCCTCGTCGTCGTAGCCCATCGCGCGGAACATCGCGCGGTGGGGCGCGCGCTCGGTGCCCTCGGTGACTTCGTTCGACCGGAGGTCCGGGTCCTTCTCCCCGGGCCCGGACGTCTCTCCGTGTTCCTGCTGGCTCATACTCCGAGGAAAGCCGCCGGTGGTCTTAAACGCCCTGACTATCGCGTTCGGGTGGACGCTGGCCGACTGCCGTTGGCGAATCCGTCCGGTGACAGTAGCTTCTTTCCGAGGCGTCTCCAAACCCGAGACATGGCGACGGTCACGACGGCGGCGCGACTCCACTTCGGGTTCCAGAACCTCTCGCTCGCGCACGAACGGTTGTACGGCGGGGTCGGACTGGCTCTCGACGAGCCACGATTGGTCGTCGAGGCCACCCCTGCCGACGAGGTGGACTGCGACGACGACGAGGCGGCACCGTACGTCCGGCGCGTCGTCGAAGCGCTGGACGTCCCCGGCGCACGCGTCCGCGTCGAAGACCGGTTCCCTCGGCACGTCGGCCTCGGGAGCGGCACGCAACTCGCACTCGCCACGCTCGTCGCCGTCGCTCGCGCCCACGACACGACGGCCGACGCCCGCACCTACGCGCCGAAACTGGGTCGCGGGGGGCGAAGCGGCATCGGCGTCGCCACCTTCGAACGGGGCGGGTTCGTGGTCGACGGCGGCCACCCCACCGAGCGGTTCACCGCCGAACCGCCGGCGGAGGGCGACTGGGAGGTGCCGCCGATTCTGGCCCACCACGACGTGCCCGCCGACTGGCGGTTCGTCCTCGTCGTCCCCGACAGCGACCCCGGTCAGAGCGGGAGCGAGGAGGACCAGAGCATGCGACAGGCCGTCGAACGGGCCGACCCCGGCATCGCCGACGAGATATCGACCCTGCTCACCCGGCGACTCCTCCCGGCCATCGGCACCCGTGACCGGCGGCAGTTCGGGCAGGCCGCCGCCCGACTCGGGAGACTCAACGGCGCGTGGTACGCCGACGAACAGGGCGGCGTCTACCGCCCGCCGGCCGGCGGCATCGTCGAACACCTCGCGGGCGCACAGGCGGTGACCGGCGCGGGGCAGTCCTCGTGGGGGCCGACGGTGTGGGGCCTCACCGACACCGACGGCATCGATGCGGCCCGGGCGACGGGAGAGGCGGCCCTCGACGGGGCCGGCGTCGGCGGCGACGTCCACGTCGTCGCCCCGCGGAACACGGGCGCGACGATGGCCGAGTAGCGCGTCTTCGGCCGCTGATACGGTTGAAGGGGGACGTTCTGGCTGTACCGCTGACGGCTCTCGATAGGTCGGGGTAAGACCCGGTTACCGTAACAGGGCAAGCGTTTAAGCGACCACACGGGACAATGCGTGTATGGAGCGCATCCCGTTCGGTGTCAAGCAACTGGACGCCATCGTCAACGGCGGTGCCCCGGCCGGCAGCGTCGTCCTGTTGGCCGGCGAGGCGGGGGCCGGGTCGCGGGAGTTCATGCACACGAGCGCGGTCATCAACGGTCTGACCGACGTGGACGAGGACCTCTACGACCTCTACTACGGGACGCCCTCGGAGAAGGCCGTCCCGCCCGAGGAGGTCCACTACATCTCGTTCACCGCGAGCGGCGAGCAACTGGCCGCGGAGATGCGACTGGCGATGGACGAGGACCTACTGGAGACGGCCCTCGAAGGCGTCCAGTTCCACGACATGTCCGAGCGGTACTTCCACGTGAGTCCGGTCCCCCGGTCGTGGTACGCCGAGCAGACGCCCAGCATCAAGGACCTGCGGTCGCGCCACGAACGGGACGACCTACTCGGGGCGCTGGGGTCGAAACTCAGCGACGTGGCGGCGGGTAACCTCGTCGTCATCGACTCGCTATCGGACCTCGTCGGCGCGATGGGCGAGGACATCGAGTGGTCGGACATCACCTATCTGGTCGCCGGCCTCCAGAAGGCCGCCCACAGGTGGGGCGGCCTCATCCTCCTGCACCTGAACTACGAGACGCTGTCGGACACCCGGCAGGGGCAGTTGAGCGACGCCGCTCACGGGACCATGGAGTTCTCGTGGGAGTCCGGCGGGTCCACGCGGGCGCGCACGCTGGTCGTCAAGCAGTTCCGCGGCGTCCTCTCGCAAATCGAGGACGAGAACATCGTCCAGTTCGAGACGGAACTCGGCGACGCGGGGTTCGACATCAGCGACGTGCGCAAGATTCGGTGAGCGATGGTAATCGCGGCCTATTGGCCGCTGTGTGGGCCAGTTTCGGCGGCTGAAACGAGCGGCAAACCCTTAACTGTCTAGTTCGTGAAAGAGAACGTAATGGCCAGTGAGTCGACGGAGGAGGGGGCCGTCACCGTCGAGTTACCGCCCGAACTCGACGAGTGGCTCGACGAGCAAGCGGCGACGCTCGGGGTGGAGCGCGAGGCCGTCGTCCACCAGTTGCTGGCGTCGTACCGTGCGACGACGGACCTCGGTGGGGAGGACTCGCTTGCGGCGCTCTTCGACGTCGACGCCGCGGTCGAGGACGCCGTGGGGGACCGACTCGACGCGGCCGTCAGTGCGGCGGTCAACGACGCCGTTGACGGCCGCATCGACCCCGCCGTCGAAGCGGCGGTCGGCGACCGACTGCCGGACATCACCGACGCCGTCGAGGGGCGTCTGGACGACCGGTTCGACCGCGTCGAGGACGACTTTCAGGCGAAAATCGAGGACGTTCGGAGCCGCGTCGTCCAACTCAAGCGGGAACTCGACGGGAAGGCGCCGGCGGACCACGACCACGAGGCGTTCGACGAGCTAGCCGAACTCGAGGAGGAACTCGCCGAACTGAACCGCGAACTCGTCGCGGCCCGTGACGAACTCGAAGACGCTATCGCCGACCAGTCGGGTCGCGTCGACGACGTGGGGGCGCGCGTGAGCGAGGTGGACGACCGACTCGACGACGTCGAGGAGAAACTCACCCGGGTCGCGTGGGTGGTCAGCGACCTGCGGGAGGACCACGGCGGCCGGGACGCCCACCAGAAGGCCGTGGACCGAATCAAGCGGGCGGCCGCACAGGAGGGCGTCTCGAAGGCGTCCTGCGAGAACTGCGGCGACTCGGTCGACATCGGCCTGCTGACCGACCCGCAGTGCCCGCACTGCGGGTCGACCGTCTCGGACGTGCGACCGGAGGGAGGCATCATCCGCAAGAAGGCGCGACTCGTCACCGCCGCCCAGTTAGAGGCCGGCCCGACCGATGAGTGAGGACGACCCCGAGGACCCGTTCGAGAACCTCGACGCGCCCGACGACCGGGAGGGCGACCCCTTCGAGAACCTCGACCGGCCGACGGCGGACGAGGACGCGCCGCCGTCCGACCCGATTGACGGGATGCCCGACCAGAACCCAATGACGGACGACGACCCGGACGGTGATTCCCCGCCGACGGACACGGCCTCGACGGTGGACCCCGTGCCGACCGTCGACCCGCCGCAGTCGGACGAGCGAGACCCCGAGGACCCGTTCTCGGGGATGGACGAGCGGGGCGGTGACCCCTTCGGCGACGCCGAGAGCGTCTTCGAGTCGGTCGACGTGGGGTCGGTCGACCCCGACGAAGTGTGGGCGTCGCTCGGCGAGGACGACCAGGACGGCCCGCCGTCGGGGGGGTCCCGATACGCCGAGGTGTCGAAACACCGCTACTGCGAGCAGTGCGAGCACTTCTCCGGGCCGCCGGAGGTCCACTGCACCCACGAGGGGACCGAGATTCTGGAGTTCCTCGACATGGAGACGGTCCGGTTGCTGGACTGTCCGGTCGTGGCCGAACAGCGCGAACTCGGCGACGACTAAGGGGAACGACTTTTTGTCGCCGTCGCGGATGGGCGGGCATGCAGTTCTGCGACGACTGTGGCTCGATGATGCACGCCGACGGCGACGAGATGGTCTGTCAGTCCTGTGGGGCCCGCGTCGCCAAGGACACGGAGAGGGCCGCCGACTTCGTCAGCACGGCCGAACAGAGCGACGACGACGTCATCGAGACGGAGGAGGGCGCGGACTTCGAGGGGAAACCGACCGCCGACGACGTCACCTGCGACGAGTGCGGTCACGGGAAGGCGTGGTACACCATCAAACAGACCGGGTCCGCCGACGAACCACCGACGCGGTTCTTCAAGTGCAAAGCCTGCGGACACCGCTGGCGCGAGTACAATTAAGACCCACCTGAGACTGCCGATTTCGGCAGATTAGGGTTTTTGGGCCTTGGCAAGATTGCATCGGTGTACCGTCCACCCGAAACGTTGGTTCGGGGCCACTTAGTTGTTCCCACTCAGATTACTCTCAGGCGAGAATCCTGCCGCTGTCTTGCGGTTCGGCGTTCGACAAGGGAAATTCTCTCTTGTGGAAGGGTAATTGCCTGCCGTGAGGGTAGGGGCGTGACGGGAGAGGTAGCCCTTCCACAATCTCACTTCGCGTTTCGCTTGGACAAACTGAGAAATTATCTCGGTAGGCTCTCGCGCACTCACACAAGCTCAAAATAGCACTTTTTTATATGAAATTTCTCGAAAGCAAGGGTGGGGGTAAGCGCAGGCGGCAAGAAAAGACGTGACCAAATCTGAGCTAAGTTAATAGCTTTAAATCTGCTTATAGAACCAAATATCCTCTAAGCACCGAGTATAGAAAACAGAGTATGCAGGATACTATTCGTCTCTTATTTATAAAGGCCGAAGCATATAGTACTTAAGTGAGGGAGGTATCCTGCCGCCCTCTGATTCCTATGCGAAGTAAGGAAGTTATGCTATCGAACGAGGAGCATAGACTCTTGACCAATCTCAAGCAACAGAACTATCCTGAGCATACCCCCTTTGGGTTCATCATCGGTGAGCTTGTTGAGGAGGAACTTCACGAATGACGAGATACTTTGTAGATATTGACGACGAGTTAGCAGAGAAGTTGAAGCAAGTAAACGAGCAAGACATTATCGAAGTTCTCACTAAGCTTGCTGAGAAAGAAACATCCTCTGACGAGCTTGCGGCCTACGATTCCGTTACTGCGATTCGAGAAGATAAGTCACTCACCTCTGCTGAACGGAAACGCCTTGAGCTGAAAGCGAAACGCCGGACAGGATTCGACAAGCGATAGCTTTTCAGTCTGTTGCCGTTCTCGACACCTCGGTCTCGGCAAGAACCTCGTTTCCGTCGCTTACAGATATTGTCGCATCAACTTCATCACCTTCGTTAAGTTCTGGCCCACTTGGTTCATAAAGTGAGATAAATGCAATTTCACAGAAATGTTGGTCCTCGCCTGCTGTTACGGATTGAGACAATTCTCCAATATCGTCCATATCAATTGTCATAGTGTATGTCTTATCTTTTTGCACGTCTCCGAACCGAATATCATATCTCATTTGATAATCACCAAATCCTTCATCGTATTCAAGATGATTGACGGAGATAGAATGCTCATCACTACAAGAGCCAAGATTGCCAAGTTTCGTCAAGGAGTAGTAACTATCTGGCTCTTGTAATAGTTCGTATTTGCTGTATTCAGCGTCAAACGCTATTCCATATGCACCTAATGGTTTTCCATATCCATATGTTGAATTATCAAATATTAAATGGTAATCCCCTTGGGGGAGTTGGATTACCTTTTCGGTCGTTCCAGTAACATTCTGTACAGTACCTTCTGAAATGAATTCAGTTTCGCTAAAGTTCCCCTCAGAGAATGTTTGGTAGTTATCTCCATCTACCAAGAATAGGTCATATGGAACCTCTTTTCCTTCTGGCCCTCCATCTGGGACATAGTTGTCCACAGAAACCGAATACTCTAATCTTACGGGTTGTTCAACCGTAAAATCCCAAGTTGTCCATTCATCCGCTAATACCGCATTTGTAGTATCTTCTCCCCCATCGATATAGTCGCCTTTGTTGGGTAGGTTCGGAGTGCTTTCAGTACAACCTGCTAACCCACCGACTGCTGATAGCGTTAATACTTTTCCGAGAAATTCTCTCCTATTGCCCATTTGCTATTGGCCAGATAGCGCACATATATGTATTTACTGCTGTCTCCCGATTCACACCATAGAACGCCCTGTATTGCGCGAGAAACACCGCTCTAAGCTATCCGACTCTCGCGCAAGGGATTCATCCTCTTGCGCCAAGCGCCTGTCAGAGCTACGTGAGAGGGCAGAGAAAGCGTCTGAGAAGGACGAGATTCAACACGAGGGGAAGGTACATACGTTGGGGAATATCTCGACAAGAAGGAACGTGCGCGAGAGTGGGTCGGCCTTGGCTCAGAGGTAGACGAATAGACGAAAGCTTTTTATAGTAGGACTCCCTAACTTTTAGTACAGTCAGGCGAAGTTGGCTGTCGGTTTCCAAAACCATAAACCCGTGCCACAAGGTTGCGCGAGCCTTTTCCTTCGCGTATCGCAATTCTTGATACTACCTAAAGGTATTTATATATTCTAAACTCATATCAGGAAAAGCTTTATATAGTAGAAAGTTGTAGGATACGATAAGAACAATTCGGTGGCACGAGTTGTTTGGTTTGGAAGCGGTAACGGAAACTCGTCGGTCTGAAAAGTTGACGTTTTGCCAATATTCGCCTGACTGCCCTTCCTAATCTGAGGGCAGGGTGACGGCCCTTGCCAGACACCACACAAGGCCCTTGAGAGAGGGAAGCGTCCCTTTGGGGAGCTTCGCAAGGTGTGGTTGCCCTGCTGTAATCCCAAGCCGAGTATTCGGCAGACACAACCTGTCTGTCACGGGAAGCAGGGACACCGGCTTGAGAGAGTCGGTGTGTGTATGGCAGAAACGCCCTTGTCCAAGTGGCAACACTCTAACAAGGGCGTTTTCTCACTATCCTGCCTGTCACAACAGGGGTATTTGGCAACCTCACCACACCTCTGGAAGCGGGGTGGAAATCTGTCGGTCTGCGAAAGTTGACACATCGGCAGACCGCAACCGCCTTACTACACAATCGGTTTTCTGTCCCCCGGTTCTCTTTTCAGACCGACAGATTTCTCACCGCTTCCGAAGGGGTACAAAAGTTGCCTGAGGGTTAGAGGGCGTTCAACACCTCTTGCTTGCGGCGTTCTGCCGCTTGCTCGAAGGTGGGGGAATCGTAATGCTGTTTCAGCATTTGAACCGTTGCGTTCACCCTGCCGGAAATGGTGTCCCAACTCACACCTTTGTCTCTCATACGGGTAATCGCCACTCTGCGCAAGTCGTGACACCCGATACTCTCAGGGCAGTCAGAGGCGTTCTGCTTGGTGAGAGGGTCGCCTGAGTCGTCGGTACACTCACCACACTTGGTAAGCCCCGCTATGTCCCTGTATAGAGTGCTGTCGTCTATTCGACCGGCCCAAGAGGTGAGCAACGCATCACTACCGTCTTGCGGTTCTGTCCGATGTGCGTCTATGTAGTCAGTCACGACACTCATAATCTCGGGCGAGATATTCACGTCCCGCTCACCCTTGTTGCCCTTCTTGAGTCTCAAGTCTGTTTCCTCAGGCCGATTCCGGATTTGGATTATTCCGTCTCTCGGTTTCACGTCTGAGCAATCAATAGACAGCAGGGCCGACTTTCTGCAACCGATATGGTAGATTAGCAGAAACTCGACCATTTGCCGACTGGCGTAGTCGTGTTTTGCGAGGTGTCCGATGATTTCCTCTGCTTGCTCTGTCGAGATACGGTGGTTGTCGTCGCCAGAGCGTGACTTTTCCTCACCCGATACGTCCAAGTCGTCGCGCTTTCGGGCGATTGTCTCGCTTATCGTCTTACCCTCCCGAGGCGCACGCCACTCTGCCTCTGCCCATTTAAAGAACACACCGAGAGTTTCGAGCTTGCCGTCTCTGGTTGTGCGGGCGTAGTCTCGCCTTTGCAGGAGTTGGTTCCACCGGCTAATCTGCCGAGGCGTTACGTCCATCAAGTCGCTCACGTCTTGCGATTGGAGAAAGTCGTTCACCGTATCGCGGTATCGCACGTAGGTCTTTTTCGAGAAGTTTCCCCTGCCGTTGCTCTTGCCAGAGGGGAAGTCGCTCACATCGGCCTGAGTGCCTGCCTGCGTTCGTGCGATAGGTAGCCGGTCGTATCGGCGTTCCCTCGCGTCGTCGGGTTGCTCGAAGCTCACGCGAAGCTCAGACCGCTCTGAGAGGAAATCGCACAAGTCGCGTTCTGCTTGGTTGGTAGTCGGTTCATCGGTCGAAGTATCAGTTGCCTTGCTCATAGCCCGTGTGGGATTATTGCACTTAAGTCTATCCCCGGCGCTGTCTGGCGATTAGCGTCTCTCAGAGCAAACCCGCTATGACAGGATTCTGAGGGTAAAACCGCAAGACGGCGAAGGGGTGTTTCGACCGATGCTAACCTGAGGTTAGGATTCGATTTGCACCAACTAATAAAAGTTGGGCAATCTTTATAACTAACCCCCCGCTTAGCCGCAATCTTCCAAGTGCCAGGACTGTGGCCACCGCTGGCGAGAGTACAACTGAGTCGCCTACTTTCGTGTGCCGGGTGTAGTCCTATCCGGCGCTGCCCCGACCTCTGAAGCGTAATGGCAGAGTACACGTTGCACGTGCCGTCGATTCGTGGCGCGACGAAGGAATCACCCGGCGTACCGTACAACGAGGCGGACTTCCCGATGGACGACATGGCCGACATCGACGACTACTACCTCCTCTCGACGTCCGGTATCCCGCCGGAGGACTTCGAGGACCTGTCTCTCCCGGTCTGTCACGTCGACCAGCGCCTGAGCCTCCCGCTCCTCCGACGTGCGCTGGACGAGATAGACACCATCGAGGGCATCGACGCCGAGACGGAGACGGAGACCATCGACATGATTCACGACCTCGGGGAGTGCTTCCCGAACGACGGGCTCAACGACGACGAGACGTGAGCCCCCCCGTCCGAAACGGTCTCGGACCGACTGGGGGCCATCGCTACAAACCCGTTCGAAGCCACCTGAAGGCACTTATCTCGACTCCCGGTAGGTGCGGGTATGCGCCGCCGTTCCCTCCTCGCGCTCTGTGGCTCGCTCGTCGCCGGCAGTGGCTGTCTGAACGTGGGCGACGACACCGTCCCGGCAGACGACACCGTGACGCCCGTCCCCTCGCCGGACGAGGAGACGGGCACTCACGACGACCAGATTCCGACGGTCGACGTCCGGTCGGCCGCCGTCCAACCCGGCGTCGTCGGACCGGACAGCCCCGACTCCATCGGTGTCTACGACGACGCCGGGCAGTACCTCGTCGTCGACGTCGCCGTCGACGGACCCGCCCCGGACCGCTCCGCGTTCGGCTTCGAGTTCGACGGGGCGAGTCACTCTCCCGCCGAGTTCACGAACGGACTCTACCGCGACGGTGAGTGGGGCGTCCGCTACGGGGAGGGCGGGGGCCCGCTCGTCTTCCCGTTGCCGGCGACGGGCGACGCCGCCGACGCCCGCCTCTCGTGGCCCCGCGGGGAGTGGACGCCGTCCGAGCGGGCCCGGTCCCGCCTCGAAGGGGCCCTGCCCGCCTTCGACGTCACTCTCGACGGTCCAGAGACAGTCACGGCGGCCGACGACCCGGCGGTCACCGTCTCGGTGACCAACGAGGGCGACGTGACTGGCCGGTACGCCCTCGCGCTCAACCGGACGGGACCGCGGGTCGCGTACGCGCCGGTCGCCCGCGTCGCTGGTGAACTGGGGCCGGGCGAACGGGCGACGCGGACGTTCGAGGCGGAGAGTCCGTACGTCGCCGACCCGCCCCGGGAGGCAGTCTACCGGCTCGACGCACCGGGCGACGGCGAGGACGAGAGGCTGACAATCTCGCCGGCAGAGACGGAGACGGACACCGAGACGCCCACGCCCGGGCGGACAGACGAGGGGACCGCCACCGCGACGGAGTGACGCCGCTCAGGGCGTGACGGCGACCCACGCGACGACGACGAGGGCCGCGCCGAGGAGGGTGGACCCGACGGCGTGGGTCCGGAGTTCGTCCAACAGGTCGTGGGAGTGTTCGTGGAGCGAGCAGACCTCGTCTATCTCGCTGCCGGCCTCGCAGTTCGGCAGGAAGTCCATCGCGACGTGGAGGAAGATGCCGGCGGCGAACCCGAAGACGAGCGCGTTGGTCACCGGCGTCTGCGGGACCGTCAGCATCGCCGACGGGATGCCGGTCAGGCCCACGCCGGCGGCCGGGAGCAGCAGCGACGTGACCGATTTCCCGTCCCGGTGCAGACGGCGGGCGGCGGCGTACCCGGCAGGCCCTTTGTGCGAGACGATGGCCAGTCCGAGCAACAGGCCGAGACTCGGCATCGAGGCGTAGACGATGCCGATGATGAGGCCGGCGGAGAGCGCGTGTGCAGCGATTGCCACCGTCGTCGTATCGAACGACGTCTCGACGTGGGTCAGGCGGTGGCCGACGGTGTGGGTGCCGTACCCGGCGACGATGCCGGCCGCGATGCCGATACCGCCGATGCGGGGCGTGCCGGCGGCGGTGCCCAGTCCCATCGCCTGCGGGACGAGGAACATCGCCGCCGAGGTGACCATCGCGCCGCTGGCGAGGCCGTACCCCCAGACGAGACGGTGGGGACTCGTCTCGGTCGACCGGCCGCCGAGCCACGCACCGAGGCTCATCGCGGCGAACGCGACCCACGAGATGACGAGTACCTTCTGCGCGTCGCCGCTCACGGCGAGCGCCGAGAGCGCGACCAACGCGACGACGCTCGAGAGGCCGACGACGGACGGTCGCTCGCTGTTATTAAAAATAGCGAGTTTGTTAATAGCCATTGTCTATTCCCAAACGCGTCTTAGTAATAAATCTCCCGGTAACCCGTCAGCGAGTCGCTCGGCGGTAGTCGCCCCAGTCGAGTACATCGCCGTCTAGGTCCTCGGCGGGGGCGTCGGTGAGCGCCCACAGTACCATCTCGGCGACGGCGGCGGGGTCACGGCCGCCGTCGCCGGAGAGGTCGGTGGCGACCTTCCCCGGGTCGACGGCCCCCACGGTCGCGTCGAGGTCGGCGGCGAACCCGCGGGCGACGGCCTCCGCCGCGGCCTTCGATACGGCGTAGGACCCGTACCCCGGCATCCCCTGTCGTGCGACGGCGCCCGTCGGGACGACGACTCGGGCCGCGTCGGCGAGGTGCGGGACCGCCTCGCGGACGGTGGCGAACACGCCCCGGGCGTTCGTCCGGAGGTGGTCGTCGAACGCCGCGTACGACTCCTCGTCGAGGGGTGTCTCGCCCGCCTCGCCGTGGTAGACCCCGGCGTTGGCGACGACGCCGTCGACGTGTCCGTTCACACGGGCCGCCGTTTCGAGCAGTCGTTCCACGTCGAACTCGTCGCGGACGTCGGCCCGCATCGCGGTGACGTCGCCACCGTCGGCCCTGATGTCGTCTGCCACCGCCTCTAACGCCTCGGCGTCGCGGGCACACACGACGGCGTGCCCGCCGGCCGACGCGACGGCGCGTGCGACCTGCTCTCCGATGCCTCGACTCGCGCCGGTCACGACCACTGTCGTATCGTCCATGGCCCACCGTTCGGCCGCCTGCCTCATCTCCGTTGTCACTGCCCGAGTCGACGGGACTCCACGCCATCCCCGCGCCGTGTCCCGCTCTGGCACACCAATCCAGTTTGGCCGCGTGTTTATTGTCTGTCCGGTTCTCGAATACGTACAATGAGTGACTTGTCCGGAGAAGACGTGGTCGTCGTCGGCGGTGGGTTCGGTGGCCTCTCGGCCGCCTGTTTTCTGGTCGACGCCGGTGCTGACGTGCGACTGGTAGAGAAGAACGAGCAGTTGGGTGGGCGTGCGTCCCGGCTCGAAGCTGACGGCTTCACGTTCGACATGGGACCGTCGTGGTACCTCATGCCCGACGTCTTCGAGCGGTTCTTCGCGTACTTCGGGAAGGAACCGAGCGACTACTACGACCTGACTCGACTGGACCCGCACTACCGCATCTTCTTCAAGGACGGCGACCGGTTGGACGTGACCGGCAACAACGACGAGATGCGCCAGAAGTTCGAGGAGTACGAACCCGGTGCGGCCGAGGCGTTCGACGAGTACCTCGCCACCAGCGAACAGCACTACGAGACGGCGATGAACAAGTTCGTCTACGAGGACCGCTCCACCCTGCGCGACTGGGTGGACTTGGACGTGATGACGGCCGCGCCCATCGGCCTGCAACTGCTCGGGTCGATGCAGGGCCACGTCGAGGACTACTTCGAGCACCCGAAACTCCAGCAGATAATGCAGTACACGCTCGTCTTCCTCGGCGGGTCCCCGAAGAACACGCCGGCGCTGTACAACATGATGAGCCACGTCGACTTCAACCTCGGCGTCTACTACCCCGACGGCGGCATCGGGGCCGTCGTCGACGGCCTCGTCGAACTCGGCGAGAGCCTCGGGGTCACCTACGAGACGGACAGCGAGGTCCGAGAGATATCCCGCCGGAAGGAGGGGTTCCTCGTCGAGACGGTCCACGGCGAGACGTTCCACCCCGACGAAGTGGTCGTCAACGCCGACTACGCCCACGCCGAACGCGAACTCCTGCCCGACCACGAACGGCAGTACGACGACGACTACTGGGACGAGCGCACGTACGCCCCCTCTGCCTTCCTCATGTACATGGGCGTCGAGGGCGACGTCGACCCCCTGGAACACCACACGCTGGTCCTCCCCACCGATTGGGACCCACACTTCGAGAACATCTTCGAGGACCCCGAGTGGCCCGACGAACCGGCGTACTACCTCTGCGTACCCAGCGAGACGGACCCCTCGGTCGCGCCGGAGGGCCACTCGAACCTGTTCGTCCTCGTCCCTGTCGCGCCCGGACTGCACGACGGCGACGCGATTCGTGAGGAGTACCGTGAGAAGATTCTGTCCGACATCGCCGACAACACCGGCGTGGACCTGCGTGACCGCATCGTCTACGAGAAGCAGTTCGCCGTCTCGGACTTCGGCGAGCGCTACAACGCCACCGAGGGGACGGCGCTCGGTCTGGCCCACACGCTCCGTCAGACCGCGCTCTTGCGCCCGAACAACCGCTCGTCGGCCGTCGACGGCCTCTACTTCACGGGGTCGTTCACCACGCCCGGCATCGGCGTCCCGATGTGTCTCATCAGCGGCGAACACACCGCACAGCGTCTCATCAGCGACCACGAATGAGCACCGTCACGGACCGCCTGAGCGAGGTCGCCCCCTCCGAGGACACCCGGTTAGGCTACCTGTTCTGGCTCTCGCGGCCCCGGTTCTGGCTGTATCAGGGCGGTCCGGTCGTCGTCGCGGTGACCTACGCGGCCGACCGGCCGGGCGAACTCTTCTCGCCGCTGGCTATCGCGCTGTTCCTGTACTTCACGATACCCGCGAACGTCTTCCTCTACGGCGTCAACGACGTCTTCGACCGGGACGTCGACGAACACAACCCGAAGAAAGACGAGGGCCGTGAGGTCAGCTATCGCGGTGATTCGGTCGTCCTCGGAACTATCGTCGGGTCGGCCTTGCTGGCCGCCGCGTTCCTCCCGTGGCTCCCGACGCTCGGCGTCGTCGCGCTCCTCGCGTGGGCGTTCCTCTCGGTGGAGTACTCCGCGCCGCCCCTGCGGTTCAAGACGACGCCGTTTCTGGACTCGCTGTCGAACGGCCTGTACATCCTCCCCGGCGTCGTCGCCTACGCCGCCATCGAGGGCGTCGCGCCGCCCGCCTCGGCCGTCGCGGGCGCGTGGCTCTGGACGATGGGGATGCACACGTTCTCGGCCATCCCGGACATCGAACCGGACCGCGAGGCGGGCATCCAGACGACGGCGACGTTCCTCGGGGAGTCGAACACCTACTACTACTGCGTGATGTGCTGGCTCACCGCCGCGTTCGTCTTCACGTACACGCACTGGGTGTTTGGCGCGCTCCTGCTCGTCTACCCGGGCCTCGTCTTCGGCATCCTCGCCGCCGGCGTCGACATCGACGAGGCCTACTGGTGGTACCCGGCCATCAACACCCTCGTCGGCATGGCGTTCACGCTCGTCGGTCTGTGGGTGATGCTGTATGGCTGAGTGGACAGAGCGGGTCGGGATGCCGTCGGACCGCCAGACGGCGACCGCTCGGTTCGACGCGCTGGTCCGCGAACACCGATTCACCATCGCCGTCGTCTTTCCGCTGGTCGGGGCGGTGACGCTACTGGCGAGCGCGGAGGGTCTGCTTCCGCCGCCGCTCGCGTACAACCCCCTCTTCGTCCTGTTCGGGACGCTCGTGATGCGCCTGCCGCTGGTCGCTGGCGTGTTCCCCCTGCTGGACCGGAAGGCGATAGCCGCGCTGGTCGCGCTGACGGCGTACTCCTACGGCATCGAACTCCTCGGCGTCAGAACCGGGTGGCCCTACGGCGAGTTCTCCTACGGCGTCGACCTGGGTCCGATGCTGTTCGGGGAGGTGCCGCTGGGATTGCCGGTGTTCTTCTTCCCGCTGGTGTTGAACGCCTATCTCCTCGTCCTGCTCCTCCTCGGCCGACGGGCCGAATCGACGCCGGTTCGCCTGCTGGCGACGCTGGCGACGGTCATGCTGGTCGATTTGGTGTTGGACCCCGGGGCCGTCGCCATCGGCTTCTGGGAGTACGACGTCCAGCAGTTCTACGGCGTGCCGTGGTCGAACTACCGCGGGTGGCTCCTCTCGGGTACCGTCGCCGTCCTGCTGTTCGACTGGGGGTTCGACCGGGCGGGCCTGCGCCGTCGCCTCGACGACTGCGAGTTCATGCTCGACGACTTGGTGAGTTTCGTCCTCCTGTGGGGCGGCATCAACGCCTTCTACACGAACTGGGTGCCCGTCGCGCTGGCGGCGCTGCTGGGAGCGGGCCTGCTGTGGAGCGACCGCTTCGACTTCGACCTCTCGGAGACGCGGTTGGGCGGCGTCGTGTTACGGTGAGCGGCCCGTAGCGTCGGCAGGTCCGGTCGTTAGTCGGGTCGGGATGGCGGCCGCATCCAGAGACCGTGTGACGACTATCTGGCCTTTCTGTCCGGTCACGTGGGGATTCTCGAAGTAGTATACGGCTCGATACTGTGCTAATAACTACCACGGGTGGGTGTCGAGTCCGACGTAGAGCGCCTCTCGACGGAGCGCGCTCACCGTCGAAAGTGATTACAATGGCTACCGAACGACCGACTGCAGGCGGTGAGGAGGGACAGTTCGAACTCGGCTCGCGGCTTCGGAACGGGTCGCTGCTGATGGCCTTAGCCGGCGTCGCGTTCATCGGCTATGGAATCGTCTTTCTCGTGTTGAACTTCGTGGGGAGTGGCTTCGAACTCGGCGTGAGTACGCTGGACGGCACGACGAAGGCGGCGTTGAACCCGGCGGTGGCGTACTACATCAGCCACCTGCACGTCGCGACCGCCGCGTTCATCATCTCGACAGGCATCGCAGTCACTGCCCTGTCGTGGTACGGCGTTCGACAGCGGCTCACCTGGGCGTGGGCGACCGCAGTACTCTCCGCAGTCGTCGGGTTAGCGCTCGCGTTGCCGATGCACTACACCGCAGACGCGTTCGCCCACGACTGGGTGGTGCATCTGGGGCCCATCTATCTGGCGACGGTCGTCTTCGTCGTCGGTGTCGTTCTGTCCTACCGGGGCGTGCGCGCCTCGGAAGCAGACAGCGTGTGATACACCGTCCGCGCTCGGTGTGCTGAGAGCGCACGCCCGTCGAGCGGCCGGTCCGACGGCGGGTCCTCGAACGCGTGGTCACGCGACAGCGTCCGGCTTCCGGCAACGCCGCCGTCCGCCCGTGCGGTTATCCGACTCCGCCTCCAACTCCCGTTGATGACAGCGCTGTTCTCGCCGCTCGACCTCCGAGAGACGACGATACCGAACCGCGTGATGGTCTCCCCGATGTGCCAGTACTCCTGCGAGGACCGGGACGGCCTCGCCACCGACTGGCACCGAACCCATCTGGGCTCCCGTGCCGTCGGCGGCGCGGGTCTCGTGATGACGGAAGCCACCGCCGTCGAACCGCGTGGGCGCATCTCGCCGGAGGACCTCGGCATCTGGAGCGACGAGCACGCGGCGGCGCTCGAACCCGTCACCGAGTTCGTCCGCGGACAGGGGTCCGTGCCGGCCATCCAACTCGCTCACGCCGGCCGGAAGGCCTCGACCAGTCGGCCGTGGGAGGGCCACGACCCCCTCTCGCCGGAGGAGGGTGGCTGGGAGACGGTGGGTCCGAGCGGCGACCCGTGGCCCTACGAGGACGGCGACGCGCCGCCGACCCAGCGACTCGACCAAGACGGCATCGAGGACGTGATACGGTCGTTCCGCGCGGCCGCCGAGCGCGCCCGCGACGCCGGGTTCGAGGTCGCGGAGGTCCACGCCGCCCACGGCTACCTCCTCCACGAGTTCCTCTCGCCGGTGACCAACCACCGCGAGGACGACTACGGCGGGGACTTCGAGGGCCGTACGCGACTCGCTCGAGAGGTCACGGCCGCCGTCCGCGAGGTGTGGCCCGACGACAAGCCGGTGTTCGTCCGCATCTCCGCGACGGACTGGCTCCCGGACCGCGAGTCGTGGACCGTCGACGACTCCGTGCGACTCGCCGACCGCCTCGCCGAGGCCGGTGCGGACCTGATAGACGTCAGCGGCGGCGGCGTCCACCCCGACTCCCGCCCCGACTACGCCGGCCCGAACTACCAACTCCGCTACGCCGAGCGCATCCGCGAGGAGACCGAGTCGGACGTCGCAGTCGGCGCCGTCGGCGGCATCACGACGGCCGAGCAAGCGGAGGCCGTCGTCGCCAACGACCGGGCCGACCTCGCTATCGTCGGTCGCGAACACCTGCGGGACCCGTACTTCGCGATGCACGCCGCCGAGGCGCTGGACGCGACCGACGAAATCGAGGGGCCGCCGCAGTACCGGCGCGCGTTCGGGTTCTAACCAGTAGTCGCTGCGTCGGTGGGGACCCCTCTGTCCGCACCGACCACCGCGCAGAAAGCCCCCACCCGCTCGCTGGCTGCGACTCGCTGTGGTCCTCGGTCGGGCCGCTCCCTGCGGTCCTTGCGTCGTCTCGCTCAGCGAGCGGGTGGCCCCGTTCAGTCCCGCCCCGTGGACTGTCGGACTGACCGACAGTCGATACCGTTCCGAGTCTCGCTCACACCGAGTCGAGGTCTAAGTCGACGGCGTACCAGTCCAACACCAGCAACAGCGCCGCGCCGACGATGGCCGCGCCGGCGAACGCCACCAGCACGTCCGTCGAGAACCCCACCTCGGTCTGGACCTCGTGGACCGGCGCGCGGAGGGCGCCGACGACGAGGGCGACGAGGAACGCCATGGTCGCCCGGCGGTTCCGGTCCAGCGCGCGGCGGACCGCCCGCGAGATGGTGAACAGGCCGACGAGGCCGCCGAGGACGAACGTCACGACGACGACGCCGACCTCGACGACCTGCGTCAGGGAGCCACCGGTCACGAGGCCGGCGAGGGAGTCGATGAACTCGCTCAGCGCCGTGGACATCCGGGTGTACTGGCCGAGGATGACCAGCAGGAGCGACCCCGAGATGCCCGGGAGAATCATCGCGCTGACGGCGACGGCGCCGGCGACGAACACCAACAGGAGACCGTCGCTGGCGAGGAAGGGCGTGGGCCCGGAGAGGACGAAGGCGATGAGGAACCCGGTCACGGCGGCGCCGACCTGAAACGCGGACTCGACGCTGAGCTCCTTGAGCAACACGACGGCGGAGGCGGCGATGAGGCCGAAGAAGAAGCCAAAGAGGAGCGTCGGTGCGTCCTGGCTGAGCACGTGGACGGCCCGGGTGACCACGACGACGGCGGTGCCGACGCCGGCGACGAGTGCGAGGCCGAACCAGCCGTCTATCTCCTCCCAGACGTCGAGCGCCTCCCGGACCGAGACGCCGCCGTTCGTCGGCACGAACGCCGTGAGGAACTGCCAGATGCGTTCGGGCGTGATGGCGGTGACCATGGCGATGAGGCGGCCGTAGATGCCTGCGATGAGAGCGATGGTCCCGCCCGAGACGCCCGGTACGGCGTCGGCGCTGCCCATGCAGATGCCGATGGCGAACGTCCGCGCCCACTCCCGGAGCGGCGGGACAGAGCCACGGAGGGTCGGCGACGCGTCGGCGGTCTGGTCGGCGGCAGTCATTGCCTCATCGTACCGCCATCTGTCTCAAGTCTCTTGTGGAGTCACGTCGCGGCTACCGGGCCGGCCACGGATTCGGCGTCAGGCCTCGCCGGAGACGACGAGAACGCCGTTGTTGAGCGACGCCGTCCCGCCGCTCGCCGGGAGCGAGACGTCGAACTCGGTGCGGTAGAGGGCCGTGTCCACGGCGACGATGGCGGTGTCGCCGACGACTTCGACGGTCACCGCGTCGTCCTCGACGGGGTAGAGGTCCGCCGCGACGGTCCAGCCGTCGTCGTGTTCTGACCGCGAGACGTCCAACTCGTCGGTGTCGTGTGTCGCGTCCATCGGACGGATGTGGGTAGGTGCCACAGCCGTATAGGGGGCCGTTCGGCGCGCGCCGAATCAGAGGAGGCCCCACGCCTGTAAGCGGTCACCGTCGCCGCCGGGTCTGTCGCTGGCGTCGGTGTACCACCGGTCGCCGATGTCCGTGCGGTAGAAGCAGTTCGGCATGAGGACGTTCCGCGCCCGGTCGTAGGCGCGTTCTTGGGCCTCGCGCATCGTCTCGCCCTTCCCCGTGGCGACGAGGACGATGCCGGACGTCCCGGCCACGCGCCACTGGCCGTCGGGGTAGACGGCACCGGCGACGGCCTCGTCCGTACCCTCGTCGCCTACCGGCACCCGCTTGACGTCCTCGACGTGGTACTCCTCTCGCACCGAGTCGTCGTCGAACGTCACGGGCGCGTTCCGGGTGGTTTCGTCGAACAGTTGCTCGTCGTCGTAGGGGAACGGGGGCATGCAGACGCGGACGCCGACCTGATACCCCGAGTGGACCTCTAAGTCCGGGTCCCGGCCGTTCGCGATGGCCTCGAAGAACTCGCCGATGGGCGTCTCCATCCCCTCCTCTTGGATGTAGATGGAGGGGTAGCCAAAGCGAGGCGTGAACTCCAGCGGATAGACGCCGTCGGCGTCGACGATGCAGTTGACGTCCATGCTGCCGACGTACCCCTCCTCCGCGAGGAGCGGTTCGAGTTTGCCGAGCGTCTGTTCGAACAGGGGACAGCGGTCCGTCCAGAACATGCTCGTCCCCATCTCGCCCGTGGAGGGGCCGATGTTGGAGGGAAACAGTTTCTTGTGCTCGAAGTTGACGTTTATCGGTTCGACGAACCCGTCGCCGTTGCAAAAGCCGCAGATGGCGACTTCGACGCCCTCGACCCGCCGTTGCAACTGGAACCCTTTCATCCGGTCCCCCCACGCCTTCTCGTAGGCTTCCAGCACGGCGACCACGTCGGACCCGTCGTCCTCTCGGCCGACGTACAGTAGGCGCTTGACGTTCTGGACCTCACCGAGCGGTTTCACGACGTACGGCGCGGGGTTCTCGCGGACGTACTCGATGCCGGCCTCGAAGCTCTCGAACTCGCGGTGGGGGAGCGTCTCGACGCCGTACTCCTCTAAGGTCTCCATCGCGAACCCGCGGTCGTCCTCCAGTCGGTCGGTGAGTTCGGTGCCGCCGACGACGGCGTGGCCGTCGGCCCGCAGTTCCTCGGAAATCTTGCCGGTACCTACGTCGCTGCCGTCCCAGACGTCGTCGAAGACGACGACGTCCGCCCACCCCACGTCGGCCCGCCAGTCTTCGCTCTTGGTGACGAAGCCGTCGCCTATCTCCCGTTCGGCCGGGTGGTGGTTGCTGATGAAGTACCGCACGTCGTGGCCCTCTCGCTCGACGCGCCACGCGATGTCGGCGACCAGCGGGGCGTCGAGCGAGCAAAAGAGGAAGTTCGCCATGACCGACGTGCGACCGCTGACGGCCTAAACGTTCGCCCGTCAGCGACAGGCGCAACATTCTGCCCCACGAGAACCGTTTTATCCCTGTTCGAAGAACGTTCGAGTATGACCCGCGAAGAACTCGCGACAGCGAGCGACCTGCTCGAATCGGCCGCTGACGACACCGCAAGCGACGACGCCAGCGAGCGACTCGGCGAACTGGCCGACCAGTTGGAACGGCTGTCGACGGCCGACCGCGGCCCGGACCACGGGCGTCTCGCCCGCATCCAGTCGGCCCTGAACGACCTCTCCTCGGGCGACGGGGAGGACGTGGCCGACACCATCGGCGAGGCCGACGACGCCATCAACGAGTACCGCTCGGACCTCGAAGGGGTCTGAAGCGGACCGAACGCAGCGGCTTCTCGGCAGTTCAGTACCGCCCGACGTCCGTGAGGAGACTCGATAGCCGCGCGCGGACCGTCGTCTCGGCGTCGCCCACCGGTCTCCGTGCGGTCGCGGTCCCGTACTCGTCGAACTCGGTGACGATTCGGTAGCCGACGGTCCGGGGACCGTCGCCGACGCCGTCCGGGTCGTCGCTCCGAGGTCGGACGAGGAGAACTCGCTCGTCGACGATGCGTGCGAGGCGGCCCGACTCGTCGAGCGTCACCGTGACCCGACAGCCATCGCCGAGTCGCTCGGCCCCGAACGGGAGCGTGACGACCTGCGCGTAGCCGTCGCGGTCGGCGACGACGAAGGTCCGGTCTCCCTCGCCGGACGCCCACTCGGTTCGGTGGGGGCGTATCCACTCGCCGCCCATCCCCGACGCCAGGGTCCGGTTCGGGCCGCGGATGGCGTCGGACCCCAGTTCCGGTCGGGCCGTCACCGACGCCGGCGTCGGCGCGTCCCAACTGGCGAGGGTCGCGCCGTCGGTGAGGTGGACCACGGAGGTGTGGGGCAGGTCGTCTCCGTCTAGGATTCCCCAGTGGAAGTGGCCGAACAGGCCGTAGAAGGGGTTCGGGACTCGCCCGGGCGGTTGCCGGCGCGTCGTGAAGACGTGGGTGTGCCTCCGCCGAGAGTGCTGGTGGCTCTCGCGGTAGACCGCGGCGTCGTACCCGGCCGGGCCCGCCGAGTCCTCGGTTATCCGGACCCTGGTCAGCGCCCGGTGGTCGGCGGCGTAGCGGTGCCGCGCCGCCGCGACGATGCGCTCTCGAGGGGTCTCGCCCGACGGCAAGTCGGGGTCGTACGGTCGGAGGTCGGCTACCCGGAGGCCGAGGTACCCGCCGAGGGCGGCCACCGCTCCGCTACCCGCGGCGAGGAACTGCCGCCGCTTCATCGCTCTCCCGCCGTCGGCGTCTGGCGGTCGGCGGCGGCGATGAGCGCACTGTTCACCCCGTCCGGCGCGGTCCAGACGACCCGCACGCCGGCCGTCTCGCCGAGCGAGTGACGCAGGGTCGCACCGGGCGTCAGCGGATACTCCGCCGTGGCGTCGCGGTCACGGCTGACCCACACCGTTGCGCGGTCGCTCTCGGCCGACCGGACGGCCAGTTCGGCGGTGTTCTCGGTGGTCACGCGGTTCCCGCGGACGAACGTGACGTCGACGGCGGACTCGGCCTCGCGCCAGTCGAACGAGAGGAAGACGTTCGGGGGCGATTCGGGGTACGACTCGGTGGAGGGCCCCGACGGCGCGAGGCCGCACCCGGCGAGGGCGGCCGACGCGCCCGTCAGGAACGAGCGACGGAACACGGTCGCAGTTTCCGGTCGCTCAGAATAAGTCTTGCTCCGCGACGGGGTGTAAACTGGCCGTCGGTGGCGAGAGGGCCGTTCGTTCGGCGACCGCTCTTTTCAGTCGCGCCCCTCGCTACCGTCCAACTGCTCGGCCAACATCGGGACGAACGTGCCGATGTCGGTGACCATCCCCACCGCCTGCGCGCTGCCGCGGTCCAGCAGTTGCGTGACCGTCGAGGGGTTGATGTCGACGCAGACGACCCGGGTGGTCGAGGGGAGGCAGTTGCCGACGGCGACGGAGTGCAGGAGCGTCGAGAGCATCAACACCATGTCGGCCTCGTGGGCCTGTTCGCGGATGGCGTTCTGGGCCTCGACGGCGTCGGTGATGGTGTCGGGCAGGGGACCGTCGTCCCGGATGGACCCCGCCAGCACGAACGGGCGGTCGTTCTCGACGCACTCGTACATCACGCCGGACTCGATGGTGCCGGACTCGACGGCCTCCTCGATGCCGCCCTCGCGGATGACCTCGCTGATGGCGTAGATGTGGTGTTTGTGGCCGTGTCGGGCGTGGTCGAGCGTCTCCGTGTCGACGCCCAGCGACGTGCCGTAGAGGTCACGCTCGATGTCGTGGACGGCGAAGCCGTTGCCGGCCGAGAGCATGTCGACGTGGCCCTCGCGGACGAGACGGGCCATGTCCTCGCGGGCGCCGGAGTGGATGAGCGCCGGGCCGCAGACGGCCAGCACCTTCCCGCCCTCCTTCTTCGTCTCCTCGATGGCGTTCGCTATCTTCTGGATGGTCGACTCGGAGGGGCGCTCCGCCGAGACGCCGCCCTGCATGAAGCCGAAGGCACCGCCGGAGTCACGGGGTCGTTCGGGCGGTTCGACCTTGATACCCGTCTCGCCGGTGACGATGCGGTCGCCCTCCTCGACGGCGTTGAGGACCTTCGTGTAGGCTCTCGGCTCCGCACCGTCTTCGACGACGACGGCGCAGTCCATCTCCATGTTCTCGACTTCGACCCACTCGCCGTCGTAGCGGATGAACGTCGGGTGGTTCGTCGTCGAGTAGAACCCCTTGGGGACGACTTGGTCGGCGGGCGCCGGCTGGAGTTTCGCGTCCTTCGGGTCGGCGGGGTTGGCGCCGTTCTGGTGGAGTTCGTGGACGATGGACTGGAGGGTCGCCTCGTCCTCCGCCTCGACCAGCATCCGGGCGTAGGACTCCTCGTCCTTGCGGCGGCCGATGTCGAACTCCTCGACGGTGAAGGAGCCACCCATATCCATGATGGTGCCGAAACAGGACTGCATCATCCCGGAGTCGATGATGTGCCCTTCGAGTATCACTTCGCGAGAGACGGTCATGGACGGGGAATGGAGGCACCCGGGTAAGACGGTTTTGGGTCCGTGCCACTCGCTACCGGCGACGGACCGCGACGTCCGCCTCGTTACAGAACGACCGCACCCGCTCTTCGAAGTCGCCCTCGCCGGGCCACTCGACGGCCGCCCCCAGCGCCGTCGGGTCGCCGACGTAGCACTCGACGGTTCCGTCCGCCGACGCGAGCGGTACGGCGACGCGGACGTACAGGCCCCGGTCGACCCCCTCGTAGGCGTCCAGCGCGTCGACGTCCGGGGTCCGCAGAATCCGGCCCTCGGTCCGGCCGCCCGGTGCGAGGGTCGGATACCGCCCGTCGGTGCGGTGGAGGCCGACCAGTTCCGCCGACCCGCGGTACTCGTAGGTGTCGAGCACCGCCCGCGCCGTCGCGTGGTCGGTCAGCGTCCCGTAGACGAACACGTCCATCGTCACGCTCGCTCGACTCGGACCGAGGCCCCGCCGTCGCCGATGCCGTCGAGCGGCGTCACGTCGTCGACCTGTGCCACCACGCTCACCGGCGAGGCGGCCCGTGGCTCCCCGTCTCGACTGGCCGGGGTCGGCCCCCAGAACAGACACAGGGCGTTCCCCTGCGGCCAGTAGGCGACGGCGCCGACCGGCACCTCGGTCTGTGTGTCCTCTGGCGGCACGTCCACGGCTACCGAGACGTACAGTTCGTCGCCCCAGCGGGCCGCCTCGCCCGCGACCGGGAGCGCGTCGACGAGCGTGGCCCGCGTCCGCCGGTTCGTGTCGGTCCACGTCGCGGTGAGGTCCGTCCCGTCGACGCGGAGTCGGAGGTCGCTCATCGACGGCTGGTGTGCCTGCCAGTGGCATAGCTCCACCGGACGAGCACGGCCGTCGCCCTACGCCTCCTCGACGGAGCGGTCGACGCGCCACGACAGGTCGGCCTCGGCGTCCCGCAACCGCTCGTAGAACCGTCGGAGACCCGCCGACTCGGTGGTCGGCAGGACGTGGAGTCTGACGGTGCCGTCCCGCACAGCCACGCGGAACACGTCGGCCGTCTCCTCGTCGCGGACCAGCCACAGCGGCATCGGCAGGTCGTGGAAGTCGCCGTACCGGTAGGGGCCGTCGGCGAGGATGCCGGCGACCCGGTCGGCGAGGGCCGACGTCGGGAGGTCGCCGTCCGGAACGAGTTCGAACACCGTCCCGCCCTCGTACTCGACGCCGCTCCCGTGGGGGAACCGCCGTTCCGGGCGTTGCGGAATCGAGAACGAGGGGTCCGTCGTCATGTGGCTTCGTGCCACGGTACGGCGTCGTCCGGTTTAAACTCGCGGGCGGACCCCCCGATTGGGTGCTCACTCCGCGTCGTGGGCGGCCGAGCGCGTCATCGCGAGGCTGTACATCGTCCCGACCGACTCGGACCCGATGGCGTCGACGAGCGACTCGGCGCGCCGTTCCAGCGGGTCGCACAGGTCCGGGGGGAGTCGCGCCGCCGCGTCCCGAGCGACGCGGGCGTGAGCGGAGAGGTGGCTCTCGGTCCACGGCACCGGGTCGAGGAGAGTCAGTTCCCGCTCGAAGGCCCACCCGTGGCCGGTGAAGAAGCGCCTGAGGAACGACGCCGGGTAGAACGTCAGCGCCGGCCGGCCGTCGGCGAGTTCGCTTGCGGCGTTCTCGAGGGCGAACAGGTCCCGGACGGTCGCGTCCCAGGGGAGCGGTTCGTAGTCGTCCACGACGAGCTGTGCGCCGGGCGCGGCGACGCGAGCGAGTTCGGCGGCGACGGCGTCGAGCGCCGCCGGGTCGAGTACGTTACAGAGGCCGTGCGCGGTGACGAGGTCCACGGACCCGGTCCGAATCGGCGTCTGTCTGAGGTCGCCCTCGACGACGACGAGGCGGTCGGTGGCGTCCGCACACCGCGCTCGAACCGTCTCGGCGTGGGCGGGGTCGTCCGTGACGGCGTAGACGCGGGCCGCACCGGCGTCCAGCAGTCCCGCGGTCGTGTTTCCCACACCGGCCCCCGCTTCGAGACAGACTCGCCCTTCGACGGGGCGGTCAGCCAGCGCCGCTTCGACCGTCTCGGGAACGTCCCGCGGCGCTCCGTCCTCGCTCACGGCTCAGTGGTGGAGCTGTTCGGGGACGGGGCTGTCGTCGTGGCGCGACTCCTCGACGAGGGCGCGCTGGGCGGCCTCGTCCATCCCGTCGTAGCGACTGGCGGCGTCGAGCACCGTCGAGACGAGTTTCGGGTCGCCCGGGGTCACGACGCTAGTGAGGCCCTGCGACGCGGCGAAGTCGAAGCGGTCGCGTATCGCCTCGGGGGTGGCGACGGGTTCGTACCAGTTCGCGAACGGCCGGTCGGCCTCCGGGAGTTCCGAGGTTGGCGGCCACGACCCCTTGGCGAAGGCCTTGATGCCGAGCGTCCCGACGTCTTCCTCCTCGGCCCGCTTCAGCACTGCCTCGTAGTCGTGCTCGTCGTCGTCCTTCGCCGCGACGACGGGGTTCAGCGGGAACATCACCGTCTCCAGGTCGTCCACGCGGTCGATAGCGTCCAGAATCAGGCCGGGGTCGCCGTGGCTGGTGAGGCCGACGTGGTCTATCTTTCCCTCGTCCTTCGCCTCGCGGATGGCCGCGAGCGCGCCGTCCTCGCCCGTAATTTCGTCCAGTTCCGACTCGTACTCCAGTCCGTGAATCTGGTAGAGGTCGATGGTGTCGATGCCCAGTCGGTCCAGCGACCGGTCTATCTTCCGGGCCGCGCCGTCGTAGCCCCGCTCTTGGGTCTTACAGCCGAGGAAAATCTCGTCGCGGTGCTGGCGGAGTTTCGGGCCGAGTTTCAGTTCGGCGTCGCCGTACGTCGGGGCCACGTCGAAGTGGTTCACCCCGAAGTCGAGGACGTGTTCGACCATCTGGTTCGCGCCCTCCTGTTCCAGCCAGTTCAGGGCGATAGCGCCGAACGTCGCTACGGTGCTCTCCTGTCCCGTCGCGCCGAGTGGTCGGGTCTCCATATCGGAGCGACGAACCGGACGCGCAAAACTGTTGGTGGCGGTCACGGGGAGGACTTTTGCTCGTCGCCGCCATTCCCGGTGGTATGTGTGGCCGCTACAGCCTGTTCGCGCCGCCGGCGGACGTCGAGGCGCGGTTCGACGCCGCGTTCGACTTCGCGTTCGAACCCCGCTACAACGCCGCGCCGAGTCAGGCCCTCCCCGTCGTCACTACCGAGGACCCCGACAACATCCAGCGCATGGAGTGGGGCCTGATTCCCTCGTGGGCCGACGCTCGCTCGGACCACGGCTACATCAACGCCCGCGCCGAGACGCTCGGCCAGAAGAAGTCCTTCGCCGACGCCTACGAGTCCCGCCGCTGTCTGGTGCCGGCCGACGGGTTCTACGAGTGGGTGGACAGCGCGGCACACGGCTCCGCGAACGGTCGAGCGACGACGCCGCGAGACAGCGGTGGCGGCGGGAAACAGCCCTACCGGGTCGCCCTGCCCGACGACGCTATCTTCGCGATGGCGGGGCTCTACGAGCGATGGGAACCGCCCCAACGCCAGACCGGCCTCGGGGAATTTGGTGCGGGCGGCGGCGAGGGGGGTGAGGACGACGTGGTGGAGACGTTCACCGTCGTCACCACGGAGCCAAACGACGCCGTCCGTGACCTCCACCACCGGATGGCCGTGATTCTCGACCCCGACGAGGAGGAGACGTGGCTCACCGCCGACACCGACACCGCCGCGGACCTGCTGGACCCCTACGACGGGGCGATGCGGACCTACCCCGTCTCGACGGCGGTCAACAGCCCCGGCAACGACGGCCCGGAACTACTCGAAGAAGTCGAGCCGTAGCGTTTCGACACCCACAGTTCTCAGGGTGGAACGTTTCCCCCGCCAGCGGAGAAGGCCGCCGCATGCAATCGTTCGCGGAGCGAGCGGAGACGCCGACAGTCGCATCGGACGTGACGGACCTCGTGGGGAACACGCCGCTGGTCCGTCTGGACTCGTTCGCCGAGAACCTGCTGGGGAAGTACGAGGCGGCCAACCCCTACTCGGTCAAGGACCGCATCGCGGCGTACATCGTTGAGGCGGCCGCCGAGTCGGGGGAACTGCCCGACGGCGGCACCGTCGTCGAGGCGACCAGCGGCAACACCGGCATCGGACTGGCGGCGGTGTCGGCGGCCCGGGGCTACGACTGCGTACTGACGATGCCCGAGTCGATGAGCGAGGAGCGGCGGCGCCTGCTCTCGGGGTTGGGCGCCGAGTTGGAACTGACGCCGGCCGACGACGGCATGAGCGGAGCCATCGAGCGAGCGGACGAACTAGCCGCGGCCGACGACGCCGTTCGGGCCAGCCAGTTCGAGAACGCGGCGAACCCCCGCGCTCACCGGGAGACGACCGGCCCCGAAATCTGGCGGGATACCGGCGGCGAGGTAGACGCCGTCGTCGCCGGCGTCGGCACCGGCGGCACCATCACCGGCATCTCGGAGTTCGTCAAAGAGGAGCAGGACGCACCGCTCACGTCCGTCGCCGTCGAACCCGAAGCCTCGCAACTGCTGTCGAACGACGACCCGGACAGCCACGGGATTCAGGGCATCGGCCCGGGGTTCGTCCCCGATATCCTTCGAACCGACCTGCTCGACGAGGTGCGCGTCGCCAGCGAGGACGCGGCCGTCGCCGCGGCCCGCCGTCTCGCCGGCGAGGAGGGACTGATGGTCGGCATCTCGGCCGGCGCGGCCCTGCACGCGGCCACCGAGTACGCACACGACAACCCCGCCGAGACCGTCGTGGTGGTCCTGCCGGACACCGGCGAGCGCTACCTCTCGACTGACCTGTGGAACGCCGGCGAGTAATTCGGACTTACCGGACGAACTCGTGCGGGTTCGTGTCTTCGGTCAGGACACGCCCGTCGTCGTCGTCCCGAAACACCTCGCCGGCCAGCAAGAGGTAGAGCGAGCACCCGGTCGAGAGCAAGACGCCCGCCAGCGGCACCGCGAGCGTCGCCCCCGAGAGCAAGGGGAGGAGTTGCACGACGGCGAGACCGCCGAACGCGACGACGCCGACCCAGCGGCCCCACGGCTTCCGAAGGGCGACGCCGACGCCAGCGGGGAGGAGAACGAGTCCCAACATGGCTCGACTACCCGCGAGAACTATCGTGCCCGTCGAATCGGGCGAGGCGACGGCTCCCAGCACCCCCGACAGGGTGTGTGATACGCCGAGGCCGAGCGCCACCGCCGCGACCACGTACAGTCCAACCTCGCCGCTCTCGTCGACCATAGCACGGGCTGGGAGTGGCGAAGATAAGTGCTTTCGGTGGCGAAATCCGCCCGCAGAACGGTTTACTGGACGCGACCGAAGGCGAGGGTGCCGCTGATAGACTCGATGTAGGCGTTGACGACCTGTCCCTCGCGGGCCCCGGAGACGAAGATAGTGTACTTGCCCTTCTCGGCGACGCCGTCGCCCTCGCGGCCGGTGCCGGTAATCTTCACTTCGTAGGTCTCGCCCTCCTCGAGCGTGGGCGTCTGCTGTTGTGTGTTCTTGCTCGCGCTCTTCGAGACGGGGCGGAACGCACCACAGGCCTGACAGCGGAGCATGTCGACGCCGTCCTCGTTCTTGAGGACGGTGTCGGGCAGGCCACACTCCGAACACGTGACGTACTCGGCCACGTAGGCGTCGATGGCGGCCTGGAAGTCCGCGACGTCGAACGACCCGTTGTAGCGGGCCTCGCCGCCGTCGAACTGGCCGTTGGTCCCGAACTCGCGCTGGATGGCGCTGTGGAGGTGCTGAGCGTCCCGTGAGAGGGCGTCGGCGATGGATTCGAGGTTGGTCAGCCGTGTGAACGCCCCGTCGGTCTGTCCCTCCGGGTCCGGGATGGAGAGGCGCTCACCCGCCTCTCTGGGTTGGTCTGGAAGCACGTCGTACGCTCGCTGGAGTGCGGCCTCGTAGTTCATACCAGATAGAGCGGACTCTGACGTAAATGGGTTCCGTGATAGCCGCTATCACGTCGGCGGTCCGACGGTCTGCGGCCGGAGAATGCGGGCGGTAAGCCCGTCCAGACAGGCGGTCGTGAGTATAGGCGCACCATAACAAATTCTGCGTCGCCGGTGGAGTCCGGTATGACCGTCGACCCGCCGCTCTGGACCCGCAGACGAGTCCTCGCAAGCACGGGCACCGCCGTCGGCGCTCTCGGCCTCGCCGCCGGGTCCGCCGCCGCGGACGAACACCGGTTCGTCGTCGAACAGGGGAATCGTTGCATCCCGATTACACCGCTGTCGGGCGACGAACCCGTCAGGGAGTTCTACCGCTGGGGACAGGAAGACCGGTACTTCAGTTCCACCGGGACGCGTGACCTCCAGCGCCGGGACACCAGCATCCTGTTCCTCTACGACGGGCCCGACGGCCTCAGCCTCGTGGTCGTCCACGACAAACTCGACGACGACTCTCCGGGGGGGTCTGTCTCGTTCCTCATCGAGGGCATCCCCCGCGACGCGCGCTGGGTGGTGCGCGACGACTTCTACGACGGGGACTCGAACTACGACCGCTGGGACATCGACGACACGCGAACGCGCGTGGACTGGACGTGGGCCGCCGAACGGACGGACGGCGGCGCGCTCCGTGGGTTGGACGTGCGGGACCTCTCGCTGACTATCGACCCGTCGTTCAACTCGGAGGCGGCGCTGTTCGGCGACCACTACGACGGCCGCATCACCGACTGGGAGGTGCTCTCCGGCGACATCGACGACCCGGACCGGTACGAACTGGACTTGGACAGGCGACTCCGCCTCCGTCGTGGGTCCTGTGACGGGTCGGACGACGACCACGACGACGACCGTGACCGGGACGACGACCACGACGACGACGACCGTGACCGGGACGACGACCACGACCACGACGACGATGATGACGACGACCGCCGAGGGCCGCCGGACCACGCCGGTCCGCCCGACCACGCGGGGCCACCGGACCACTCGAACGCGCCCGGCCACGCCGGACCACCGGACCACGCGGGTCCGAAAGACGACGAGGAAGACGACGACTGAGCGTCAGCAGTTCCCGAGCGGAATGCGGAGGCCCGCCCCGTCCCGGCGGACCGTCGTCTCGAAGTGGGCCGACAGCGACCGCATCCGGTCGCGAAGCCACCGCGCGGCCGTCTCGTCCGCGGGCGTCACGCGCGAATCGACGATTTCGACCGGCACCAGTTCGAGCGCCGAGAGCGTGCCGTCGGCCACCACCAGTTCGAAGAGGAAGCTCCGGTCGTTGTGGAGGTCGTCCTTGACGAGATAGTCGTCGACGAAATCCCCGGCGTCGTAGATAATCGGGCGGCCCCGGTACGTCTCGACGCCCTGCAGGACGTGGGCGCTGTGGCCGTGGACCACGTCTGCCCCGCGGTCGACGAGCCATCGGGCGACCGACTGTTGCGTCTCCGAAGGGGCGGTCTCCCAGTTTGGCCCCCAGTGGAGCGAGGCGACCAGCAGGTCCGGGTCGCGCTCCCGCGCTCGTGCCAGCGCTCCCCCGACCCAGTTGCGGGTGAGTCGGTCACTCGGGTTCAGTGGCGCGTAGGCGGTCCCTGACGCGTTCGCACGAGCGGCGTAACTCGGCGACTGATCGGTGACGGCGACGACGGCCACGTCCAGTCCGCCGACCTCGACGTGGACCGGTTCGAAGGCCGCGGCCCTGTCCGGTCCCGACCCGGCCGTGGCGACGCCGGCGTCGGCGAGGTGGTCGAGGGTGTCGCCGAGGGCTTGTGGTCCGAAGTCGAGGGCGTGGTTGTTGGCCTGACTCGCGAACACGGTGCCGGCGCTCCGGAGGGCGTCTGTCGCCCACGACGGGTGCGCCCGGAAGTGGTACGTTCGGCCGGGCCGCGGGTCGCCGCGAGCGGAGATGCAACACTCCAGATTCAGAAAGAGGCCGTCGAGCGCGTCGAGGCGGTCGGCCATCCCGTCCCAGACGCCGGTTGGGTCCTCCCGCCAGCGGTCGTCCACGTTCCGGCCCAGCATCACGTCCCCGACGAACCCCAGTCGCGCGGTCCCGCCGGCGTCGACGGGGGGCGGACACTCGACGGGAACCTCGCCGGCGCTTCCCAGACAACCGCCGAGACCGGCCAGCGAAGCGGCGAGCACGCTGCGGCGGGTCGGAGCCATCGTCAGTCACGAAGCGTGGCACCCTCTTGAACCCGGTCCCCGAGACGGCTATTCGAGGTGGTGGGCGAACATTCACGGCGATACTCACCGCTGACCTCCAGCATCCCTGCGGTGGGGTCTGTGACCGCCCGTTACGGTCACGAGTCGTCGACGGCGACGACGTGGGCGTCCTTCGGGTCGAACCGGACGGTCACGTCGCCGCTCGGCGGGGACGCCGTCCTGAGGCGGAGGGTCTGCTCACCCCAGTCGAGGTGGACCCGCGTCGTCTCGCCGAGGAACTCCGCGCTCGTCACCGACGCCGAGAGCGCCGTCTCGCCCCTGTCCAGCGAGAGTCGCTCCGGCCGGATACAGAACGTGAGGCGGTCACCGACGTCGGCACGGTTCCGACTGTCCAGTCCGACGGTCAGCGACTCGCCGCCGACCGATACCGACGCGACGGGGCCGTCGGCTCCCGACCGGACGTCTGTCACGCGGCCAGAGAGCACGTTGTTGTCGCCGACGAAGGCGGCGACGAACCGGGTCGCGGGGCGGTGGTATATCTCTCGCGGCGACCCCACCTGCTCGACGCGTCCGTCGCGGACGACGGCCACCCGGTCGGAGACGGCCAGCGCCTCCTCTTGGTCGTGGGTGACGTACACCGTCGTGATGCCCAGTTCCTGCTGAATCTCGCGGACCTGCACTCGCAGGCGTTCGCGGAGTTTCGCGTCCAGCGCGCTCATCGGTTCGTCAAGCAGGAGGACGTCCGGTCCCGGCGCGAGCGCCCGGGCCATCGCCACCCGTTGCTGTTGCCCGCCCGAGAGCGTGTCCGGGTCACGGTCCTCGGTCCCCCCGAGGTCCACCAGTTCCAGCAGGGTCGCCACTCGTTCGTCCCGGGAGACGCCGCCGGGCGGGTCGGTGAACCGGAGGCCGTACGCGACGTTCTCGCCGACGCTCATGTGCGGAAAGAGGGCGTAGTTCTGGAAGACGACGCCCACGTCGCGGTCCTCCGGGGGGACGCCGGTGACGCGGTCGCCCCCGAAGCGGACGGCGCCGCTCGTCGGCGTCTCGAACCCCGCGAGCAGTCGCAGTGTGGTCGTCTTCCCACAGCCAGAGGGACCGACGAGCGTGAAGAACTCCCCCTCGCGCACCGACAGCGAGACGTCCGCCAGCGCGGTGGTGTCGCCGTAGCGCCGGATGACGCCGTCGAGCGCCACCGCCGGGGCGTCAGAAGCCACCGTCTGCACCCCCCAGTCGGTCGATGACGAGGAAACTGCCAGCCGTCACGACGAGGAGGACCACGCCCATCGCCGTCGCCGGACCGAGTCGTCGGCCGATGAACCGCTCGATAGCGATGGGCATCGTGAACTGGTCGGTCCCCGTCGACAGCACGACGGTCGCGGAGAACTCCCCGACGGAGATGGCGAAGGCGAACGCCGCGCCGGCGACGACGGCGGGCCACACCAGCGGTAACTCGACGTCCGTGAGCACCCGGGCGCGCGGTGCGCCCAGCGCCCGGGCGGACTCGACGAGGGACTGGTCCATGCGCTCCAGTCCGGGCGCGACGGTGCGGACGACGAACGGGTAGCCCGAGACGGCGTGAGCGGCGACGATGGCGAGAGCACCGCCGACTGCGAGGCGCGTGCCGCCGATTTCGACGCCGAACACCAGTCCCCGAAGGAGGCCGAGGCCCACGACGATGCTCGACACCGCGAGCGGTGCCATCCCGACGGCGTCGAGGACCTTCCGACCGCGGTACTCGCGGGTCGTGAGGACGGCGACGACGACGCCCATCGGCAGGGCGACCACGAGCGACCCGACCCCGAAGACCAGCGAGTTGCGGACGGCGTCCCACGGCGTCACCTGAAACGCGGCCGCGGTCGCCTGTCGCTCGACGAGGAACGCGTAGTGTGCGAGCGTCAGTCCGGCGGGGCCGCTCACGCTCGCGTACACCATGCTCGCGATGGGCGCGACGAAGACGGCCAGCGCGACGACACTGTAGACGGCGAGCCCCGCTCTCGGGAGCAGTTCCCCGACCGAGAGCGACGGGGGGCGGAGCGGCCGCCGGGGGAGCGGTCGGATGCCGCGGGCCCGGGTGCTGTGTCGCGCCTCGTACCGCAGGTAGGCATACAGCAGACCCAGCGAGATGGCGAGTTCGACGACGGCCAGCGCCGCGGCCTCGGCGTACTCGAAGTCCCGTATCAACTGGTAGACGAACACCTCGACCGTCGCCAGTTGGAACCCGCCCAGCGCGAGGACGATGGGGAAGGTGCCGAAGGTGAACACGAAGGTTAGCGCCGCCCCCATCAGCACCGACGGGTACAGTTGCGGGGCGACCACGTCGAGGAACGCCCGACGAGGACTCGCCCCCAGACTGCGGGCCGTCTCGACGGCGCTGGCGTCGACCGACTCCCACGCCGCCGTCGTCACGCGAGCGACCAGCGGCGCGTTGTAGAAGGCGTGGGCGATTATCACGGCCTCCAGCGTGAACAGCAGGTCGACTTCGCCGAGACCGAGCGCACCGATGACGGCGTTCAGCGTCCCGTTCCGGCCGAACGTGGCGACGAACCCCACCGCGACCATGATGGACGGCAGGACGAACGGCAGGATGGTCAGCGAGCGCAGCGTCCGCCGGCCGGGGAACTCGTAGCGGGCCAGCAGGTACGCCGCGGGCAGTCCGAGGACGACGCTCGCGACCGAGGAGAGCGCCGCCTGATACGCCGTGAACCCGACGACGCCGAGTCGGCGGTCCGGCGAGAGGAGGTCCCCGAGGACGGCCAGCGGCGACTTCCCGGCGGCCAGTCCGGCGAGGTCACCGACGTAGAAGGGGTCGCCGAGGAGGCGCGCGAACACCGACAGGGTCGCTCGCCCCTCGACGAGGACGCTGTCGACGAACACCGTCGCCACCGGGTAGTAGAAGACGACCAACAGGAGCGCCACCGTCCCGGCGGCCAGCGTCGGGAGCACGTAGCGTTCGAGGCGAGCGCGCACCCGCCGCTCTCGCGGCCTGCGAGCGGCCGCCGTTCCGTCGCCAGCGTCGCTCACGTCAGTTCTGGGCGAACTGCTGGCTCCAGTCCTCGACCCACCCGCCGACGGAGCCCTGCAGTTCGTCGTAGGTGAACGTCACCGCCTCCGGCGGTTCCAGCGCGAACTCCGCGTAGTCGCTCGGGAGGTTCGCGTCGGTCGTCGCCGGGAACGAGACGTTCCGCACGGCGATTTCGCCCTGCACCTCGGGGCGGAGCAGGAAGCCCATGAACTCGCGGGCGAGGTCCGGTTCGTTCGCGTTCTCGAAGACGGCCATCCCCTCGGGGTTGGCGTATCCTTGGTCGTTCAGGAAGCGAATCCGGTGTTTCGCCAGGTCTTGGTCGTAGCGGTTGGCGTACACGCGGTCGGTCGAGTACGAGGTCACGATGGGTGCTTCGCCCTCCGACCACGCGCTGTAGGAGTCGTCCCAACTGCCCAGCACGCGCACGCCGTTGTCCTGCAGGTCGGCCCAGTAGTCGAGGTAGCCGTCGGCGCCGAACTGCTTCACGGTGTGGAGCATGAACGCTCTGCCGGTGTCGGAACTGCTCGGGTTCTGGGTGATGAGGGCGCCGGCGTGCTCCTCCGCCAGCAGTCCCTCGAACGTCTCGGGGGCCGTCGTCGACGTGCCGTCGAAGACGAGGCTGATGTACCCGGTGTCGAACGGCACGGCCCGGCCCTGCGGGTCGAAGGTGAGCGCGTCTTTCACGTCGCTCTGGCCGCTCACGTCGCCGGCGTCGGCGAACAGCGGGGCGTCGAGCGTCCGGTCGACGCGGACGAGGTCGTCGGCACTCAGACCGACGTAGACGTCGGCCTCCACGTCGACCCCGGCCTTCTGGCGCTCGATGAAGTGGTTGACCTCGTTGCTCGGCGTCTGCCACACCAGCCGCGCGTCGAACTCGCTCTCGAACTGCTCTTTGAGCCACGCGCCGGGGCTGGAGGAGGGGGCGTCGATGAACGGGCTGTACGTCCCGACGACGAGCGTTCGCTCGGTGTCGGCGTCGCCTGTCGTGTCGCCCTCTGTGCCGATACCGCTACATCCGGTCAGCGCCGTCGCTACGGTCGCGCCGGCCGCCGTGAGGAAGTTCCGCCTGTCCATTACCGGGTGGTCGCACTTAGTTGTACTTAACCCCCGTGTTCTCGGACAGTGTTGGTGCGCCCGGGGGCACGCTATCTCGGTCCCGTCTCAGGCGAACAGGAGGACCGCGTTGTGGCCGACGACGCCGACGGTGACGGCCGCGAACAGGGCGAGGGTGAGCGCCCAGAGTGCGGCGTGAGTCCGGGTCATCCGGCGCTCCCGGCGCAGGGTGAACAGCGCGTCGTCGGGGTCCGCGGACGCAACGGGCATCGTCGGACCGCAAGGGCCATACCGACATGAGCGCTCGGGTGCTCGAACTGCGTGGGGCGGCGTTTTAGAGGCCCGGCGTCGTAACCCGACCACGATGGACCTCGTCGGCAAGTGCCCGCCGGACCCCGACTCGCTCGCCGCGGCGGCGGACCGCGGTTTCGACAGCGTCGAACTCCACCTACGTCCCGCAGACTTGGAGGACGTAACGGCGACGGCCGAGACGGTGGACGCGTCGCCCGTCGACGCCGCGACCGTCCACACGCTCCACGCCACCCCCGAGGACCGACGCCCGTTCCGCCGGAGCGACGCGCTGGCCGCCCGCCTCGACGCCTATCTGGTCGTCCACAGCCAGTACGCCCAGCACACCCACGTCGAGACGCTGGAGGCCTACGACTTCGAGGCCCCGTACGGCTACGAGAACAACCCCGGCGCGACCCCGTTCCACCTGCGGAACCTCCTGTTGGACCGGGGCCACGACCTCGTCCTCGACACCGCGCACCTGTTCATGTCCCAACCGGACTACCTCGACGGCCTGACCGACCTCCTGCGGCGCGACGGCGACCGGATTCGGGTGGTCCACTTCAACGACGCGACGCTGACCGAGGACGGCCTCCCCTTCGGCGCCGGCGAGATGCCTCTCGAACGCACCGCGGCGCTCTTGGACGCCCACTTCGATGGCCGCGTCGTCGTCGAGGTGATGCCGGACCATCAGGAGGCGGCCCGCCGGCAGGTCCGAGAGTGGCTGGCCTGACCCGCAGTCTGACGCACCTTTTTGCCGGTCTGCCCCGATTGTCAGCACAGGATGTCAGCCGACGTGCTCGACCGAGCGCCCGACGACCGCGTGCAGGTACTCGACGCCGACGGCGAGGTGGTCGCGCCGGACCTCGTCCCGGACCTCTCCGACGAGCGACTGGTGTCGATGTACCGCGACATGCGCTTCGCTCGACGGTTCGACGAGCGCATGATAAGCCTCCAGCGGCAGGGCCGACTGGGGACGTACTCCTCGCTGGCCGGCCAAGAGGGGGCACAGGTCGGGTCCACGTACGCGCTGGCCGATTCGGACACGCTGTTCTACCAGTACCGCGAACACGGGGCGCTGGTCGCCCGCGGCCTCCCGTGGGAGTACCTGCTGTACTGGATGGGCCACGAACGGGGCAACGCCGCCCTCGCGGACGTGAACGTCTTCCCGCTGAACATCTCTATCGCGGCTCACATCCCCCACGCAGTCGGGTGGTCGTGGGCGGCCAAACGCGACGGCGACGAACAGGTCGGTGTCGTCCACTTCGGCGACGGCGCCACCTCGGAGGGGGACTTCCACGAGGGCATGAACTTCGCCGGCGTGTTCGACACGCCGACGGTCTTCGTCTGCAACAACAACCAGTGGGCCATCTCGGTCCCGCGAGAGCGGCAGACGGCGAGCGACACCATCGCACAGAAGGCCAACGCCTACGGGTTCGACGGCGTGCAGGTCGACGGGATGGACCCGCTGGCCACCTACGTCGTCACGAAGGCGGCCCGCGAACGGGCGCTGGACCCGGCCGAGGACGAACTGCGGCCGACGCTGATAGAGGCGGTCCAGTACCGCTTTGGCGCCCACACGACCGCCGACGACCCGGAGGTGTACCGAGACGAGGCGGAAGTCGAGGAGTGGCGCGACCGGGACCCGCTGGCCCGCTTCGGCGCGTTCCTCTGGGACCGGGGCCTGCTGGACCAGGAGCGACTCGACGAGATGAACGACGCGATAGACGACCGCTTGGCCGACGTCGTCGACGAGGCCGAGGGCGTCGCCGCCGACCCGGCAGACATGTTCGCGGACGTCTACGCCGAGTCCACGGACGAACTCGACGCCCAGCGCGAGTATCTGGCCGACCTGCGCGAACGCCACGGGGATGACGCCCTGCTGAACGAGTGACCTAGTCGTCGGTCGGTTTCGGGCGGCGGTAGCGGGACCGGACTGGGATACGTGCGCGTATCCACACACATATGGGCGTGCTTCTGGTAGCCTCGGTATGGTCCAGATCGACCTGACCAGCAGTCAGGAGCAGACGCTGACGACGCTGGTCAATCGCCACCGCTCGGCCGACGGGCCGGTCAAAGGGCAGACCATCGCAGACGACGTCGACCGGAGTCTGGGGACGGTCCAGAACCAGATGCAGAGCCTCGCCCAACTCGGCCTCGTCGAGGGCCACTCCGGCCCGGAAGGCGGGTACGTGCCGACAGACCTCGCCTACGAGACCCTCGGCCGCGAACCGCTCGACGACGCGGAGTCGGTCACCGTCGCCCGCGACTTCGAGCGCATCGACGTCACCGTCGACCAGATAACGTTCACGACGGTGAACCACCCCGAGGAGTGCCGCGCGCGACTGCACCTCCAGCAGTCCGTCGACCAGTTCGAGGTCGGACAGGCAGTCGCGGCCGGCCCGACACCGAAGTCGAGTCTCGTCGTCGCCGGCACCATCGTCGCCATCGACGACACGAGCAACACGCTCATCCTCGACGTCGCCCAGATAGAGGCCCCGGTCGAACCGCCCGAGTGAGCGCGGGTCAGCCGCCGCGTTTCCGGTACCAGACGCGTTCGCCGACGGGCGACGCCCCCTCCTCGACGTCCAACCGTCCGAGAAACAGGTCCCGGACGGCGAACGTGACGACCAACTCGACCGTCTCGCCGTCCGCCGCCTCGACCTTGACGACGCAGTGCCCGTCGCGCTCGCCGATGTGCCGGATTGTGCCGACCGACCACCGGTCGACGTGGTGGCTCGGTTCGCGGGCGTGGATTCGGTCGTGGTTCACGGCCCTCCTACGTCCGGCAGGGTGTTGAGCGCACCGCTCAGTCGCCCTCCGGGCGGTCGATTTACCCGGCCGCGGCCCCTCGGCGGCGGTATGGGAACCGCGTTCGACGAGTTCGACCACGAGTCGCACATGGACCGAGCGTTCGCACTCGCCCGCGAGGCCGCAGACCGTGGAGACCGACCGTTCGGCTCCGTTCTCGTCAGGGACGACCAGATAGTGATGGAGGCGTCGAACCGCGTCGTCACCGAGGACGACGTGCGGCGGCACCCCGAACTGGACTTGGCGGTGCGCGCCCGGCGGGAGCTATCGCCGGAGGAACGGGCCGAGACGGTGATGTACACGAGCACGGAACCGTGCCCGATGTGCGCCGGCGGCATCCGGCACGCCGGCCTCGGGCGCGTCGTCTACAGCGTCGGCGGCCGGGAGATAGGGGAGTTCACCGACCAGAGTGCCCCCGTCCAGTCGGCGGCCGTTCTGGCCGGCGTCACCGACGTCGTCGGTCCGGTCCGCAACGAGGAGGGGCGGGCGATACACGAGGCGTTCGACTGGTAGTCACCGTTGCCACTCGTAGAACCACCACGCGCTCCCGAGCAACATGAGGCCCGCGCCGAGCGCCGAGGTGGCCGGTTCCGGGAAGACGAACAGGACGAACCCGACGACCAGCATCGTCACTGGTTCTATCTCGTCGTAGTACTGGCTCAGAGACATGCGGTGACACTACGACGGCCTCCCTGAAAGCGGTTGGCCAGACAGCGGCCGGTCTCCGCCTCAGTCCGACCCCGACGCCGCGTCCGCCCGCCGCGTGAACTCGATGGGAAACGACTCTACGCCGTAGATGAACGCGCTCCGGACGGGCGTGAGGTCGTCCGTCGCTCGCCGAACGTCGGTCACGCGGTCGAACAGCGCCCGCAGGCCGATGCGGGCCTCCATCCGGGCCAAGGGTGCCCCGAGACAGTAGTGGGTGCCGCGTCCGAACCCCATGTGGGAGTTCGGCGCGCGGTCGACCACGAACGCCTCCGGGTCGTCGAACGCCGCCGGGTCGCGGTTCGCCGACCCCAGCCACGTCACGACGGCGTCGCCCTCGGCTATCTCCCGGCCGGCGAGTTCCACGTCGCGGGTGGCGACCCGGGCGAGCGCCTGCACCGGCGACCGGTAGCGCAACACCTCCTCGACGGCGCTCTCGTAGAGGGCGTCCTCGTTCTGCAACCGCTTCATCGCCTGCGGATGGGCGGTCAGACACCGCATCGCGTTCCCGACGAGGTTGGTCGTCGTGACGTTGCCCGCGACGAGCAACAGCATGCAGAATCCCAGCGCCTCCTCGTGGGTCAGCGTCTCGCCGTCCGCCTCCGCGTGGACGATTTCGGAGACGAGGTCGTCCTTCGGGTCCTCGCGCCGGGCGTCGAGTTTCGCCTCGAAGTAGTCGGTCAACTCCTCGGTCACCTGCCGTTGTCGCTCCTGAAACGCTCGGAGGGCGTCCTCGCTGGCGTCCGTCGGCGTCTCGACCAGCGTCTCCGACCACCGGCGGAACTGCGGGCGGTCCTCGCTGGGCACGCCGAGCAGTTCCGCGATGACGATGACCGGGAACGGGTAGGCGAAGTCGTCGACGACGTCCATCTCGCCGCCGCCGACGGAGTCGTCCAGCAGGTCCGCGGCGATGCGCTCGAAGCGAGGGGCGCGCCCGGCCAGCGCCCGCGGCCGAAAGGAGTCCTCGACGACGCCGCGCAGTCTGTCGTGACGCTCGCCGTCGGTCAGCAGCATCGTCTCCACGATTGGGCTCTGCTCCTCCTCCGGCGGCAACTCGATGGCGCTCGCCAGTCGCGGGTCCGAGGAGAACGTCTCGGGGTCGTCCAGCACCGCGTCCACGTCGTCGTACCGGAACACGTCCCAGCACTCCCGCGTCTCGTCGTAGCGCACGGGGTCGTCGTCGCGCATCTCTGCGTACCAGTCGAACGGGTCGAGCCACGCCTCCGGGGTCGAGAGCGCCGCCGGGACGCGTTCGAGCGTCCGCGGGGGCTCTCCGTCGGGTGTTGCACCCATGGGACATCGTTCTCGGCCAACAGGTATCAACGTCCCGTCGCGGTCGGTAACCCGGTCCGCAGGTGGCAACGACGTGGGGGTAATCCGGTGGGGAAAGAGACTTGACCCGGCTGGCCGAGCTCGCGGACACGATGGCACGCGCCGACGACGTCGACCGGTTCTATCGTCTGCTCGGGTCGCTCGAAGCGACGGTGGGTGGTCCCCGGAAACTGAAGGACTGCACGGGCTACATGGACTGGCCGGACCGCGGGGTCTACTTCTTCCTCGAACCCGGCGAGACGCACGCCGACACCGACCGACACCGGGTCACTCGCGTCGGGACCCACGCCGTCTCGCAGGGCAGTAGCACGACCCTCTGGGACCGTCTCAAGCAACACTACGGCACCGGCGACGGCAGTTCGGCCCACCCGCACGGCGGCAACCACCGCGGGTCGGTCTACCGGAAGCGAGTCGGCGAGGCGCTCGTCGAACGCCACGCGTTACACGAGGACTACCCCAGTTGGGACGACCGCTGGGCCGCCGTCGACCGGGACCGGGCCACGGTCCGAGACGAAGAGTACCCGCTGGAACGCCGGGTGAGCGGCTACATCCGCGACCAGCCGTTCCTCTGGGTGGCCGTCGACGACGAACCGAGTCCCACCAGCGACCGAGCGTACCTCGAACAGAACGCCATCGCGCTCCTCAGCAACGTCGAGAACTCGGTTATCGACCCGCGAGCGGACGACTGGCTGGGACACCACAGTCAGAGTCCCGAGATTCGAGCGTCGGGACTGTGGAACGTGAACCACGTCGGGGAGGCCTACGACCCCGCGTTCCTCGACCGGTTCGAACGGGCCGTCGAGGCGACCGGGCCGCTGTGAGACCGCTGCGAGCGGCCCCCACGACACAGGCCGGTGGTGACACACTCACCGCTCGTCGGCCGCCACCGTTCGTCCGGCGACGCCGGGGTAGTCTTCGAGGACGGCGTCGGCGGTGTGTTCGCCGCTGATAAGACACATCGGCATCCCGATGCCGGGCGTGGTGTACGCGCCGGTGTAGTAGAGCCCGTCCAATCCGGCGCGGTGGCCCGGCCGCAACGGCCCGGTCTGGAACAGCGTGTGTGCGAGTCCCAGTGCGGTCCCCTGGGGGTCGCCGTAGTAGTCGGCGAACTCGCTGACGCAGGCGCTCTCCTCGACGACGATTCTGTCCCGGAGGTCCGCGCCCGTGTGGTCGGCGAGGTCCGAAAGCACCTGCTCGCGGTAGCGGGCCCGGACCTCGGGGCCGTCGTCGAGGCCCGGCGCGACGGGCACGAGCGCGACCACGGCGTGGTGACCGTCGGGGGCGACGTGGTCGTCCGTCTTCGAGGCCACGGAGAGGTAGTACGCCGGGTCCGTCGGCCACTGCGGGGTCTCGAAGATGGACTCGAAGTGGGCGTCCCAGTCGGTCGGGAGGACCAGCGTGTGGTGCTCCAGGGGGTCGACGTCGCCCTCGACGCCCAGGTACAGCATGAACGCGGAGGGGGCGTAGGTCCGGTCGTCCCAGTATCCGGGGTCGTGGTCCCGGGCGTCGGCGGCCAGCAGTTCCCGCTCCGTGTACGCGGGGTTGGCGTTGCTGACGACGAGGTCCGTCTCGTGCTGACCCGCGTCGGTCCGGAGGGTGAACGTGCCGGCCGTCCCCTCGATACCCTGTACCTCGACGCCCGTCCGGACGTCGACCCCCAGCTCGGTCGCTAGCTCCGCCAGCGCGTCCACGACGCCGGCGATGCCACCCTCCGGGTAGAAGACGTTCAGGTTCAGGTCCACGTGGCTCATGATGCTGTACAGCGCTGGCGTGTTGTGGGGCGACCCCCCGAGGAAGACGAGGGTGTACTCCAGCAACTGCCGGAGCTTCGGGTGCTGGACGTAGCGGGAGACGTAGTCGTCCATGTTCCCGAACAGGCGAAATCGGGGGGCAAGCGGCAGGAGGTCGGTGTCGACGTAGTCGGTCAGCCCCTCCCGACCCTCGTAGACGACTCGGTCCATGGCGAGGTCGTAGTTCTGCTCGGCCGCCGCCAGATAGCGGTCCAGCGCCGCGCCGGCACCGTCTTCGTAGGATTCGAACACGTCCCGGACGTTCCGACGGTTGGGTTCGACGGTAACGCTGTCGCCGTCCTTCCAGAACACCCGATACTGTGGGTCGAGCCGTTCGAGGTCGTAGTAGTCGGTCGGTGCCCTGTCGAAGTGGCCGAAGAACCGTTCGAAGACGTCCGGCATCAGGTACCACGACGGGCCGGTGTCGAACCGGAACCCGTCGCGCTCGAGCACCCCTGCGTGGCCGCCGACCCGGTCGTGCTGTTCCAGCACCGTCACTTCGGCGCCGGCGTCGGCGAGGTACGCGGCCGCCGAGAGGCCGCCGAACCCGCCGCCGACGACCGTCACCCTCCCGCCCGTTGGGCCGTCCTCGTGCATACGGTGACACTTGGGGTGGACACTTATCCGACCGTGCCGCGTTCTCGGGTCGCTGGATTCGGGAGTTCGTTTATTGGCAACTCGTCCCTAACACCCGGCGATGAGTGCGCTCACACCGGGATTCGTCGACCGCTGGCATCGGCGCTCGGACGCACACCCGTCGCTGGCCCTCTCGAGGGCCGCCCTTCTCGTCGTCGCCGTCGGGTTCCTCGTCGCTCGCGGCGTCGGTATCACGATGCCGTTGCGCGCGCAGATGGTCGTCTACCTCGTCGGGATGGTCGCGCTGAACCTCCCGCACGGCGGCTACGAGCACTTCGAGAACCTGCGTCGCCGCCGGTCGGTGTTCCGCCTGCGCTACGTCGCGGCCTACCTCGTGGCCATCGCCGCGTTCGTGGGCCTGCTCCTGGTCGCTCCCGTCGCCGGCCTCGCGCTCGCACTGCTGGTCGCCATGGCGAAGGGCGGTCTGGGCGGGCTGAAGGTGCTGGACGCCACGAGCGGCACCGACCACCTCCGGACCCGCGCCCAGCGGTACCTCGCGGCGGCGGTCCGGGGCGGCGCGGTGATGCTCGTCCCCATCGTCTTCTGGCCCACCACGTTCCACACGTTCTCGGCACTCATGGTCGGTCTCGTGGAACCCGGCGCTCTCGAACCGTACGCGGGACTGTTCGGGACCACGCGGGCACTCGTGGGCGTCGGCTACGGCGGGGCGCTCCTCGCCCACGTCGCGCTCGGATACGTCCGCGGGGGCGGACGTTCGTGGCTGGTAGACGCCGGCGAGTCGGTCCTGCTGGCGGCGTACTTCGCCGCCGTCCCCGTCGTGGTGGCCGTGGGCCTGTACTTCCCGTTCTGGTACTCAGCGCGGCAGGTGGCCCGGACCCGGACCGTCGAGGCAGAGGCAGTCGGAGAGGAGGGGAGCGACCTGCTCGATGGCGCCGACGCCGGCACCGTCGCCCTCCGAGCGTGGGGCGTGCTCGTCGCCGGTGCGCTCGCCACCTTCGGCGTGCTGGCGGCCGTCTACCTCGCCGTGCCGAACCCGCTGGCCGGGACGCACCTGCTCCCCGGCGCGGTCGCGTTCTGGAGCGTCTTCATCAGTATCGTGGCGTTCCCGCACGTCGTCGTCGGGTCCGTACTGGACGAGGACCGGGGCATCTGGTACGTGCCCTGATTTCGCGTCCCCGACCCGGCGTCGGCGGCGAACCGGGCACGGCGCTCGAACAGCGCGGCATCGAACCGTACAGTCCGGTCGCGGAGGCTGACCACCCGCCCTTTCTCGACCGAGTCGAACAGACCGGGGAGCGACGCCGGTGTCTCATCACGGTCGGTTTCGCGGTGCTTGCATAGTCCGGGTGGGGCTATATCCGACCGGACGCGGTACGTACGACCGAGACGATGACTACTGTCCACAACTCCCCGCTGAACAGGCTCAGTATGCTCTCGACGCTCGTCGACGCCGCGTTCGCGTTCGTCCGCGGGCGGACGAAGAGCGGCCTCGTACTGCTCGGTGCCGCCGCGCTCTCGCGTCGCGTCCCCGGCATCGGTACGGCCGCGTCGGTGCTGCTTCGGCTGGTTCGACGGCTTCGGTAAGCGACGACGCCCTCGTACCGCCCGGTCGGCGGGTCGGTGAATCCGACCTACACCCGGCTTATCGGCACATTAAACGGCCGGCGGGAGGGTGACGAACCGACGCGCGGCCGGTGGCCAGAGAGGGCGTCCCCGACGCCGCTCACTCCATGTAACCGAGCGATTCGAGGCGACTCTCGACTTCCTCTTGGTCGACGGCGTCGTAGTTCGCGCCCTCGCCGTCGTCGACTGCGGCGAGCACTTCCTCCACGACGAAGGCGACGTACTCGCTCGCGTCCTCGAACTCCGTGTACGCCACTCGCCCCTCGACGTCTTCGACGAGGCCGGCGGGCAGTTCGACGCTGGTGACGCTCTCCGCGGCGACATCGCTCTGTGACATGGGTGAGTGGACCCGGTGCTAGCGTAAAAACCGGTTTCATTGTTCACGCCGTCGTCCGTGGAAATTCCGCGTTTACCGTCTGAATAATAACGCCCGCTGTCGGAGTCACTCACGGGTACATGCCCGACGACGAAAGCGTGGTCCTCGTCACTATCGACAGTTTCCGAACCGACTACTGCGGCGTCGCGGCCGGCGATTCTGACACGATGCCGACACTCGCGGCCCACGCCGAGGACGGACTGGTGTTCGAGAACGCCGTCGCGCCCGGCGCGGCGACGTTCGCCTCGGCGACGTCGTTCCTCACGGGGATGGACCCTGTCGAACGGCCCGACGCCCGCCGCGCGACGCGCGAGGACATGAAGGCCCACGTCCGCGAACACATGGCCGCCCGGCGGAGCGTCGCCGAGGAGTTCTCCGAGCGCGGGTACGACACCGCCGCGTTCACGGCCAACCCGTGGACCTCGCGGTACTTCGGATTCGACGAGGGGTTCGACCACTTCGAGGACTTCATGGAGGACGACGCGTCCAGCGACTTGCTGGAGGGCGGCGAACAGGAGAGCACCATCGGCACGCTGGCGATGAACGCCGCCAACTGGTGGCAGGGACAGGACATGTTCATGTCGTGGGAGGCCCTCGCCGACGAAATCAGCGAGTGGACGGCCCAAGCGGACGACCCCTACTTCCTCTGGGTGTTTCTCGTCGACCCCCACCTCCCGTACCTCCCGCCCGAGGAGTACCGGACCCAGTCCCGTCTCAAGACTTACCCCGCGAACATGGGACTGTTCCTGAGCCGTGACCTCCCGCTCGAGTCCGTCCTCCGCGACGTGTTGACCACGGCCTACGAGAACTCGCTGCAGTACACCGACGAGTTCCTCTCGTTTCTCACAGAGGAAATCGGCGAGGACACCACGTTCGTCGTCCACGGCGACCACGGCGAGGCCTTCGGCGAACACGGGATGTACGGCCACGGCCGGCAACTGTACGACCAGCTAGTGAACGTGCCCCTCGTGGTGTGTAACGGGCCGTCCGGCCGGGTCGAGCGTCCTTTCTCGCTCCGCCGACTGCCCGAGTTGTTGCACGGCCTCGCCAGCGGCGACGAGACGGTCGGGGAGCGACTCACAGAACCGTACGTCTTCTCCTCGACCCGCATGCCCAACGTCTCGGTCCGCGGGCGGGAGTGGAAGTACATCTGGTCGCCCGACGACCGGGAACTGTACGACCTCACCGAGGGCGAGGACGCCGAACTCGACGACGAGGACCTGCGGGCGGTCGGACAGGACCTCGTCGACTTCTGGCAGGGGTCGCAGGCCGAGAAAGAGCGGGTCGTCGAAGCCGCCCAGGACCTCGCAGAGAGCGGGCAGGTGTAGCGTCGGGAGCGTCGACGCTCACGTCGCTCGGGGCGTCCGACAGCGTCCCGTACGTCCGCCGGTTCAGAGGGACCGCTCGGGGTCCCCGTGTGTCAGCATGTCGTCGAGCATCTGCTCGAACGTCGCTTGGTCGATGGCCTCGACGACGCGCGTCCGCGGGTCGCCGTCGGTGATGCCGAGTTCGTCGACGAGGCTGTACCCCCGGGTCATCCCCTCTCGCTCGTCCACGTCGACGAAGTACGTCCCCGACTCCGTCACGAGGTCCGGGTGCAACAGGCACGCCATGGCGAGGGCGTCGGGGAGGGTGGTGCTGTCGACGCCGTGCCGCTCCTTCGAGAACTCGCGGGCGTGGTCGGTGATGGTCGCGAAGAACTCGGCGTACGGCGTCTCCACGGCGGCCAGCGCGTCGAGTCGCTCGCCGTCGAGGGTCCCGTCCCGGACCGTCACGCCCCAGTCCACGAGAGTCACGTCGAGTTCGGTCATCACTATCTTCGCGGCGTCGGGGTCCACCCAGAAGTTGAACTCCGCCGAGGGGGTGTCGTTCCCGAGCGTGTTCACGGCGCCGCCCATCACCCACACCTCGTCGAGCAACTCGTTCAGGTCGGGTTCGCGCCGGACCGCCAGCGCGACGTTCGTCAGCGGGCCGATGCAGGCGAGGCTCACCTCGCCCGGCGCTTCCCGAGCGGTGTCGACGATGGCGTCGACGGCGTGACCGTCGGCCGACGGGATACCCGTGTCGGGGTAGAGGTCCCCGCCCAACCCTCCCTCGCCGTGGACGTGGTCGACGTGTTCGAAGTCCTTGAGTAGCGGTCGACGCGTCCCCTCGTAGACGGGGACCGAGTCCGCGACGCCCGCGAGGTCCAGCGTGTACTTCGCGTTCTCCACTTCGTAGTCGAACTCGACGTTCCCTGCGACTATCGTGAGCGCCTCGACGTCGACGGAGTCGGCGAGCGCGGCCATGAGGACGGCCTGCGTGTCGTCGCCCGCGGTGTCCGTGTCGATGAGAAGTCTCTGTGCCACGCTACTCCTTCGCACGATACCGTCTTAGTTCCCGTGGCGCTATCGATGGCCGTTCTCGGAGGGCCGCGAAACCGGACTGGGTCGTCAGTCAGTCCACGTCCCGGACGACCAACACGGGCTGGTCGCAGCGGTCGATAATCTGGGTCGGGACGTCCCCGAGAATCTGGTCGACGAGTGACGGTTCGGACTCGCCGATGACGACGACGTCGTGCTCTGTCGTCTCCGCCAGAATCGCGTCGACCGGCGACTCGCTCGTCACGTTCACCTGTTCGATTCGGTCCCGGTCGATGCCGGCCGCCGCGAGTTCGTCGGCCGCGCCCGCGAGGAGGAGGTCGCCTTCGGTCGACCCCCCGTCGTCGTCCGCCTCGGGCGGTGCCGCGTGGAAGAGCGTCACCGTCACGTCGGTCGCTTCGAGCGCTGCTCCGACGAGGCCGAGAATCCGCTCCAGATTCACGTCGCCCCTTATCGGGACGAACACACGCCTCAGGTCCGCCACGTCGTCCGGGACGACCACGAGGTCACACGCCTTCTCTTCGGCTACCCGTTGGACGGTCTCCCCCCGGTCGTGTGTGAACACGACGAGCGTCTCGACGTTCGCGGCATCGTCGGGGAACTCCGAGGCGAGCTGTTCGATTCGCTCGACGGCCCCCTCCTCCTTCTCTGCCTGAAGCTGTTCCGGTGCGGTCTGGTCCGGCACCGGATACCATCCGAGGAGGACGACCTCGACCGGATGGAACAGCGCCAAGAGCTCCGGGTCGGGTCGCTCGGCGGTCGAGACGTCGACCGGAACCAGCACCGTCGGGTCCGTGTCGGTCATCTCACCGCTCCCTCCGAACGACGAGTACCGGTCGGCCGGTCCGTTCGTGAATCTGGTTCGGCGCGTCGCCGAGCACTCGCTCGCGGATGCCCGGTTCGTGCTCGCCCATGACCACGAAGTCGTGGGTCTCGGACAGGTCCAGCAGGTCGCTCTCCTGTGCGCCCTCGGTCGTCTCCTTCCACGTGATGCGGCCGCGTTCGAGCCCCTGCTCGGTCAGCCAGTCTGTCGCACCGCGCAGGTACAGCTCCGACCGACGAGTCCCCTTCTCGACGCTCCCCGCGTGGAACAGCGTCACCTCCGTCTCGCCGGCCGCCACGAGAAGTTCGACCACTTCGAGCACCCGGAACATGTTCTCTTGGCTCTCCAGCGAGACGAGGACGTCCGTCAGTTCCTCCACGGTGCCGGGAATCAGGACCGCGTCGCACCCGTACTCGTTGGCGATGCGGTCGGTCGTCTCCACGCGGTCCCGGGTGAACACGAGGACCGACTCGACGTCCGCGCCCGCTTCCGCGAACGAACGGACGACCGGCCGCATCGCCGCCTTCGCCTCGTCTTCGTACTCGTCGCGTAACTGCTCTGGCGCGGTCTGGTCCGGAACCGGGTAGTATCCGAGTACGACGACCCCCATCGGACAGAGCGTCTCGACGAGTTCGACCGGGAGTTCCGCCGGGTCGGACGTGTCCACGGGGACGAGGACGTGCGGGTGCTCACTCACCCGCCTCCACCTCCTCGGGGGTCCGCTCGACTCCACGCGCCGACCGGGACGGCCGGCCTTCCGGGCCGACCCGCCCTGCGGGCGGGCGGGTGTCGGTCCAGTCAGTCATCCGACTGCCCTCCGTCGGCCGCTGCCGTCGGTCCGTCGCCGGTCTCGATGTCGAAGTCGACGTCGACTTCCACGTCGACGGCGGGTGGCGTCCGCCACCTGTGCAGTGCGCTGGTGTCGTCGACGTGCCGGCGGACGAACGCCAAGTACCAGACCCCGCCGCCGACGACGAGCGAGCCAGCGAGCAGAATCTGCCGAAGGTCCATGAACCCGATGAGGGCGAACGAAAGCACCGCGCCGAGCGCGGGGACGACGGGATACAGGGGGACCTCGAAACTCGGGTCGTACGCCATGGTGGTCGTCTGCCGGAAGACGAGTAGCGAGACGTTCAACAGGCCGTAGACGAGCAGATGGAGGACGCTCCCGGCCTTCGCGAGCATCTCGACGTTCCCGACGACGATGAGTAGCAGGATGAGCGTACCCGTGAGGACGATGGAGCGGTACGGCGTGTTGAACCGGTCGTGGACCTCCGAGAGGCGGGCGTCGACCAGCCCGTCCCGTCCCATCGCGTAGTTGATTCTCGAGGACGAGAGCAACGACGCGTTCGCAGACGACGCTGTCGCCAACAGCCCACCGAACGTCAACAACCCGACGCCGACTACGCCGACGCCGAACGCGCCGAATATCTCCTGAGCCCCGATGGTTATCGCCGTCTCTTTCCCTGCGACCCGCTCGACGGGGACCACGCCGAGCAGGATGAGCATCGACACTGCGTAGATGACCGTCACGAGCGTCACGCCGCCGACCATCGCCCGCGGCAGGTTCGTCCCGGGATTTTTGATTTCGCCGGCGACCGTCGCGACCTGTGCGAACCCGAGGTAGGAGACGAACACTAGCGCGGTCGCGGGCAACATCGTCGAGACGCCCTTCGAGAAGAACGGCTGGAGCGTGCCGACGTTCACCTGCGTCGCCCCGAACGCCATGAACACCCCCAGAATCGCGAGGAGGACGACGACGATGACGTTCTGCAAGTCGCCCGTGCCGTTCGTGCTGAGATAGTTGATGGCGACGAACACGAGCGCGATGCAGATTGCGGCGAGTTGCGGGCCGCTCAGGGGGACCGCGGCCACGACGCCGAGGCTCAGGTCGAGACTGCCGACGAGGGGCGCGACGTAGTTACCGAACCCGACGGCGTAGAACGCCGTCGCGAACGCCAGTCCGAGCCAGTTGCCGAGGCCGGCGACCGACCCGAACAGCGGCCCGAGTCCGCGGTTGATGAAGTGGTACGGGCCGCCCGACGCCGGCATCGCGGTGGCGAGTTCGCTGGCGGACAGCGCCGTGAGGACCGCGATGAATCCGCTGAGAACGAACGCTACTGCGGCGGCCGGCCCAGACATCTCCGCCGCGGCCCCGGGGAGGACGAAGATTCCGGCACCGACCATCGTCCCGACGCCGATCATCACCGCCTCCGTCAGCCCGAGCGTCCGCTCTAGTTGTGTCTCCGTCTCACCAGCCATTATTCGGGCTATGCTACCGTCTCACAGTGCTAATCGCCAAGACTTGCACTTGCAGGACAGTTAAATACGCCGGCGGCTCGGACCCGCGAGCCGTCCGTTCGCTCGTCCGTGACTGCGAGACCTCTGCGTCAGGAGCTCTGTGGGACGTACCGGGCCGCTCCGCTCGGCGTCACGAGCGGAGCATAGACCCTCGAAACGCCGACTGCCATCTATCGGCTGTGGCGGTCGTGGGGGTAGAGAGTTGCACAGTCGTGGCTCGCGTCGTACAGAGTTCGCAAGCCGTGCTCGCAGGCCGTAGCCTTAAGCCCGGCCGCCGGATAGCCACGAAAGCCCGCGCCGAGCGAGAGCGGGCACGAGCTACACGGAGGTGCCACGATGGGAAAACTTCGTAAGGCGCTGCGAGCGTGGCGACGGCTTCCGCGCCACGTACGACGACGCATCGTTCGCAAAGGACGGCGTCTGCTCCGACGGCGCTGACCCGTCGGCACCCTCGGGCCGCTTTCCGCCGACTGCCCCGTCTCGGGCCGCGTAGCGGGCGCTCCTGCCGCCGGCTGTCTGTCCGTACCTGTGGATGTCGCCTCGTACCGGTACTCGCCGGTTCGCGCTCGTGGGTGGCCTCGGCACTCTGGTAAATATCAGCATAGATAAGATATTAAAAAGTTGATAGTAAATTCCAGAGTGTGTGGAGGCGGAGCGGGTTTTCCCGCCTTCTCCTGTACCCCAAGAGGTGTCAGTATGTCCGACGACAAAGACCAATGGAAGCAAACCGCAGGCCTCGCCGCCGACTCAACGGTCGCCCAGATCGTCTGCAAAGAACCCGACAAAAATCAGTGGGACCAAGAAGCCGAGGAGAAGGGCTACCGCAGCACGAGCAAGTACCTCTACGAGTTGGTGCAAGAGGCTCGCGCCTACCGACAGCAAGGGTACCTCGCACACCATCAGAGCGAGGAGCAGATAGCCGAACTCAAATCACGGATCGAGGAATTGGAGACGCAACTGGAGCGAGAGCGAAAGAAAGAGAACGGAACGACGAAGGTCGACGACATCGACTTCCTCGAACAGTTCCTCTCCTCGGAGTATCAGACGTTGCCAGAGATCCTACAGGACATCGTGGAGAGCGGTGCGCTGGACAACCTGATTCGGAAGCCTGTCGAGGACGAACTCTATTACTTGGCTTCGCAGGACCGCGTGGAGTACGAGCGTGGACACGGCTGGCGACTTTCTGGCGGAGGTGATGGCGATGGCCGATGACTGGTACGAGACGGTCTACGAGAACGAGCACGATGTGGTCAACGAGTTTATCCGGAAGAAGCAGAGTACCGGCTGTAGCCACCGGACGCTCAATTCCTACAGTCGGACGCTGAAGAAGTTCTTTCACGAGCAGTTCCCGGACCTCACCCCGTCAGAAGTGACGGTGCGACACGTTGAGGACTATGTAGTCTCGCTGGACCAGCGTGGACTGTCGCAGAACACGAAGCGGCGGTACCTCGAATCCCTGAGTGCGTTCTACGACTGGACGATGAAACGCCCCCGGTTCGAGGACATCACGGGGAATCCGGCTGCCGTCGTCTTGGAAGACATTCCGAAGAAGATCCGCGAAAGACCGGACTGTGCGACCTGGGAGAACGGTGCGAAGATCATCCGCGAGATGACCGACCCTCGGAACAAGACAGTCGCCGTCCTGCTCGCCAAGACTGGCTGTCGTGTGAGTGAGGCTCTGGAGGTGAAGATGGACGACCTGATGTTAGACGAGGGATTCGTTCGCTTGCGAGAGCGGAAAGGTGGGAAGCAAACGGTCGTGCCCGTGGACGAGGAGACGATTCAGGCCATCGAACGGTTCAAATTCACTCGGCCCTCGAACGGTGATTCGGACTATCTGTTCCTCAGCATTCGCGGGAATCGCGTCTCGAAGACGCAAGTTCAGCGGGCTGTGAAGGATGCGGCTGTGGAAGCGGGTGTGATGGAGCGTGGTGAGGACCGGTTCCACAAGAAGTTCACACCACACACCTATCGGACAGTGTTTACGACGCTAATGCGGAATCAGGGGATGAAGCAGCACATTCTTCGGTACATTCGAGGTGACGCTGCCAGTGAGACGATGGACATCTACACCAGAGTTGATCGTGAAGACGCCCGCGAAGAGTATCTCAACTGTATCAAAATCCTTGGATTATAGCAGACGGAGGTGAACAGCTCACTCAATGCATGATTTGAATGAATGGAAGAACCGAGAAGGTGATCTCATAGGTGCATCTGTATTTTTGACGGCTGAAGAAGTCAGAGAAGCTCGTGAAGAAGGCACCATAGAAATCGAGATTAGCCGGTGATACCTGTATTCTTAGGCCGTCACTCGAACGGATCCTCATTCAAACTGGAGGGGTGAACAGGGACATCCTCTAAGCCATACGTATCAAGAACATCATCGACTAAGGTCTCCAGCCATCCGCCAGCTACAGGCGAGATATAAACTTCCTGGATCAATGTCGAAGGCTCTACTGTAACTGATTGTCCAGGCGAGGATTCTCGTGCCACCTTATCCACGAAGTTCTCATTAACAGGGGTTCCGTCCGGTGGTTCGAAATTAGAGATGACCGCTCGAAACTCGGATTCAGGTTCAAAGCTTTCGCGCTTGAAAAAGAATGGAGAGATACGGTTTACGGTGATATCTGGGTTGTTAGAGTAGTCAATATACTCCACTTGCCCGCTCACGATCTGCTGATCACTGTTCAGTGCAGATAGGAACTCGGAGGCAGTTGTTTTGATAGCTACCTCTTTCCCTTTCTGCTGGTACACCTGCCACATCGCAGCAGTCTCTTCGGAGGCCTCGTGCCAACAGCTGATATATGTCGAATACCGCAGTGCATCGTAGAACGCCCGGACAAAGTTCTCCGGGTTAGAGACACGGTCAGATACTCCATCGGCAATCTCTCGCAGCTTGGCAGGTGGCAGGGCACCTTCGTAGGAGTCGAAGAAACCCGCAGCACGGGAAAACCAGAGAGCGTTATTCTCCAGGATAGAGACGAACTGCGTGAAATCGATGTAACGCCACAACTCAGTATCTGAGGCGGGTTGAGCAGGCTCCCACTCTTCATCGGGGAAGATATTGTTCATTCCAGCTAATTCACCGGTTCCCACCGGCTCTGTTGAACGGAACGTCCATAAATTATAACGTATTCGACCTGCACCTTCGACTAGAGGACTTACCGTGAGTAAAGACGGTCAAAACCCACAGCACAAACAGACGGTCTTTTCGAGGTTCACCCGTCTTGAGTCCGAACTCGACTGTCTGCTTCTGGCTGTGAAGAATATGCTTGCGGATTATCGTGAGTTCCATCCAGACTTCCCAATCAACCCTGGGGAAGATGCTGATGAAGACGAAGACCCAGAGGAGGCTGCTCGCAAAGAACTGAAAACTCTGTGCGGGCACCGCTCACGGTTTGGCGGGAACTTCTCTCAGCTGGAGGCCAGGCTGAATGGGAAACTGGACGAAACGTCGTTCGATGCCTATACAGCGACCCAGATGGATCTGGGTGACCTCGATGAGATTTTGAATACAGATACTGCCTCCCTGCCTCTGGTCGAACTCGACCCCGAGTACTTTGAGAAAATCGATGCGTATGATGTGCAGGCTGGGCAGTACGGGGCAAGCGAGACACCGATCCTGATCCCAATCCAGGTCGAAGACGACATCGTCATTTACTGGGATCCGTTAGCCGATTACTACGACAACGAGAACGAAGATCCAGTGGAAATGACCCTCAGCGAGACCACGTTTCTCCGTCTCTGGAGTCGTGCCGAACGCGCCCGCTGGACCCTCTGGATCGACGGACAGGAGCAAAAGAAGATGGCTGAGTTCATGGAGACAGACCAATGAGCATCCAACAAACCAGGATCAGTGATGAAGCTCTGACGTTCCCAGCAGGTACGGGAGAAGAGAGCGTGAAGAATAGAATCGAAGGCCACCTTCGTTACCACTACAGTAGAAGGCTGTTCGTCCAAGACGTGGAAGAGTCTGAGGACGGCTACTACGTGAAAGTCGGAATCGCGTACCCACGCGACGTTTCAGACTGCCGGAAACAGGACAACGTCCTGAAGATGGTGAACATCGGAGACGTGAAAACCCTGTACGCCTCTCCGATGGACGACGGCTACTACCGTATGAAACTCCCCGAGAGGAGCGATCTCTACGATGCTTTCAAAGAACGCCACAAGGATATCCTGACGCAACTGGACTGGTCGATGGCCCGTGCCATCTACAGCAAGGTCTACAAGCTGACTCCTGTCCGGAACCAGTTGAACTCGGTCATCGAGATTGTGGACTTCATTCGCCACGAAGCACCGGACTCCGTTAGAAGGCTGGAAAACGCTCAGACCACGTCCAACACGAGAGACTACCTGGATGTCTTCGAGGAACTTGGTTACGTCCGGATTGAAGACGGGATGATGTACCAAGGTCCGAAGATGGAGTCCGCAGATATGCAGGGCCTTCAGGAGGAGGATATCATCGGAGACATCATCGATGAGGGTTACTACCTGCTCCGTCAGAAGCTGGGTCTGGCGATGCTGAACCACTTCCCTAAGTTCGCCAACGCCTACTACCTCAGTGCTCTGCGTCGGAGTGATCCAGAGCTTCATCTGAGTGTTGAGGACATAGCTGAGAATCTGCAGGCCGAGTACCAAGACGACACTACTGATACGTGGAAGCTTGGGCGGAAGCTGGAATCACTGCACGATGCTGGTGTCGTGAAGTTCCAGGATAGGGAGGTTACCAGTCGGGACGATGTCTACAACAGTGTGGAACCAACTATCCCGTCTATCGGGTAATCACTGTTTTATTTATTATGTCTGATGATCCGCCGCCTGGCTGGGGTGAGCCTGTCCCTGCTGACGAAGTGATGGACAATCTTGCTGAGAATCTTCAGTCGATGGATGATGTCCGGGCCTTGGAGCTGTTTGAGCATCTCTTGGTCAATTCTCCTGCTTCTGAGGATGAGGAAGGGGCACACTCGATCTCCTACTTGACTCTGTCAAAGAAGTTCTTGGAGATTCACAGAGAGTCGAAGCGGATTGAATCCACCTACGAGCAGTATTTTGAACAGATTGATGCAGAGGATATGCCTCCGGAAGCCCATCCGAAGCGGATGGAGGCGATGACTGTTAAGAAAGCGAAAAAGAAGGATCTAGCTGAGGACTTGGTGTTGTTCTACAGCCTAGCTCAAGAGGTTATCGTGCAGTTGTCCACGAGGCTAACAGAGGATCGGATACAGGGATCTGATCCTCTTGATTTCGTGAATGAGCGAACTTCGTCGAAGTTTGCACCCGAAATCAAGAGCACTATTCAGGATAATGACGACGCTGAAAAGATAGCTGATGAACTCCTTTCTCAACCTCAGCGTGAGAAATACCTGTACTACACTGACGAAATCGGTGAGACAGTTCATCATGACTTAGTCCACATTCGCAGAAATCTTCGCAATCAGCTGATCCACAACGTCCAAGAGAGGCAGACGCTGGACTCCTTCAACGACATAGAAGGTGATATGGTGAAGTGCGTTGGTGCGATCAATCAACTCAGTCTATTAGCTGATGACGAAGTGGCCATCGAGGTCACGAAAGCAGATGACGGCGAGAATATAATAACCGAGAACCAATAGAAGTTAATCAGCTATCAGAGGTAAGGAAAAGTTGGACGATGGGAGGGCTACTCTCTGTCTTCAACCTCCAGAATAGCCAGCTTTACCTTCTTTCCAGCGTATTCTGAACCCAGAGTCACCCGGCCTCTGCTGTCGGCAGGTTTGAAATCTTCAAGAATCTCTTCAGGAATTAAAGCCATTGATTATCACCCTTGCGTTCGATCTTGTTTTTCTGCCACTACCGATTATCACCTTCCAAGTTTTTCTGTTCAGTATCTTCTAAAGTCTGATTTTTCTGAATAGCTATTTGTTTTAAATCACTCCATGTTCCAAACTCCTTTGTTATCGTGGAGTTTCCAAAAGAAATTGGAGACAGCTCTTTATAATTTTTTATAGAAAAACTCTCATCTTCATTAATTGCTTCAGCATATCTAACAGTTATTATTATATCCCTCTTAGAATAATTGTCTATTCTATTGGGTAAAATACCTGCTCTGATCAAGGCCTCAGACCAATCTTTAAACTTACGTAAGATCGTGCTACAATCGTATTCACCGTGCTTTCTATACAATTTCTTGGTTATTTTTCCATGTTCACTGCGAACTCTTCTGATGTCCTGTAAAAGTTCCTCTCGGTCTATACCTCTAGTTTCTAAACCTACTTCTTCCTTTGCTTTACTGAACCCACCCATGATATTTTGAACAGATCTGGCAGAATAACTACCTAATCTGTTGTAATCACTTTTTGTCAGCATACCACTGCATCTTTTTGAAGCTCTTTTCAAATCTTCAGAGATATCTTTTTTACTTATTGGATTAGCTACTGTGCCTTTCTTTTTCTTGATATTGGAACGTTCAACAGCTTCTGCCCATCCTCCATCAAATTTATTTTCTATTAAAGTTCTACTATATTTTCCTTGATTTTTATATGCAGCTGAAGTGAATCCATCTTCACAATTTTTCGCAACTCTTCTAATATCTTGTATAATTTCTTGTTCTTTGATATTCCTAGAGCCTTGTATTCCTGCTTCTTCGCAGGCTTCAGCCCAAGAGCCAAACTTATTTATCGCTAACATATAATTATATTTTCCTTTTCTGTTATAATCGGCTACGGAAAGATAGCCTTCAACTTCATTGCTGACTCTACTTAAATCGTTCAGAACTTTGTTCTTTGATATACGGGCTGAATCAGCAACTTCCTCAATTATTCTGTTTGACTTTGTAATTGGTTTGAAGTCGTTCTTCCGCATATAATTAAAGTAGTCGTCAAAATCCATGTCGTGAACATTCAAGTGAGTATGCGTTATCTGCTCAAAGACATCTCCACATACTACACAACGGACTTCATTATCCCCAACTCTAGGATCTTTCAAGAGATACACCTTCTTTTGATTGAATCGGTTTCGGCGGTGTGGCCGCCACTCCTCTCAAATGTATCTAGTGATTTCATCTTCTTAACAAGTGATTGTGGGAATATGCTTATAAACATTACCCACAGTAATTCAAATTTTCCTATTTCTTTCTGTTTAGAATCTCAATAATATCTGCTATGCTGGCCTCTGTGCTGTCCATTGGTTCAATAAAGGATGCATCCCCTTACATAGGAGATGCAGACCTCGGCACTCATAAACAACCGTCCCTACATAGGGAATAAAAAAGTTGACACATAACTTGTGTCATGTCCGAGGTCGAGGGAGCGATCCCGCTCTTCTCCTTGCATATCAGAGGTCTACAAACAGATGTCAGAAGAAAACAAAAAGCAGTGGAAAAAGACCGGCGGCTTCGCAGAAGACACCGATGTCGCGCAGGTCATCTGCAAGGAAGAAGATCTAGAAGAGTGGGACGAAGAAGCTGACAACGCAGGACTCAGCCGATCCCGCTACCTCTACAAACTAATCCAAGAAGCACGGGCCTACAGAGAACACGGACTACTGCGTGCCGAAGGCGATCAAGCACGAATCCAGGAACTGCAGGAACAAGTCGAGCAACTGGAACACCGAATAGAAGAAAAACAGTCGGAGAGCTCTACAGCGATCAGCTTCGACCCAGATACTCTCAGAGAGTTCCTGACCGGCAACTACCAAGAACTGGATGAGATCCTCCGCAGTATCGTGGAATCCGGAGTGATGGATGAGGCCTTACGGCAACCTGTTGAGAACCAGTTGTACTTCCTCGCTGCCCGTGACGAGGTAGAGTACGAGCGTGGCTGGGGCTGGAAACTATCGGACAACGGTGGTGACGACTGAATGGCGGAGAAAAAGTACGACATCTTGTTGGATGACGAAGAGTGGGAAAACCGGGTATTCGAGAACAAACACGACTGTATCAATAACTGGCTGCGGTCCAAAGACTCGACGAACAAATCGACGTCTCGCCGCACACTGAACTCTTACAGCAGGACTGCAGTACGTTTCTTCCACGAGTTCCTGCCAGAGGTACATCCATCCGAAGTCACCGTAGGCGACGTTGAGGAATACGTCTTGGACCTGAACGACCGGGATGTAGCTCAGAACACGAAACGACGGTACGTCGAGTCCTTGTCAGCGTTCTATAGCTGGGCGATGAAGCGGCCACGCTTCGAGAATATCACAGGGAACCCGGCGGGAGTAGTTCTGGAGGAACTGCCGAAAAAGAAGCGGCCACGTCCAGAAACCGCTACCTGGGAGAACGGGAAACAGATAATCAAAAACATCCCGGATCCACGGGACAAGACAGCAGCTATCCTGATGGCGAAGACAGGTGCCCGTGTACGCGAAGTACTGACCGTCAAGGAAGAGCACCTGATGCTCGACGATGGCTTCATCCGGTTCACCGACCGGAAAGGCGGACGAGAAACTGTGAACCCGCTTGACGATGAAGCGATTCAAGCTGTACGCCGACTTCAAGCAGTCAGCAGCAACGACTCACAATACCTGTTCACTGCCATCCACGGAAGCAGAGTGAAACGTGAAAGAATCCGCCGTGAAGTCCGAAGAGCAGCTGTCGAAGCCGGAATAATGGATAACGTCAACGAAGACAGGTGGCACCACAAATTCACCCCGCACTACTACAGGACGATATTCACATCCCTAATGAGGAACAACGGGATGCCAGACCACTTCACCCGCTACCTGCGTGGAGACGGCGACCAAGAAACGATGGATCTGTACACAAAGATACCTCGTGACCAAGTCCGGGACGAATACTTAGAGCACATCAAAACCCTGAATCTGTACGGCGGAGGTGGAATCTAACGATCGGAGAACACGAAATCAACTCTATCACCGATAGAGAGGACGAACTAATCGGAGCTACCATTTTCCTATCCAAAGAGGAAGTCCAAGAGTTGCGAGAGACAGGCACCTTAGAAATCAGCCTACAGCAGTAACCTCTATTTTAGGCCTATTCCATATTATTGTGTATGTCTAAAGACGGGGAGGCCTTAGAGGAAATGGCAGCGGCAGTAGAACACTTGAAACGAGCAACAAAGAAAGCTGAATCTGACGAACTCGAAACCATCGTCAACAAAGCATTAGACGACCTGGACGACCATCTTCTCCAAGCAGTCGAAAAGATCGGAGAAAAACACGAAGACTGCATCTGACACACCGGTTCCTCACCCCTCCAGGATAGATTGAAAAACCTCGGTCAGTAGTGTAGTCTCCGTGCAGGGTGGTACAGAGTTCAACAGGTCGATCACCAGCAGGTCCAAGAAGCACGACAACTCGAGTATGTGGTCTTCACTGGCCGGTTCCCGTTCGTGATCGACGCTTACAGGGAAGGATTTCTACCAGGCCTCCGCGAGGACTACAGTTTTCAGCAAGAAGGCTACAGCAATGCCGATGTCCCTGGAGGCTTCCTCGACAACGACTTCGAAGATCCTGACGTAGAACGGTACCTGGAGAAGTTCAAAGAAGTAGATCCCTCCGTCGCAGTCATCGGTGATGCCTATGACGAGGTAGAAGCCCAGCTGTTCAACGAAGTTGTCTCCGAGCTCTCCGAAGAGAACCCATACAAGGAGTATATCGTCGTGCCCAAGAGCGGTGAAGCGTTCGACGTACTTTCTGACGACGTAACGCTGGGCTATCCGATCGGCTTCTCTAATCTCGAACCCGAGGATTACAGCGATCTAAATGACTGGCGAGGAAGACGGATCCACCTGCTTGGCTCTGCTCCTGACAAACAATACAATGCTATGAGAAGGTTGACCGGCCCGAATTTGACCGGAGATGAACCAGCTGACATCGTTGGCGTCGACTGGAACGGAGTTCACAAAGTAGCGTACCTCGGAGAGTACTGGAGCCAGGACGGCTGGCAAAACGCTGACCACCTCAGCATCCGAGAAACAGTGAGAAAGTCGCTAAAACAGATCAAACAGTTCTGGCAGGACAAAGGTCACTGGCCTCAGACAGAGCCCATTGAGATATACGGCGAGCCAACCAAGGAACCGGATGACTCAATCTGGATAGATGACGGCGGCGACCCAATCAGCACGCTCGAAGAGCTGGAGAAGGCCTACGTCTCGGAATACGAAGACAAGGGCAAACTGGCGTTCCGAAGCCAGACACAGAAAGAGTTCATCGAGTACCGGGAAGACCTGACCAAGATCTAACTACCGTTCATCTTCGAGAATTTCCTCTACGTCATCCCAGGCCTGCTGCCATTTCTTCGAATGCACCTTTCGGTTCCAGTCCTTATCCGAAAAGTCGACATCTGCCTTATTCACTTGGCCTCGGACCTCGTCGACCGCCGTTTCCACCTTTTCTTTCTCCATCTCCAACTGGTCTATCGCATCAACCAGCGTCTCCTCATTCTCCAACAAGAACTGCACGAAGAACTCTCCGAACGGGGTCAAATCATATGTCTTCCCAGAATCCTCAGGCCTGTACAAGAGATCTGTGGCAACCAATTTCTCAATATGATCCTGCATCGCACCCCGAGTAATACCGATGAACTCTGCGATATCATTCAGAGAATTATCCTGGTAGATCCCGAGAAGAAGAGCTAACCGGGCCTCATGCGCCAATCCCTGGAACAGGGCGGAAACAGCCTCGAAATCATCTTTATCCCAGCGCTCAGGCTCCATCGTTTCTAATCCTATGAGGAACTGCCTAAAAAGGCGTTTGGGAAACTGCTCATCTGCCATAGATTATGCAAAACCCTTCTTTAGGAGAAAGCATTAAAGCATCGGAAGCATAAACAACTGAAACGAGAGGTGAAAACAGCTGATGAACACCCTACTAATCGGGTCACTGATCGCAACCGGTGCACTGACAACCCTGAGCGGGATGAAAGGGATAGAAACAGAGAACATCTACAAAGGAGTGCTCTACCTTCTAATCGGAACAACAGCAGGAATCTTCATCGCAGGATACGGCGTCCTCTCGTCTTCTATACCGAATCCCAACACCGTTGCTTATGCCGCAGTAGCAACCGCGTTCGGCTCCGGTCTCACAGTCCTGTTCATCGACTCCGAAAACAAAACACAGCAGTCTGAACCCGCAGAACAATGAAACTCAGAAACTGGCTGAAAAGCAGCAAAGAAGAACAGGCCAAGGAACCGGTAGAAGTCGGAGGCCTTGAACTCGACGGCGACGGTGAAGTCCTAAAATCAGGTCACGACCTCGAACAACTGAAGGAAGATATCGAAGGCCGTGAAGACGCGATCTCCGACCTCGAGAGAGACGTCGACAGACACGAGCGGAAAAAAGAACGAGCTGTGGACAAAGCCCGGAAGGCCGAAAAAGCCGGTGACAGGTCCGACAAGAAGGGGTACATGGTCGAGGCGAAAGAGCACAAAGAGGCGAAGGCGAAGAAGGAGAAGATCCTTGACCATCTCCGCAAAGAGAAACTGGTTCTGAGAAAACTGCAGCTGCAGCACCTGCAGAACAACGTCGGAGACGGTATCGACACCGATCTGGACATCGATCTTGGAGAGCTGGATACCGGAGTGATCGAGGACGCTATCGAGGAAGGTGGAGATGAACTCTGGGACTCGGCTCAGAATATGGAGGATCTCACTGAGGCAATGGAAATGTCTGACTCGGAAATGGCTGGCCTTGACCTATCCGACATTGAGGAAGAGGTCGACGGCACCGCAAGTCAGGACGACGTCGGGTTATCGGATCGCACTTTGGAGACTGAGGAAGAGATCGATCAGGCGATAGAGGAAGAGCTCGAGAAAATCGAGGGAATGCAAAGTGATGGACGATGAGCAAAGGAGCTTCCAAAGAACAGTACTACACTCAGCAGTTCAAGCAGGCCGTCGACGAGGCTGAACAAGCCGACAGCAGCGAAGAACGTGTGAAGAAACTGCTGAAGGCGAAGAAGTACATCCAGAAAGTCTCCGAGGAGATGGAGAACGGCGACTCACGGAAAGTAGAGGAGATGGGTGACTCTCTGGATGAAGTCGCTCACAAAGAAATGAAACAAGGCCGATCCAATGGCCGAGACAACAGCGGTGGTCGTGGGTCGAAGCAAAAGAAGCTTGGCCAGTCAAAGCAGAGTGATTCACAGTTTTTCCAGGACCCGCCAACCCAAGATCTGGACGATGTCGGCGGTATGACCGAATTAAAAGAAGTACTGGACCGTAAGGTCATCCAGCAATTCCAGCACACAGAGTTCAGAGACGACCTCGGAGTCAGTCCTACTAACGGAATCCTGCTGTACGGCCCTCCAGGCACCGGCAAAACATATCTCTCAAAATCACTTGCCGGAGAACTCGACTACAACTACGCACAGGTCAGAGGCAGTGACCTGATCAGTAGATTCGTCGGGGAAAGCGGGCAGAACGTCGCAGACTTGTTCAACGAGGCACTGCAGATGCAGCCCTGCGTCATCTTCATCGACGAGATTGACTCTGTCGCATCTGATCGGCAGTCGCTCGAACGAGACAGTCAGGCTTACCAAAACGCCGTCTCAGAGATGCTGCAAGGCATCCAGGACGTTCAGGACGAAGACATACTGGTGATGGCGTCTACAAATCTCTTGGATAGCGTAGACGGTGCGATACGGCGTAGCGGCCGGTTTGACGAAAAGATCGAGGTTCCGCCGCCGGACGAAGACGCCCGGAAGGAGATTCTAAGGGTTCACCTCAGGGACAGAGAAACTATCCAAGGAATTGATCTTCAGCGTTTAGCGGAGCTGACCGAAGAGTTCTCCGCTGCGGACCTGAAGAAGGTCGTCGAGGACGCAGCTCAATCCGCACACATCCAATCTGTTGAGCAGGACAGTCTTCAACCTGTCAATCAGCGCCACCTACTCGAAGCAGTACAGAACACTGAGCCAAGCCTCAAACACTGGAGCAAGTAACGATGCCTGAATGCGGAATCAGTTTTGACGATATCGAGCTGAAGCTTAACTCCGACGTCGTCCAGGAACTTTACAATAAGATCGTCTACAGGCACGAGGAGGAGACGACTAAGCAGTCTATCGCATTGATCCTCCACTGGTACGTGAAGAGGGCGATAGACGATACCGAGCAAGGAAGACTGAAAGGCCCGGGGAAGACCAACCGAGATCAACACGGAGGCCACGTTGACCAGGTCATACTCCTGGCCAACCTACTCGGAGCGGGAGAGATCCCATACAGGATACTCAAGGTCTCCAACCATCAGCAGCAGTTGTATACTCTTGAGGCGCTCGTCGAAAACGAGTCCGAAGTCCAGGCAATCGGCGTCGACGCCAAACAGGACTACCGATTCAGAGAAAGCGAGAAACATGCTGGGATATACTGGAGGCCGGTTGACCCGACTCACTGCCGAAGAGCTGGAAGAATCGAAGGCCTCGAAGAAAAAAATCTGATCGAGAAGAAAACGGATGGCGAGCGAAGATACTACGACTGGGTCAAAATCTCTGGAGAAAGCACTGTTCGGCCTTAGTTTCCGACCGCTCGACTTACCCGAACACTCGTCAAAGCGGTTTTTCCTCATCGAAGAACTCCCGAAGAAGCAGAACATCTACTTGATCACTCGATACGTCGACGTCCTCCATTTTGTCCTCAATAAAACCCTTGACAGAATTGTTTCGACACAGCGTAACTACCCGGTCGAATCCTTTCTCCAGTCGATCTGAAACGTGCTGGATCTCCCTCTCGTTTCGTCCCATAGCCACTTCTATGGCGATTCCTTCTCCTTCGAAGTTGACGTAGATGTCTGCGTGGCTTTTCTCGATGACTGGGTTGAGGCCTTTCTCTTCCAGTCGATCGGAAACTTTGTGCTGCCAGTACCGGTGGACCACACCTCCACGACCCGTCCTCTCAACTTCTATTCCCAGATCTTCGGCAACCTCCTCTCCTCTCTCGGTGAGCTCGAACAGCTTCACCCGCCCCTGCTTCAACTTAGCAGATTCTTCCTCCACCAATTCTTTCTCCAGCAACTCGGTTTTCGCCTTGTCGCCCTGATACCGGCTGGAAAAATTCTCATAACGGTCAGTCACAGACTTGAACGGATTCTCAATGATATCCCGAAGCAAACGCTCGGCTCGCTCAGAAACATCCAATTCGGCTTCTTCGCCGCCGTTAGAGTCGCTATCAGGTTTCGACTCAGGTTCTTCGGGAGCTTCTAAACTCTCGGAAGTAGAGGAATCAAGCGGCTGGAAAGACAAGTTGCGCCACTCCTCACTCATCTGCGAAACCAATTCGTCGTCAGTAACGTCCTTCTCCAACTCGAAGTCCGGGAGACGTACCGGGACAGGTTCGTGCTCTCCTCTCTGAATTACAGCTTGACCTACTGCCAACTTTCTCGCCCATCGCTTCTGCAGGCCATCCATCTTCAGGGACTCCGCTATCGATTTGAACTCTTTCGCGTCACCGGTCGCCAGCAAGATCTTCGTGTACGTGTTGGCCTTGATTGAGTCAGTCAATTTGTTGGCCTCCTGGTCAGCAGTTATCAGTGATTCCTGGAACTCCCGTAGTTCCGCTACCATCCTGTCTATCTCCGGCAACCCGGAAGCGGCCTGCTGCTCCTTGTAGACAGACATGATCGTCTTCGCCTCGTCCAGGAATGTGACGTGGCGGACACCGCTACCACGATGATTCTGTGCCTTCCTGTACTCGTAGATCCACGCAATCAAAATCTCCATCAGGAAGTTCTTCGTCCACTTCTTCAAGCCTTCAAACTCGAAGACCACATTACGCTTCAACAATTCCTCCAGTTTGTAGCCCTGCTTTACGTTGAATGTGTGAGGTGCATCTCGTAGAAGCCGTCCGATACTTCCCTTGATTCTGTACTGGAAAGCCCGGTTTTCCGGTGGCACGGACTGGTTCCCAATGTAATTCTTCAGTTCGAGAAGAGTGGGATCGCTGACCTGCTTCTGGAAATGGTGAAGATGCTCGTCAAGGAATCGGTCGGAGCCTCCGAGCAGTTCCTGGCTGTCACAGAATACTTCCATAAACCGTGAAAGCCAGTCACCCGTCTTGACCCCTGGCGGCGGCCTCAACGGATTGAACCGGAACTTCTCCATAGGAAGTACCAGAACGTTCTGTATCTCGTCGGATTTTACTAGGTGGCGGTAATCCTGCTTCAGATCGAACGCCCAGAACGGGATATCGAGGTCGTCGAGCTCGGACATGAAATTGTAGAAGAGGGTCGTCTTCCCTGAGCCGGATTGACCGACTGCTAAAAGATGCTTTGTTAGGTCGTCTACAGGGAGGTCTACTACACCCCCTTTCCAACCCCGTCCCACATTAATCGAGGATCGCGGCTGTGAGGTGCTGTACTTGTCGTTGAAAGGGTGCCTGTGATGCTTTTTAATTTTAGCCCTCAGCATCTTCGCTGCGTCCTGCCTGACCTTGTCACTGGGAACTTCGTCGATAATAGTCAGCAGTTTCTGAACTTCTTCATCATCGTCAATCCCAGCTTCCTTCGCCTGCTGCAGTAACCGGTCGTGTAGAGACACTGTAGGACTCTGCGAATCACAAATTTAAAAGAGAAATTACGATTACGAGTGTTAGCTAATAAGAAATGTTAAAGAGAAAAATGAAGTAGAGTCAGGCCTCGGCGTAAATGCCTTCAAGCAACTCAATCAGTACCTCGCCTTCATCAGTCACCTCATAGACTTTCTCCCTGCCATCTTCCTCCGAAGAACGAGATTCCACGAGACCTTCCTGATCTAACTTCTTCAACAATTCACCGACGTAGGACAAGGGAGAGTCAACGTCGTCAGCGACTTCAGAGACCGTCTGCCGACCTCCAGAAGAAGCAGAGTAAAGAACCTGTGCAGGCCTCTTCTTCACAATAACCGAGTCAAAAAGGGTCACACCGCATCGACCTCCTCGACGAGCTCATCCATCTCGTAAAACTCCAAGACTTCTCCCTCGTCAACGTCGTAGATCCCGATCGCATCCACAGGCTCACTTTCATCCAAATGGATTACATCGTACCTGACTCCCTCACTGGTCTCGACTCGGAAGCCGGGGAACTCTGAGCCGTAGATATCTGCGTCCTGGTCCTCGAGGATCTGACGAACCTTGTCAGCTGGCAAGTTACGAGGAAACAGGTACTCCTCGTCTTCTTCTCCGAACTCGACTGTCCCGCCAAGGCCTTCGTTCAATTCCGGGTTGTACCGTGGCTCTACGTAATCAGCGATTCAGACATCACCCTGTACTCTCCAGTAGTGTTTTCTGCTTTTTCTCGGATTCAGGAAGCACCTGCTCTACGTTGTTGCCTTCCTCGTGGTATTTGATCCAGCCTTCCTCGATGAGCTCCTGAAAGCACTGATCGACATCTGCTTCAAGATTCACAGGCTCAAGATGCTCCTTCGTCTTCTCCACGAAACTATCTCTGTCGCGGAATACTGAGTTGTTGAGCTTCGCTATGATGAACCCCTTCAAACGCTCCTTCTCCACTCCTGATTCTCACCTTCGAGGAACCTGTTCAAGGGTTTAGCTTCAACAGAGGACTCGGAACTGGAGGCCTCTTCCTGCATACTGATATGGGTGAAATCTGATTCCTTAGCCCGCTTCACAATACCAGGCTCATCCTCGTCTTCCTCTCCGTCTTCCTGCTGTTCTCTTCTGTGGTTTTGAACCGCTTCTGGAACGGAATTTATCTCAGGTTGTGGAGTAACCTGAACCGTACGTCGATCTGCTGTCATCTTATCAACAAATACTTGTTATAATTTATTTATAAATATTTGGCAGTTCCCTGGAGTACCTCAAAACACCTCTCCAACCTCGTATTTTTCCTCAAAAGCCTCCATAATCGCTTCCTGGAGTTCCTCGCTGTGGAGAGATTTGTACGTGTTAGTCCTCCCTCCGTGTGTCAGCTTCTTACTCCCAATATCTACAAATCCGCTGTTCTCGAGATCACTGAGGAAATCGGTCAGACGCTTCTTGCTCACAGGATTCACGTCCAGTTGATTGCACCATTTCTTGTACCTGCTGTAGGCCCTCTTCGTCTTCAGAGTCTGCCTGCTATCATCCAAAATAGCATAGTAGACAATCTGCTGGTCCTTTGGAAGATTCTCGAACTCAGATACAGCATTCCGCTTCTCGACTTCGTCAATGGCCTGGTCAACGAAACATCGCTTGATACTGTCGCAGTCACGGTCGACTGCCATCTCTCCGACTTTCCTCAGAACTTTGATCGCCTTCCTCGCATCTCCCTCGCCTTTGGCGACTTTAGCACCAATCTTTGAGATCAGGCCTTCGTCGTAGGCATCTTCTCTCAGTGCTTTCTCTGCTCGAATACGGAGAATGTCCCTAAGCTGGTTGGCGTTGTAGGAAGGGAACCGGATGGTGTCTTCTGTATATCTTGATCGGTTCTTCGAGTTGAACTGGTTGGTGAAGTTGACGTTGTTTGTGACGCCGATGATGATGAGATCTCCATCGCTGTTGTTGAGAATATCCACCCGAGCTTCGTATAGCGATTTGAGCAGGTTGTTGCCGTCGTCACTGCTTTCGCCCTTCTCGAAGAGTTGGTCGATGTCATCAAGTGCGACGACGTAGGCCAGATCTTCTTCTTTGATTTTCTCTTTCAGCTTCGTGAGATACCGGTCTATCTCAGTACCCTGGAAGCCGAGGTCAAGGTCCTCACTGATCCTCCTGAATACTTGGAGCTGGCTTGAGCAGGTCTCAATGTAAGATGTAACGAGATCTCTATCCTTGGTCTCCATTCGTTCCTGGAGCTGTTCAAGGGAGATTTTCACAGTGGTTGTTTTTCCGTTTCCTGTGAGGCCTGTGACGAAGGCTACGCTGCCACTTTTTCCGTGGAGTATTGGGTTGAGTTTGCTGCCGAGTTCCTGCATCTGTTCGTTCCGGCCGACGATTTCGTTGTAGTCAGGGGTGTATTCGTATTTGAGGTAGAGTTTGTCTATGAAGATTCGATCTTCTGGAAGGCTGTCGAATAGGTTGTCTTCTTGAGTGTCAGATTTCATATGTATATTGTGGATGGTGGAAATCCGTTTTTATACCTTACCCTCATATCGTTCGCAGCCTTCAGACCGGATTTTGCCCTACCATTTCGAACCCTTCGATCCGAGAGAGATATAGAAGATCATCGGCCCCCCACATCCCTTTCGGACCGATCGAACCGAATCGAGAGTAAATCCAGAAAATCAACTATACCCTGAAAATCTCGGCCTCTCTACTACCGCAAAAACCCATTTGGTACTTGTTATTGTATAATAAGTACAGTAATATAACAGTGTTATACTGAGTTTCTTTGAACACTCGAACGGTTCGAAAGGGATGTGGGTGTGTCCTAGACGTCTTTAAAAAAATCGCTGAGGCATATAGATGTCCTTCAGACGTGCTAACTCGTCAATTTGCCCTCCGATTTGTCACTGTCCGGTTGCAAGTCGGTTCGAAATTTTCTCGATTTTGATGAAAACGTGCTCCTATATTTCCGGGCCTTGAGGCCTCTATACGTTGTTTTGCCCTACCGTTTCGAACCGATTCTGTAGACAACTGTGTGAGAAAGAAGTGAGAAGAAATGAGATCTATGCTGGTAGGCCTTCTTCGTCTGTTTCAACTTGACCGCTGTCTTCGATTCGTTTCTGGTGGAGGTGTCTGTCCAGTTTTCTTTTCTCCTGCTCGGACAGGTCTTCGTAGGTTTCTTCGATCTTTTTCGCAGTCCTGTAGTTGATGTCGGCGGTGTCTGCTGCGTTGGTTCTGTTCTCGGTTATTTTGGCTTCGAAGTAGGTTGCCAGGACTTTGTCTTGGTCTTTTCCGCGAGGGTAAGGGAACTGATTAAGGATGTCTCTGATGGGTTCTTCCATACAGTGTTACTATAGTTGTATATTTTTTAAAACAAGTGTGTGGGGGGCTACATCTTCTGCTGAATCTGCTTCTTGAACAACCTGAACGATTCCTTCAGTTCCTCCACTTCATCCTCTAAATCCCTGACCCTGTCAACGAGCTCTGCGTGACTCAAGTCCTCATACTCAGTTACGTCCTCTGACTCTGAATCCTCTAGGTACCGAAGGCCTTTGTCCGTGAGCTCTGCCTGCTTCGGATGCTGGAACACACGTTTCTGGCCGTCGACGACCCTTTCCACCATTTTGTCCGGCTTCTCTACCGTGACCAGGCCGAGATCTTCCAGTTTCTCGAGGCTGTAGGAGACGTGGTGGTTCTCCAACGTGGTCTCCGCAGTGATCTTCTGGACGTCGTCACGTCCCTCTTCGATGTGCTGGAGGACGACGTGGTCCTTGTCACGAACCGTATCAAATCGGTCTTCTTCACTCATTCTTCTTCGAGCAGGACACACTGCTGTTCGAGCTCAGTGCAGAATCCGTCTTCCTCCCGGTGCAGGCAGAACGACTCCAACTCTTCTTCGCTGTTCTCTCCGAGCGCAGGGCACTCAGCTTTGACTTCTTCGTCGTGGACCTGAAGTTCTCCTTCGCTAACCTCGATCACACGATACTCAGCTTTCTCAAGTTCCTCGAACTCGGTGAAGGCCTCACCGTCCTTGTCAGTGTAGTAGCTGTAGCTGCCGTTCTCGTCTTCGTACTCGCTGCCACGACGGTTCTTCGGATCACTAACGATGTTCTGCAGCTTGGCAGCTTTCCCTTCCTCAACGACGTAGAACACTTCACGGTTCTCTTCAGCAGCACGCTTCAGATTCCGCAGCACTTTGACGGGCCGAGACAGCGTCGAATGCTCTGCCTCCAAGTGTGCGATATCTCCATCCGGCAAGTGGACGTGGCCATCCGGCTTGTCATCTCCCGTATCCTGATACAGCAGGTTGACCTGGAAGCCACGTTCACTCAATTGCTTCTTCGCTTCTGCGAGTAGTTCACGGTGCTTGTCTCCTCCAGCGTTGTTTCCTTGTCCGAGACTTTGCGAGGCCTTCACCTGAGACGTTCCCTGTGAAGTGGCAGCCGTTCCCTGTTCTTTGAGGTCGTCGACGTCGCTGTAGTCTCCGTTCCACGGCGGATAGGTGTCGAACAACGTAGCGGAGTTATGGCTTTTCTCGCTCGGTTGCTGTACCGCAGCACGGTACTTACCCAGGCTCTTCAACCGCTGTTTCGAGAGACCTTGGAACATTCCTGCGATCCGGGCTTCGTCTTCGCTACCGGACGGGTTGAATGCGATCTTGGTACGGCAGTTGTTGGTCACTGCACGCCGCATATCCGTAGCCAATTGGTGGAGATACTGAGTGGCGAGCCAGCATCCAAGCCGGTATTCACGGGCTTCAGAGAGGATTTTCGTGAAGTTGCTTCCTTCGCCGCCGAAGTTCTGCAGCTCATCGACGTAGAGATAGAACGGGGTGCGGTGTTCTGCTGGCTGGGTGACCCGGCTCTGTGCCGCTGCCCAGATCTTCGTGATCACGATGGATCCGACGAGCTGTGAGACGGTGTCTCCGACCTCGCCTTTCTGAATGTCGACCAGGACGATTTTCCCGTTGTTCACGGCTTCGCGGAAGTCGACTCCGGATTCTTCGGGGCCGATGACTCTGCGGATGGTCGGGTTCATCACGAAGTCGTTGAGACGGCGCTGCAGGGGCTCCATCTCGTAGCTAGTCATATTTTCTTTGACCCGGACCAGTTGCTCGCGGATTATCTCGTCCTCTGTCTCGTCGATGAGTTCTGTGAGGCTGTCTTGGTTGACGACGCAGCGGAAGACGTCGAGCAGGCTGTTACCTTTGTTTTTCTTGATGTTGAGGTCGAGGTGTGCCCGGAGCAGGGTTTCGAGGACTCGTCCGAACTGGTCACCCCAGTTCTCGCTTTGGCGTTTGAACAGGTCGATGAGGTCGGAGACGATGATCTCCTTCTGGTTCTCTCGTTGGGCCTCACTCATTTCTTCGGTGACATGAGGCTCCAAAACGTTGATTGGCGTCACCGGGTCGTGAGCCGGGTTGATGTAGACGACGTCGTCTTCACGGTCCTCTGGCAGCTTGGCCAGCAACTCGTCTATCAGGTCTCCTTTCGGATTCACGATAGCGAGGCCGTGGTCTTTCTCGGCGTCTTGAAGAGCGACATGGGCCAGCAACTGGCTCTTACCGTATCCGACCGGCCCTATATTGAGAACGTGCATGAAGCGTTTGTCGTCGCTGAGTCCGATGTTCTCCTCGACGCCGAGATCGCTTTCGCGGCTGCCGAGATACGTAGTGCTCAGGTTCTCGGTGCTTTCGATCAGGGTTTGGACTTCTTCGGGATTCATGGTCCTGCGAACTGGATGTTTTCGCGGTTGACTGACGGAAGCGACACGAACGCAGCGAGCTCGTCGAGTGAGGCCTGGAAACGTCGGCCCCAACCTGCGTACTTTCTATCAGCTACTGCTTGGAGGAAGTCGAAGATCCGCTGTCTGCGTAGGGCCTCGACGGTGACTGTGTCGAGGTACTGCCCTGTTTCCGGGTTCTCGTAGGTGTTATAGCTGCCTGCAAGTTCCTTGACTCGGCTTTTCGTGTATTCTTCAGCGCCGATGACGGCGAACCGGATGCTGGTGTGGAAGCGGCTGTTTCCGGCTTTGGCTTCGATGCTGTCGGCCTGCCGCTTCTCACGTTTCGTTGGAGATCTAGATCCCCAGAGCTGTTCTTTCTCCTTCTTCAGGTACCGGATTTGTTTGTAGGCCTGTTTCTTCCACAGCCATCTCTGGACTCGTTCACCGACGACTGGCTTGAACAGGACCTGGACGACGAAGCCGGTGTTCTGCATCGCGTGGCGGTGGAATGTGGAGACCAGCGAGTTGACTGGAGGGTCGTCGAAGTCCTGGCGGAACGGGTACCAGTCTCTTCTTCCTGCGGTGAGGAATCCGCCGCCTGCTGTTGATTCTTCTCCGACGGGTAGGCCTTTGACTCCGTCATTGAACTCAACGCCGGGAATTTGGTTGGATAGCTGTGTCCGGACCTTTCGCTCCAGTCTCTTCGTTGGAACAGAGAACTGGAACGTGAGCTTGTCGGGAGTGTGCCTCCGGATCTCGAACGCTATAGTCGGTGAAGCGTTTCGCAGCTTGAGCCACTTCGTCTGCAGCTCTCGGATTCCGGCGGCGAACTCTCTCAGCGTTGCTGGGATGTCTTCGTTTTTCGGAGGCTTGACCTCGACGTCGTACCAGTTCTCGGTGCTGTAGCTGAGTCTCTCAGCTTCCGCTTCTTCAAGCGTGATGTGGTCGCTGTACAGCCTGTTTTTCAGGACCATACTGTATCACCCTCTATTTCTCCGAATTTGCCGAGAACTCCGAGTTCGACGACAGTAGCTGCAACGTAGACGGCAGTACAGAGTTGCTGGTCTGCGATGGGCTGTGCAGCCTTGCTGATGATGAAGAGCGGCAGGACGATGAGCACGGCTGCCACTAAGGATACAACAGTTAGATGGAGGGCTCCACCTTTGATTATCTGTATCAGGGAGAGGTCGGTCAGATCGACGTCCTTGGTCCTGTAGAGGTCGACGTACAGTCCGTATGTCAGGAGACCTCCGACAGCCACGGTGAAGAGCCCAGGACCGATCAATCGGCTCTCAACCTGTACTTCTTGCAGCAGGACTTTCCAGATGCTTTGGACGACAGCTACTCCGAAGACACCCAAGACCACACCGCCGAGAAGGTACAAGATCTTCTTGCAGATGCCGACAACGCGGTCAACGCCGGGTTTCGGTATAGACCACTGATCTTCCTCTTCTTGTTCTTGTCCGTAACTCAGCGTCGATACTCCACGGCTCTCAGTTTCCGACGACAGGCTGATATCTGGCAGTGAAGGCCTCTCAATAGTTGACAACGTCTCAGCGATCGATTCCGCGAGGCCTCTGATTACTCCGGGCTCTTCGGTCGTTGTCTTGGTAGCCTGTTGTCCATAGTCGAAACTACTCGCTTCAGAGCTGTCGAGGTTTTCTTCTGGGATTTCGCCGTGTTCGATTATCGATACCTCAATGTCGGAGGCTTCGATCTTGATGTCGGTTTCCACCTGGTTGCTGACTGCGAGAATGGCTTGGCTGTAATCTGCTGAGTCGTGATCACCTTTCGTCAGGTTGTAGAGCTGGGTCTCAGCAACGGTTGAGAGTTGGAAGGCCTCTGCAGGGCTGTCATCGGTTTTCTCGTGGGCGAAGAGAACCTTACACGGGATGTTCTTCAGGATATCTTCGCCGTCTTCGGTTCGGTAGAAGTCACCGATGGTCTGTGTGATCAATGTGACTGCGGTGTTCGACGACCGTGCCTCTCGAACCAGCGTGGAAAGCACTGATGCGCCTTTCTCATTCTTCAAGAGCCGGTGTGCTTCATCGATGACAACGATGGTCTTCGAATCGCTTTCCTGAGCTTGGCTGTACGCCTTTTTGACGGATTGAATCAGGTCCTCGGTATCCTCCTCGATTGAGGACTCGAGTTCGAATCTGGTGATTGAGGCGTGTTCTCCGAGACTGTCTCCCAGATTTCCGTACTCAGGTTTCGGGTCGATGATCTTGATTTCGAGGTTGTTGTAGATCTGGGCTGAGCGAAGCAGCAGCAGTTTGGAGTAGAAGCTCTTCCCGGAACCAGTAGCTCCAGCCAGGACTGCGTGTCCAGCGTTCCATTTGAACCGGTCGAGGATTACTGGAGTCTCTGTCGAGTCATCGACTCCGAACAAGACACCGTTCTCGTCTATGGTCGAGGCCTGTGTGAATGGGAAGCCGGAGGCGGCGCTTCCCGCAGGCATCAGCTGACGCTGTTCCAGTCTGTCTCCGAGGCCTGGCGTCGTCGACTGGTAGGCCTGATCAGTACGCAGGGCAGTATCTCGGTAGTTGATACCGAGCGTTTTCAGCCTGTTCTCAATCTTTCTCAGCGTCTCTTCACAGGCCTCCACGTCTTCGCCGTAGGCCGTGATGTAGCAGCCGTGCCTGACAGCTTGATCATCCTGGTCAGCCAGCAGGTTCTGGAACCAGTCGATGTCGTCAAGCAGCCTTTCCAGCTTTCTGCTTCCTCCGTAGCCTTTCCGAACGAGAGACTGGTGTTCAGCTTCGGCCTTGTTCTCCAGCTTCTGGAGCTTAGAGACTGTTTCCGGCGAAGTCTTCGGGTAGACTATCTGGGTGACATCAACCAGGCCTTCGACTTGGAGGATCTGCGATATCCAGCTGAAGTCTACGTCGCGGGGATACTCCGAGATGTACAGCGTCTTGCTGTATTCTCTCTTCTCTGACTCGGGGTGGTGGATGTACCGAGGCTTGATCTCCGGACTTTTCTCGAGTTCACTGTTGTCTATCTCCGTGACTCGGTACGTGGTGAGGCCTCCGGAAGTCAGGTGCTCCAGGATTTCTCCGACACGGTTCGACAGTTCGTTTCTGTCGCCGTTTTCGACTCGGACTTCGATGTAGTGCCGGGTTTTACTCTTACCGTCCTCCACCAGGTCCTCGCAGTGCCTTTGATAGTCTTCGTTCAGTTTGTTGCCGTCTTCGAGGTTTTCGAAGTACTTGGCATAGCTGAACGGGTGCTGGGTGCTGTAAACACTCAGAGGGTAGTCGACGGACTGCAGCAGTTCCTGGTACAGCTTGTGGAACGCGGCTTTCTCGCCGCCGGATTTCAGCTCCATATTGACAGGGTCGACTTCGATCAAGGCGGCCACGGAACTGCCTGACTTCAGGATTCCATCGTTGATTTCCGGCGTTTCGACGCCTGTTCTGTTCTGCAGCGTCCACCGCAGTGCTTGGTACAGGTTCTGGTCGAGGGAGCGTCCGTAAGGCTTCCACAGTGCCCAGGTTGCTCCGAGGCCTGCTGCTACGCCTGCACCTGCGAATGCAGCAAGGGATGGACTCGGTAGTTGGTACAGGTACGTGAAGGCGGATCCGGATGGGATTCCGAACCTTGCGAGGTCTTTAGCGTCAAGTTTTCCGAGCAGCTTCAAGGTAACCTGGTCAAGGTCCGCTGGCATCCTGACCTTCTCAGTCATCGCTACCACCTTCAGAATCCGGCGTCCAGTTTCTGCGGAAGTTTTCCGCGTTCCTGAATTTCCGCCGTCTGTAGCTCATCAAATTGTTCATCTCGTCAGCCGAAAGCCGGTACCTGTTGTCGTCAACATCGTTACCGCGTTTGATTCGGTAGGCCTCTTTCGCCCGGCTCTTGACACCGCTGCTGATGGCGTATGCTTCTCCGACTGCCGCCTGACTTGCTCCGTAGAGCTGGTATGGAACGAGGATTAGGAGAGTGAAGGATCCGACTCCAAGGATCCAGTTCGAGATGCTGCCGGAGATACCAGCTCCGTTGCCTTGCAGCATTGCGAAGCTGAACCTGAGAACCAGCATATCTAGCGGAGCCATCGCTAATGCAGTCCACCATCCGGCGATGAAGGAGTCTGCGTACCGCTTCGCTTTCGGAACACTCCAGCCCAAGGCCAGCAGCGGGGAGATCGCTGCTCCGAACATAATGTACACGTTGCGGATGATGAACATCACGACGACCACGAGCAGGACTGCGGCGTTGACGACCCAGGCCAGCACCAGTCCTGTGGAGAGGCCTGCTAACTGGCCTATACTCATCCACAGCTGGTTTGGTGCGAATGCGTGGACGAGGGCGTTGCTGAGTTCGACCGCGTACTGAAGCAGTGGTAGGGAGACTGTGGAGAAAATCAAAGCTGCCAGAATCCGCGGAATGATCATCCGGACTTCGGTGTACGACACTCCGAACAGCGGGCCGGTGATGTACAGGAATCCGGCGGCCATGAATCCGAGGCCGGACAGGACGTAGGTTACGAGAAGGACTCTGCTGTGAACTTCTTCGACTGCGGGGTTCGGATGGACGTCGGGCGTGTGCGTAAGAATGTGTGAGAGAGCTTCGACAAGCTGCTGTGCCAGCGTTTTGAACGGGTGGAAGATGACGGCGATCAGGATTTCTTCCAGCGTTTCGTCCCAGCTGCCGGTGAACTCCTCAAAGTCCTCAATCAGGGTGTTGATAGCTTCGATGACTCCACTGAGGTCGATGACAGAACCATCATCTCCTCCATTGTCTCCGCTTCCGTTTCCTGGCGTGGTGGTCGGCGTAGGCGTTTCTTGGTGATCTGCCGCTGCCGGAGTTGCCAGAAGACCTGCCACAGCGATGAGGGCGAGGCCTGTGAGCAGTATCCTATTCATTGTGTTTGTTAGGTGCAGAAGCTGGGGCCGAGCTGGCTGATCAAGAACGAGACAACCATGTTCGCGGAGGCGAGGATGACAACTCCGAGGATGGTGTTCTTCGCCACCTGCTTACCTCGTCGAACCCAGTCCTCTCCGAATGGACCTGCTATCATCAGGCCAGCGGTGGAGAGTCCGACGACGCCGAGTGAGACGCCGGCGACGAACGCCAACGTCTCCAACGTACTTAGCAGGTTGAACAACGGTTGCAGGGAACTTGGGATCGTACAGTCTTCGGTCGCTGACTGCGCTGCTGCAGGATTAGTTAACAGTGTCAATGCGACTATCGCCGGGAAGGCCTTACTCAGGCTGCGTTTCAGGCCTTGGTGCAGGTTGGAAACCATGCACCCAAAACTACTGCGAGCTGGGTACTACTAAAGTATCAAAATTGGAATATTAATCCTGAGTCGAGTTCTGTACTTCTCTGGAGAACCACAGCCGTTTTGGATACTGAGTCTCGTTAGAATTTTCTAAATGAGCGAGGATGCCTCCTCTCTGGACTGGGAAGTACGGACTTCTAAAGTTCGCTCTGGATATATGCTTCCCGTCCCTGAAGACTTCAGAGACCTTGTCAGCATTGATGAAGGCGATGAACGGACGACTTGGTGGGGGTTAGATCATAAAACCCAGTTCGCGTTCCTCGCGGATACCTATACTCAGGGTGACCGATTTCAAATACTCTACAATCAGACCTACAAGCTGCATTCCGGTAGCCGTGTCCAGATCCCGGATATGGAGAATCCGGATATCGAGAAGAATGGTCATCGGGACGCTGAAGTAGGTGATACTATCTATTTCTACAGCGACAACCGGATGAGAGACGATGAGCCGAGATCCGTATTAGTTCTTGATAAAGTAGAGTTCAATAGACTCTTAAGAGATAATGAATATCTGAGAAAACTATCTAATGAAGTCTCGGTTGAAACTCATCATCAGTCGGAGGAGTCCAGTAGTACATCTAGTGTAGATAGATCGGCTAATCCTCAGAAGGCACTGAAGGAAGCCCACGAATCCACTGAAGAAGTGCTTGTTGAAAGAGTCCCTGTTCCAGAGTAAGGACTACAGGATTTTTTCGAGGTCTCTGCTTTCTTCGAGTTCTTGGAGTTCGCGGACCAGGCTTCGTTTCTCCTGTAGAAGATTCTGCTTGTCCTGCCACAGTGATTCCTTGGCTTTGCGTTTCTCTCGGTAGAGTTTCTTCAGTCTATCTCTGACTTGTACGTCGTCGTTGCCGGGCCTTCTCTCAGCGGAGTCGAGTCGTTCTTTTTGCCGAAAGATCTCTGATTCGATTGATTCGATTTTCTCTTCGTGGATGTCTTTGCGTTCGTCGAGCTGCCGGTAGATCTGTTCCAGTTGCTGTTCCAACCTGTCTTTCTCGTTGCGAATGCCTTGTTCGAGGAAACCGTCGACGTCGCTCCAAGATGACTGAGAATAGAGCTCGTAGTCCACAGAGTCAGGGATGTCGTAGTCCAGATATCCCGGCATACTGAGAATAATCTCAATAGGAGTTAAGAAGCTGAGGCCGAGCCGAGGAGCACGCTTTAAAAAGCAGTGAAAACTGAAATATAAGTGAGGAGTAGATTTGTGATACCTCATCAAAATCCTATAATCTACAGGCCGTGCAAGATCTGTGATGAAGATGTTCGGCTCTCCGTGGAAGAAATACAGTCCTGCAACCAACGCCCTCTGTGCCCGGTCTGCAAATTTATTTTGAGGTGAATCCGGTATCGCAGTTAGAACTGCTCTCTACTTCCTGCTCAAACTACTGAAGGGCCTGTTCACTGTTTTCCAACTCGGCAAGTTTGCAGTGGTGAAGGCGTTCGCACGGACCAGGACACTGCTTTCTTCGAATATGGGTTTCTGGAGCTGGCTTACGCTTGGCTCTGTACTTGTCTGGGAGCACAGGGCTGCGTTACGCGAGTTAGTTGAGACTGGAGCTTTGAAGCCTGTCGTAGTCTCTTATGCCGTCCATCTTGGAGAGAGTATCCAGACCGTGATTTCTGTGCTTCACCAAGTTCCGACGGCTAGTGGTTGGGAGTATCTGACCTTGCTTGTAACGGCTGTAGGTGCTGCTGCCCACGTTCTCTGGTACTTCAAAGCAGCATACATCGTGGCAGCTTGGTTCGATCCTGACGTGTCTCCACTTCTGGTCTGGGGATTTATCGGTATGAATTACTTCGCTATCGTGTTCGCGGTGACAGGATGGGTTCCGGACGCTGGAACGCTGAATGCTTTGACGAATGTCGTTGAGCTGTTTGATTTCCAGAGGTTGAATCCGTTGATGGATCCGGGGAATGCAACGAATTTGACGAACTCTTCTGTTCCGCAGTTACCGAACTCCACGACGTAGTGGTTTAAAAGTGGTGAGTTATCACTAATCTAATAGTAATGTCGGATAGCTTCCTGCTCCCCTTCGAAATAGAAACAATGGAGATCTGGGAAAGGGACTACAACAATCAAAAACTGGTTACAGTCCCAGCAAACTCCGACTTCGAGCCGGGAGAAGAGGTAGTAATCATCCGCAAAGACGACCTGAAAAACCTACTCGACGGACCTGACGAGGTTGATCACTGAATGAAATACAAGACCACGATAGCTGCATCTCTACTTCTACTGCTTTCAGGCCTTGCAGCAGCAACACATACTGACAAGATCCAAGCGAACCCCTCAAACAAGACTGTACTCGCCACAAACAGTACAGTCAACGGGTCTAACGTCTCCGCGAATACATTCTCTTTCCCGGTCCGGACTGAGAACAATTCCATCGTAGCGGATATCCCTCTCTCAATCCCGGTCGGGACTTACGATGGAACGGTCGAACTGGAGAACAACTACACTCACAACTTCACGGTCCAAGTTCTTCCTTCGGTCAACTGGAGCTTGACGCCGGACAGGATTGAGGACACGATCAACGTCGGAACGTCTGGCAAACTCACCGGGCAGACCATCTCACTCACCGGCAACACCAATTCTACGATCGATATCTCCCTCAACGGGAACATATCGAAGTATCTCCAGGTGACTGACAAGGTCACAGTTTACCCTGATATCAACTCTTCAGTGGTACTGCAGTACAGCTTACCTGAGACAACAGAGTACGGACTGTACAACGGGACACTGCAGTTGAACGGGTCATACAACCATAGTCAGGAAGTGCCGGTACGTCTCCAGTTCAAGGACAACGTAACACCAGATATACGAACCGTGGAGACACCGAGCTTCACCGCAACCTTCCCAGAGAACTTCACCGTCGAAGCCTCGGACAACCTCAACATATCTACGGTCGAAGCTGAGATTCTCAATGAAACCCAGGTCCGGTCAGGGAACACCACAGAGACGGTGAACAAGACAATAGACACCCTGTCCTTCAAGAAACTCGAAAATACGCAGAGATGGACGGTAAGGCCTCCTGCAGATACACCGGGGACTTTCTACGTTGAAGGGTACGTCGTCGACGGTGCAGGAAACAAGGTCAACTTCACCTCCAAATACACAGTCGAGGAGATCGACGCTGTCGAAGTCAACACCTCAGTCTCGCTTCAAAACTACAGGGTTGAATCAGAGATCGTCGTAGAGATCGGAGAAATAGAAAGAGAAACACCTGTCGAGATACGGCTTGAATCCTTCAGTCAGCCACTGCAAAGCCCCAACGAAACGTGGACACTGGCAGTTAAGACACAGAACGGCGAGAAGTTCCTGAGAAACGAGAATGACACAGTAACTGTAGAAGGCCCGACCACGATCTACCTCAAACTGTACGGAAACGTTGCTGAGAGATTCAACGGACGGCTCAGCTTCGAAGGCGTCAAACAACACGTCTCCATCGACGACGTCCGGTTCAACGGCCAGTACCTGCAGTGCAAGGTACCGAAGAAAGAGGTAATCACAGTGTTCGACCGGAACGTGACTTACACTCCTGTAAACAGCGACAGCTGTGAGAAAGCAGGGTGGGAAGTGTCCTACTTCATCTCAGCGGATACAGTGCCGATAGGCTCTAACCTCAAACAGAGTGCCAGGGTCTTCATCCCAGAGCAAGTCCAGGAAGAGACTGAAGACTTCCGGGAGAACGAGAAACAGAGGTTGAAACAGAAAGCTGCGGACAACGCTCTCTGGGGAAAGGTGTTCCTCGTCTTCGGATTCCTTGGCTGGGGTGCATTCCTCTGGGAACGCAGAGTAGCACCGTCGTGGTACTACACACGTCTCAAAAGCACAGATCTACTTTCAACAGATTTCCTCGGAGGAGACGATGAAGAGGAAGGAATCTTTGGGTGACTAAATTATACTATGGCAAAAGAACCACTCGTAGTCGATCTATTTTTCGGCGAATACTTTGGCGGCCACACCGGTGAAAAGGAAAGGCCGGACGAATACCCTGAACGGGTAAAACCTGAAATCAGGCCGATGGGAACCAAAGGCTCAGAAATCTTCTCAAGACCCAAAACGTTCCCCTACGCCCTTGATGAAGAGAAAAACATTGAGGAGTACCCGACAGACGGAGGATTCCGTATTATGGTGCTCAGGCCTACAAAGGATGTCCCGGGCTTGACTGAAAATGAGTTCCAGAGGACTATCGGATACCGGATGAACAAAGATCTGGAAGGTAAAATTTCAGATCTAATAGAAGATATACGCGAGTTAGAGAAGGAGAAAGGTACTGCAGAGAAGAAAGCTGACGAGCTGCGTGAGGAACGTGAGGAATTGGAGAAGAAGGAAGCAGCTCAGTCTTCTAATTCCAGCGGCATTCAATGCCCAGACTGCAACAGCACAAATCCAAAATCACGGTGGAAGAACAACGATGGCTACTGTCCAAGCTGCAGCGACGTAGCGCTCGAAGACGCAATCTAAAGGTGATTTCCTAAGTGGGACTATTCGACAACGAAGACGACGAGATCACAGATAAGATACTTGAAAATCAGGAACTGGACAAGGCTGCGAAAGACTTGAAGTCGAAGACGGAAAGCGAACTCGACCAGGGCAGCATTACGAAGTACAATCTTAGGGATATCCTGGACCGTCGTAGAAGTCACGCGAGTCAGATCGAGGACTCGGCGTCGACGAAGGCAGATATGGCGTTAGAGAAGGCTGAAAAGATTGAGCAGCGTTGGGACGAAGAGGATTTCCAGGAGAACTTGAGAAGGAATGCTGTCGATTCCGACGACGCGGAAAAGATGAGGAAGGCTATACGAGATTACAGGCAGCTGGTTTCCCGCTTGGCCTTGGCGTTGAAGGTGTACAAGGATCAGGACGACTTGCTGAGTGATGCTATTGATTTGCAACAGATGAGGCAGGACGAATCCAAAGTCATGGAAATGACCAAGCAGTACGTCAGTGAGAGTCAGAACCAGTTCCAGAGTATGAGTCAAGACGTGGTTAGTGAAGTAACTGAGTCGGTTGAAAGCCTTGAGGAGGAGTTGAGTGAGAACCACGTCGAGGTTTCTGAGAATATGAAGGAGGCTGCTGAGGCCTTGCAATCTGCGGCCCAGGAAATCAACTCGCCTCAGCAAAGACAGGGACGGAGTTCGACGTCGAGGTCGATAGACACTGCAGAACAGCAAGTCTCCACAACTCCGGAAAGCAGTCAGTCTTCAGCTCAGGACGAAGATTCTGAGAAAGATTTGAGCGAACTATCTAATCTGCAGCAAGAGGTCTACAAGACAGTGAACGAGAACCCGGGGAAAGATCTGGAGTGGTATGCTGAAGAGCTCGGGAAACAGGAGCACATCCTGAAAGGCCAAGTCACGAATATCCAGAAGAAAGGGTTCGAAAACTTCGGAGAGAAAATCGAGGGCGTATAACCCTCTCTTCGGCACTGGTGATCCGTCCTGGCACTGATAGTCCGAAAACTGCGAGACAACAGAGCACAGGAAGACGTCAAATGCGACGACCTGCCTGAGAAACTAGTAAAAAGAACAACCACTGTAGATTATACAGACGGCAATACCTTCCAGAGTCACCGGTACAAGGTTGCGGAATACGAAGCAGGTACGGAACCGGTTCAAGGACCGTATATCAAGGACGTTACGAAGTACAAAGGACCGGTAGAGGAAGCTCCTATCCAGCCTTACTCGGTAGAGAACGGAGAACCAGTGATTGACGAAGAACGGCTGGTGCACAAGATCTACCAGGAATACGGTGAAGGAAGAGTCAATATCTACAAATTCGGCGGAAACCCTCCAATCGAATCAATATTCGAAAACAAGTTCATAAAGAAAGTACTATGATTGAAATCGCTCAGACTCATCTCCTGATCGCATTTGCAGTCTTCCTAATAGTACAAGCAGCAGGCCTTATCAGAGGCCTCAAGCACGGAGGCGCTCTTGTAGGTTACTTCGTCTTTACACTGCTGGGTGCTGGAGCAGGATACTTTGTACTCGTCACGCTTCCGCAGGTGATATAGATTAGATTGAAGGACGCCGAGATCTACGCAGCAGCAGTCTTCGTATTCCTGCTCGGTAATTTCTACACAGGGCTGATCCCTTGGAGCTGGGTCTTCGGACTGTCCACGATAGTCGGAGGTGCTGTAGCTTGGTACAACTGGGATCAGGACGCCTTCGGCTTTGACTCTGACCGGAAGAATGCTAAGGTTGAGCCAGTCAAGGCCCCCGAAAAACTGAATAAAAGAGTACAGAACGCAGCCGCGTACAGGCCTCTCAACCTGGATAAGACACACGATGATAACCGTGACTTCCACACAGATTCTCGATGGGTGAGGGTTGACGGTGAGAAACACTTGATGTACGGGATCATCGGCAGGCCTCGAGATACGAAGAAGCGAGAGATGCTGGCGTACATCTACGATCTTTCTGATGACCAGATCAGGAAGTACAGCGGAGACATACATGACCCAGAGGGCAGGATCAACCCGTTCAAAGGGAAGTACAGCTGGCTGCAGGCAGAAGGCGTCACAGCGAAGAAGAAAGACTCCGGCAGCAGTAACAAAATCGAAATTAATCAAGGACCGCCTCGCGAAGAGGAACAATGATTTAAAAGCACCTTTATTATTATTTTAATTATGTTTAAAGGATTATTTGAGCGGGCACTTGAGGCCGGAGATCCGAAATATCAGAAGTACAGTCAAGAAGAGGAGGAGATTGACGTCGACTACAACGGCAGGCTTCCGGTCGCCTATGAAGTCGATTCTGGAGACACCATCAATATCGAGTTGACGGATACGACGAGGATACTGCTTGTAGCTCCTACAGGCCGTGGAAAGACTGTCGCCGGGAAACGGATTGTCTCCACAGCGCACGACGATGGCTGGACTCCCATCCATTTCTCTGACGTCAAGAACGACTTTCAGTCAGTTTCCTACTCTGGGGGAGCTTCAAAGAATATGATTGAAACGATGGGCTTGGTAGAAGGTGAGGAGCCTCACGCAATCCCACGGAAACTGTTCCAGCCGAAGTTCCTCGTCGAGGACTACAGGAACGGGAAACCGTCCTACATCGAGCAGTTCACACTCGGGTTCGAGGACATCACGAAATCTGACCTGATGTTCCTCCTGGATTTCAACAGCGAACCACAGAAACAGGTCTTCGACAACCTGCTCGGAGATCTCAACATCGAGGACGAGAACTTCACCTCGCTGAAAGCCAAGCTGGATAACGTTGAGATCGACTACGCGGACAACCTGAAAGGCCCGATCAAGAGGACATTGAACAGCTTGGAGAACAGCAAGATCCTGGCCTCCCACCTGCGTAAGAACCCGTTCAACTACATCGAGTGCTGGGAGTGCCACGACTGCGGCGAATACGTCTGGAAAGAGAACAAGGGACAACACGAGTTAGAGAACCACAGGCTTGAGGAGAAGAGAGCAGTCATCTCGCTCAGCCTCAAGCACTACGACAATTACACCTACGGCGATGAGGAGAAGTTCCAGTTCTACGTTGCGGTCCTGATGAGGAACTTCATCAAGGAAGTCAGGCGGGGGAATATCGAAGGCCCATTCATACTTTACGGGGACGAGTTCCACGAAGTTGCGGGCCGAGACACTGGCGACCTCGTCAAGAGATACTTTCAGAAGATCCTTGATATCGCTGGACGCCAGGCGGATGTAGCTACTATTCTCAGCACGCAGCGGCCTTCAAAACTGCCGTACCCTCAAAGCTCAGATCCGTATGACTTCGTCGGAGATACGACGCACATGTTTATCGGTGAAGGCCTGAACCCGGTGGATTGGCGTAAGGCGTTGAACTCCACTAACCTCTACGGGCAGGGCGATAAGGAGAAGTGGAGGAAGAAGATCAACGACTTGAATCAGTACGAGTTTTTGTACGTCAACCCGGAGAAGCACGATGGCGTTGAGGACTGTCCTGTGGTGAAGTTTTACAGTCCGTTGGTCAGGCACACCGGCTAGCCGTCCCGCCATTTTATAAGGAGTATCTTCACATCTGTAATATAGATAAAATGGCTGAGAAGTATCGATGCCTGGTCCACTGCAAGGGATGCGGAGAAACCTACAGGACAAATCCGAAGGACGACCGCTCTGCACCTAACCGCCACTACAAAAGCCGTGAGAATGGCTGTGGCAGCAAAGATACCTCAGTCATAGATAGCTGGCCGGTGAACGACTGAAGTGGTACTCAACGCGATCATACAACTGGCTTTCCAGAACCCCGAGGTAACAGTTGCAGCTGCCTACATCGTAGCTGCTCTGTTGAGTGTCGACAGGGTTCCAGCACGAGTACCGTTCATCCGAAGTCTGTACGTTACAGGTGCATTGGTATTGGCTGCATCCGGGTTCTACTTTTTCGCAGTGCCAACACCAAGTACAGGCCTTCAACGGCTGTTCGCGGCGATTACGAACGGTATCTTCGTCGGATTCGGCTTAGTCGGAGTCAAGAAAATGATCGATATCAAAGCAGGGTGATACACAATCAATAATACTAGCAAAGGTTCGACAGCAGTGAAATGGATTTCAGGGATAGGAGTTGTAATACTTCTAGCTTTGACTATTGCTTCTGCTCTCAACGTCGGACCATTGAGCCTCGCCAGAACAGATGATGGCTGCTGGCACAAGATCCAGCAAAACAACCAGACCTTTGACTCTGAACAAGACCTGCGTGACTACGCCTCAGAGAGTGGAGTTTCGATTCCTTCCAACGCCACGTTCAAAATTATCAACGGCACTCTGTACCAGGAGGCCGAGTGTGTAGGTGAAATCAAGAGTGGATAAGGGTTGGAAGGCCTTGATTGCAGGAATTTCTCTTCTACTGTTTACCTCGTTGGCAGCAGCGGGTACGACCTCTGTTGACAGTGTTAAATACAAGAGCAACAGCGAGTTCTTTGACGGCGAAGTTCTCCAGGCTGGTTACGTCTCGAACTTTGCGACGGACGAAATCGATGTCTATCTTGGATCCAGTGAGATCGAGAGCAGGACTGGAGCTACAGCAGAGGAAGACCTGACTTTGAGTGTTTCTCACCAGGATACCTACGCCCGTTACCCGGCCCAGGACAACGGGTTGAAGAAGATCTACGGTTGGGATGGAATCAGTACTACAGTCAGTTCTAAAGAGGAACTCTGGAACTGGGTGACTTCGAACTGTGCCGACTTGAACGACGCACAGACCTACACAGTAGAAGGATGGGGAACAACCGACGTTGAGGCCTACGGAAACAAGTGGTACGACTACTGGAGTGGAACCTACAAATATGATATCTACTGTTTCAGGAAAAACGGATACTACGGAGCTGTCGCGGATATCGGCTCACCTGACGAGATCTTCCGCACAGAATGGAAGCTGCAAGCCGGAAACAAGAACCCGCAGACAGCAGTAATTACAAATGGAGACGGCGGATCAGGCGTAGTCTCAAACCTTGGCCGGTATGCGAAGGTGAAGTGGCAGGGCAACCTGGAGACCGGTGAGAATCCTCCGCTCGTCGACGACGAACTGGCTCTCCACGGGAATAACTACGAGAACGGTTGGAGAATCATCAGTGAAAGACGCTACAATAATTACTGGAGCTACGTAGCGAACTCCGGCCCTGATCTATTGCAGGACTGGGCAGCTGGCTCAGCTACCGAGAGCTACATCGAGAGCCAGATGAACGGGAAGGCTGAGAACGCACAGCAGAAGTACAGTAGTTCACCTCTTGCTGATTCGGAGGTGTTGGACTCGAGCTTCCAGAGCGGTGCGTTCAAAGTCGATATGAGTCGTAGCTTGGCCTATCCCGAGTTCAACGTCTATGTTGATGCTGGCGAGAACGGGTATATCTCTGTCTCGAAACCAGTGGGGAGGCCGAAGATTGTTTCCAGTGATGGAACCAGTTTCGGAGAGCTCAGTAGTGGCAGGATCTCTGTTGATGTGAAGAATGTGGGTGAGGCTGAAGGCAGTTTCTCAGCTCGTGCCGAAAACTGCGGTCAGTACTTCCAGGCGGATGCTCTTCAGAATACGAAGACGGTTGCTCCTGGTGAGACTGCGTCTTACAGCTTCAGGGTCACGTTCACGTCGACAAGTATGACTCAATCCCGGTACACAGGGCAGTGCAGTATCACTGTGGAGGATACTGGTGCTGGTAACGAGGTTTCGACCAGTGTCTCGGTTGAGGCCACGCAGCAGTCAGAATGTACTCAGGGCAAAGAGGTTGTGAAGCAGAAGGATGGTAACGACGTCATCTACAGTTGTCCTAACGGCCTCAAGCTCTCGGAACAGGATACCTGTACAGGAGAATTGGAGGCAGTCTACGTCAATGACGATGTCCAGTATGAGTGCCGGGACCCAGGTACGACAACTACCGGTGGAACCGGATTGTTCGGTAAACGGTTCACTCTTCCAGGTACAAGCACTCAGCTAAGTAATCCGTTGAATGCCTTCGGAAACATTTGGAGTGGCGATGCGAATGCGTTGAACTGGTTCCAAGTGTTCGTGACGTTCATCGCGTTTCTCGGAGGATTCGCCCTGGTAGGAGTCAAGCTCGGTAAACTTGTTGACGGACTGGCGACAGAGTTCATTCCGGTGAAGGATTCCCACGTTCGACTGGTTATAGGCCTTGTCGGCGGTGCAATGATCGCAGTAGCAGTGTACCAGTTGGTCACAGATCCGCTGGGCCTTTTGGCTACGGTGTTGGGTCTGATCGGACTGGGTTATCTGTATGTGAGTGCCAGTACTCCGGATATCGAACTTTAGTTCCGGACGGGTTTTATAAGTAGTAACTATCAATTCGTAGATAGAATGTATCGTTTTCCTCAAAATCCCCTAAAGGCAGGCAGAGAACAAATACGGGATCTGCCTGAGGAAGGTTTCGACCTCAGCTATTCGGATCTGTCACAGGGCCAGTATCACGAACGCTCTGGTTCAATGGCTTGGAGCCGGCCATTTGAGAACCGGAGTGAACCACATACGCCTGGCAGCGGCGACTCCGATAGCACTTCTGAATTATTTGGGTCGAAAGCCTATTCCTCGGTTGATCCTGTCTCTGTCTGACCCTACACCGCAGGAGGTGACAAATTACACATGGCTACTGGAAAACAGCTTATCGGAGGAATATCCGTAGCATTCGTTCTCGGAGCCCTCGTCGTTGGAGGTGCCACAGGCAACCTGCCGTTTATGAGTTCAGCAAATTCAGATCCAGCAGATAACGGCTCAAACCCTGGTCCTAACGTAGCAACCGGAGATGAAGCAACAGTCTCCATCGCAGCATTCTCCCAGACCTCAGACTCAAACAATCAGGTAGCAACAACTGCCCACGCCTGGAGGATCGGTGACAGCGAAACATACGACTTAGGAAGTGCATCCGCAGGCGCAGACAGCAGAGCAAGCTACACTGAGTTCGTAACAGGAACCACAGCAAAGGTAACTGCATTCGACAGTACCTACGACTACGGAGTTGTCAAGGAGAAATTCGTTGACCAAGTCAGCGAGCTTGTCAACATCAAGGTCTGGCAAGGAGTATCTCCGTCCAACGTCGGCGTGACGTTCTTCGGACCGAACGGGAACACCGTTTCATCCGTAGATCTATCCGCTGATGAGAGAGTAACCCTGGACGGTATGCAGGTCGGCGTCAACGTCGACGACAGAGCATACAACCCAAAGGTTGTCCTCGTCAACAAAGTGGATGGCTCCAACCTGAGCAAGGTCTCAATGCCTAACGCAGAGAAGATAGCAATGCCAAACTCTGCACCTGACAGATTCGACAAGGCCTACGCAGTATATCCAGCAACAGAAGACAAGGAACCACTGCTCACAGCTTACGAGAAAGAGAAGTCAGGCGCTATTGTCTTGAAGGCAGATGCTGACGGTACTTCCGGCGAGAGCCTGGAGTTCGCAGTCCTCGACTCTGCTCCATACATCGAAGGAAACGAAGTCAAGTGGGGCGTCGAGAACGCAGCTACACCTGCTCAGGACACCGGTGTTTCGATGGTCACTTCGAGCATCACGCTCAACTAAAAGTGTCCGTCTCTGAACACCTGCGTCCAAAATAACTTCCCTTTCCTTTTTTCTCCCTTTCTTTCTTAAGTAGTAGATCCTCATTTTCAGTTGTACGAGAGGTCGAAGTAGTTCTGTATGTCTCTAATCGCAAAGCTGCTCGAAGTCACGTTAGAGGACTGGATATACCTCGGATTCGCAGCTGTCCTGGTATCCGGCGGATTCGTCTATACGATGTACACTAACTCTAACTTCGATGCCCAGACCCGTTTTGTGATGCGTGAAGGCCTCGATGCGTTTGATGACGGCCAAGCACCTGTCTTGACATTCCCCGCCGAAGAGATTGAAGAGCTGAATAATGTTGGTGCCGCTAGCATCGGTTACAACGCTGCGGATGAGCGCTTGTTCTGTATGAAGGTGGAGGACAAGGAGGTGACTCGGCTACGGCTTGTGGATGATATCACGAAGTCGAAGCACGATGCTGTCGCTGGCAGATGCTCAACGCTGTTCAGCTCCGCTCCCTTTGACGGTATACTCCACACGCACCCAGATTTCAATCAACGGCTTTCTGAGGAGGACAAGGATTTGGAGTCTGACTTGGATTGGAGTTGTCTGATGTATGATCAGGTGGTGCAGCTTGAGGGAGAGGTTGGAGGCCTGAAGTGTTGGAAGATAGTGGATACGCCTGATGGCCACGAGTTCGAACCCGTAGAGATCGGGATCAAGGCCTCGGGTTGATTCCGTACCTGGCCTTGGATTTTAAAAAGTTCTAGTGGTAAACATGTACTAATACAATGGATCATTCAGGTAGACGCATCACCCACTAAGAGGCGAACCGTATATGACACGAACCAAACTACTTCTCGGACCTCAACTACAATCTTCTAAAACCCGTCAACAGTCCTCAAGACTCAGCAGGGCTTGATACGCCATCAGTCAGGCGAAAAGCCCGGCGATGTACGCCACAATCCTGTCTACGTGGCTTGTATCAATCGTGTTCTTCGGCGGTGAAGCACTGCAGATAGTTGCCTCAATCAACGGATTACTGGGGAAGACTGTGGTCGGATTCCTACTCACCTCGATCTCCATCTTTTGGTTTTACGGGATCTACAACATCGTGGTCCAGCTCTTCGGCTACCTGCCACGGACCACGCCAGAGAAACTCGACAGGGAACAGGTGCAGGAGTTGGATGCAGCAGTTCTATTGCCGACGTTCAACGATTTCGACGTCGAGACAGCGAAAGACTGCGTTGAGCAGGGCTTCGACGCACCTCTGTACATCCTGGACGACAGCACCGAGCAGAAGTTTCGTGAAAGGGTTGATGAGTTCGCCCAGCAGTACAGCAGTGTCCAGGTTATTCGCAGGGATAACAGGGAAGGCTTCAAAGCCGGTGCGTTGAACAACGCCGTCCAGCAGGTCGACGCCGAGTACTTCGCAGTCGTCGACAGCGACGAAAGACTACTGGATACGTTTCTTTCCGAGATCCTCCGGTACTTCTCAACGCCTGACGTCGGCTTTGTCCAGGCCAATCACGACACCAACGAACAGGAATCACGGTTCGCACAGCTGCTTGGGAAAGGCATCGATATTCACTGGGACCGTTATATGCCTCAACGGAACAGGTACGGCTTCGTAATGTTCCTCGGCCACGGCACCGTATTCCGGCGAAAGGCCTGGAAGGATATCGGCGGGTTCCCTGAGATGGTGTCTGAGGACTTGGCGTTCGCTACACGGATCCGTGAACACGGATACAAAGGAGTGTTTGCTGACGACGTTGTCTGTGGAGAGGACTTCCCTGAGGACTACTACGCGATGTGGAAGCGGCACATCAAGTGGAGTGCAGGGACGACAGAGTACATCGTCAAGGAATTGCCTCGTTTTCTGAAGAGCAAGGCCTCCCTCACTGAGAAACTGGACGTAGCTTTCCCGGTACTGAACCTGCCGTTGTCCACACTTTTCCTTTCGTACATTCTCAGTGTCACAGCAGTGTTCGGACTGGGTCTGGATTTCGAGTTCAGCACCGGATTCTACATGATGACGTTGGCAACACTGGTCAGTCCGATTCTGTCGTTCCTCATCGATATGCGGGACAAACCGTTGCAGCTGGCGAGTTTTCTGGCGGTGAGTACTGCGGTGTACTGTAGTTTGGCTCCGACTGCTGTGAAGAAGATCGTGGAGATAGTGCGTGGCGGTGATGCGTTCTTCCATACGACTCCGAAGGAGGAGAACGGCGTCCACGTCTCTCACCAGGTCAAGATGATGCCGTTCACAGTATTGTCCGGTGTCTTCGTCTCAGTGGTAGGCCTGCTGTATGACTTGCCGTTGCTGGCTGTCGGGTCAGCGTTCCTCTTAGCACCGGGATTGATTCTCTGGAACCGTGACTCGCAGAGTTCTCGCGTGGTCCGGGTCGTGGCGTGGATGCCGGCGGTGTTCCTGTTGACCGGTGTTGTCGGAACAGGGTTGTCGATGATCGGCTACGGTGAAGTCCTGACAGCTGTAGGCTTGGCTGGGTTAGCTGGTTTGTCTGGTATCCAGTTGGCGAGGGTGTAAACCGCCTTCTCTCTTGTTCTTTTTAGAGAAGGTCTGGCTAATCCTCTTTTTCGTCCGGAGTGGTGACGTCGATGTTATCTATCGTCTCTGAATGCTTCTCAGTTTTCTCCATCCGGGTCTGATACTCTTCTCTCGCCTGTTGCCGAAGCTCTTCGTTCACTTCTTCTAATCTGGGTCGGAGGGCGTCAAGGCCTTCCTGCAGGTCTTCGAGTTTCTCCTCGATCTCCTGGCTTACCTCGTCCCCGCTCTTTCCTTCGATTGAGACCCGCCATTCCAGCCAGTTCCCGTTCACATCGCCCACTTCAATTTCTGGGTAATCGTTCTCGGGAGGGTATTCGAGAAGATCGATGTTGCCGTTGACCAGCAGCTTGACCCTAAGCCTCTCCCTCCCTGGTGAGCCGTATTCCTCTTTCCGCAGTTTGTCGTAGTCAAAGGAGGGAATGTTCAGGCCGACAGCTTTCATCGTCCTCTCCACGAACTCCTCTTCCTCGATATCCGGGATCTCGTCAATAGCAGAGTTTTGATGAGAACTGCTGATCTTGTCCATACGCTCCTCTTTGAGCTCCTCAAGATCTGAGTAAGGCTCTTCCCGGAACAGAATGCCACCGGTGATTGTCATATAGTGGCTGTTCAGGCTGGGTGATAAAAAGGGTACATGGTAGGTAAATATGGAGTAAGAATGGGGAGTCTCTGACTCTACATGGAATGCACTTTTTTAAGTAACGTTCCATCTATTTTTTATATGTCTGACAGGAAGGCCTTGGTTCTCTTAGCAGCAGCTTTGTTTCTAACAACATCGGCTGCAGCAGCTGATGTACAGATAGCAGGCCTCACCGAGGAAAACGTGAACACCACATTCGTCAATGACTCAGCGATCAAGTTCGAAACCAGCTACCTCAACAAGACACTGACTCCACGCCAGGTATTCGTCCCCAACGCCACAGATCACGCAGTCGTCGACTGGAGCTACACCAGAGACTCCTGGGGAGAAAATAGCGGAGTATCCACACTGAACTACCAGTACGGCCTCGCCTCGAATTATGAGTATCCGAGTCCTGAGGCCTCAGCACTGCTCGGACAAAACGACAGTGTAGAAGGCCTTCCAGCGAACTACTACGACTATTCGGACAGCTTCTACAGCAACGAATCCACAGAAAGAGGCACCGTCTTCGAGTCCTCGTTCGATGAAGCTGTAGAAGGCCAAGGCAACACCGTCCTCGGAAACGCGACCTGGAACATCACCGTCAACGCTCACTACGAACACCTAATCATCAACTACAGCCTGATCTACAACGGCACAGTCCAGGACAGCTACCAAGATATCTACAGCGGGAAGGACACAGAGAAACTAATCGTAGGTGGTAGCTTTGAAAGGAATGGTGAGTTTGCGTACAAGAACATCACTTACGATAACCTATATGAACCAAAAGCAAACGAATTGGTCTACTTAGCAACACCTAAAAATGCCACGCTGAGAAAAATAGATTTCAACAATATCCGGCACAAAAAGGTAAACAAAAGCATAGAAGATGCACTAACAGAAGCTAAAGAAGCAGGCATAAACAGTGATTTGCTTATAGACAACAAACAAGCCTATAACTACCATGTCTATAACGTAACTTTCCCCAGAAATAGCACCAAAATTATAGAAACTGAATACACTTACAATCCTTCAGCTAAAGTAAAAACAGAAAATGGTGTACAATTCCGTCCTCCTAAAGAAATTTACACTTACATAATTGGTTCAGCCTCAGTTATAGGCACAAATTCATACTCAAGTGTTGGATCTTATACCTACGATATTCCAGATGAAGCAGAGTTCCTAAATGTCACTTTAAAAGGAGCTGAAGGAGGTGATGGTGGAGATACGGCAAATCACTATGGAGGAAATGGCGGATTAGGTGCAACGATGGAGTTTAAAATTCCGATTGATTCGAGTAATAACTTGACGATTGGAGTTGGAGGAATGGGAGGTAACGCTGGTGATTTTGATGGTGATGCTGGAAATGCTGCTGGAGGCGGTGGTGGAGGTTCTTCAGCAATAAAATATACTGGAGGAGATCTCCTAGCTTGTGCTGGAGGAGGCGGTGGAGGAGGCGGAGCTACTGGAGACCAAGATGCTACACACGGTGGAGATGGCGGATCAGGTGGAAATGGAGATGGACAAACAGGCTATTCAGAAGGTAAAAACGGCTACGATGCTGATTCAAGTCCAGGTCAAGGAGGTGAGGGATATTTTAGCTCTTGCTTCGGAGGAGGAAGTGGAGGAAAGGGAGGATATTATGACTATAGTCCAGCCCATGAGGGATTCGATGGAGAAAACGGCAATCCATATTATGAAGTTTCAAATTATACAGAATATTCTACGGGGACAAATGCCGGGGATGGCTCAGTAACAATTGAGGCGATTAATACAAATTATGATCCAGTATTCCACTCAGCTTCTTTGAATAATAGCAATGTCAAGTATGGGGATACAGTCAAACTCTTGGTAAACGTCTCTGACCCTGATGGCAGCCTTGTAGCTGCTAGATTTACAGGCCAGAACAGTTCTTCAACAGTTTTCTCTACGAAAAACGGAACTCAGGTCAACTCCACGTACTGGGCTTCTCCTACAATCACTGCGGACAGTACTGGCAACTACAGCATTGTCATAGATAATGCGGAGGACAATGACGGTGCAGTCACCAGCATCGGCAACAACTACACCTTCGAAATCACCAACGCCAAGCCAGAGATCGCGAGCAGCGAAGTCGTAGTCAACGAAACCAACTACAGAAGGCTGGTCTTCGGCCTCGATCCTGTAGGTGTCAAGGACATCAGTAGTTTCCAAGGTCTTTCCACTGCTGTCGAGTTCACAAACTCTACGTTGAAGTCCGACATCGGTTTCCCATTCACAAGTACTGTGAACGTCAGTGACAGCAAGGGAGCGTACTCCGGCAACAAAGCTGTAGATCTCTCGGAGTCAGATACCGGGCACAGGCAGGATACGGGTCAGGTCAGCAATCTCAGCACTCAGTACTTGGTCCAGACCTATACGTTGAGCAACGGGGCCTCGTCCTCGATCAATTACACTGTCGAGCTCTCCATTCCCGGCACAGTTGACTCGCAGGATCAGTGGTCTGGCCTTCTCTCTGGTGGAGGCAGTGTTACTCATACTGTGGAAAGCCACGGTGACTGGATTGTCAATGAGAAAGTCTCCACGGTGAACAGGGGGCAGAATGTTTCGAAGACGAGCTCGCTTACAACGCAGCACGTTTTCAACAGGACCGAATTGACAGCAGACTTAAAGACTCTCGATGTCTCACTCAGCAACGTAGATCTCTCCAGCACCTGCAGCATCGACACCACAGGAAATATCTCGAAGACCGATTCCTTGTTGACGAAGGAGTGCTGGAACAGGACGTTCGACGTCGACCACGTCACGGAGAACCTTTCCAAGGTCAAACCGGCGAAAGACACAGTCCTTATCGGATCTACAATCAACGCCTCAAGAACAGCCCAGGTCAACAACACGGCAAGCCTCGACTTCGAGAACCTGTCGACCACAGCCGCGTTCAACCAGCAAGCCTGCACCCAGAAAAACAGGACTGTCGTCGATCTACCTGCACAGGCTGAGAAGGAGTTCACCGTCGACTACAGCTGCAATACTGGCAGTGTGTACGGTCAGGATACGGAGGTCTTGTTGAACACGCCGAGCACGTACTACGACACGGTCAAACTCAACTTCAACGTCGAAGTCCCTTCCAACGTCACCGACGAATCCACTCTGAAGATAGGGTTGGACAAAGACAACGCACCGGAATGGGACGACAGAGAATCCAGTTCAGTAGATATCAACGCCTCGGGTTCAGGCCTCAACATCAACGAAACACAGGAAAGCATCTACGTAATCGTCCCAGATGACTATGGTAACTCCTCCCTCCACGAAGGGACTTACAACGGCATCCTGAAGTACAAGTACAGGACTTCAAGCGAGGGAGGAGGAACAGGCGGCGGATCAGGAGGAGGTGCGCCACCTCCAAAGCCTAAGAACAATACCACGGTGAAGGCCTCTTTCGACACTCAGCAGTTCTACGAAGTTGGATACGGCAGAACCCAGGTGAAGTACATCACTGTCTACAACTTCGATAAAGAACCGAACAGAGTCACCGTTGCCACAGGGAACTCGACCGCCTGCAGCTTCGTCGACGTTAAATCCGCGGTCAACGTCCAGAGGCCTTACCGCAGTAACATTACTACACTGGTTCCGAGCAAGACTCAGGGGACCTACAAGCAGTCGTCGAGTATCTTATTAAAGGCTAGATTCAAAATTCCAAGTAAGGAGAAGCTCCAAGAGCTCGGGTTAGACGGCAAGTTCACCTGCAAGTTCGACACCAAGGCCAGTCAGGGAGATGCAGGCCCATTGTCGGTGACAGTGAAACCGGTTGAACGGTTCGACCCAGTACAGGAATTGATGAAGCTGGTGCCGGAGCTTCCAGATCAACTGGTCCGGTCTGAGAAGGTGTGCCTGTCCTCCAAGCTATCCAGCGCCTACAATTACGAAGACAGTGGAGAGTGCAAAGGACAGGTACAGCAGGTTCCGGTGCCGACGAAAGATTCGGCAGGCCTGCTCGGTACAGCGGTGTTCGGCTTCCTCCTAATCGCTTGGACACGGAAGAGGTGGATTTGACTAAGTGGTAGATCTCACATCGTTACTGAAGACGGCAAAAGGATCTGAGTATGACTACGTCAACCTATTCGTAATTCTATTCGGAACTCTCGCCTCCGCAGGCGGATTCATCCTCTACGGTATTCAGGGAACAGTAGGAAGCGGAAACCAGTTCGATGTCATCATTCTCGGAGTTGCATTCTTCCTGTTGACCTTGTTCGGCTGGTTGATGATCTACATCGTCGGCGGGAGCTTGACGAAAAGCGTGGCCTCTTGGCCCAGAGCAGCATTCGCAACAGTACTTCCACTGGTTGTGTTGAACTTCGGAACACTGGTCTCAAACGTTCAATTGAGTGTTTTCAGGTTGCCGAGCAGGATGTACGCTTCCGCAGCTATGACCGGTGAACCAGCCTCAGTACGTGACATCGTCAACCTGATTCTGGCGCCTGGAGGCGAGAACATCGCACTTCTCGGCCTCGGAACTGTGATCTCGATTGTTGTCTACGAGAAAACAGAGAACGCACCTCTCGCGATGATAGCTGGTGCTTTCCCTGCCGGCGTTTTCTTCGCCTACATCCACGGCTTGACCAGTCTCGGATTCAAGGCCGTCGCATTCTCAATCATGTTTGTCTCTGCATTGTACCTTTACGGTGCAGATCTCGATGTCTACCTGCCGTTGAAAAGGTACATTCCGGTCACTTTCGGATTCTTCTACGGTGTACACCGTGGTATCAATACGTCGAACGCGGGAGGCCTCGTCGAGTTCTATACCACGATCTTGTCTGCTCCTGAACCACTGCTGTACGTCGGCCAAGCGATTGTTCTCCTGGATTCGATAATGTATCTCTTGGCCGGGTACTATGTAGCGGTGAAACTGTTCCAAGGCCTCGCCATAGGCGCAAGCATCACCAAAGAGTTCGCTTAGAAAAAGAAAGAGGAGTAGGAAGGTTTAGTCGAGGATTGTTTCCTTGACTGCGGCCAAGTTGTTTTCGAAGGTGGTGCTGTTCATCCCGGTGATCTCTGCCAGTTGAGTGTGGGTAAGCGTGTAGTCGACGTCGGTTTCCTCGACCGCTGCTTCGAGACAGGCTCCGGCGATCGCTACTTTGCTTCGAGACAACCCGCCCTGTTTCTGTATGGTCCGGCAGTACTGCTCTGCCAGTTCGACAACTTCACTGTCTTCTTCGATTTCGTCGATTTGAGAGACAAGGTAGGGAAGATGCTCGTGACTCCGGACGAAAGACAGATCCGCATCGATGCGTGTCCTCAGTTTCTTCACAGTCTTCTTCACGCCACGCTTCAGATCTCTCTCCGTGTACTGCATGTTCCTCTGATTGAGGATATGCCGATCGGCCAGTAATTCGGAGAGAATCATTTTCTGAGTCCTGGGCTCGTCGTTAAGCCGTGAAGCGATGTGGAGAGAAGCAGGCGGCAAGTGGTCTTTCTGGACCTCGAGTTCATCTCTGTATTTGTCGATGAGCTCTGCTGCCTTGTCCAATGTGTCTTCACTGAGTTCGAGGCCTGCACCGAGCTTGGATAATTTGCTTAGAAGATCTTCTTCCTCACCGAGGTTCTGGTTGTAGTTGTTGACGAATTTTTCAAGTTCAGTGGCTGAGATCGGGCTCCACCTCCTCGAACTTTTCACGGATTTCTTCGGAGTTATCCATCGCTTCTCTCAGGTATTTAGTGTTGAGATGGAATGCTGCGGAGAGAGGGATGGTCAGGATCAGAACTTGAGGGTCAAACAGGAGGCCTACGTGGAAGAAATCAGGGTACGCAGCATAGGTGGCGAGGGAGATAATAAAGTTGACCGCGAGGAAGGCCTCGATGGTACCGATGAGGAAGGATGTGAGTCGCTTCTTCACTGGTTACCACACTCGCGTTCAATGATGGTGCGTACGGTTTCGCCGTTTTGGAAGTTGCTGGGGATTTGAGCTGAGACGAAAGAGTTGTGATGCGGTTTCATCCCATCGTTCCTTGTGTTGACATGATGTTTCTTAGCCTTCCTTGGTGCGTACACTGCTTCTTCCCCAACCGGGCATTCGGTGCAGATCACTTCGTGATGACTGTCGTAGTACAGGTTCTTGAACTGGAAAGGCCCACAGATTCTGTATCTGGTTTCTCCGTCGGGTCCTTCAACTTCCTCTACTTTCCTACCGTCTTTCGAATCGTGGTCTGAGAGGTAGTTCATTACCACCTGGTGCTCTTCATCCTCTTCCGAGGCCTCAAATCCGAACAATACCTTTGTTGCCTCAGGGATGGAGATTGACCCATATTCCTTCCGGTACTCTTGGAAAACCTTCAGGACCTCTGCCTCTGCGTCAAGATCCTCATCTTCTCTCAGATCTTCAAGACTGTACCGTCCATCTTGGTCAGAAAAATCTCTGTCCTCACCACCTTCAATGTCTGTTTCTACGGATTCAGATTCTATCTTTGGTGTGGGCTGTGTTTCAGGCTGAGTCTCTTCGTCTTCATCTGTTGCGGCTTCGTCGCTATCTGAGGAGTCCTGTTCTTCTGTTTCTGGTATACTGTACTCTGTGCTGCGACCGTCTTTCTCGGTTTCCAGTTCATCCCGGAAGTCCTGCATCACGTTCTGAACAGCTACGTAGGCATCCGTCCCTGATTTCGCCTCGTAACCAAACAGTTTCTCACAGATCTCGGAGGCTCCGATCGGCTGATATTCCTCGATGACCTGTTTTACTTCGTCGGCTCTCTGCTCTCTACTGAGATTTTGGAAGTCAGAGACAGACCTGAAAAGGCCTTCAGACTCGTCTGCCTCCTCTGGTTCCTCTTTGTCATCTTCTTGCTCACTGGAATCTTCATCTTCTCTCTGATAACTGTCTTCCTGTGAAGCTTCTTCCGTGGAGACTTGCGTCCTCAAGTCATCAACATCGTCCGGCATTTCCTGTACAGCTTCATCCAGCTCCTGGATCCTATCCATAACTTCAGCGAGCTGGCTATCTTCACCTCCACCGAGTTCGTCCTCACCCCGGTCAACCCGCTGATTAAGCTCTCGAAGATGCTGCTCGACCTCACCGAGATTCTCATCCAGCTGATTCAACCAGCCGAGAAAATCTTCATCGACGGTCTCGTCTCCTTGATCCCCCGTTACCGATCGGGAGAGAAGGCCTTCAGTGTCGAAGTCTTCGCGGCGAGCAAGTAGTTCGAGGTTGGCAAGAACCGTTTCCAAGTCCTCTTCCTCACGGACCTGGATCTCGGCTTCGAGGCCTTGTGGTACGTTGATTTTGATAGAAGGTTGTTCAGTAGATTTTGTGTCTTGTGAAGAAACGGCGTCTTTGACGTTTTCATGGTTATCTGACAATCGTGAATCACCTATGAGTAGTATAGTAGTGAGAATGTGGTGTAGACTGAGAGATCATACTTTCACCCATAATTTGGCCTGGGCAACTGAGTCAGTATCCTCCTTTTCCACTCTGATTTCTCCTTCTTCTTCGAGTTTATCTCTGAGCTTGGACAAGGCCATTTTGAGGGAGTTTTCTGACCAGCTATATGTGTCAGAATCCAGTTCGTCTTCAGCGAGTTTTCTGTTGTATATTTCTCCGTCATTTTCCTCAAGTATGGCGAGGACATCGTTTCTCAGTTGCTCGATCTTCTCACTCCTGAAGTCTTTGAGCTCAGTCATCTTATCATCAGATTTCTCACACTTCTTTTTATTTTTAGGGTTAGTTAATTGACCCAACTTATAGCTATAAACTACCTTTTAGCTAAAAGGTAAAGTGGTCGAGAAACCAGAACCAAGAAATTCGGAGAGAAGCCACCTCCCACACCAAGTTATTCGTTTTTGTCTAGAAAAGCGAACAGGAAATAAAAATATCTCTCACCAAATAAGGATATATGGCAGAGGCCTCCCGACAACAAAGGATACTCACAAAACAGGAGATAACCACCCTCCTCACAGCTTGCACAGATAAATTCGATAGAATGCTGATCAAGACCTGCTTAGGCCACGGTCTGCGGAACGAAGAAACAGTAACCCTCCAACGAAAACACGTCAACTTCGGCAACACCGGAGTAGACATCGAACGACAGAATACGAAATCGGCTGCAGGAGTTCGATTCGTCCCAACACTCGACTCTCTCGGAGACATCCCTGTACAAGATGACTTCATCGAATGGGTCAACAGTCGTACAGAGAACCCGGACGACTACCTCTTTCCCAGTCCACGAACTGACTCCCATATCTCAACCAAGTACTTTCAAGACCTGATGAAAGATCTTGCCTGGGAGAACGGGTTCTATCCACAACTCGACTCGAAAGAAGAGGTCACAGAGGAGGTCCCTGAACCGAAGCGTGTGAGGCCTCACGCATTGCGGCATACCTACGGTACGAGGATGTACGAGAACGGTGTTCCTCCGAAAGAGCTCTCGGATACGATGGGTCATAAGGAGATGCAGACTACGATGGATCTCTATGCTCACCTTGCTAATGAGAAGAACCGTGACGTGCTGAATGAGGCGGCTAAGAACTGGGATTGAGGTATTCGACTTGACAGCTAACATTTAAAAACGGCTAGTGGTAAATTGGTACTAGAAGCAGTCTCCGGGAACCGATCGGTAACCCATCCGTGTCGGTAATGACCGGAGCACAGTCTGAAGGCCTCTACAAAACCCGGTCTTTTGCCTGCATACCCTGGTCTGGTAGTGGAGAAGCGGATTTCCCTCCCCCCTACACTACACAGACAAGGACCTGGGACGGCAGGAAAGCTGGGTTAAGGCCTTTAGTTCTCCAAAACACGTTCCCTGATCTCTGCGAGACGAACATAGTGGAGTGTACAGCTGCAATGTCACTTGGTTACCTGGAAGGTGCCGCAGCTTGGCGCTCCCCGGTCAACCAATCTCTCTGAGTATTGGATCCCAGAGGCCTCGCATAAAGAGTCGGGGTACAAGAGGGGGCAGAGCCCTAAAGTCGTGAAAATCAGATGGCTGTAAGCAGGTTCACTTCCTGCCTGTCCCCCGTTTTTGCAGGGTTCCTCTTTTCGGAGGGGAACTGCTTCAACAGGAAAAACGAGTTCGCACGGAGTCTTCCACCAGCGGGCTCTGAATAAGTGCCGAGAACCGGCGTGCGTAGACACCTTCTGCTCTAACAGGGTGGAAGGGTGGGCAGACACCTCAGCCTTGTTGAAGCACTGTGTTCCTTTTTCCGGGGAGGGTCCTGCATCCTTTACGCCCCTGTAGCTCAAAAGAGCAGAGCGCACAACCGAATCCATGTCGGGTCGTGGAAGCGGAGCCGGACTACCCGATTAAAAGCGGGAGAAACGGCCAACAAGCGAGAAGCGTAGTAGACCTCTGGAGTTAGTTGTGGAGCGGTTTGTAGCCGCACTGTTCTGGGTTCAAATCCCAGCAGGGGCTTTCAGCCGGATAAGGCACTGACGCCGAGAGCCATAGTTCCTGTCTTCCGAAAGGAAGGGCGGATGGCTAGTCTAAGTCCGGCTGATCCATTACAAGCCGCCTTAGCTCAGTGGGAGAGCGGGAGGCCCATTCGGACGAAGCCGCAAGTAGCTACACAGGACGCGAGTTCTGTGGTGAACGCGGTGGACACCTCCCTGCCCGGGTTCGAATCCCGGAGGCGGCGTATACGAGTGTGATGTACAATCGAAAACGACCTACCAGAGTTAGACCGTGAGGAGCTGCTTCGCCGACTCCCAGAAATACAGAAAATCGAAGACGACAAACTGAGGCAGCAGGTTATCAACGTATTCCTGCAGCACTGCCCTGACTATTTCTGGACCTGCCCGGCTTCTTCCTCAGGCAAGTACCATCCACCGGATACCAGGGGAAAACACGGTCTCTGGTTGCATACCAAGAGAAGTTTCCGAGTTTTCGAGGATCTTGCACGGACAGAAGTAGAACTGGGACACATCGATGAAGCACAGCTCGACTATGGACGTGCCGGGATCCTTCTTCACGACTTGTTCAAGCAGGGCCTTCCTCCTCGTGATGAACATGAGACCCAAGATGATCACGACAGGGTTGCATCCCGATTCCTTGGAAGGAAGGCGGATCTTCCGGATGAAGTCCTCGGCTGTATTGACAGTCACAACGGTGCCTGGTGTCAGGGGAAGGATCCAGAGACGGAGTTAGAGAAACTGCATCACCGTGCCGACTACATCTCTTCCAGGAAGGCTGCGTGGTTCGACGTATTGGATCCGTGCGAAGAGCTTCAAGAGGTTATCCACGAACGGAAAACCGACGAAGAACAGGCTATCTTGGGAAGGGTTTCTGCACTGAGTACAGCAATTGAGGCCTCCGACTTCGTCGACCAGTTCAATCTCCCAGGGCGAGGCGAAGTAGATCCAGATAGCCTTTCGAAAACAATCGATTTCGTAGCCAACGGAGGTGATCAGTGATCGAAATCAAGGATACCAGCCTACAGGCCTACAACGAACTGAAGAGACAGGGAAAGATCTCGGACAGGTACGATTTTGCGTACAAGAAAGTGCTTGAGTTCTACCGTGAGAAAGGCTACTGGCCGACCGCGAAGGAAATAGACATTTTCGTCCGTTTCGAGAAAGAGCACGGCAAGGCGAATTACAGTGGTCCGAACTACGTGAAGCCTCGTCTCAGTGAGATGGTTCCTGGCCGAGACGAAGGCCCTGATCTCTTGGAGTACGAGGAAGAGAGGGAACAGAAGTACTGTGAGAAAGCTGTTCGTGGCGACGTTGACGCCATACCTGGCAGCAAGTTTGAGGAGATGAGCGCAGATGATGTTCCTTCCGCTCACCCGGTAAAGCCGTTAGAGAATGAAGATATGGATGAGGACTCTGAAGACTCCAGATCTGATCAAAAGGACAGCGGGGAAGAAGACGCTGAAGACGTCGACCAGGAAGAAGAAGCAGATGGAGATTCGGTTATCGTTTCCGGTGACAGCTCCGAATCAACAGCAACCGACGAAGACGAAGAAAGCGATGACAACCAAGAAAAAGAAGAGGAAGAAGAGGAGAAGTCGTTTGGCAGCGGTGACGTGATCTTCGCCGGTGAAGATGACAGCAGCGAGGACGCTGATAGTAGCCAAGACGACACCGGGAAAGAAGACGACAGTAGTGGAGAAGAAAGTGAGGATCGGGAGACAATGACGATGGACGGCGTCGAATACAAGAAGAACAAGGACGGTGTCTGGATCAGCCAAGACGAGGATGAGGAAGATTATCTCTTCCCTCCCGACGTCGACGAAGACGAATACCGAGAAAACAACGACAGCTCGGAAGGCCTCGACGAAAACAACGAAGGAGATGAAGAAGCCGGGGAAAAGCAAGAAAAGCAGCCTTCGCTGAACGAGATCTAGGTGTCTTACAATGACAATGGACCAGGAAAACCGTGGCTCGGTCGGTCAGAGATTAACTGTTGGCGTCAACAGGGTTCACTCACGCCGGGTTTCACTGCGAGAGTTGAAGTAGGCCTTCCGAGAAACCAAACGATGATTTCTAACGGGGTATCTTCCTTTCTTACCCTACCCTTGTTCGGCAGGAAAGGCCGACAGTTCTTCGAAGTTCTCTTCTCCACACCAACGGCAGTTATCCAGGCTGCAGTCTTCCATAATCAAAGCCTCGCAGCTGCAGCATTGTTTCAGATCTTCGCTCAGCCCGAGATCGTTTTCAGGTATGACTGTGGCGATTGAGTCAGCGCTTACGAGGAGAACTGCGCCGTAGTCTTGGTTCCAGAATCCTCGTTCGTATCCTCCGGAAAGGTTGACTCGGACACTGTTATCGATGTGTTCTTCGTTCAGTTTCTCGGAGGTGTTGATCCGCATAGTCCAGCGAAGCCGTGCGTGCTCCGTGATTCTGTAGTCAGTGCCGTTTATCCTGACGTAGTCGATTGGTTATCCTCCTCCGAGTCCTGCGGGTGAAAATTGCTCTGTAGTATATTTTCAAGAACTCGTTTTTATAGCTTAGCGGAAGAAGTGGATTAACGCTGGGCGTCTCCTCGAAAGAGGTTACATTCCCTGAATCGCTGCTTGTAGGACCTTGTTCCCGATCCTGACAAGTACAACGCCGATGAAGAAGATGACTCCGTACTGGTTGAGGAAGGATTCGAGACTGAACTGCAGCTGCGGTATTTCTCCGAGCCCCCAGAACACTGCGAGGTAAGATCCGAAGACAGCGAATGTGACAAAGGCCTCGAACACGAATAGGGCAGTCCATTCGCTCTCCAATAATCCTTCCAGCATAACACCTATTCACCAACTACTGCTTTTAAAACCGGGTGACAGGGTTACTCGTTCTCCCGGCGAGACTCCTTGAAATCCTCTGCCTCAACCTGTGAGTACCGGTCAAGACCTTGTTTCCCAGGACTCTGACTACGGTACACCGTTACGACAACCCAGACATCATCCTCCGGCTCATAATCCGTTACAACGACCGTCTTCTGATGTATGAACAGGAGCGTGTCTTCTTCCGTGTCGTAGAACTGTTTACCCTTCCGTCTGAAAATCCAGTTCTCGATGATGGACTCGGGGAGTTTGCATCGACTTTTTTCGCTGCCATCAACCTTCTCGAAAGCGTGGTCTGTAAACTCTACCTCTGAAATACAGTGCTTCACCCAATAAAACAGTAGATATCGAGTAGTACTGATAAATCCGACCCCCAGTCCCTCGATATGGAAAATGCAAAACTAGGCATTTCCATAAATAGTATACGTCAGGGGTTAGACGGGTTCACAACGTAGCATTCATGGCTACTGTTGACAGGCCTTCGAGTCACCGAGAGGAACTGGGTATTGTAATCAATTCCGCTGGTTCACGGTTTGCAGCTGTAGCAGCCGTGCTCTTCTTGGGCGCTCCAATCGCTGCGTATCTCTCTGGAGATCCCCGGGCTTTGTTCTACGTCCACGTCGGATTGGGAGCGTTCTGGTTCGGCCTTGACTTCTTCTTCAAGTTTGTTCTCGGCCCTGCTCTCGACGAGGTACCGGATGACGCAGCAGGAGTGATCAATCAGAAGTTGGTGCCGAAGATGGCGGTCGTCGCGGAGCCATTGAGCGTCGGCGTGATCGGTTCGGGGATCGGCCTGGCAGCTATGATGGGTTACTGGGAGTCTCCGAGTATCTGGCTGTGGGGAGCTCTCGGTATCGGTGTCACGATGCTGTTGATAGGGTTCGGCCCTCTACACTACTTGACGACGAAGATGGGTGTGGAACTATCCCGGCCCGAGCCTGACCCGGAGCGCTTGGATGAGTTGTTCGGAGCTACGATGAAGTGGGGCCTGGTTCAAACTGTGTTGATGCTGGCGATCATCGCGATGATGACCGGCATCAGGTGGCAGATCTAACCGATTTCAACTTCCTGAGTCGACTCGATTACTGATTCGTAGTACTCGTTGAAGTTGGAGAAACGCAGATCTGCTTCTCGGAATCGGTGTCGAAGAAGGTCTCTCAGCCGGGAATACTCCTGAGCAACTTCCTCCGTGGACAGTTCCCTTCTGGCATACGCAATATCCAATTCAAGGAGTTCGCCTCTGTTTCTGTGCTGGACTTGGATATGCACCCACCAGTGCCCGGTCTTTCGGTTGACTTGAGGCCCTGCAATGATACCGATATTCTCTGCCTCGAAGCAGTTCTCCCTGATCCAACTCTCTATCTCTTCGACAGCCTCGGAACGGTGTTCGAGCGTATCCTCGTCAGTTACATCAGGGTAGACCATCATTCGAATCTGTAGGTGGCGATATCCTCCGCGCCGCACTCAGGGCATTCATCCGCTTCTTCCTCCAGTTTGTAACCGCAGTTCCGGCACTCAAACAGTTTCTTGTCGGAAGGTCTCAGAACCCGTTTCACCTCCTCCAATAGGTAGGAACTCATTTTGGATGGACGACCTCGCCGCAGCCCGGACACTCTGTCCAAGCCTCTTCCTCACCTGAACTTGTTTCGTACTGAATCAGAATATGTCGTGGATGTAGTCCTTCGTGGCAGGTCGGGCAGACTCCGAGTCGATCGGGTTTCTGAGCAGCCATAGTTAGCCTCCAAAGGGGGGTGCGGGGAGCGTGTGACTGAGGGCCGGAAACGCTGCCCTCTAACAAGACCTGAACACTGCCAAGGGCATATAGGTCAGGTAACCACAGTGAAAGTAGAGAAAACATAGCCCCTCCTTCTTCCGGACAGACTAATCAGAGAGACGAGAAGACGGAACAACACCATGTTTTAACCAGTGGATTGAATAATTCCTCAGAAGAGAATGGCCTCCCGAAGACAGATATCCGTCATGAACACGCGATCACTGGGAACCTCAGTGATACGCTTCGGGACTTTAGCTGTAATCGTATCTGCCCTGTTCGTCTTCCTCAACCAGGTTCTGGATGTGAGCTGGCAGATCCTCACGTCCGCCGTCATCGCAGTAGTCCTCCTGATCTTAGGATGGATGTGGAGACGAGGTTTCTTCCTATCCCCTTGGTCACTGCAACTGCGATCACTTTACCGGAAATACAGCTACTCAGGCTTTGTACCGCTTCTTCGAGTGTTTAAATCTCGGGAACGCCGGAGAGTGGAGGTTCTGAAAGGGCTTTTTCTAGTTGTTGCAGCAGTGGTTGTAGGAGGTTCAATCTCTCTCCTTCATTCTACTCTGCTAAACGACTTCACGCTCAACATCCAGAGCAGTGTACTCGGAACTGCATGGCAGGTACACGCAGTCATTATCGGTTTTAGCTTTGTTGCCTTGACTTTCGTCTGGGAAGAGATCTACAGTAACTCCCTAAGCGACGAGTTAACAAGGTTGTTCGTCGAGGACATTGGATCAATCTGGACAGTTACTTTTGTCTTTGGCTCTAACCTGCTTCTTGGAGTAATCGCCTTCACACAATCTTCAGTACAGGACGTAGGGCTTCTACCAATTTATATAACGGCTGTACTGTTCGTATCGTCTATTGTGTCTGTAGCTGGGCGGTTCTTGGATGCATTAGATCTCTTGTTCTACACAGATTTAGACGAGGAGGTTAAAGAATACGCAAAAGCCGATTTAGAGAAGGACCTCATAAGAGAAAGTTCTACTCCGAACCAAGTACTCTCAGAGACGATACACAACTTCGAACAGGTATCGATAGGTATGCCAAACTTTGGATTAGATCATACCTCGATTTCTTCAAGAGACATCGAAAAACGAGGAGTCATCACAGATATCAACTTGAGAAGGATGGGGAATGTTTCAGATATTGTTGATCAAGAGCCTGCTACCAGCATAAGGAAGAACCCGACAGTAGGCCTTTCTCTCGCTGAAGATACCACAGTTCTCTCTTTAGAAGGAGACATCGATGACGAAACAGTAGAAGAGCTCACAGAACAACTGCGTCGTGGACTGCGGACACGTAGGGAAAACTGATGCCTAACTACGAAGACTATCTGGAACACTTCTTCGACAATGCAGAGGCCTCAATACGGGAGGGAAAAGGACAGGAACTCTCAGATAATCTCTCTCACATCGCAGAGCTGATTCAGGAACTGATTGACAGAGAAACGGACTCAAATGGTCAGTTCCGGTCGAACTACGCTTTCTGTAGACGCCAGTACATCCAGCTGTATGATACAGTGCTTGAGAATGGTGCTGACGAGGATCTAAGAACAAGCATTATCGACTCGATATCAGCGATCACCAATTACTCCCGCCAAGCAAATGATCTAGAGGCCTTCGATCAACTGCTTAACTCCATCACAAGCTGCTACGTGCAGTCATATCCTAACCCTGGATTTGACGACGCTGTAGGGAATATCTTCGAGAGATACAGCCATATCCAGTACGGAACAACACAGACCTTCGAAGACGTAGACAGTGTCGACAGATTAGCTAAAAGCCAGGAAATCATCGATACTCTTCTCCAGTACTACCGTGAGCTCTGGAGATGCTCTATTGAAAACGGATGTAAGGAGTCTATCAAACGACTTCACCACAATCTGGATGACGTAAGAGCATTTGAACGAGCCCAGTACCTACCGCTCGGAACCCCGGAAAGCGAGTACAACGAAGACTTCCTTGACCAAAAACAGGAAATTGCTAACACCTTCCGGAAGCGAATCCAGATACAGAAATTCGCCGGATACTCCTGGGGATACAACCTCTACGTAAAGGGCATAATTTCTGAGGAAGAGTTTATCGAGGAACTGCTTCAGAAATACGCCGAGCAGAACTTTTCCTCCATTAGCTCTCTTACAGAGACCTACTTCGAGATTCAATCCATTCTCGGTGAAGTGCCTTACTGGGAAGATTGGGAGACAAACAGACAACTACAGCAGTCACTCGGCCCAGTCATGACCTCTATGGGGACAAACAGCTGGATACCCTCGTTCTACCTGGCGTTTTCACTGTATCTGTTCGACGAAGACACTCAAGAGAACTTCTCGAACTCTACACCTAAAGAACTGCCTTTCCCTACAGGAAGCAGGGAGCGTATTGAGATCAACAGCCTGCTGGATGCAATTGAAGGATTTGAAGATGACTATCCTTTGGACTTCCTCCTAGACGACCAGGTTGATATAAACGAGAGAATAGAAAAACTGTCTGAAACCCTGGATACTGCACTGTCACACGCTGAGAAACAGGATATAATGCGGATGCGGAACCATCCTATCGAATTAGAGTACGTCGACTCTTGGGAAAAAGAGGTGAACGACCAATTTGATAGCTCATGCCTGTTGAGGCAAGCACTGAAAGAAATCGAGTTGCTGAAGCAGAAACCGTTCCCTCCGGATCTTGACGGTATCAAGGTCTCAGTTGGATATCCGCGTAAGCGAAACTTCGTGCCTGAGGAAGCAGTACACAAATCTCCGACAGGCAACTTCCGGAGTATCTTAGATAGTTATCGAGAGTACGTTTTGAGGCGGCTGATGCTCGAGGAGCACACGGTAGATACTGTCGACGAGTTACTCGATGAAATAGAAGATCAGGTGGACCGAAGACATCCTTCAGTAATCCTCTTCAGGGCCGGAGAGCACCGAAGAAAGCTTTTAGAAGACGACCGGTTCACACACGGAAGCGATTTCCCTAACTCCCATCACACCTTCTTGGACATCCCTGTTCTCACTGAAGCCACGGAAACGTATTCTGCCCTCCTGCTTTTGGAGAATGAAAGCCACGGTGTGGAGTTCGTTGAAGATGATATAGTATTCAATTTGAAAGTTACTCCAGGAGAGGTGGCCGAGGTGATTAATATGCCGAACAAGCCTTTGGAGTCAATCCCGTATACTAACGCACCTCATGACTTTGTGGAGATGGAAGTCCGGCTCCGGGGATATATACAGAGCGAAGGGCTTGATGGAATACTATTCAAGATGAATACAGAGGAAACAGAATAGGATTCTGCTTGAATAACTTCTTGCCTGGTTCGATAGCTGAGGTCTTGATCTCCACCACAAACATACAGCGACAAAAGAGTCTATCTAATGAAATACTGGCGACAGCTTATCTCTTCCAGCAAAAGGGAATGAGGGAAAATACTCGGTACTACGGATTTAAACACTGTGACGGATTATCAGGCACTAACAGCTGAATAATGCAGGTCGTAAGCACAATGGGGACCGGAACTCTCAGCCGAGAAATCGACTTAGAGGCTCTTGTCGACGAACTCGAGGAGCAACTGGCCGATGTTGATGCGGACTTTCAGTCCTCCAGCATGGTCACGATCCGGTTAGAAGATAACGGGCCTGCGTACACCGTTTATAGGACTGGATCTTTTCAGATACGAGGGGCGGAGAGTGAGGACTCATTGCAGGAGGCCTTGGGGAGGTTCCAGGAGCTCTTGAATGATCTCGGAGTGGAATCCCCGGGGTTCGAGTTTGAACTCTCGACACTGGTCTGCATGGAGGACCTCGGGCGAGAACTTGATCTGGAGACCCTGGCGATATCGCTTGGATTGAACAATGTGGAGTATGAACCAGAGCAATTCCCTGGCCTTGTTTTCCGGCCTGAAGGCCATCAGGTTACTCTGCTGCTCTTTGCAAGTGGAAAGGTGATTATCGGTGGTGCGAAGGAACTAGGCCAGGCTCAAGCAGGTGTAGAATACCTGAAAGAGGAACTTACAGAGCTGGATCTACCTGGTTCATGAACCGGCTTCGCCGGTGACATCACCGTACAGAGCCTCAGCCTGGTGGACGATAGGATCTACGAGAGGGTCATAGTCGTCATGGGAAAACCCGTTCTTCCGGAGCAAGCCTTTGACCCGGATCTTCAGCTTCGATCTCATGGCTTTCCGGTTGGTCCAGTCGATGTTGACGTTCTCCTTCAGCATCTCACACAGCTCTTCAGCGATTTCACTGAGCTTGTCCTCCGGTATCTCCGTTTCAGTGTTGGAGCTTATGGCGTCGTAGAAGGCAAGCTCCTCCTCGGTTAGTCCGAGGCGTTCTTTCCGCCGGTCTTCTTGCTGCAGTTCATCGGCGTAATTCCGCAGCTCCTCGATAACCTCGTCTGTCGTCAGGAACTGGTTGTTGTACTCATTCAGCGTGTCCTCCAATTCTTCTTCGAAGGATTCGTACTTCGCCAAGTTCTGCTGCTTTCGAGTCGAAATCTCGTTCTTCAGCAGCGACTCCAACATCTTGGCCTGGAGTTCAGGCTCCTCGACCCGGTCGACATCGGAAAGGAACTCGTCGCTGACAATCGGTTCCTCGGACTTCCACTTGTCAAACCCGGCCACAGACACGACATCGTCCGCTGTAACACCCTCCGCAATCAGTTTCTTCATCGCAGAGTCCATATCCTGGTCTTGACGGCTGCCTTCCGCCTCAAGCGACCGAAGACTATCCCGAACAGACTCGAAGAAGAGCAGGTCGGAGCGGACCTTGTTCGCAGCTTCGTGCGGGGTAACCAGGGCGAAAGCTCGTCTCAATTCGGCGACAGCCTGCATGAACTTCTCTTGCTTCTCCTCGGTTTCGATTACCTCACTCTCCGCTCGGTGAATCAGTCGGGTTAGATCTACCTCGCTGAGGTCCTGCCAGCCCTCGTAGTCGACGTTCGACAAGTACTGAGAGACTTGGTGGTGCTTCTGCTCCATCACTTCCACGGCAGTTTCGATGTCCACCATCGCCGTATCCTGGATGTCTGCCGTGTACTTGTCCAGGGCTCGGCGCAGGTTCTCTGCGATACCGATGTAGTCGACGACTAAGCCGCCGGGCTTGTCCTTGTAGACTCGGTTGACTCGTCCGATGGTCTGAAGCAGGTTGTGGTTCTTCATCGGACGGTCGATGTACAGGGTGTGGAGTGGAGGGCAGTCGAACCCGGTCGTCCATTTGTCGCAGACAACCACGATTTTCAGTGGATCGTCTGGGTCTTTGAATCGGCGTTTCAGTTCGCCTTCTGGCGGGGGATCGTCGATGTACTCTTCAGGTTCAGAGATTACGACTTCGACCTCCGGAGACTCGGGCTGCTCCTCTATGTACCGTTTGTATTTCACTGCTGCCTTCCGGCTGATGGCAACAACCATCGCCTTCCCCTCGATTTCTCGGTCGTTGTAGTGCTCGACGATGTCTTCGGAGAGTCGCTCTAACCGGTCGTCAGCGTTCTCGATTATCCGGCGGAGGTTCGTCCACTTCTCGACGAGCTCGTTCTCTAACTCTTCTGAGCCGGCATCCAGCAGCTCCTGAACCGACTCGCTGATTGCCTCTTTGTTGAGCTGGAGCTTTGCGAAACGTGACTCGTAGTAGATCGGGACGGTGGATCCGTCCTGTTCCGATCGGTCGATGGTGTATTCGCTGACGTGATTACCGAACGTGGTTCGAGTGGCCTTGTCGCCTTCATGGATCGGAGTAGCGGTGAATCCGAGGAACGAGGCATTCGGAAGTGCCTGACGCAGGTTCAGACCCAGTTGCTCGGTCTGAGACCGGTGTGCCTCGTCAGCCATGACGATGATGTCCTCGCGCTCGTTTACCACGGGATAGTCCCGTTCGTCGTCCTTGGTCTGGAACTTCTGGATAGTGGTGAAGACCAGGCCACCTGCTTTCCGGTCCAACTGGTCTCGAAGGTCTTCGATGCTGTCCGCCCAGTCTACGTTGTAACCGGCATCGCTGAACGTGTGAACTATCTGCTCGTCCAGGTCGTTCCGGTCGGTGACGATCACGAAGGTTGGGTTGCCGAAGTGCTCGCTGCGGCGTATCTTCCGGACGAAGTAGACCATTGACAGGGATTTCCCGGAGCCCTGTGTATGCCAGTAGACTCCTGCCCTGCCAAGCTCACTGCCCATCGTCTCTTTCGCGCTTTCAACTGCTTCACGGACTCCGTAGAACTGGTGGTACCCTGCAAGGATTTTCGCCAGTTTCCCGTCCTTGTCGCTGAAGACGACGAAGTTCTCAATCAGGTCGAGAAGGCGTTCTTTCCCAAAGACTCCTCGAAGCAGGACTTCTTCCTCAGAGTAGTCCGGGTCGTCACCTTCTTCCTCAATGTACCGCCACGGCCTATACCATTCCCAGCCTGCTTTCAAGCCGCCGACCAATGCTTCGTTCATCGACATCAGGCCGACAACCTCGTTGTACCGTAGGAGGTTTGGGATGTCGTTCCAGTATCGGTTGTTGACTTGGTCGTAGGCGTTCTCCAGCGTGGCTTTCGGATCAGTCGGGTTCTTGAACTCCAGAACCCCTATAGGAAGACCGTTGACGAAGACAACCATATCAGGCCGGCGGCGAGGATTGTCTCCGATTTGGACGGTGAACTGAGTGGTGATCAGCCAGTCGTTGTTCTGCGGGTTGTCGAAGTCTATCGGGTTGACGAACCTGCCGACTTGCTCTCCATTTTGCTCGTACTCTACTTGGACGCCGTCGACGAGTTGCTCGTGCAGACGCCTGTTGTCATCCAGTAGATTCGGTGATTGGGTGCTGGTGAGCTGCGTAACGGCTTCTTCCAAGCCTCTTCGAGGAATGTGAGGATTGATTCGGTGGAGACTTTCTTCAAGACGTTCCTGGAGGACTACGTTAGAGGTGGAAGTGCGTTCTTCGGCTAATTCAGAGGGAGAGGCGTACTCGTAGCCGAGATCTTGGAGGATTTCGATGGCCGGTTTCTCGGCCAGCTGCATTTCATCGAGAGCCATTTATTGTATCCGAGAGTGTATGATCACTTGTGTTTTTATCCGTCAAGCCGGATTTCACCCTTCATGAGTTTCGGAAGAAGGGTATCACGCATCTGTTTCAGGGTAGTATTCTCAAGTATACCCTGACGTGCTTTTTCCATTAGTGGAGAAACCTGCTGGTGAAATTCTTGACGAACTTCCTTCTCGGGGATAGCTATTTGCTGTTCATTGAGCGTTCTCTTGGTCACAGTCTCGAAAACAGTGCCATGAGACCTACTAAGCAGCTCGTTGAGATATTTTTTAGTAGTGAAATAGAGGAAGTACTTGTCAAATTCCTTGTTCGGCACCAGGCCATAGCAGGTCTGATTAATCGCCATCTCTCGGCCGGTCATTACCAGTTCTCCGAGAGTCTTACCCCGCGCAACCACGGTTGTAGTACCCTCTGGAACCATTTCTGTGGAACTTTCCTCCAGTCCTTTAACAGATATTGACTTCTCAGGTTCTGTTAAGAAGCAATAGGAGGATTGTGAAACGTCCTTGGCCTTGGCCCAGATTATGTCATTACCCCAGTACTCGGAGTTGTCCTTGTCCGGGGTTCCGCCCAATACGATCTCTGAGATGTCAGTTAGATATCCATCCTCCCCTAGATCATTGAATTTCTCTTCATAGATTGTTTCGCAGGTTTCCTCGATAGTATCTGCCATCTCGTGGTTGACTTCTATCTTAGTGTCAATGGCATCAAGGAAGTCGACTATCTGCCTCTGTTCCTCGATTGGAGGGACTTTGATATTGAGATCGTCGAAAACATCTGTTGGCACCCGCTGTCTGCCTGAAGAGCCTGTCATCCGCTTGATGGCGAACTGGCGGACATCTGGACGACGGGCGGTGTAGTAGACGAATTTCGGGAGGATATCCTCAGTTGCCGAAAGAACAAGGAACTCTGTAGATCCTGTCGCAGCTTCGTCGTCATCCAAAATGTCGACGAAAGCAGTCTTCCCGTTTTCAAGACATGGTGTTATTCTGGCGAATAGAGTATCCCCGTTCTCGAAACGTGGCTTTGAGTAACTGTACTCTTTCTTTAACGTCCCCTGAACCTTGCGGACGTTCTCCTTCAACTGCTTCATCCCGACGTGCGTCTGCTCAACGTCCTTTTCCAGCTTCGGATAGTCGTTGATATTTATGATATCTGAAAAGACATGCTCCTCCCAGTCAGTCATGCTTCCTGTGTCCGGCTGAGTTTCAACATCTTTCTCATCGAAGGCCGCCAGATCGGATTGGTCGCTCAAAATCCTGCCTCCTGAAGATTTTCTTCGATTCGGTCCTCCAGCTCATTTGAACGCTGGAACTGTTCTCGAATTTCAGCGCTGAGCTCTTCCATTTTCACTTCGAACGGTACCCCGTCACCCTCATTTTCTTCCACACCAACGTACCGGCCCGGCGTCACGATATATCCGTGTTCCTCTATATCATCCTTGGTCGCAACCTTACAGTAGCCAGTAACATCCTCATATTCATCGACGCCGTCTTCGCCACGATATGCCCGGACTGTATTGGCAATTTTGTTAATGTGGTCCTCGGTCAGTTGATTAGTGGTACGGTCAATCGATTTATACAGGTCCCGGGCATCGATGAACAGCGTTTCTCCAGTTCGATCACGGTACTGATCCGAGTCTTTACCCTTACTGAGAATCCAGAGACAGACCGGGATCTGGGTAGTATAGAACAGCTCTTTGGGAAGAGAGATAATGGCATCAACGAGATCGTCTTCGATGATTTTCTCTCGGATATCTCCTTCAGTTCCTTGTGCCGACATAGACCCGTTTGCCATGACGGTTCCGGCCATTCCATCCCTGTCAAGATGATGAATCATATGCTGAATAAATGCAAAGTTTGCATTGTTGGATGGCGGTAGACCGTAATCGAAGCGAGGATCCTCGTCAGAGACAGTGTCTTTTCCCCACTCACTCATGTTGAATGGAGGATTGGTGATGATCTTGTCTGCGCTCAGGTTGCCGAATTTATCGTCACGGATACTGTCTCCAAGCTGAATATTGCCGTCGATTCCGCGGAGATATAGATTCATCTGGCAGATACGCCAGGTGGCCTCGTTGATTTCCTGGCCGTAGATAGACACCTGGTCTTCGTCGCCGCCTTTCCGTTCCAAGAACTTGTGGCTCTGGACGAACATACCGCCGGATCCGCAAAACGGGTCGAAGATACGGCCTTCAAACGGCTCCAGAATCTCCACCATCAGCTCAACTACGTGCTTCGGCGTGTAGAACTCTCCTCCTCGATGCCCTTCCTGCCGGGCGAACTCTTTGATAAAGTACTCGTAAACACGTCCAAAGACGTCTTCGTCGTTCGTGTCGTCGCCATTCCCTAGATCGAGTTCAGAAAACTGGTTGAGCAAACCCTCGAGTGTATCTTGAGGGATTCGAGAGTACTGTTTAGTGAGCATCCCCTCAAGACGATCCGGATTTTTATCCTCAATTGCCCGCATAGCGTCGTCGATTTGCGAGCCAATATCGGGATGTGTTGCGCGGCCAACCAGATTCTTCCAGCGAGCATCCTCTGGGACGTAGAAGACGTTCTCCGCGCGGTAGGCGTCCATGTCCTCTAAGATGAATTGACGCTCTTGATCATCGTCCCCGCAGTAGTACATCGAATCCTCGTCGTGGGTCAGTTCCCGTAGCTCTTCCCGGCGCTCCTCGAAGGCGTCAGACATGTACTTCAGAAAGAGCAGGCCGAGGACGATGTGCTTGTACTCAGCTGACTCTACCGGGCCACGCAGACCTTCCGCAGACTGCCAGAGACTTTGCTCGAACTCGTCAGACTCCCCATTAATACTCATACTTTAACACCTCATGACCGCCACTTCAACTTTGCTGGTTACCGATTCTGCTGCCGATTTCACGCCGATATTGTGTAGTTCCATCATATTTTCGGACACCTGTGAATCGCGGTTTTACTCGTGCGAAGTCCACTGCAGGTACAAACGCCCCACGTCAGTTACGTAGACGTGTTTCGTTCTCCCCTCCATTTCTGTTTCGACTAAGCCCTTCTCCTCCAATTGGCTGACATGGTAGCTGATCTTCTGTGATGATTCGCTTAGTTCCTCACCGATCTCCCGGAGTATCACGCCTTTCCGTCCTTCTTCGTTCCACCTGCCGAGTGTTTCCAGGACATCGAGTTGCAGCCCTTCTATTTCGAAATTGAGTGGTTGGGTGGGCGAAGGGAGCTTTTTCACGAGCTCGTCAACTGATTCTTCTCCAGTCTGGGGTTCCAGAACGTAGTACGGAGTTGCCCCGATGAAGAAGGCGGAGGCGGTGGCTGCTCCAGCCATCAGGTTTGTACCGCCTGTAATGTTCACGTAGATTTCCTGGTCGGGGTTTTCTCTCGCCACGCTCACGACTGTATCGACCACATCTCGTAGGTCGAATGCGTCTATGAGATCTATCTCGACGTTGTACCCGAACTCAGTGAGTTCTTGTGCGAGCTCGTTCCCGACTGATTGGAATTTTTCACTGGTCAGTAGCTGGACGTGGTCGGCGGATCCATAGGCTTGTAGTCCACGTTTGATGTGGACTGTCGTTTCTCCGTGAGGGACGATGTGCAGACTCATTATCTGTCGCTCTCCACAAATTTCCGAACCCGGTTGTTGTTCTCGATGACCGGTGTGAGACTGCTGAAGGGTTCGTCGTTGTGGTTGTACTGTTGCTCCGCTTTCAGGATGACCACGTCCCCTTCTGATGGAAAGTATTCGACGTACCGGGGCTCTATACGGATGCTTTTGCCAGCCTCACCTTCCTGGAATGAGGTTACGTATCCGACTCGGCCCTCTACGTGGTCGACGAATCCAATATGGAAGTCGTGGTCGTCGTCGAGCAGCCGAAGGCGCTCTTCGTAGGTATCCTCGTCTAAGTCCAGGATCCGTCCCCAGGTCCGGATCACTCCTTCCAAGGCATTCCAGATGAGGAGAAGTGAACTCAGGAGTACGGGGTCGGCCTGCTGGTCAGGTGAGGGAAGGTCCTTGGGGTGAGCGATCTCGTCTTCCCGGTACTCGTTCAGGTTCTCCAGGGCGAAGGTGTACGAAATCTCGATTTCCTCGTCGAGGAGCACCGTTGAGTACGTTTTGAACCAGCGGTAGGCGTTAACCACGTTATCTTCGTTCCGGATTTCTCCGCCGACTTCTCGCTGTAACTTGTCACGGTATCCTCGTTCATCGGCGAGACCCAGGAAGACATATCGCAGGTAGTTGTACAGCTGGGCGGTATTAAACCGGTCCTGGAACGAAGCCCGAGTGGACTGTTCCACCCATCCGAAGTACTCGTCTATCTTCTGGTAGACGTCGTCGTCGTTCTCGACGTCGATCCGAGGCTCGATGATGTCCGCCAGCAGATCGAAGCACTTCTCGATCTGCTCTTCGATCATCTCCTCGTTGGTAGGCGGGGCGGAGGACTGGCTCATATTCATTCACCTCCGAAGAGCCCTTCGAGGTCATCCTGGAGCTGTGCCTGTTCTTGCTCTAGGTCAGCGATTTTCTCCAGTCGCTTCCGGATGGCCTCAGCTTTCTCCTGTATCTCTGTCTCTGAGAACTTGGGCACCAACAATTCCCGCAGTCTCCTTATAGGGATATGTTGTACTGTCGCCCCGCCCTGCATCGATTCCAACTGGTTTCTGGCCAGTTCAGTATCCAGGAAGTGGGCGTACACCAGTGCTTCCTCCTCTGTACGCAATCGGACGACAGCCCACATCGAGCTTGGAGCTATCTCCCTTTCGGGATGGTGGACGTGGATCTTTGCTCCGGTGGCCGAGACTAGGACGTCTGTCTCGTCCGCTCTCACGATATTCTCGTTGACATCGAGGTACTCAGAGTATTGTTTCTGCCCGACATCTCGGATGTTGACGTACGGCAGCCGGTTTTCACCATCTTCTTCGAAGACTTGGTCTGGCTTCCTGGTGCCGCCGCGGATTTCCTCAGCGACATCCTGGATCTCCCCTACTTCCGCGTACTGCTGTTGCAGTTTTCGGCTTGTCTTGTCCATCTGGATGATTTCGCTGGGGAGATAGGATCCACCTTCCAGCCTGCTCAGCTCCAGTGTGTTGGCCTTATCGAGTCGGATGTCATCTACGATCTCTGGGATTCTTCTTTCCGGGTTTTCGTCACTGTCGACGATGGCGTAAGAGATCTCGTCGCTTGGTGAGGAGGGTTCGTTTGCTATTTGCAGTATTACGGTAGAGATCCCGGTGTGGTCATAGATCGGGGTGTCAATCTCGATCAGGGATTCTATGGTGTACTCTGTACGGATTGTCTCTCGGAAGTCGGATGCCTTTCTCTTGTACAGTTTCCCGACCGGGAGTATGACTGTTAGGCGGCCACCAGGCTTGAGCCGTTCCAGTGAATCGAGGACGAATTTTTCGTCGCCGTTCCGTGCAGGGGTTCCGTCCGGCTTCTCGTAGTGTAGGTTGAACGGCGGATCGATGAAGACCTGGTCGAACTCTGTTGGCAAGCTGTGATCTATCTGTGAGAGTTTTAGATAGTCTCCCGCTGTGTAGGAGATGTTTGTCTCGAACAGTTCGTTCAGGAAGATGGCGCTGTTTACAGCGTTAATGTTTATTTCGACGCCGTGTGCGTCTGCACCTCGGGCACTGGCTTCTCGGAGGATGTTTCCGTACCCTGCGGCGGGGTCGAGGACAACGTCCCCTTCACCAGTCTCTGATAGGTCGAGAAAGGCTTTGCTCAGCCAGAGAGGTGTGGTTTTGGGTGCGGATCTTCTTGACTTCTCTTCGAGTTCTACGAATGCTTCGGCGAGTTCCGGCGGGGTTTGGTCTAAATCGATGCCGTAGAACGTGTTCAACACCTGTTTCTGGAACTCGACATCATGCTGGTGGCGTTGAGCCTGGAACGGCGGGTATTTCTCCTCGATCAGTTCGTCTATCTCTGTCAGGTCTTGTTCGGAGAGGTTGTCGATATCAAGGTTGTAGTTGTGTCGTTCAGCGGCCAATTTTCGGAACAGGCTGTGGTAGAGTTGACTCTCGATCTCTCTACCGATCTTTCCTCTAAAGTACTCGGCAAGCCGCCAGAATTTCATCTGAACCTCTTCTGCGGATTCTAAAGCTCGTCGTTCCTGACCGTCGTCACTAGGGAAATCGGCGAGTTCGCGTTCCACCTGTTCGCCTTCTTCACCGGGAACGAGTTTGAAGATGTATTCGAAGGACTCGGAAACCAGTGCGCCGTATGGTGCCCTTGAGTGATTCATCAAGCGGCGGAGCTCTTTCAGGTCTTCTCGCTCCCTGTGCTCCGAAAGAACGGTGCTGCATTCAACGACTACAAAGAACTCGTCCAGATCTTCATCTAAGACGGCAAGGTCGGGACGGAAGCTTAGTTGTCCCTCGATAAACGGCTCAAGTACGACTCGGTTCTCTCCGTAGATGTCTGTGAGCTCGTCATAGGTGTCCTGAACGAGTTCTTGTTCGTGCATACCTTCTTGTTCCGATGATGACTACAAAGAAGTTTGCTTGGACAGTCAAAACCGAGTTTGAACTTATAAAATATCTAATATTTCAGCAGAGCGTTTTCCGGTGACATCACCGGTGTATAAGTCGATAACACTGGAATTATCGAGACAGCCAAAATGGTGGATGTCGTCAACGTTGTTTCTTCTGGCTCTTTGAGCGTGGAACTCGATCTGGAAGCTGTTGCTCAGGAACTTGACGACATCGTTGATTATGACCCTGAAAAATACCCGGGTGCATACGTTCGGTTAGAAGACTCTGATCCGCTCATCACACTTTATCGCACAGGCAAGTACATCATTACTGGTTCATCCTCCGAACAGCAGGCTGTAGAAATAAGGAATGGATTTCTCTCTACGCTCCACGACCATGGAATCCTTCCTTCTGCCGAGGATGACTGGTTCTCTATCCAGAACTACGTCTGTGTCGCAGATCTCGATGAGTCAGTCAACCTGTCCGCTCTCGCAATCGGTCTGGGCCTGGAGAAAAGCGAATATGAACCCGAGCAGTTTCCTGGGCTCGTCTACCGCCCTACTGAATACGATTGTGTACTGCTGATTTTCGGCTCTGGGAAGACCGTGATAACCGGTGCAAAATCCATTGAACAGGCAGAATCAGCCTTTGAACACTTGAGATCTGAACTCGACTCCCTCTTCTAAAAAAGCATCAACGTCTCTACCGGCCTTAACCGTCACCCGGCTGATTCATCCTCTTCAGGGTCTCGGTGGTACAATCCTATGGCGAAGAGAAGATATCCTCCAGCGATTACAGTCAGTCCCACGGTTACGTTGATCGTGACCGCTGTTATCGTTCCGAGAACGAAGTAGAAGAACCAGAGACCGAATAATACCAGATTCGAGGGTGTCTGCTCATCGGAACTCAGCTGCTACCACCATCCTTTCTCCGATATCGAGATCACCTTCTTCTATGGGGATTTTTTGTAGTCGCCTTTTTATAACATGTGCCGCTGCAGTAGTCCTCCCTGTAGTCGGGCACCGAGTTCCTGCATTTCTTCCTCTTGCACTCCATCAGGGACTACCTCGGTCTTTCTCAGTGACGTTGTCTGAATCACAGATCGGGCAGGAGACTTCGTCGAGGGTGCTGAAGGTTTCTCCGTCGACCTCGTACAGTCCGTCATCCCGGATTTTGAAGTCGAAGCTGTGGCCTTCGTCCCTACACTCGAACTTCAGGATCTCCGGAGTACATTTGCTGCACAGATCAACGAAGATCCAGACACAGCCACCTCCGCATGGAGACTGATCGGCGCATCCACAATTCCGGCACTCCATCAGGCTGGTTCACCTCTCTGTGGAGGAACGGTGTGGTAGCTGTAAATCAATGCGGCGGTGATGAGGATTGTGAGCACGAGATGGGTCCAGAACCAGTCCACCGCCGTCATGTACAGATTGAAGGGAGGCCAGCCCAGCAGTTTGTGACCTCCGCTCATCGTGATAGCGTTCACACTGGTCTCAATCCAGGCAATATTCAATCCGAGGAAGAGGATTAGAACCGCTCTGGCTCCGGAGACGTGTCTCTGCCACATCTGATTCACTGCCCATCACCATTATCTGCAAAAGAGGAGAGCCGGGTTTCCCGGACTTCCTCGAAATCGATGTCCGGCGTATCCACCTGCTTGGAATCCTCTACAGGATTTTCCTGAGAACCTTCCCTGGTATCTCCGTCGACTTCGTCCCCCGTGGGTTCTTCACTGACTTCCTGGTCGTAAGGGTTCGTCCACTGGTCATCGTCAAGTTCGTAGACTGATCCGCCGAAAACACTGCCTTCCGTCGCCCACACCCTGTGGTAATCCTGTGTAAGGGAGTCACCGTGGACCACGTAACCATCCATGTTGAAGAAGCACATGTTGAGTGCGGCCATCTTTGCGACGGTACTGTCCTTGTCTACTGCGTAGAACTCGGCCTCTGCTTCATCCGGTAGCTGCTTCGCTGCGGAGATCAGGAGCCGTCCGCTTCCTGCCGCCGGATCCAAGACACTGTAGGGGTCTTCCCTATCCGGGTCGGGATCTTCGTCGATGACCATCTCCGCATTCATGTCGGACAGGTTGTGAGGTGTGAAGTGCTGGCCGAAATGGTCGCTGCTCTGCCCAAGTTCTTCGTAGACTACTCCGAGCAAGTCGTGGTTGGCCTCGGCACTGGCGTTCATCAACTCTCCAAAGGCCTCACTGTACAGCTGCGCCTCTTCCTCGCCATACGAGTCCATTACCTCGAGATAATTCTCGTCGTCGCTCTGCAAGGCATACAACGACAAGTCAAGGAAATCCTCGAACACTTGGTGCCTGCTATACCCACCAACGAACTGGATCTGTTCCAACTTATCGACGACCGGCTCTGCGGCCTCCTTGTACCCGGGTCCTGATGCTATTCCGCATCACCCTCTCCTTCTAAGGCCTCAGCAACCTCTCCGAGCCTCCCTCGGTAGATTTCGTAGGCGATGTACGGCGGCAGAACTATGGACATCAGAAGTCCGAGCAAACCACCGACAAATGCTCCTATTTCTGACCACCCACGGAACCAGGATACCAAGTTAACTCCGTAAACACCGATATACGGCTTCTCTACCTCCGCTACTACGGCGCATTCCTCTACTTCGCCATCCCCAGCTTTCGGAAGAGATGTCTGGCGATTCCTATATCTGACCTGTTCAAAAGTTACTTCGCCAGTACAGATGAAATCGCTCCTATTGGGGTTGTTTGATAGGTGTGCGCTGAGAGAGGCACGGGTAAATGTTGAATTGTTATACGCAGTAAAATGAACTACTTCTTGCTCAGTGACGATCTTAGCGGTAGGTTCTCCAGCTGCAACAACAGCAAATAGAGCCAGTAAGAAGGCCGCACCAGCAAACATCTCAGACTTATCCACTACAGAGTCCCACCTCTGTTCAGCCAGTCTTCCATATCTTCGGGGCCGTAGTCCGCGATCTCGTCCAGGTAGTCCTGAAGATCGTCGACTGAGTCGTAAGCGGAGATCGTGAGAGATTCTACCTTCTCGTCATCCTCGTTGAATACTGCGTACTCCGTGTGCTCTGGATGCGTCCAGTCCACCTTCTCCAACGTAAGATCTCTGTACTCCAGAGACTCGCCGTTCGCCATCATCAAAGCGTTCTCGTAGAGGTCTTCGATAGACTCGAGTTCCACTACTGGCTTCCACCTCGGTCACTCTCTATCGGAATGTGACGGTATCCTTCAGTGCCCTCACAGGCGATTTCATCCAAGTCTGTTGTTTCTCCGAACGCTGCACCTACAGGATCTGTGTAGGCGTAGCTGTAATTCGGTCCAAAGGTTCTCTCGCATAGCTCTTGAACTACTCTGGGGTAGTTATCGAGGGTCATGTTCCAAGTTTCACCCTGATACTTGTCCAGCTTGTCCTTCCGTTCCTCAAGGGATTGAATGCCTTGTATTGCAGCGATTCCAAAAATGCAGGTCACAATCATTCCGAAGATTGCAGTGATTAGTGAGATTTTGCCGATTGTCGCATATGTCTGTTGTTCTAATAGAGTAATCAGATATCACCTTCTCCTTCAAGCATTTCTGATACGGGTTTGAGGCCTGCATCTTCCCTCGCCCTATCCACGTTATCCAGGCTCGTGGACGGGCTTTTACCAAGAACCACGTTGCGTTTGACCTGCATCTCCTCGTGGTCTGGGACATCGTACTCATCGCAGTAGTCCTCGATCACTTCCTCTAACTCGTCGCCGTCGATGAAATGCAAGTAGGCTACGTTGACATCATCCGGATACTCCATGTCCTCGTCCTCGATCTCCTCAAGGCCTGGCGTGGCACGACTGTAAATCTCCTCAAAGATATCATCGTACAACTCTTCACTCGTCACTACTGGCTTTCACCTCTGTCTTTCAGGTGTTCTCTGAGGCATTTCTTGCTGCAGAACAGGCCGTGGAAGACATCCTGCTCGACGTGGGCATTACCCGAGCTGATGACGACTTCTCCCTCTGTCATCTGGATTCCCTTGCTTCCCTTGATATCGTTGCTGCAGGGTTCTCTGTCGCAATCTACTCTAATCGGCATTACAGAGACTCACCTCCTACTTCGATTTCTTCGAATCCAATGTTCTGGGCTTGATAGTACGTGCCATTGACTTGGATGACGTCACCGACAGACATCGAACGGACCTCAGCGTCGTAGAACTGCTGGGACTCCTGCCTGCTGCCAGCGTTCCACTCCTTCCAGAGCTGCTCAAGATCGTCTTCGCTGTATCCTTCAAGCTCAGCGATCTCTCGGTACAACTCGTCAAACTCTTCCTCAGAATAGGTCATAGAAGGTTTCTCATCTTCGTCGAGAACCTCCATTACACCGAGCTTGTGGTGAAGCTCTCCAGCAGGCCCCATCGCAGGATGCTCATCTACATCAGGATCATTGGCACGTTCTTTGGCCTCTTGATCCCAGTTCAGGTAGTGAATTGTCGCCTCTCCCACTACTGATTCTCACCTCTTACATCTCTTATGGCCTTTCGAACCACCTGATACTGGTCTCTGGTGAAATACCAACGAACCAGACTTGCGCCTGTGAACAAGCCAGCACCGGCGAATCCGACTTTCGGCAGTGCTACAACACCGAACGCAAAGCAGCCTGTGGCTACACCAGCACCAACTCCTTGACTCACAAGGTACTCTCTATAATCGCTCAGTTCCCTCTTGTCGACAACTGTGATATCGCTCACTGGGAAGTGTCACCTCCTGCATGAAGGAAGTTGACCAAGGCCTCGGCTCGTTCCTGGCCTTCATCGGTGAGACTGCAGTAAACTGTTCTCCCGTCTTTCTCTCTTTCCACGAGTCCGTGGTCTTCGAGTCTGTCTAGTATCTTGACGGTGTGGCTGTAGGTGCAGTCCACCTTTGTGGAGATCTCGCTTGCATAACTGGTACCACCAGTCAACGAAATCAGTATCTTCGCTGTTTTAGGGTTGAGAAACGCTTCGTCGAGTTCAGTTAGTTCTGGGACGCTGTAGCTATCGTACTTTGAATAAGGGCCTTCGATTTCGTATCACCTTACATACTTATCCGGAAACATCTTTTTTATAAGCTATGTCGGAGTCAACAAACCGGTGAACACGATTTTATACAAATACCTAAATTAGAAGTATCCAGAAATGCAAGAGATCTGTAGGAGGCAAGACCGTGACTAAAGTACCCAGTGTCCCCGACGAGTTCGACTCAGAACAAGAGCTGGAGGCGTATATCGACCAATTACACGACCAGATCGATTTCCTGGAACAAGAGCTTGAGAGTTCAGAGAAGGAGAAACTGGAACTCAAACAGGAACTGGACGAACTACCGTCAAAAGCACGGGTAGGAGACACACTCGGCTTCACAGATCTCAACTCTACACTCAGACAACTGAAAGAGAACTTGGAGAGAGTCCGTCAGGAAGACGTCGACGACCGTGCCGATGAATTAGCGGATATAGCCGCTGACCTGAGAAGCCAGGCCAAAAGAGTAGGCGAAGAAACCAGCAAGATGGAGGAGAACAGGAAACAGTTCAAAGAAAAGCACAGCAGGTTCTTCAACTCCTCAGACAAAGCCAGTGACTCAGAAGAAACCGGTGAAGAAGGTGGAGTTGAGGAAAAGTCGCTGGCAGACAAAGTCTCCGAATACGAGAACCCGGGTGGATCTGGAAACAGCCCAGGCGACCACACCTGAACAAATCACACAATGACTGAAGTCCCCGAAGTCCCTGACGAGTTCAACTCAGAAGAAGAGCTCAAGGCCTACATAGACCAGTTGCACGATCAAATCGAGTTCCTGGAAGAAGAACTGGAAAGCTCCGAGAAGGACAAACTCGAACTCAAACAAGACCTAAACGACATCGAAAAACAGGCCTCCCGCAGCGGCGGCTTCCAAGGCATTCTAGAGCCATTACAGGCGATGAGAAATCGTATTGAAGAATTTGAAGAAGGCTATTTAGACGAGGACAGTGACTACGGTCTTCCCGAAGAGTCCGAGGAAACCAAGGCACTGTCAGAGGCACTGGGTGCAGACATCACCCAAGATCCAGAGGACTTCAAAGCAGAACTCGAAGACAACTAACTATGACCAAAGTACCCAGTGTCCCCGACGAGTTCGACAGCGAAGAAGAACTACAGCAATACATCAACCGACTTCACGACCAGATCGATTTTTTGGAAGAAGAGCTTGAAGACTCAGAGAAGCTGGAGCTGAAGCAGGAGCTCAACGAGATCGAAGAACAAGCCGGTAATTCAGCAGGTCTTCAAGACATTCACGCCGCCCTGCAGGAGTTCATAGATACTGTAGAAGACATTGATACCCACGGAAAACCGAGTGACGTAGGCCTCCACGACAGTCTTCGGAACCCGGACTTCAAGTCCTGACGATAACAATTCGGTGTATAATGGTCACACCGGAGGAACTAAAAGATGAACTACGCCCTGCTGTCGAAGATTACGCGGAAACAGTACGCGAAGCCGCCGAAGATGAGAATATCTATCCTAAAGAAGAATGGGTGTGTCCAACTGAGGAGGGAGGTACTGAACTGGTTGAGATCTCAGTCCCCTCCCGCGGAATCGAGTACCTGATTGATCCTGACGAGATCTCACACTTCGACGACTGCGCTGAATGGCTTGAAGACGCTGACGAGGAAGCCCACCTCTCCCACACAAATACAGAGTCTGCATATGAACATCGGCTTCGCAGCTTCGCCAACTCTGTCTTCAACTACGTAGGCGGCTACGACTTCGACGAAGAGGCCTATCAAGCCGCATTCTCAGACAATCTCGAGATACACTTCAATGATGCTCTGACCCTGGATATTCTCGTTCCTATCCCTGGTCTTGCAGAACACAGCGAACCAGTCACCTTCACACCTCAGTCACCGAGATACGAGGACGAACAATACCTTCTAACAGTCACCTCCGACTTCAGCCTCGACAAAATCACGGCCTCAGAGATGGCCGCACTGCAGAACAAGAGTATGGAAGGCCTCTACGGAGACCCCACAAAGCTGGGATGGGAAGGACGACTACGGTACACCATCGAGATCAACGACAGACGACAAGACTTCCACGTACCCGATATTTTGGCAGAAAAAGCCACGGACATCTCCGTAGATATTGCTCGAAAGGTCGTTGACGGACTCAGATTATCCGAGCCACAACAAGACAACATCTGGTTTGGACCCATATTCGCACTACGCAATAACTGGCTAACGTACAGAACAAACGCTGAAGCTGTTGAACGGGCACATCTACATCCTGACTGCGATATCGAATACAGGAACATCCACAGCTTCTCACTTGACGAATGGGGGGCACGGGCCTTTGCTAACCAATTCTGGGAGAAAGATGCTGACCTGCTGACCTCAGAGACGTTCGATCGCCCGATTCGACGATACAACCGGACGTATCTTCCAGGCCACGCTGAGGATCACATCCTTGACTGCCATATCGCTCTCGAATCGTTGCTGTTGAAAGGTTCTAAGGGAGGAACGAGTTTCCGAATGCCGATTGGCGCAGCTATTCTTCTCAGAGACCGTGTCGGTGACCCTGTTGAAGTCTACTATTTCTTTGATGTCCTACGAGAGGTCCGGAACAAGATCGTCCACGAGGACAAGAAGGTAGAGGAAGTGAACGCCACGCACCTCGATAAACTACCTGACTACCTACTGCAAGAGACCGACGCCGGTGAACGTTTAGAGAACTTCCAGTTCATCAAGCATACTCGTGAGTACCTCGCTCTACTGATCAAGGAGTACTACCGGATAGAGCAGGAACACGGACTGAATATCCACGAAGCAAATCAGGAGTTGGTTGAGGATATGATTCTTTCATTCTCAGATGAGCCTACAGAGGAAATCTTCGATCAGTAATCGCATCATCTTCTCGCTTGCTGCACCTTGATTATATAAATTTGATTTCCGGCCTTGTTAATTGGTGAAACCGTTATCGAGGATGTCACAGAACCTCCTTCTGAGATTTCTGTAGACAATGCTGAGTACCAGTTTATCGGGGTCGATGCAGCAACAGGCCGAACACATTTTGCACGATACACACCAAGCCACGCCGAAGTAATCCTTGCCAGCTACGACGCAAGCACCGATGAATACCGGGAGGACGACCGGTGGAGACTACAGCACGGTGACCCAGAACAGGCCCTGAGAGAATACGCGTATCAAAGGCCTTGGGAAATTGAAGAAGAACTTCCGAGCCACGATTTCCACTCAATCGCAGATCTCGACTACACACCTGAATTGAATCAGGGCTTTGAGGGAAGCGTTGTAATCGGGGACAGAGACTACGTTATCCCTTTGAGAGCGGAGTTCTCCACCGTTGCAGATATCCTTGAAGCAGAGGCCGAAGACTCGAACGACGTATTCGTAGACTACAGGCCTGACTACCTGGAAATTGCTCCGGAAAACGCATTGGAGAAAGTTCAGATAGAACCAGTTGTACGCGGCCACAACAAAATTACAGGTACCGAGATCCCGGACCAGTTCCACGTACTTGACCGGGGAAGCGAAGAGGTCTACAACAGTATCCAGGTCGACGAACTGGCGGAAGACCACTTCATCGAAGAACTGGCACGGGTGGATGGTGTCGACGAATCTCTCGCCGAACTCCTCATAGATGACTACAGTAACCTGCGGACGGTCTCCTGGGCAGCAACCAGCGACGTCGCACACCTCGAAAACACGTATGATCTTGACGCCCACGACTTCTTCAAAGCGTTAGGAGACGCGGACGTATACAGGAACGAGCAAAGTCCGGAAGCTGGGAAACTGCACATCCCAGAGCACCGAGACGATATGCAGGAAGAAGATTTAGAGGAAGACGAAGAAGATGATACGGTTCAATCCGGGTTTGACGACTTCTAACCATAACGCTCCAAGTCAGGGTAGCCAAGAAACCCGACTTCGCCGCCGTACTCTTCCTCAAACCTGTTGATGGTCGCTTCAAGGACATCCAGGTACTCGTCCACGTCGACGTCGTCGTAGTTGAACCGGAGCTCGAAACTGGCCTCAGCATCTATGTCATCGTCTTCAAGCCACTCTCCGTCAACTCCGTAGATCAAGGTCTCAAAGTACTGCTCTTCCTCTGGAAGCGTCTCACCGCTGTGCATATCCTCATACTGATGCAGCCACGGATCAATCAACAACCGGAGATCATCGTCATCAACATCGAATATTGTCTGGAAGTTATCTATCCGGTCAAAGGCGTAGGCCGTGGTCTGCCGCTCTATACTGATCCCTGATTCTCACCCCTCGGTTGAGTTAGTTCCATTCACCGGTTGTTCCTGAGCTGGTTGTTCTGCCCCGCCGATGACAGGCAGATTCTCGGACAGGAATGACCCGATACCGCCACCAACGCTTCCTACAGAGCTGAATGCGTCACCGATTGTACTGGTAACTGACTTCGCCACGTCGGAGGCCTGAGAAGGAAGATCTGGCATCGACGGCAAAGTAGCGTTACCCGCACCTGGAATCATTGAGAGAGGACCTGTTTGATTCTTCGGAGTAACGTTACCCGGTGCATGGTCAGGCTTGTCTCCGGGCAGGTCGGATGGACTATTCGCAGGGTTGGTAGGTGTTGCTGCTGCAACGGTTGAAACTGCCAGCAGAAGTACTGATAGAAGTACTGTAGTCTTAGTTCTCGAGTTCATGGTCGATGTCACGCTCCGACGAAAGGGAATCCGCCGACAACTGTAGTATAGATTTTAGCAAGTCTCAGGCTCATCTGATCTACAAGACTTGGCTGCTTTTCCCTTAGTTTGACAACGTCTGAGCCCTGGATCTCTCCGATTTCTATGCTGGAGCACTGAGAAGCAGGCTCGTTGCTGCCGTCGTTGTCACAGTCTACGCTGAGGCCTCTGGCTCTATAATGCTCCATATCCAAAGCAACAGAACCTCCAAAGTCTGTTCTCAGCTCTCCGGATGCGTTCGGAGTTACACTAACTGTAGTAGCTGAAGTACCGACAGGGACTGAGACGTTCTGTTTCTGTATTGTTTTGCACAGCCCGTTTCCGATGCAGACCTCGGCTTCGAGATCTGCTTCCATAGGTCTCCACTGATTGTGGAAGGTGTAGGTCAACGCAACCGGGTTATCGGCTTGAGATTTCTCCGGGGTACTGGTTTCGACGCTGATCTGGTTCCACGGAATCTCTATTTCGTATGTGTTGAATGCTCCTTCACAGCTATCAACGCCAAAGTAAGTGCCGTAGTAAATTACCTCGTCCATGTAGAGAGCGGTTCCGAGTGAGGCCTTGATGTCGCCGTATGTTTTCTCAACGCCTCCTGTACCGCTTTTGTCGCTCCATCCACTGTAACTCGTGATTTTGTTGTCTTGGAGATTGAACTGGTCGACTTCCACGCCGTTCTTTTGGACTTTCGGTACGAGGAAGCAGCCGTCTCCTCCGGAAGTCAAGCCACGCATAGAAAGATCAAACTGGTACTTCCCGAGCTTCGCTTTATCTGTGAATGTTCCCGGATACTTGTTTTCCAAGGTGTCTTGAAGGGCCTGAGTTGTCCCTGCGTTGTTGGTCAAGTGGTAGAAACTGATTGACTCTTTCCGATTGTCTTGAGCAACGGAGAGCATTGAAGGCCCTATCAGGAACAGTAGTAGTACGAGGCCTGCGATTCCGGTTGCTGTAGCTGTTTGCTTCAGGGAAGGCAGCTTCATAGGAACTATTTCTGAATGGGCGAATACTACTTATAAAGTCACTTGACGGGAAGAGTATCGGTACGTGTCTGAGCCTCGGAAACGGTAGGAGAAGTCCAGACAGTTGTTAGCGCAGCTGAGTGCATCGCGTTCGTCACTGTGTTCGCTGCCGCAGATCTGGCATACGTGTTTTTCCTCAATGTTGTCGACCAAGTCCTTCAGTTTCCTCGAAATCTGGAATCCACCTCTTCTACAACAGTATTGTATTAGAAAAGTTATAATTCGTATCGTTCGCGCCAGTTGACCAAAGCGTCGTAACCTTCGTCGAGTAACTCAATAGCCATGTCCCGGTGCCAAGGAGCGAGATACGGTTCCTCGATCTCGAACTGAGGCCCGCCATCCTCGAAGCTCACATACATCCCGAACGGGAGTTCATCCTCACCGTCCTGGAAATCGTCATCAGAAACGTACTCTTCCCGGATACTGTGGATATCACGGTCAACCCAGTAATCCCAAACAATGTTATCCTGCAACTGCTCTTCCAAGGACCGTCCGAACTCATCCTCCAGAGGATACTCCTCTTCTAATTCCTCGAGCTCTTCGTGAATTTCTGAACCACCCTTCTAATCCAGGACAGGTTCGACACCGTGCTTCCGCAGCACCTCAACATCCAAGAGATCACGGTATTCCTCTTCCGACTCAACAGAGTCCCTGACACCTTGCTGGAAATGCCTGTGAGGAAAATAATCAACACTGCCGTGGTCAACAGGTTTTCCAGGATCTACGTACCGCGGCGGATGTCTTTCCTCGAAGTCCTCGAAGGCCTGCCAGTACTCCTCAACAGGTTCGAACCATTCCTGTCCTCCATCAGTTGCGAACTGGTCTAACCCGGATTGCTCCGTCAGGACCTCCGTCGCTTCCTCCACTTTCTGATTCCCGCTTTTCCTGAGGACGAGGCCTTCGTATCGTTCCTTCCCGTTTCTATCAGCCTGTCTTTCTAAGTACTGCTCTGCTTCCTGTACTGAGCCGAAGAACGGGTTGACGATGTCTTCGCCAAATTCTGTGTGGTACAGGATTCCGTCTTCTCCGCTCCAGAAATATTCTGTTCTCCTAGGGCCTCCATCGGTTCTCAAGCTTTCCTGTGCTTGTTGCCTGAAGGCCTGGTCGATCGCCATCTTGTAATGCACCTCGGGGAAGATATTCTCCAGTTCAAAACGGAGCTCACCGGAAAAACTGGTGCCTCCGGTGAGATTCATCCAGTACGGCTTCTCATTCTCCACGTAATCTTTCTCTTCTACGTATTCCTCGATGATCTCGTCAACGCTCTGTATCAGTTATCACCCTTTAGGCCTGAACCTCGTGGTACTCCATTAGGTCGCGCAGAGATTCTCTCTCGCCTTCCCAGTACTCCTCAGCTTCAGGATCTTCGATCAACTGGTTTGATCTGCGGCGAACCGCGTTCTCACCGAGAATGTCAGGATGCGGTATTCCTTCGCCATACTCGAGAAGCTGTGAGGCCTGTTCGTAGCCGTCATCCAACTGGTACTGAGGCCTGTCCTCGGAGAGATGGGTCAGTGCATAGGTTGCGGCGTTGAAAGTCTCGTACAGGGAAGGATTGTCTGGATCTTCGACTTCTTCGTTGAGAGCGGTGAGAAGGTCAGCGGTCGGATCTTCCAGGTAACGATCAATCCCGATATCCTGTAGGACAAGCAGTGCTTCATCTTGATTCCGTAGTTCTCGTTCTTGGGCCTGTTCCAAACGTCGTTCTACTGTATCCGCACCGTCCATAACAGCGTCGACAGCGTGATACGCCAACTGCGGCTGGAACTCTTCACTATGGGTCTGCTCATAGCTCTGATCAGCAACGAACGCCATCATCCCATTACTGCAGATCTCTCGCATCGCTCCGACGTCGAACTTCAATCCGTGGTAACCCGAGTGTCCAGAACGAGCACGTAGATCTAGATTGATTCGGTCGCCTGGGGCTGCTTCGACTGATTGACCCATTCCGATTCGGGCGCTCATCTTGTGCCGGGTATCGGAGAGAGCGATCTCGCCTTCCGGCTGGATATCTTCGTCTCTGGCTTCGATCCCTTTGGCTACTGCTTCGAGGATATCGCCGTACTGTATGATGTTGTAGTAGTCGTCGCCGCTACTGACTTCACCTGCCAGCTGCGGCTCTTCCTCGTCAGTATACAATGCGTCTCTCCACGGTACGCCGTCTAAACCATCTTTCTCGGGATGTGAGGCAAGAACGTCAAACCGGGAGACTTCCGGCATTTCATCTTGAGCGATTTGATAGAGTCCGTCTAAGTCTGAGAACCTGTACCTGTCTTCGTTTGCGATGAGCTGATCACCATAAGAACCAGTTGAGAAAATAGTATTTATAAAACAATTCCAGAGACGAGAAAGAGGGAAAAACACCTGATCAATTCAGAACACGGTGGAGAAGAAATGCCGGTCGCAAGAGGCCTTGTGGTGCGGTCCGGCGACAAACGGACGGGCGTTACAACCGCTGCATTTGTACTTGTGTGCGAGTTTGGTCGAGTAGGCTACGTAGCTCCACCTCCGTTTACAGTCCTTCTTGTGATGCGGTCCCTGGGAAAGCGGCTTAACACCGCAGTGATTACACGTCGTGGAATAATCTCTGTTCTCGACTACGTCTTTGACGTGTTTCTTCACACGGCGAGGACATCCACGCTTATGATGAACTCCAGGAACGAACGGACGGGAATCACAATGCGTGCACTTGTATTTATGCGCCAGATCCGTACTGAGAGCTAATTGATCTTGATTCCGGGAACACGATGCGTCGTGGTGAGGGCCTTCAGAGAACGGCTTGGCACCGCAGTTGGCACACGTCTTACTGAACTCATTTCCTCGGCATTTCTTCAACGCTAACTTCGTATACTTCGAGGCGATGGACTCGCCAGATCGCTGCAAAGGATTGTAGTCCTCCGTCAGGAGTTCTTCTTCCTTCATCGCTGCCGCTGCATCATCCAGTCTTCTCAATTCCTCGTCCCACTCACGTTTCTGCCTCTCCCACTCCTTCTCTTCCTGCTCTTTCAGATATGCACGTTCCTCGGCTTCTGAGGGGTACGGGTGCAGATCTTGTTTTCTCGGCTCTGGAGGTTCTCGACGATCCATAACCAACAATTAGCCGGTCAGAGGTAGTTATAGGTAGGAAAGTTCTGATTTTAGAACCAGTTAGAAAATTCGAACCGAGATGAGTGTCAGCACCTCCACCAGAAACACTGGGGGCTTGTGGATGGTCCTCATACAATACTTCTGGAGGCCTATCACGTCAAAATCCGCATACCTCTATCGACCTCAAGAGAGAAACAGAGAGACACGATACCCACTAATGCAGCAGCGATGATTGCAGCTGCAAAGACTTCGCTGTACAGAGGATTCACTGCCTCAAGATAGACGAGAACCGCAGTTACCGACAGGTTGACGGTGAAGGCTTTCTGCCAAGGCCTCATCTTCTTTCCTCGAACTCCTGTGAACCGCATTTCGGGCAGATATCCATCGCATCCACCAATTTGTCTCCACAGTTCGCACAGTACTTCGCCATACATCATTCACCTCAGGTCGGAGAGTTTTGTTTGCTGGGTTTCGTCCGGCAGGTCCACAGAACCAGTGTCTGTGTTTTCATGGATCTCGCTGTAGTCCGGTTCCTGAAGGAGTTCCCACTCCCGGTCTTCGATGTACTTCTGCAGGTAGGCCTCCCGTTGGTGTGTGAACCGGCCTGTATCATCCTCCACGTCTTTCAGGTCGCCTTCTAACGTATGCCTGAACCGTCTGACTTCGAGGAAGCTGTCCGTATCCCTCCAGTAGTGGGCCAGGGAATCCGTGGTCTTGCCCAGCAAGTCGTACTCCTCATCCTCGCTCTCAGGGTAGCTGAATACCAGCTTGTCTGAAGGCCTCGGCTGAGTGGCCTCCCGGTACACTGCCTTTCCGGTGTAATAGTTGATTCCGGCATCGATCATTTCTCTATGTAGTTGGCCGACGTCGTCGACGGGAAGCTCCGGATAACTTCGATCCTCAGTAACGGTGCTGAAGTGGAGGTCGGTAAAGATCTCACCAGGGTAATCGTAGTCCTGAATAAGATCTTGTGCAGTAGCTTCGTCGACGCCGTCAACCTCAGTCAACTGCTGTATATGCTGGTCAAGAGTCTCCTCTAAATCGATCCAGCGTCACCCTTCTCTTTGAGCTTCGAGTATAATCTCCTAATCTTCTTTACCAGGTAGCAAAGAGCGACGATATAGACCGCTGCGTGGAATGGGATAAGTATCCACACTTCCCGGTAGAACTCAATCAACGCTCCTAGACCGATTCAGGCATCACCCGGTACTACTTCTTCAGGCCTGTCGAGGCACAGTTTACAGCCCACGATTCGGTCTCCTGTAGAGTAGATCAAGTCCTGCACCCGCTTCGTATCACAGACCGGGCAGAACTCCATGTCCTCCTGAGCTTCCCTCTTCCTCTTGATCTCCTCAATTTCCTCCTCAGAAAGCTGATCCCGTAATTGCTGAGCAAAAGCGTCTTTTATCTGCTGTTTCTGCTCTTCAGATAGGTTCGTCATCTGCCGCTCTCGCTCTCGTTTCTTCGCCTCTTCATCACCGCAGATACACGCTTCAAGTTCTCTTTCACACGTCGGGCACCAAGGTACGACTGCTTCAGGAGAAACGGCGTACATCACTCCAGTTACTAACTGGCCCAAGGTCGGTTCTCCATTGCCACTCCAGCTCGAGGCCTCCAGAACCGCTTCCAGCTTCTCACGGGCCTCTTCCTCCGAGATGATGTTCTTCCCCACTACAGATTCTCACCTCCATCATCTTCCTCAAGTTCGGCTTTGGCCAGTGCTGCCTGAACCTCATTTATCGAGTCAAAATCCGTCCATTCGAGAATATCGGATGTGTATAGACCGTTCTCCCTGAGCTGCTTCACAAACCAAGGACTGCTCTCAGATTCCTCAATCGCCTCCTCGTGCTTTGAAACAAAGTCTTCTTTGAGTTGTCGGATCTTGTGCTCGACCTCGTCTTCAACACTGTTCGATATTCTGTATCCGAATGTTTCGGGTGTCACCGCTCCGATCGCTACCCCGTCAACAAGGATTTCATAGCCGTACTTATCCGCGTAGTCGATCTCAACATCACGTCCCTGATCTAGGGCGTGGCGAATGACATCATCAAGATCAGGTCTTCCTCTACCGAACGTCACCGACATCACCTCCTTCTTCGACTGGATCCAAGGCCTTGCCAGCTTCCTTCAGTGTGGTTGGGAAGATCATCTTGTCCGGATTCTGCTCCAAGGCCTCGTCGATTCGGGCTTCGTGTTCTTCGATGTAGTCTGGAAGGCCGGCGGAAGCGTAGAAGATCTCTTCCTCTTCCAGGTCTGCGCCGTCGTAGGCCTCTGCAATGTAGTAACCGTCAACCTCTCTTCCATCGACTAAGACCGGTGATTCTCACCTTCTGACTGTTTATGAAGGTAGATTTTGGCGCAGGCCTTGGCTCCGTGTGTGTCGGTACTGGTTTCGTAGCTGATGCAGTAACCGTCTACATTGATTTTCTGGAGGAAGTTGCTGCTGTGTTTGTGGGTGCCCTCGGTTAGTTTCCGAGAGGCCTGTACTGGTTCTCCACATTCAGGACAGGGATCAGTCATTCCTGAGAGCCACCTCCGAATTTTTCCAGTGTCACATCCTCTTTCTCGTCCAGCTCTTGACCTAACTGCTGGACGTCGCTCTTGACCTCCGAGATCTTCTCCTGAACATCCGCATTCTTGCTCTGCAAATTCTCCAACTCAGAAGCAACACTGCGATAACCGCTACCAAGGCCTTTCAGAATATCCAAGGCCTTGTTCAGGAGTTCAATATCTCCGTCATCCAAGCTGTAGAGACTGACGTTCACCCTGTCTCTCAGCTCTCTGTACTTCTTTCCGTCCTCAACCAATTTCTCAGACTTGTAATCCAGGTTCTCCTCCTTCTGACCCTCCTTCTTTCCTTGACGATAGCCTCTTTTCCGGGCTCGCTTCTTCGAGACCTGGGCACTGTGCATCTTCTCTACCGCCTTCTTCACTCCCCGAATGTAGAACTCAGGATCCATACTACGGTCCTGATGATCTGTAAGATCTGACTCAACCACTTCGTAGAGCTTGCCGCCGCCTTTCATCTCGTATAGGCCCCAACCCTCGGGCAACTCGCTCTCCTTCACAATACCTTTCTGGGCAGCTACTACGTAGAACTCGTCGACCTGGCCTACGAACCAGTCGTTTTTGGAAGGTTTCTCCAGTTCGCTTTTCCAGTCGCTTCGTGAGGCCTTGACCTCCAGGCCTATCGTCTTGAAGTTCCGGGAGGGAAAGAGGTTGTACGCTATTGCGTCAGCCATCTTCCCGTTCTTCCCTTTCACCTCGAAGAACAGTCCCCACTCCGGGTAATCGAACTTCCTCTCTAACGCCAGTTTGGTTAGCTTGGTGAGCTCTGCGTCGTTGATTTCGCTTTTGTCCTTGTCCGTTAAGGCCTGAAGCTCCTCCTTGTCCTCATCAGAAACCAGATCAGCCACTACAGCTCCTCACCTCCGACTTTCTGAGGTATCCAGTATGGTTCGTCGTTGCTGAACTTCTCCACTCGTTCGAGCTCGACGTCTTCCAGGTACTCGTCGACGACATCCTCCCCCAGGTCGACTGTGACTGCTCCAGTACCCGTGGAGTTGAACCTGACATCCATACACGGGCCGTAACCGGCCTTGTTCATTACTCCGGCACGGCTGCTCCAAGGCCCCTTCAACGTAACACTCTCTCCGTCAACAGTCTCTATATCGTAATGACGGCCTCCGTAACCGTCCTGCTGCCCACCACTCCAAGCAAAGTATGAGACGAAACCATCGTCGCTCTCAGCGTACCACAGGCCTTCATCTACAGATCCTTCGTATTGGAGCTCATCGATAGTCGGGATATCCTCAGCCGACAAGTGCAGCCGAGGATCGTTCCCGTACTCCTCCTTCCAATCCACTTCTGCGTCAAGAATGTCGATTCAGGCACCACCCTTCGACGCCATCTCTTCAGCTGCTTCCATCGGTTTTCCGTGAGTCCGGGATACGTGGATCTTCAAACCGCTTATATTCGAGATTGGCTGGCCACAGATACTGCAGGAGAACTGCTTCTCGTCAGTCAAACTCTCTAAAGCTTTTTCGCGGCAAGGCTCTGCCCAGGCCCCGAGGCCGGGAGACTGTTCTCTACAGAGAAGTTCGGTCAGTTGCCTGTCTGACACTGTTTTCTTGGTATCCTTTGCGTCGACCTGGCCAGCCGAGTACTTCCTACACAGACACTCCTTGTTTCCCTGTTTGAAGATGTGCCAGCGGCATCCCTTTTGCCCGCTGTTCGTCACCAAGAGAAAACCGCTCAAGCATCCTCACCTCCATCTTCGAGAGGTATCTTCAGGCTGAAGCTCAGCGGTTTGTCCTTCTTCAGATAGAATATTCTGTCGTCTGTATTGCCGTGTTCGTCAGCAAATTCTCGGACCCTATCTTTCAGGTTATCCAGTTGCTCGCCTTTCCAGAACGTCCAGGCTTCTATCTTAACGTAGAGTTGGATGTGAGGATCATCTCTGTTGATGCGGGAATCGTATTTCCAGGTAATCGACTTGAGAGAACCAAACCTGCTGTTGTGGCCTCCACTTCCCTGCTCAAGCTCTGCTACAAGATTTATGATCGGCTCGATATCCTCAGCACTAACTACCTGCTCGATTCAGAATCACCCTCATCGTCGTCTTCTTCGAGTTTTTCCTGAAGGATCTGCCTGCCGTGGGTTCCGAGTTGAAGGCCTGCCTGCTCCACAAGCTTTCGAGCTCCTTCAGCCTCTTCCCAGGAGTCAAAGTCCATCTCCTTCTTCAAATCGGCAAGCCAGAGATGGATATCCTTCTTTAGAGAAAGCTCGTCTCCATCTTTCAAAGTAACATTAGGAGCTTTGCGATACCTTCCCAGAGCTCCATCCTTGAGATAGGTAACTGCAGTCTCAAGGCCTTCAACTCCTACTTTCTCGGCTTTGAAGAACTTTTCTGGGATTCTGTCTGAGGCCCAGATCTCGATGGATACCAGGGTGCCATCCTCACCAAAGTCAAGGTTCACACCTGTTTCCGTGTCTACTGTCTTGGCTATTTCCGCATCTTCCACAAGATCGAGGACGGCAGCTCCGGCTTCCTGATCATACTCCATCTTCACTCCGTATCACCTGGTGCTCTTTCTGGAGTTGGATGATGGTTTCCGCATCTGTCGCATATCCAGCCTTCAACAGTATCCGAGTCGGGTATACTGGGGAAGTACCAGCCATCTATCTCTTCCCTGCTGAGCTCTTCTTCAACACGCCTGTCGCCGTGGTTGTACCCGCATTTCTGGCACGTCCAAGTCACTCCATATCACCTTCTACAGGGACGAGCCGAGATTCCGGGAAGGCATACCACGTCAGACTGTTTTCCATGACCTTGTAGTAGAGATCTTCGTCATCGACATCTTCCCACTCCGGCCAGTACTCGTCCAGATAGTGAGTGAATGCTACGAGAACTGTCTCCTCGTCTTCATCATAGTCAAGATTTGTATCCGCAACAGTGGTACCGGATTCGACTTCCCATTCTTTGATGCTGAGGCCGGTCTTACGGACCACCACTGCTTCATCAGGATTTTCGTCTTCTTTGTCTACAACAATATCACCAACTCCATAGTCAGATTCAGTCATAGTATCTATACACCGATATTTAAGAAGTGAGACTTCACGGGGTGTTGACCCCGCTTGACTCGTTGAATGATTTTACGATAGACAATCCTCCTTCACAGGTGAATGGATTGACCCAGAAAGGCCTGCTGTACGTCACTGTCACCTTCTGCTGGTTTCTGAGGTACTGCTCTGCCTTCTGTTCCTGCTGGTCACTGACGAGGCAAAACTCTTCGACCGCACTGCTACGTGGATGAGTCTTCAAGTGTACCTGACTGGTCCTGAAGATCAATCCTTTATCCATCTCTGCGTCTACCACGTAGCCAGTGTAGGTCGACTCACCTCGTGCTGAGCCTAATCCACTCACTGTGAGAAAGATTGGTATCATAACTACTGCTACAATTGCTGCAGAAACTACCAGTTGTATTACTTTGATTGGGTATCACCCATAGTATCGATTTCAACGCTGTAATCCGGTTTCTCGGAAAGGAACCGCTGGACAAGTCGCCGGTCATCCTCTTTGTCCTCCTCACTCAATTCACTGTACGGAACCCAGAGGTCTTCCCAGCGTTCGAGTCGGTCTTGGCTGATGTCTTCTTCCTCTGCGATGTGCTGGCTCCAATACGTCCACAACCGGTGAGCAAGCTCGGCAAGAGGCTCGACTTGGTTCTCGAGAACGTCTACTTCTTCGCGTTTAACGAGTTCGACAACCTCCGCACCGTCAACAGTTACAGCATAGCTTTTTGCGTCCTCCTCGTGGTCATAAGCTGCTGAAATAATCCTGCCGTCCTTTTCAACGCCGTAAACAACATACTCGTCCTCACTCACTACTGGTTTCTCACCTCTGCAGGTCTTGTACTGTCAAACTCCGTTTCTCCAAGAGGACTGTAGACTTTGAACTGGTGGCCCTCGAAGTAACGATGCTCAAGGCCTGCTGTCTTCGCCTCCTCTCTGTCATCGTAGCAGTCACTCCAGGTACATTCATCGTTTAGGCAGACTGTTTCAAAGCTGCCCAGCTCTCTCTGAGCCTTCAGAATTTTCTGCTTTTGACTTGGCCTTATTTTTGGAGCAATACAGGAGATAGTACCTGAGTCAGGACCTTTCGCCGTAAACTGTATCGGAGTATCCGTACCCATCTCAACCAAGACGTTACTGTAATTTCCTTTCTCCAATAATTCTACCAAGTTCTTCAGATAGGGTACTGAGATAACTACCTGCTCCAGATTGTGCGTTCGTTTGAAACGGGATAGGTTGATGAAATCAGGCTCTCTATCAGAATCTCTTAGTTCTTGTATTATACCGTGATGGTTCGAAACGGTTGCTTGAATGTCCAACACGTCTTTACACCACTGCCCGGCAGTAATTTCATCCTCACTCACTACTGGCTCTCACCTCGGAGATCTTGGTACAGCAGTGCGCCGAGATTATCCGCTATCGAAGAGTCAGAGTTGAGCTGCCAATGCTGGGTCTTGGATTCTACATCAGCTTCCTCAACGAGGCCTATCTCTTTGAATGAGTCCCATCTACGGTAAAGCGCGTCTTTTGAGATATCAGCTGCTTCAGCCAGAGAGGTCTTGCTGTATGCTATTGTCGGGTTTTCCAGTAGTACTTCTACAATCTCCTTCGTCACTGAGTCAAGGAAGTGATGTGGATTTACAACGTACTCATCAGTCGATTCAGACATAATAACTGTCTGTGCAAACTACCTTTTTATACCTTATCCAGAATTTATGCAAAAGCCTAAACAATGGGCAGGACTAAACAAACAGCTACATACTACAGATGACTCGCTTCCTGGCGTCCGACCTGCATCTCGGACACGAGAATATCATCGAGTACTGCAGCAGGCCTTTCCAAAGCGTTGAGGAGATGAACCACGTCCTGATCGAGAACTGGAACCAGGAAATCAAGAAGGACGACGTCGTGTTTTTCCTCGGAGATCTCGGCTTCTTCGCAGAAGAAGATCAGCTGCGGGACTGGCTTGACCAGTTAAACGGGAGAGTCGTCTTCATCGAAGGAAACCACGACGACCCTGGCCGGTACGTCTCTGACCTGAACACACACCAATACTACACCTTGAGCCAGGGAGACGAAGAGTACTTGTTGACGCACAGGCCTGAGAACGCTCCCCGCTTCTGGGACGACTGGATCATCCACGGACACCACCACAACAACCACCCCGAACAGTACCCGTTCGTCAATCCGGAAGAGCAATTGGTCAACGTCTCCGTCGAACTCACCGAGTACCGGCCTGTCAAGGTCGACTACGTCCTCGATTGCATCAGAGAAGGCGAATGGATGGACAAAGCCCAATCAATGGAGTGAGACAATATGGATGAGAAACTGTACGACGACTACGGAATACCGAAGGCCTACAAAATGGTCGAAGCCCTCGAAAAAACCGCAGAAGACCACGAAGTTGAAACACCGTTGTTCGAAGACATCAACGAAAACGATCTCTCCTACTTCTCCGTCACCGGAACCATCCGCGAAGAACTTACCGTCTACCTCGGCGTCGACACAGCAAACAAGCTGCAAGACCTACTGCTGGAGAAAGAGTTCGACGACGTCTACGATTTCTTGGACGAGCATTGGGAGGACTCAGTCAGGCAAGCTGTTCCCCAGGACCAGATCAAAGGTTGGACTTCGGACAAACAGTAACCCTGGAGAGATACGAACTGTCTATGCCCGAAAAAGAATTGGACGAAATGACGGACGCAGAACTCGCCCAGAAAATCCTCGACTCAACCGAAAAATACTGCGAGGAAGGATCACTGGTCGCCACAGCTCAAACCGCAGCCACAGAAACGGAGAGAAGAGTAAGCCTTCAGCGGGAACTCTACGACAAAGACAAAACCGGGTACATCCCCAGCGAAGGCCTCTGGATATTCTGCAACAAAGAAGACCTGAGCGAAACAACGTACAGGTACTACTACATCGCCGTCGACGAAGACACTCTCGAATCCGAAGTAATCACTGGCCGCGATCTCAAGCAGAAAATCCAAGACGGGTTTCAACTGAAGATGGAAGCACCCCGGAAAATAGAAGAAGCAAGTAAAGAAGCAGAGATCTAGATCAAGAGTCCTCACTGAAGGTTGTCGATCAATGTATCTCGGACGGCTCTCGGCACTGTTTTGAACTTGTTGCGGCAGACCTTCGGCGGCATCTCAATCTGAACCCCCTGCCCACTCTCCGTGAAGTAGTTGACCGAGTTCAGGTCTCCTCTCCCTGTCAAGGCAAAACTGCTGTATCTCCACTCGACATCCGCATAGTCGCCAAGCCTCTCTTGAAGCCGTTCAGCAACGCTTCTCCGTAGAGTGTCTGATGCTTGGCCTCCGACCATCACCGTACTGTAATCCCTGCTGTGGAGATGGAGTCCGACAACGTACTCGAAACGCCGCTCCTTGAGACTCTCCAAACCCGGGTATGCATCTAAGGCCTTCACCGGCTTCTCCAAATGCCAGCGACTGTACGAATCCTTACCGTCACGCCCTGAATCAAAGCCCTGGCACAGCCACGCCGAACAACTTACGTCGTTTTCCCGCAGCATCTTGCAGAGGTGACGGCCCATCACATCCGTGTTCTTCTCCGCATCCCCACCGTGAGGACAAGAAATGAAGACATCACTGCCTTCGGACTCAAACACGGATTCGTAGAAACCAGCTGTCTTCCAAGCCTCCTCGTAACTTGAGACCGGGACCGTCTCCGAGATCTCTACCTGTTCACCGGACTGGGCTTTGACTCTGTCCAATCCTTCAGCTCCGACTTTGACGGCCTCCGACTCGTCCTCGTGGACGTGGTCGACGACGTAGTAGGCCTTCAAACCCGCTTCTATCTTGACGTGGCTGCCCACGTCTTTTCCCAACTCTTCGGCCAGATGCGTGGACAGACTGCACCTGTTCCCTTCATCTATCCCGCGCGATTCACTGACGGTTACCTCACACATCTTATTCCAATCTCTACTAACTACGTCCACAAGTGTCTTTATGCAAATTCCTAATAAAGGGAAATAGGGAAAAGTCTGGGAGGCACTGAAGCTTCAAACAGAGACTCCGACTACCGACGAAAAATAGGAGATACAAGGCCTCTCCCCGAGGGCACGCCGTCAATGAAGTCAGAATATAAGCGGAGCCTCCTACCGCCAATAACCTCCAGACCGTATCAACAAATTATTCATCAGTGTTTAAAAAAATCAGACTCAGGGCCGGAGGCGCTTACTCAAGAACCACCTCCTCCTGAGAAACTATTGAGGCCTTCCTGCCGGCTTTGCAGTTCCTCCGGTGCGTCGATCTTCTCGGTCAACCACTTCCACGTCTTAACGATGTTCTCAGCTGAGTTACTGGCAGTGTCAAGATCTCCGTTGACTACTGCGTTCACAAAGTCTTGGTCAAGATCGAAGTCGTAGTAGTGCTTCCAGAACACCAATTCGGCCTCAACGATCTCCCGGAGAAGATAATCGAAGTGATGGGTGTCGACGGCCTCGTTCCTCTGCTCCTGCCAGTGAATTAAGTTACAGACAGAAATGCCAGTGTGTTCCTTGTGCCAGCCGTGTTCCAGGAGCGCGTCCTGATACTCTCTGGAACCACGGAGTTTCTTCACTACTTCCTGATGTGTTTCAGCTTCTTTCTCGATTCGGCGGGCCTCTTCAGCAAAATCGACCTCGCCCACGTCAGACGCCCACCTTCTCTTCTCTGTCTCTATCGTCCAGATATCCTTCTTCGATGTCCGGATCTTCAACCCGCTCCTTGATACTCTCTAACGAGATCAGGTCGTAGGTGTCCTTCGTCTTCCTGATCTTGACTGCGTTCGTTCCCTGCTGTGCTGCAACGAAGAAGGCCTCCATCACCCTTCCACGTTTCTCGTAACGGATTACGTCGCCTTTCTCAAGGAGTCCGACGTGGCACACCAACGTGTCCTGAGAAAACCGTCCGTCGCTCACTGCTGACTTGCCACCTCCAATTCTTTCTCATCTGCCCCAGTGCGATGCTCCGTCACGGGTCCACCACCCGTTCGGTATTTTTGGCGTAGTCGAGGAAGGCCTGTGCGTGTGCGAATACCTCTTCAGCTTTAGCTGGGCGTGATAGGCCTGACTGAAGCGTCTCTTCGATGTCTTCTTTCAGCCTTTCGTAGTCTTCTGGGAACGCCTGTTCGTAGGGATTCTCTTCCAATCCTTCGGTCAATTCATCTTCTGAACCCATTTACTGGTTCACCTCTTCTGAGGCCTTTTTGTCGAGTTCGTTGGCGAGCCGGACTTCGACAATTCTAAGATGTGAGTTGCTTTTTGAAACGGTGTCCTCTGTGACCTCTCTGTAGTGTTCAAGGACTTCTTCTTCGTCGAAGATCTCGGGGTCGTTAACGTCCAGTTTAGGCACCAACGTATTCTTGTGGACGTTCATTACTGCATAGCCATAGACCTCGTTTTCCTCATCTGATGGAGGCGTCGTATTACTGCTCACTCGACAATCACCCCGTCTTTATCCTCTTCTTCCTGCTCTTCCTGTTCTTCTTGTTCGGAGGCCTCTGTTTGCCCGTCTTCAGAATCCTCTACTTCTTCAGGCATCTCTATCTCCGAACCTGCTTGTTCGCTGAAGAACGATTCAAGGACTGCGGCGATTCCCTCCGACTGCTTCCAGTCACCTTCCGTGACCAGGAACAAGAGTTTCGCGGTGAAGGCTGCGGCCTCGGCCTCAATATCTTCGTTTTCCACCTCGGCCATATCCTTCAACGCAGATTCAACGTCTTTCGCTAACTCGTCCTCCCACTTCTCGACCTGAAACGCGGTGTCTCCACGCTCCAGATCTAGTGCTTCTACACTCATTGAAGCATCACTGCTCCTCGCTGCTACGGAGATCTTCTCTCCGGCTTTTGCTGAGAAGGTTTTCTTCGATGAAGTCTCTCAAATGCCGCAGGTACTCGCCTACTGTCAGGTGCTCAGAGGCATCCACCTGTTCGACTATTTGGCCTTGAAGCGGGCCTTCCAGGATAGTCTTGTACGTGCCGTCCACCTCGATGTAAATCTGGCCGTCGTTGTTCTCCCAGTTCGGTGTTGCGTACAGTTTCAGGCCTAACTCTTCATGGGCGAAGGAGATAGAACCGCCGTGGGCCTCAAGGCCTGCGTACTCGAATCCGTGGAGCTTTACCCCGTCAAGCTGTCTACGGGCTATCCTCTGGTTTAGACTGCCTTTGTGCTGATTCTCTATCTCCTTGAGGTGCTGAAGAGCTTCGTCCTCTGAGTCAAGAGATTCCCCACAAGTACATGCGATAGTGCCGGTATCCGTCTCGCTGTCTACAGTGTCTTTCTCATTGAGTTCGTAATCCGGTTCTCCGACAGTTCCCTCGTTCTTCAGTCCGTATCTCTTCTCGGCGTACTCTGTCCGGCAGATGTAGACTGTATGGCCTTCACTCGTCAGATTCGCGTCAGGGTTGAAGCCCTCAGGTGTGATTATCCTCTCTATCGTAATCACCCTTCAACTCCCTGTCTCGTTGGCTTGGCAGGGAAATTGGCTTCTTTAGGGATTTCGAGAGCATCCTTCACGTCTCGCTCTCGGTCTTTCCACTCGTAGGGGTGAATCTTCTTGTAGAGCCGGCAGATTATCCGCTGAAGTTTCTTTGAGGCATTTTTTGTGAGGTGTTCAACGAAACCTGAGGGACTTTCTCGAAGTTCTTCACCTGAGATTTGCTGGGTCAAGTTCGGCTCGTTTAGGAAGTAGACGAGTACGGTGTGCTCGGCTATTTCTCTCGTATTTTCTTCCTCAAAATCCAGCTTGTAGGCCTCTGCGATTTCTTCGAGTCCTAAGGGAATGGCGATGTTCTCTGCTGGAAGGATGTGGTGGCCTTCTCTGTACTCCTCCGCTATCCGCTTGAATCTCTCGGCCTTCTCCGGTGCTATGTCTTCGATCTTGTCGTAGATTTCACTGCGTAGTTCGTCAGAGATCTCTTGTTTACTCACAGCATTCACCCTTCGACTGGCCTGTGAGTCGGCTCCGGGAGTTCTGATTTTTCTAAGTCGTGGGCTTTGCAGTTCCTCCCGTTTGCTGGGTCGTAGTTGGCTTTTTTCTGCCTGATGTATTTCTCCGGCGTGTATATCTTGAACGTCGTTGCTCTCCTGACCTCAAGACCGTCGGAAAGAATCTGTTCTGTGTCGAGTCTGTACCTGTTGCCTCTGTCGTCCTCGACTTCGATTGTTTTGCCTGTGCTTGAGGTCTGTCCCTCTACGATTTTTGGGGAGTGGAATACTCCTGTGATACCTCGGATAAGTCGGATTTTTTCGTTCTTGGGTAGTTGTAAGGTGCTGTGCGTTTGTGTCATTTTTTCTGCCTACCTGTTAATTAATCATCAATTCTTTTAAATGTACAACTATAGATGCACTAACATAATTGGAGACCTCAACAACCCAGAAAACCAACCCCGAAACAGCCCAGAACACAAACATCAGGCCAGAAAAACAGGTCAGAAACAGGCCTCACAGAAAACCACAGGTCCGAACAACAGCACTGAAACAGGCCTCAAACACCTAACGACTATAATATACGGTCCATACACAGGAAAAGCGAGAGAACGGAGTGACTAAGGAAAACAGAGAAAAGAGGCAGGCAAAACCTCTCCTCCTATCCGCTCCCGTATCACTTCGGACGGGCCAACTTTGGATCAAATCCTCCACCACGAACATACCTCGGACCAACGAATCCAGAAAATCCCTATCGCCAGCAGTCTATCTCAGCCCGTCACCGCCGACAGTTGAGATACAGAAATGGCTTTAACATCTTCAGTTCTTCACGCAGCTTCCGTTAAATTGTAGTAGGACACGGCAAAGTCCTACATAGGAGAAGAGGCCTCGGCACTCATAGGGTTCGTCACCGCCGGGGAGTCACCCCGACTCGGAACGCGCTGTCGTCATCGGCCACCGGAGCTACCTTCTCCGTCGGCAAGACGGTTCCCCCTCGCCGGCGCACGGGAGAACAAACGCTAAATCGCGCGAAGCCATTCCGCCGAGCATGAAGCGACGACGCTTTCTGGCGCTCGCGGGGGCGGGGTCGGTCGGGGCCCTCGCGGGGTGTGGGGGAAGCGACGCGACGGGTGGGTCCGTCGAGGAACACCCGGCCGCGGCGGGCTATCGGAACCAGCCGCGACTGGGGGACCTGGGCGGGCACGTCGTCCTCACCTTCGAGGACCCGTCCTGCCAGCGGTGTGCGGCGTTCCACCGGAACACGGTGCCGGAGATACGGTCGAACCTCGTCGACCCGGGCATCGGCGCGTACGTCGTCCGGACGTACCCCGTCGTCTTCCCGTGGGGGGAACCGGCGACGCAGGCGCTGGAAGCGACCTACGCCCGTGACGACGCGGCCTTCTGGTCGCTGTTCGAGCACTACTTCGCGACGCGCTCGAAGTTCACGACGGAGAACGTCCTCGACCGGACGGCGGCGTTCCTGAACGCGGAGACGGCCCTCGACGGCGACGCCGTCGCGTCTGACGCGCGGGACGGGGCCTACGACGACGCCGTGCAGGCGGACGTCGCGGCGGCCGAGAACGCGGGGCTGAGCGAGTCGACGCCAATCGTCCTCCTCTTCCGGGACGGCGAGTTCGTCACGAAGGTCACCGGGAGCGTCAGCTACGAAGTGGTCGCGGAGGCACTCGGGGAGGCGGACTGATGGCGAGTGGGCGACTCTGGAGTCGGCTCCCGGTTCGGCGGGCCGACTGGCGACTGATGGGCCGGACGGCACGACTCGTCCTGACGGTCCCGGCGTACGCCGGGGTCGCACTCGTCGCGGGGGTCGCCGCCCTCACGGCGTTCGTCGTCTCGCTGAACGTCCCGCTGGTGTTGGACCTCGTGGTCGGGGGAGCCCTCCCGCTGGGGAGTCGGCTCACCGTCCTCGTGGAGTTGTATCCATTCGTCGGGACGTTCTTCCACCCGGCGCAGGGGCTCTTGTTGGTCGTCGTGGCGCTGTCGACCGGTGTCGACGTGGCGATGGCGACCTACCACTTCCGGGAGCACGGTCTGAACGTCCAGCAGGGCGGGGCGGGCGCGGCCGGCGTCCTCCTCGGGACGCTCGGGGCCGGGTGTGCGGCCTGCGGGTCCGCGATTCTGCTTGGCCTCCTCTCGCTGTTCGGCGTCTCCGCCTCGCTCCTCGTTCTCCCGCTGGACGGGTTGGAGTTCGCGCTGGGCGCGCTCGTGGTCCTCACGCTCTCTGTCTACTGGCTCGCCGACGGGATGCGCGGCGGCGAGATAAACGGCTGTCCGGTCGACGTCTGACTCAGTCGGTCGTCGCCTGCCTGCCCACCGGGTCCCCTCCGGGGGCCTCGGAGACGGTGCCGGTCTCGAACTGCGCGAGTTCGAACTGGAGGTCGTCGGCGTCCGCTGCGAAGGAGTCGACCGAGTCGACCATCTCGCCGACGACGACGCCCTGTTGGTCGGCCGTCGCCGCGACGGCCTCGGCCTCGCCCGCGGTCTGGTCGGCGATGGCGCTGATGTCGTCGATGAGGCCGACCACCTCCTGTGCGCTGCCCGCCTGCTGGTTCGTCGCCCGGTCTATCTCTTGGATGCTGTCGTTGACGTCGACGGTGGCGTCGACCACCTCCTCGAGCGTTGTGATGGTCTCCGAGATGGTGTCGCTCCCCCGGTCGACGGCGGACTCCATCGTCTCCATCGCCTCGACGGAGTCGCCGACCTGCGAGCGCAGCGTCTCGATGAGCGCCTCCACGTCGGCGGTGGCGTCTTTCGTCTCGCTGGCGAGGCCCTTTATCTCGTCGGCGACGACGGCGAAGCCTTCGCCCGCTTCGCCGGCACGAGCGGCCTCGATGGAGGCGTTCAGCGCCAGCATGTTCGTCTCCTCGGCGATGCTGTCGATGACGTCCAGAATCTCGGCCACGTCGTCGGCTATCTCGTCGAGTTGCTCGACTTCGCTCGCGGCCGTCATCGACTGGTGGCGGATGGCGTCGACGGCGCTCTGGGCCTCCGAGGACGAGCGCTGGGCGTCTCGACCGAGTTCGGCGGCGGTGTCGCTCCGGTCGGCGATTTCGGTGACAGAGGAGGCCATCTCCTCGACGGTGGCCGAGAGGTCGCTCAGTTCGTCGGCGGCCTCGGCGAGTTGGTGGCGCTGTGTCCCTGCGCCGTCGGCGATTTCCTCGACGTGGTCGGCGACGCTCTGTGCCTCCTGCTGGACTCGTTGGCCCCGTTCGGCCACCCGGTCGCTCTCGTCGGCGATGCGGGTGGAGATACGCTGTCCCTGCCCGACGGCGCGTTCGAGGGCGTCGAGCGTCTCGTTGATGGCCGTACCCACCTCGGCCATCGCGTCGCTCGTGCTCTCCGCGTCGACGCGGGCCGTCAGGTCGCCGTCGGCCGCCGCCGACAGCGTGTCCCGGTACTGGGTGGCCTTCTGTTCGAGGTGGCTGGAGAGCGCCTCCATCTCGTTGCGCTCTCGCTCGGCGTCCTCCATCGCGTCTTCGGCCTCCTCGCGGGCGGCCTCGGCGCGTTCCTGTGCGCGTTCGGCCTCGTCGATGGACTCGCCCAGCGAGCGGGCGGTCCGTTCGAACGTGTCGTACGTCTCGCCGATTTCGTCCACCCGGTCGACGCCGAAGTCGACGTCGTACTCGCCGTCGTCGACGGCGACGGCCTTCTCGTTGATTTCGATTATCGCGCGGTAGAGCTCACAGTACCCCAGAAACCCGGTGCAGAGGACGATGGCGGCGGCGAAGGCGACGGCGGGAAGGGCCTCGGAGAACAGCGTCGCCGCGACGGCCGGACCGACGACGACGGAGACGAACGCCAGCAGAAACAGGCGGACGCCGAAGTCCCGCCGGAGCGGTCCGGGGAGGTACGGTTCGACGGCCATCGGGACGGCACCGACTGTGACCAGCAGACGGCCGACCAGTCGGCTCTCGGCGGTCTCGGCGCTCATCCGTCCCCCTCCGTGCGACGGGTCTGGGCGCGGCGCGACCGCAGACGACGTGTCGAATCGGGCATACTCCGAGGTAGCGGCCCGGAGACCCAAAAACCACGACCCCGGATTATCACAGTTGATGCTCGCAGGCCGCCGCCGACCGCTCAGTTCGTCGTCGTAATCTCGACCACGTCGCGGTGGTCCAGTTCCGTGTCGGCACCGACCTGCCGGCCCGAGCGCACGTCGTGGGCGTGGAGGAACCCGTCGCCGATGTCCGTGTGCAGGAAGTACGCGAAGTCCTCGGCCGTCGACCCGTCGGGCAGGACGAAACAGTCCTGGAGGAAGGTGCCGTCGTCCTGCGGCTTGCGCGCGCCGGGGAAGACGGCGATGGCGTCCAGTTCCTCGAACAGCGCCGTCTCTAGCGCCTGCTGGACGCCCGTGCCGTCGAACTCGTCGACGAACTCTCGAATCTGTTCGAGACCGGCGGCCTTCTCCTCGGGGAGGTCGGCCGTCACCTCGAAGTCGTCGTCGCCGGGGCGATAGTCGAGGACGCCCTGCTCGTCGCCGTTCTTCAGGGCTTTCTCGGCGTGGGCGGAGACGGGGACGAACGTGAGGTGTTCGTACTCGGGGTCGGAGGTCACCTCGTCCCAGTTGGCCTGTGCCGCCGGAGTGTCCATCTTGTTGGCCGCGATGACCATCGGCTTGGTTCGGATGCGAATCTCGCGGGCCAGCGCTTCCCGGTCCTCGTCGTCCCACGCGTCGGGGTCCAGTTCCATGTCCAGCGAGAGGACGACCTGTTTTATCTCGTCCTCGCTGATTTTGAACGCCGACATCTGCTCCGCGAGGTCGGCCTCGATATCCTTGTCTTCGCCGTGGTAGCCCGAGCGGTACCGCTCGATGCCCTTCTCCAGAATGTCGAGGTACCACATGTCGAGTTCGTTCTCCAGGAAGTCGATGTCCTCGCGGGGGTCGTGGTCCTCGGTGGGTTCCCCCTCCAGGTCCGTCTCGCCGGTGAAGTCGACGACGTGGACGAGCACGTCGGCCTCGTTGAGGTCCGAGAGGAACTGGTTGCCAAGCCCCTTCCCCTCGTGGGCCCCGGGGACGAGGCCGGCGACGTCGACCAGTTTCGTCGGGACGAACCGGACGCCGTCGGCGCAGTAGCCGTGGTTGGGGGTACAGCTGTGGTCGAACTCCGGGGCTGCACAGTCGACGCGGACGTACGCCTCGCCCATCGACGGGTCGATGGTCGTGAACGGGTACGCCCCCTCCGGGACGTCGTTCATCGTCGCCGCGTTGAAGAAAGTGGACTTGCCGACGGAGGGCTTGCCGACGAGTCCTATCTTGTAGCTCATTGTGAACTAGCAGACGAATCAGGGGCTAAAACGTTGTCAAACGGCTCGACGGCGGGTGAGAGTGGCACACATGGGCGGAGGACTCGACGCGGAGCGATGGGCGACGCGAACCGTGACGCGATGGCGACGAGCGGGGTCAGAGTGACCGTCGAGCCCGCAGGAGGCCGGCCGTCCTCGCGGGTCCTCGTCGGCGCTCAGGCCCTCGCCACCAGCGACAACTCGTAGACGTTGACGGGCAGTTCCGCCCCGCCGAACTCGGTGGTTCGCTGACCGACGTGGTCGAAGTGCTTCCGGTAGAAGCCGTTGCCAATCTCGTTGTCGACCAGTACCTCGTCGCGGACTTTGCGAACCGAGAGGCTCTGGAGGTGCTTCCGGCCGCGTTCGAGCAGTCGGGTGCCGACGCCTTCCCCCCAGTAGTCGGGGTGGACGTAGAGGTCGAGGTCCCCGATGCCGGCGGGGTCGGTCATCCCGCAACTGGCGTAGCCGACCACGTCGTCGTCGGCGGTGGCGACGAACAGGCCGACGTCGTCGAGGTCGACCATCCGTTCGAGGAGGTCCCGTTCGTACCCCTCCGAGAGGAGGATCTCGACCGTCTCCGACCCGAGGATGCTGTCGTAGACGGCGTGCCACGACGCGCGGGCGACCTGCTGAATCGCCGTCACGTCCGTCTCGTCCGCCGGGCGGACGCTCAGTTGGAACGACATGTGTAGACATACCACGCCCACGCCCATAGAACTAGCCCGTCGGACCCGGAGCGGCAGAATCCCTACTCGCCGACCCGTTCGCGGGCGGCGGCGACCACCAGCGGGAGGGTGATTGTCGCGTCGGCGTAGACGCTCACGTTGCGGGCGTCCTTCTCCAGTTTCCCCCACGACCGGGCCTCGTCGAGCGTCGCGCCCGAGAGACCGCCCGTGTTCGAGGGGTCCATCGTCAACTGCACCGCGTAGTCGTAGGCGTCCGGGGAGACGAGCATCGTCTGGAGGACGTAGTTCTTCGGGACACCGCCCCCGACGACCATCGCGCCGGCGCTGTCGGCCTCGTAGGCGATATCGGTAATCTGAGTCATGTCCGCCAGCGCGTCGACGGTGAAGTCGCTCGTCTGGGAGTACATCCACGCCTGCAGTCCCAGCACGGAGTCTTGGAACGCGGGACAGTAGACCGGCACGTCGTTCTCGTAGGCCGCCGCCAGCACGCCGGCGTCCTCTGTGACCTCCTCGCGGGCGTTGACCTCGCTGTTCGCACGGCCCAGTTCCTCGGTCATGCGTTGGATTGACACCGCGCCTTCGTCTTCCAGCACGGAGAACACCTCGTCGCGGAGGTGGCCCTCGAACAGCGCGAAGTGCTCCTGCGGGAGGTAGACGTTGTAGATGCGGTCGACGCCCTCGTCGCGCAGGGTCTCGTCGTGTTCGCGTTCGGTGCGCTCCGGCGGCGTGACCTCGCCGTGGTGGTGCTTGCCGCCGATGGCTTCGATGGTGTCGTGAGTCAGGTTCGCGCCCGTCGTCACCAGCACGTCGACGTGACCGTCCCGGATGAGTTCGGAGACGATGGCGCGCATCCCCGTCGGCACCATCGCGCCGGCCAGTCCGAAGAACGTCGTCACGTCGTCGGCCAACATCTCGGCGTAGACGTCGACGGCCTCGTGCAGGTCGCTCGCGCCGATGCCGGCCTCGCCGTAGCTCTCGGCCAACTCGCCGACGGTCATCCCCGCGCGGGCCTCGGCGTGCCCGATGGGGTCGTGGCTGAACGTCTCGCGGTCCTCGTGGTCGCTCATTGTGCCCCTGTGGTCGGGCCGACGGCTTGAACGGCGCGGTTCGCGCCGGACCTGCGGGACGAGGGGGCCGCCGAAAGACCATTGAGTCAGCCGTCGCTCTATCGACCAATGAGCGTGCCAACGGAGTCGACGTTCCCGGGGCGGGTCCGCGAGCGTCTGGCGAGCGGCGTGACGCAGGTCGGCGACCGCGACCCGCTGGAGGTTCGGAGTCCGTTCACCGACGACCGACTGGGGGCCGTCCCCGCGTGTGAACCCGCCGACGTCACCGAGGCCGTCGAACGGGCGCGGGCGGCACAATCGGAGTGGGCGGCCCGTCCGATGGAGGCGCGCGCCGAGGTCCTCCGGACGTTCGCCGACCGGATGTTGACCCACCGCGAGGAGTTGCTCGACGTCGTCCAGTTGGAGGCGGGGAAGGCGCGCCTTGACGCCCACGTCGAACTGCTGGACGTGGTCCTCACCGCCGACTACTACGCCCGCGAGGGGCCGGCCCACGTCGGGGCGACCCGGCGGGACGGTGGGTTCCCGGTGGCGACCAAGGCGGTCGAACACCACGACCCCGTCGGCGTCGTCGGCTTCGTCGAACCGTGGAACTACCCCCTGACGCTGGCCGTCTCGGACATGCTCCCGGCGCTCCTCGCCGGCAACGCCGCGGTGCTCAAGCCCGCCGAGGCCACGCCGTTCTGTGCCCTCCGGGCCGTCGAACTCCTGAAAGAGGCCGGCGTCCCGGACGACCTCGTCCACGTCGTCACGGGTCACGGTGAGACGCTCGGGGAGCCACTGATTTCGAGCGTCGACTACGTCACCTTCACCGGCAGCACCGAGACGGGGCGGACGGTGGCGTCGCTGGCCGGCGAACACCTCGTCGACGCCTCGATGGAACTGGGCGGGAAGAACGCCGCCGTCGTCCTGCCGGACGCGGACCTCTCGCAGGCGGTTCGGGGGACGGTCCACGGAAGCTACGCCAACGCCGGGCAACTGTGCATCTCGTTCGAGCGGATATTCGTCCACGAGGACGTCTACGAGGGGTTCACGGACCGGTTCGTCGAGGCGACGACGGCGCTGGACCTCGGTGCCTCGCTCCAGTTCGGTCCCGACGTGGGGTCGCTCATCGGTCGGCACCAACTGGAGACGGTCGAAGCGCACGTCGCCGATGCCCGCGACCGGGGAGCGACCGTCGAGACGGGCGGTCGGCGGCGCGAGGAGGTCGGCCCCCTGTTCTACGAACCGACGGTCCTCACGGACCTCCCGGACGACGCGACCGCGGCCCGCGAGGAGACGTTCGGTCCCGTCGTCTCGATAAGCCCGGTCGCGGACGCCGACGAGGCGGTCGCACGCGCCAACGAGACCGACTACGGCCTCCACGCGAGCGTCTGGACCGAGGACGTAGGCCGGGGGGAGGCGGTCGCCCGGCGCATCGAGGCGGGGTCGGTGTCGGTCAACGACGCCTACCTCGGTATGTGGGCGTCGACGGACGCGCCGATGGGGGGCGTGGGCGACTCCGGCATCGGTCGGCGCCACGGTGCCGAGGGCATCCGGAAGTACACCGAGCCACAGACGGTCACGACCCAGCGACTCCACCCGTTGGTCCCCGTGGAGGGGCTTCCGAACCGCGTCGCCGCGGCCGGCGCGACGCTCGGAGTGCGGACGCTCCGCCGCCTCCGCCGTCTCTCGCCGTTCGGGTCACACTGATGCGGTTCCTCACGGGGTTCCCGGGCTTTCTGGGGTCGGCACTCGTCGGCCGACTCCTCGCCCGGAGCGACGACGACGTCACCTGCCTCGTCCAGTCGAAGTTCCGCGACGCCGCCGACCGACGGGCGCGGGCGCTGACCGACGAGGCCGGGGTGCCGCGGGACCGCATCAGTCTGGTCGAGGGGGACGTCACTCGACCGGACCTCGGACTCGCCGAGTACGACCGCCTCACCGCGGCCGCGGACACGGTGTACCACCTCGCGGCCGTCTACGACCTCGGCGTGGCCCCGGACCTCGCGGACCGGGTGAACGTCGACGGCACCGACCGCGTCCTCGACTTCGCCGACGCGGCCGACGTCGAGCGGTTCCACTACGTCAGCACCTGCTACGTCAGCGGCCGCTACGACGGCACGTTCACTCACGCCGACCTCGACGTGGGCCAGTCGTTCCACAACCACTACGAGCGGTCGAAGTTCGAGGCGGAACGCGCCGTACAGGCGCGGATGGCGGACGGTCTCCCGGCGACGGTGTACCGGCCCGCCATCGCCGTCGGCGACAGCAGGACCGGCGAGACCCGGAAGTACGACGGGCCGTACTACCTGCTGTCGCTGTTGCGCCGCCAGCCCTGTCTCGCACTAGCGCCCGCGCCGGTCCGGCCGGACGCGCACACGCTGAACGTCGTCCCGCGGGAGTTCGTCGTCGACGCTATCGCCGAACTCTCCGGCCGGGACGACACCGCCGGCGAGGTGTACCAACTCTGCAACCCCCACCCGCCGACTATCGGGCGTCTGGTCCGTGCGCTCGGTCGGGCCAGCGACCGGGTGGCCGTCCCGGTGCCCGGAACCGTTCTGCTCTCGCACGCGGCGCTCGACCGGTTCCCGCGCCTCGCCGACGGACTCGGCGTCGAACCCGCGGCGCTCCCGTACCTCGCACACCCGACGAGGTACACCGACCAGAACACGCGTCGGGCGCTCGCCGGGACGGAGGTCCGGTGTCCGCTGTTCGAGTCCTACGTCGACAGTCTGGTCACCTACGTCCGTGAGCACCCCGACCTCGACGACGCGGCGATGGTGTGAGGCGACGGGCCGACCGAGAACTACGCCCTCGCCCTCCGGATTTATGTCGTCCCGCTGTCTACTCCCGCCGATGGAACCCGAACACGTCTTCGTGCCCCTGTTCGCGGTCGCGCTCTCCCTCGGCGTCGCCGGACTGCTGGTGATGCCGTCGTGGTCGATGGCGTTCGGGGCCCTCGCCGCCGTCTCCTGTCTCGGCATCGGCGTCGTCGCGTACGCCTGCTACTGGTGTTGAGGGTCGTAGAGGCGGGCCGCCACCGCGTCGGACAGCGCGGACAGGTCCACCGTCGCCGCGTCGACCGACGGCGCGTCCACGTCACGTTCGGTGAACCCCGTCCCCGTCGCAATCAGGACCACGTCGTCGTCGGGCGTTATCTCGCCGTCGCCTCCGAGGCGGCGTGCGCCCGCCAGCGCCGTCGCACAGGCGCTCTCGACGAACAGGCCCGCCTCGGCCGAGAGCGACCGGCGAGCGTCGAGGATAGCCTCGTCGTCGACGGCGAGGACGGCACCCTCCGTCGCTCGGGCCGCCGCGAGCACCCGGTTGCCGCTCGGCGGGTCGGCGTTCGCGATGGAGTACGCCACCGTCTCGCCGGCGTCGACGGGTCTGACGGCGTCGTCGCCTCGCGCCCACGCCTCGGCGATGGGGGCGCAGGCCGCCGCCTGCACGAAGTAGAGTCGCGGCACGTTGTCGAGTAGACCGGCCGCCGAGAGGTCACGGAACGCCTTCCAGACGCCGCTCGCGTGGCCGCCGCTGGAGACGGGGAGGACGACGGCGTCGGGCGCGTCCGGGGCGAACGACGCCGCGATTTCGAGCGCCGTGGTCTTCTGCCCGGCCACCCGGAGCGGCGTGTCGGAGTTCTCGAAGTGGACCCCGGTCTCGCGGCCGATTCGGAGCGACGCCTCGTAGAGGCGGCCGTAGTCGCCCTCGACCCGGAGCACGGTCGGGTCGTAGCGGGCGACGAGTTCGAGTCGTTCCGGGGGGATGTCGGCCGGGACGAGCACCAGACAGTCCAGTCCCGCGCTGGCGGCGTGGGCGGCCATCGACCGGGCCATGTTGCCGTGCGAGACGGTGCCGACGGCGTCGTACCCCGCCGCGGCGGCCACGGCGACACCCACGGCACTCCCGCGGTCCTTGAACGTCCCCGTCGGGTTCGCGCCCTCGTACTTCACGTGGACGGTCGCACCCACGTCCTCGTCCAGTCGCGGCGCGCGGACCAGCGGCGTTCCGCCCGCCCCGGCGGCCAGTCCGGTCGGCGACGCCTCCGGCAGGAGGTCCCGGTAGCGCCAGATGGACTGTTCGGCGGTGTCGGGCCACTCGAAGTCCGAGGGGTCGGTCCTGACCCAGTACGATTCGCCGCAGGCACACCGTGTTCCGTCCGCGAGCGTCGCCGTCGCCCCGCAGGCGTAACAGGTGAGAGCTACGTCCATACCCGGGATTCGACCGTCGGCGACCTAACTCCGGTGGTCACTCCAGCGCCAGTTCGGCACCACAGCAGTCCGACCGGTAGCGGTCGCGCTCCCGAACCAGTTTGCAGTCCCGGTAGCGCCGTGCCACGAGGTCCCCGCAGGCCGCACACGAGAGGACGTACTTCGGGTCGGCGAAGGCGGGACAGTGGACCTCGGTGTCGAGGGCGGCCGCTCGCTCGCGAAACCCCGGACCGTGGTCGGTCGTGCCGTCGCGCTGGTACTGCTCGACGTGGACGAGTTCGTGCCGCAGGGTCGCTTCCCACTCGGCGCGGTCGAACGCCTCGAACGCCGCGCGCGTCAGCGACAGGGTACAGGGGAGCGGGCGGCCGTCTGCCCCCTCGACCGACTCCCAGTCGTAGGGTTCACCCACCACGGCGTCGGGGAGTTTCGGCCGCTTGACGGCGGCCGCGCGCCGCTTGGCGCGGGTCGACACCTCCCAGTCGACCAAGTCGAAGCGCACGTCGACGCCCCACTCCCGTCGCACGTCGCGACAGTACTCGCGGGACCACGCGACGACGTCGGCGTCGGAGGTCACGTCGTCGTACGCGACGCCGTCGCCCATCAGAGACCGGTCGGGCAGTCCACGAACGTCGTCTCCACGCCCCACTCCTCCAGTTTCGACTGGAGCGAGCGGACGCCGAACGTCTCCGTCGCGTAGTGACCCGCCAACACCACGCTGATGCCGGCCTCGCGGGCCTCGTGGTACACCTGCTGTTTGCCCTCGCCGGTGACGAGGACGTCCGCCCCCGCCTCGACTGCTTCGCCCACCCAGTCGACGCCGCTCCCGGTGACGATTGCCACGTCCTCGACGAGCGACGGGCCGAAGTCCAGCGTCCGGACTGACTGCCCGCCCGTGTCCAGTTCGTCGTCCAGCGTCGCCGCGAGGTCCTCGACGGTGGTGGCCTCCGCGAGCGTCCCGCGCTGACCGACGTACTCCGGCCCCATCCGGCCGAACGGGGCGCGGTTGTCGAGGTCCAGCAGGTCCGCGAGACCCGCGGCGTTGCCCAGCGACTGGTGGCCGTCCAGCGGGAGGTGTGCGACGTACAGCGAGAGGTCGTCGTCGACGAGCGGTGCGACCCGGCGGTAGGTCGAGTCGGTGATGCGCTCGACGCCGCCCCAGACGATGCCGTGGTGGGTCACGAGCAGGTCCGCGCCGGCGTCGCTGGCGCGCTCTATCGTCTCGACGGCCGCGTCGACGGCGACGGCGGCGTGGTCGACCGGTTGTTCTGCGGGGCCGACCTGCAGGCCGTTGGGGCTCGCGTCCACGTCGGCGTACGCGTCGACGTCCAGTTCGTCGTCGAGTCGGGCGGCGATGTCGCCTGCGTGCATGGGATGGTGTTGCCCCGCCGGGGTGGTATGCCTTACTCCGTCGCGACGAACGTGCCGTTCTCCTCGGCGATGAGGTCACGCTCCACCGCGGCGTCGATGATGGCGTCGAACTCCTCGGGTTCGATGTCGTAGGCGTTGACCGCGACCGTGCGTATCTCCGCTCGGTCGACCGGCAACTGGCGGTTCTGGAGGAGGCGCATCACCTTGCTGTACTCCAGTCGCGTCAGCGACGGGCCGTCGTCGGTCGCGGCGCTCTCGTCGTCGGCCCCCGTCCCGGTGGATGCTGTCCCGGACGCTCCGGTGGCCGTTCGGTCCCGTTCGGTCGGCGATTGCGCCGCGTCGCCGCTCGACCCGTCGTCCTCGACGAGGGCGGCGTCGGTGTCCCCCTCGCCGACGGCGTCGGCCGTCTCGTTGGCGTCGCCGACGGCCATCGGGTCCGGTTGCGGAGCCATCCCGGACTCGTCCATCACGCTGCTCTGGTCGTCCGGGTCGTCTTCGGCGGCCGCGACGACGTCTTTCAGCACCGCGGCGAGTTTCCGCCGGCACGTCTGACAGAGCACGACACGCTTGTCCGGAGTCGATTCGGACTGGAGGCGTTTCGGGACCACCGGGTACTCGGAGAGCGAGGCGTCGAGCGACGCAGCGCAGAAGTAACACGACGAGAGTCGGTCCATGCGTCACCTTCGTCCTTCCGCCGCCTTAAAACCGCCACGCCCTACTCCGGACACCCGCCGCTGAACGCGTCGGCGCGCGCGTCCGCCGGAACCGTCACCCGGACGCGCTCGCCGTAGTCCCGGTATCGGGTCGTCAGCGTCGCCGTGGCCGTCTCGCCGTCCCCGCTGACGACCACCGTCACGTCGCTCCTGACGGGCCTGTTCGTCGCGGCGTCCACCCAGAGGTCGACGGTGACGCTGTCGACGTTCGGCGACCCGAACACCGGTCGGCTACCCGTCCCGTCGCGGTACGCGTCGAGCGCGTCCTTCGAGGGCGACCCCGAGAGGTGGACGACCTCGCGCCCGTCGAGCGTCTCCGTGCCGTTGTGGTAGAGGTCGCCCGTCGAGAGCAGGGCGAGTTGGCGGCCCAGCGGCGTCGTCTCGGTCCAGTTCCGGTCGGCCGGTAGTTCGTGCTTGCCCCAGAAACCGCTCTGTGCGCCGGCGAGACTGCGACACTGGGCGTACGCGGTCCGGTTGTCGACGTAGGTTCGGGTGGTGGAACCGTCGACCGTCACGTTCGTCGCGGCCCGCCGGGTCGTCACGTTGACGCGTCCGGTCCCGGTGCCGTCGATTCGCTCACTGCTCGCGGTCGTCGAGACGTCGAACGAGAGGTCGTAGCGGTACGATTCGACGGTCGCTGCGCGCTCGCTGACGGTGTCCAGTCGCTCGACGGCCGCTCCCTCGCGGACCGGGTCGTCGCCGAGGACCGAACACCCGGCCAGTACGAGACAGATAGCGAGCGCTAAGTGGAGGGCAGGTCGGCGCATCGACTGCAGGTTCGCCTGACTGGACGAAGAATCTTGTGTCCGTGCGGGCGCTACGTCTCGGTGGCGTGGGCGAAGACGAACGCCCGCAGCAGTTTCGCCGCCAGCGTCGCGGCCTGCCCGTCGTCCCGGTCGTTCACCTCGACCACGTCGAACCCGACGGCCCGCGGGGCGACCGACCGCACCACGTCGCGCATCTCCCGGGGTGCCAGCCCGAACGGTTCGGGCGTGCCGGTCCCCGGCGCGAACCCGGGGTCGGCGGCGTCGATGTCCACCGAGAGGTACACCGACTCGTCGTCGAACGCGGGCGACCAGTCGGCCACGTCCTCGGGCGGGACGGCGGTCACGTCCGCGTCCGCCGCGCGGTCCCACTCGCTCTCGCTCCCCGTCCGAGCGCCCAGCACGACCGCCCGGTCGGCGACAGACAGCGCGTGGTGGGTCACCGTCGCGTGGGAGTACTCGTCGCCGGCGTAGGACTCCCGGAGGTCCAGATGGGCGTCCAGACAGACGAACACGTCCGGGTCGAGTGCCCGCACGGCGGCGACGCTGACGGTGTGTTCGCCGCCGACCACCAGCGGGACGGCCCCGCCCCTGTCGAACTCGGCGAGGGCGCTCTCGAGGAACGTGAGGTACTCGGCGGTGTCGGCCGTCGGGCCGACGTCGCCGTGGTCGTACACCCCCAACTCGGTGAAGTGCCGGCCCGAGCGGTGGTCGAAGTCGTCGAACTGTTCGGCGAAGTCACGGACGCGGCGCGGCCCGAATCGAGCGCCGGGACGGAAAGAGGTCGAGGCGTCCAGCGGCGCCCCCACGAGGGCGTAGTCGGCGGCCTCGCGGTCGGCGGCCGCACCGGGAAACATCGTTACGAGCGGGTAATCTTGCGCTGTTCCTCGTACTCGAGGTACTCGATTTCGTCGTCCGGCTGGAGGTCGACGTCGTCGGGCATGAGCATCGTGAACGTCTCGTAGGTGTCGAGGTCCATGACCTGCGCGTCGTCGCCGCTGACGGAGACGACCTGTCCCTGTTTCCGGTCGATGATGGGGACCCACACCTTCGCGTCGACGGGCTGGGAGAGCGAGCGCTTCTTGCTGTCGAAGACGCCTCGGGCATCGATACGGGCCTTGGCGCTGCCGTGTTTGCCGGGCTTGGCCGTGCTGTAGGAGTCGATTTTACACGGGGCGTCGTCGATCATGACGTAGCTGCCTTCGTCGAGTTCGCGAACCTCAGTCTGCTCTCTTGCCATACGGCCGCGTTACCCCTGTTGGGGTATAAACGGTTTGGAATGGCGCAGTCGCGGGCCTCCGTGCCGAACTGGTCCGCGCGGTGACTCGCTGCGACCGCTGTCAGGGGCGCGACGAGTTGGAAGGGCTTATTACCGGAGAATAGTAGGGAGTGGTATGACACTCACAGACGCGCAGTTCGAACAGTACCAGCGGGACGGCTACGTCGTCGTCGAGGACTGTCTCGACGGTGACATCGTCGAGGCCGTGACGACGCGCATCGAGGCGTACGTCCGGAACGACCGCGAGGAGACGAGGTTCGAGCGGATGCTCGAACCCGAGGCCGACGGCGACGCCCTCGGGGACGCCGACCCGGTCCGGAAGTTCGAGGGTCTCGGGATGGTCCGTGAGGACGACGTGTTCGCCGAGTTGGTCCACGACGAGGCGGTTCTCGACGTGGTCCGGCAGTTGCAGGGCCCGAACCTCCACCTCCTGCGGAGTGCGGCGATGCTGAAACCGCCCCGCGTCGGGAGCGAGAAGAAGTACCACCAGGACGCGGCGTACTACCCCATCCACCCGATGGACCACGTCACCGTCTGGATAGCACTCGACCAGTCGACCACCGAGAACGGGTGTATGCAGGTCGTCCCGGGCGCGCACAAGGACGGCTTGCTCGGCCACGAGGCCATCGAGTACGACACCGACATCACCATCGCCGAGGCCGACTACGGTCCCGAGGACGCCGTCGCCCTGCCGATGGAACCGGGCGACGTCCTGTTCCAGCACTGCCTGCTCCCCCACTACACCGCCCCCAACGAGACGGACGACTGGCGGCGGGCGTACATCGCCTCGTACATGCGGAGTCGCTCGCGGTTCACCGACGAGAACCCGCCGGAGTGGGTCGACAGCTACGACGTGACCGGCGAGAGCTTCGCGGGGTGCGTGTAGATGGCGACCAGCGACTCGGGCGTCCTCTCGCGCTTCTCCGAGATGGGGCCGACGTGGCTCGCGGGCGCAATCGCCACCGGCCCGGCGACCATCGGCGCCCTCGTGACGGCGGGCGCGAGTTTCGACTACACCCTGCTGTGGGTCGTCGTCCTCTCGGCGGTGATGGGCGCGACGGCGCAGTATCTGGCGATGCGCCTCGGCCTCCTCACCGAGGCCGGCATCGTCGCCGCCGTCGAGGCGAACCTCGGCGACGCGTGGGCGTGGCTACTGGTAGCCGATACGGTCGTCGCGGCCGGACTGGCCCAACTGGTCATCATGAAGACGCTGGCCGGCGTGTCGGCGGAAGTCGCGGGCTTCAACCCCGTCGTCTGGGCGGTCGTCTGGGGCGTGGTGCTCGCCGCCGGCCTCGCCGGTGGCGGCTACCGGTTCGCCGAGTGGGGGGCGAAACTGCTCGTCTCTACCGTCGTCCTGCTGTTCGTCGTGTCGCTGTTCGTCGTCCCCATCGACTACGGCGCGGCGGCCGCCGGACTGGTTCCGTCTATCCCGGCCGGCGTCGAGGGGGCGTTGCTCGCCGCCGGCATCCTCGGCGGCGCCGTCCACATCGCGCTGGTGACGATGCAGTCCTACACGATGCGGGCCCGCGGCTGGACCGCCGAGGACGCCGACATCGCCGTCTTCGACGTCGGCGCGTCCATGCTGGTCGCCTTCGGCGTCGCCAGTCTGGCCATCTTCCTCGTCGCCGCGTCGGTGCTCGGCGACCCGAGTCTCGGGGCCGTCGGCGCCGCGAACGCGCTGGGTCCGCTCGTCGGGTCGAACGCGAAGTGGCTCTTCCTGCTGGGCCTGTGGGGTGCGGCCGTGACGACGCTGGGCGGCAACACCGTCGTCCCGCCGTACCTCCTCGCGGACAAGATGGGCTGGGAACAGGACACCGACGACGCCCGGTACCAGGCGGCCATCGCGGCCTTCGCGCTCGTCAGCGTCCTCGGCGTCTTCATCCCCGGGGCCGTCTTCGGCCTGCTGATTCAGGCGCTCGCCATCGGCTTCGTCGGCACGCCGTTCGTGCTGGCGCTCGTGCTGTACCTCCTCAACGACCCGACGGCCGTGCCGAAGACGAACGCCCCCCTGGAGAACGTGGGCGGCCTCCTGCTGGTCGGCATCAGCACCGTCGTCGCCGGGCAGTGGGTCCAGCGGGTGGCGGCCGGGGGCGTCACCGACCCCGTGTCGCTGTCCATCCTCGCGTTCGCGGCGATTCTCGCCGCGGCGATGCTCGGGCTGGTCGGCCTCACGGTCCGGAACTGGCTCACGGAGGCGGACGACCGCCCGATGGCGGCGGACTGAGATGACTGACCGCTCGCTCCCGCTCCACGGGAGGACGCTCGTCGTCGGCCCATCGAACGTCGGCAAGACGCGGCGCACGGCGCTGGCGCTCGACCGCTGGGTCGACCGGCACGGACCGGACGGCTGTGTCGTCCTCGACTTCGCGCCGACGGTCGAACGGGACGGGCGGACCCTCGGCGGGCATCTCACGCAGTTCACCACGGTTCCCGACGGGGCCTCTCACGGCGTCGTCGACGCCCACGCACCGCGTTCGGAGGGTGCGACGGACGCCGAGGCCCTCGCACTCGCCGAGTCGAACGCGGCGGCGGCCGCCGACAGACTGGACGCCGCGCCCGCCGACCCGACGGCCGTCTTCGTCAACGACGCGACCATCGGACTGCAAGCCGACCCCGCCGCGACGAGTCGGCTGACCGACTACTGCGACCGGGCGGACTGTGCGGTTCTGAACGCCTTCGAGAGCGACGAACTCGGGACTGGGAACCCGGTGTCGGCGAACGAACGGCGCGCACTCGACGCGTTGCGAGCGTGGGCGGACCGCGTGGTCGACCTTACCTGAGAGCCGGCGTCGCCCGTTCGACCCGTTCACGTACCGGGAGACACTTATCACCGCCCTGCGACGTCGGAGTCGATGCCCTCTTCACGCCCGTTCGTCGACCGCGCGACTGGCGCACTCGACACGACACAGATTCTCTCGGAGGCGATTCCGCTCGCGAAACTCGTCGGCCTGTTCGTCGCCGTCAGTCTCGTCCCGTTCGCGCTCGTGTTCTTCTTCCTCGGGGACTCGGTCCTCGGCGCGATGTTCTCGGTGCTCGGGCAGTTCGTCCTCGCCGTCGGGGGCGGCGTCGTCCTCGTCTACGCCGTGGCTCGCGGAATGCAACTGTCTGGCGAGTGAGCGCACCTCGGTCGGTCCGGCGGAGTCGCCGCCGGAACGTCAGGCGTCCTCGTCCTCGAACGCCGTCGTCATCCCGCCGGCGCTCTCGCCCTGGCGTTCGCGCATGCTCTGTCGAGTGAACTGCGGTTTCGCGCGGACGCCCTTCTTCGAGCGGAACGACCACCAGAGCGCGCCCGACACCGCGAAGACCCCGACGGCGGCGATGGCGGCGACGAGCGGCGTGGCCTCGGCGTAGAGGAACGCCGTCGAGAAGACCGTGCTGGCGAGCAACATCCCCAGAATCAGCCGCTTGGTCATCGTCGCCAGCAGGCGGTCCGAGTCCTCGATGTCCGCGCGAACTTGCAGGTCCTCCCGCTCGACCCTGTCGAGGACCGATTCGAGTTTCGGCGGGATGCGGACCGCCGACTGGGCGGCGTCCTGCACCTCCGTCGCCCGGTCTTCGACGTAGTTGCGGACGCCGGCGGCGATGTACCCCTCGTCGCGGAGGTACTCGGTGGCGACCGAGATGAAGTCGAAGTCCGGGTCCAGCGTGACGCAGACGCCCTCCACCACCGTCGCCACCCGGAGGACGAGTGCGAGGTTCGACGGCAGGCGGAGCGGGAACTCGTAGATGGTGTCCTCGACCTGCTGGATTATCTGCTGGACGCGGTACTGCTCTATGTCCTCGCCGCGGGCGTCCGCGATGGCCAGTTCCATCACGTCGCCCATCACCTGCCGGTCGGCCTCCGGCGAGAGCGTCCCCATCTCGATGAGTGCGTCGAGGATGGCGTCGATGTTCTGGTCGGCGACGGCGGCGTAGAAGTCGACAATCTTCTCTTGGACGAACGGGTCGACGCGGCCGGACATCCCGAAGTCGTAGAAGACGAGTTTGCCGTCCTCCTGCACGGCGAGGTTCCCCGGGTGTGGGTCGGCGTGGAAGACGCCGTCATCGATAATCATCTGGAGGTACGCCTGCTGGAGCGTCTCGGCCAGTTGGGTCCGGTCGAAGCCGCGTTCGTCTAGGTCCTCGATGTCGTTTATTTTCGTCCCCGGGACGTACTCCATCGTGAGGACCCGCTGTGTCGAGTGTGAGTCGACGACGCGCGGGATGCGGACCCGGTCGTTGTCGGCGAAGTTCTCCCGAATCTCGCCGAGCATCCGGGCCTCGCGCTCGTAGTCCATCTCCTCGCGGATGGTCTTGGCGAACTCGTCGGCCAGCGTCTCCAGCGAGAACGACCGCGACTCGTCGATGAAGTACATCAGCAGCGGTAACGACCACCCGATGACCCGGAGGTCGGCCTCCACGAGGTCCTCTATGTCCGGCCGACGGACCTTCACCGCCACTCGCTCGCCGTCTACCTCGGCCCGGTACACCTGCCCGAGCGAGGCCCCGCTGATGGCGTCGGTCTCGAACTCGGCGAACCGCTCCTCGACGGGGCCGAGTTCCGATTCGAGGACCTGTCGGGCCCTCTCCCACTCCGCGGGCGGGACGCGGTCCTGCAGTTTCGAGAACTCGTCGATGTACTCCGGCGGGAGGATGTCGGGCCGCGTCGAGAGCAACTGCCCGAGTTTGATGAACGTCGGTCCCAACCGAAGCATAGAGTCGAGGAGCGCGCTCGCACGCTGGCGTCGCTGTTCGCTGGTGACCTGCCGGGACGACCCGAACAGCAGGAACCGGTTCCGGTCGCGAGCGTACGCGAGCAACAGCGGCAGGAACTGCCTGGCGACGACGAAGAACCGCCAGTACGCGCGGAGATTCACCTACAGGGCACCCCGCGCTCAGGCCTCGTCGATGGGGATTGTCGTGCTCGGCGCGGCGGTGGCCTTCGGGAGGGTGAGTTCGAGGACGCCGCGGTCGACGTGGCCCTCGGCCCCCTGCCCCGTGGCGTCCGGCGGGAGCGGCAGTTCCACGTCGAGGAACACCGACCGGTCCTCCTCGACGAACCGGAACTCCCGGGGGACGTCTTTCGTGCGCTGCCCTTCGACGACGAGACGGCCGCCCTCGACGCTGACGTCGACCGTCTCCGCGGTCACGCCCGGTAGGTCGAGGACGAGCAGGTACGCTTCCTCGGATTCGAGTACGTCCGCGAACACGGCGTCGGGAAGGTCCCGCAACGCCTCACGCAGCGCTGACATGGACTGCCCTAGGGCGGGCGGTGCGTTAAACCCGGCGGTATCGGCATCGTCAGGAGTACTCGGCGGTCACAGCACGACCGGACCGAGGAAGAAGAGCCCCAGCACGAGGGCCACGAGGCCGATACCCGCGCGCAGGAGGCCGCCGCGGGCGATTCGCCACGCGGTCCCGCGTTCCGTCGTGTCCGAGATGACGAAGACCGGCGTCCCACGACCGTCGCCGAGGACGGCGTCCACGAGGTCACTGCCCCACTCGACGGGCGGGCCGCGGGTCGCCTGTCCGTAGACGTACACCGCCTCGCCCACGTCGAGTCGCCGCTCGGTGAACCGCTGTTCGTTGCCGACGTTGAGTTCCGTGACCAGTAGGTTCATGGTCCGGTCCTGCGCGTCCACGGCGTCCGTCTCGGCGACGTACCTCGCGAGTCTGTCGGGTAACTCGGTGCCCGGCGAGACGGTCACTGAGTGGGCCTCGAAACGCACGTCCGCCCCGGTCGGGTCCACGCGAACCCGGCCGGTGCCGTCGTCGACGACGAAGTCCGCACCGTCCATCCCCTCGTCTAGCGTGTGCCACGAGGAACTCTTGCCCGACGAGCGGAGTTCCTCGACTTCGTACGTGTAGGCCAGACACGCCGCCCCGGTGAACGGTGCCGTCACCGTCCCGCCGTCGCCCTCGACGGCCGTGCCGGTCACCTCGGCGGGGCCGGTGTAACCGTGCAACTCGCGGACCGGGAGCGGGTCGTTCAGGAGGATGTGCCCTGCGGTGGTGAGTTCGCGCCCTCCGGTGTAGAGGAGGTAGACGGCGACGGCGGCCACCCCGAGGGCGACCAACTGCGGGAGGACCATGCCCGGACCGGCGTCTGCGAGGCGCAAAAGCGTTCCCTCCGACCGGCCCGGACTGCCGCACTCCGGAGTCTTTTGGCTCGCGGGCCCCAACGTACCGTATGGCCGGGAGTTCGCCGTCGGACGCCGGGGAGTGCAGTCTGGAGACCGCCCGCCGTCAACTCGGCGGGTACGCCGTCCCAGTGGACCGGACCGACCGCATCCCGCTCTCGGTGTCCGTCGGGCGAGTGCTCGCGACGGACGCGACCGCCAACGAACGGGTCCCCGACGCGGCCATCGACGCCGGCGAGGTGGTGTTCGAGCGCGGCCGACAGGTCGCGCCCGCCGACGTGGGTCTGCTGAAGGCCGCCGGCGTCACCGAACTGCTGGTCCGTCAGCGCCCGCAGGTCGGCGTCGTCCCGACGGGGGACGAACTCGCGCAGTACGGCGACGGAGGGCCCGACGCCGTCGAGACGGCCGGGTTCACGCTCGCGCAGTACCTCGACCGCTGGGGCGGGAAAGTCACCTACCGCGACCCGGTGGCCGACGACCCGCCCGCGCTCCGGATGGCCGTCCAGCGGGACCTGACTCGGGACGTGCTCGTCGTCACCGGCACCGAACCGGGGGACGCCCTCCGGGGGGTGGTACGTGACCTCGGGGACGTGATAGCGGACCGCGTCGCCATCTCGCCGGGCCGCGAGACGGGGGTGGCCGTCGTCGAGGACCGCCCGGTACTCCTCCTGCCCGAGTCGCCGGTCGCCGCCCGCGTCGGCGCGGTGCAACTCCTCAGGCCCCTGGTGAAGGCGTTCGCCGACGCGCCGCTGACGCCGCATCCGATGCGGACCGCGCCGCTCACGGAGAGCATCGAGGCCGCCGCGTCGCTCCGTACGTTCGTCCCGGTGGCGCTCGGCGACGAGGGGGCGACCCCGCTCGCGGGGACGGACCTCGCCACGGCGACGCGGGCCGACGGGTGGGTGACGGTCCCCGAGGGGACGGACGGACCGGCCGCTGGGGACAGCGTCGCCGTCGAGGACTGGGACTACCTCCCCTAGAGGTCGAGCAGGGAGGTGACGCGGTGGTCGCCGCGCACGCATCGGTCCGCAGCGAGCGGCGACTCACGCTCGACGTGGATGCCGTCGAGGCCGGCGTTCCACGCCGCGCCGATGTCGCCGGGGTTGTCGCCCGCCAGCGCGCCGACGTGACCGTTGTGGCCGACGCCCATCTCACCCATCGCCCGATGGACCGGGGCAGGGTCCGGTTTCCAGCCGATGTCGTCGTCACAGCAGACCACGGTGTCGAACCAGTCGGCGATGTCGAGGTGGTCGAGGACGGGCATCGTCAGGTAGCGCTGGCAGTGCGTCACCAGTCCCACGGGGTCGGTGCGGTCTGCGAGGAACTCCTCGGCGTCGTCGTAGAGGTACGTCGCTTCGGCGCGGGCCTGCGGGTCCTCCTCGTCGTGGAAGGCGGCCCAGAACCGCTCCGGGTCTACGTCTCGTTCGGCGAGCAACTCTTCCCGCGCGTCACCTTGGCCGTACCACAGGAGGGCGGCGTCTCGCTCCGTGAACCCCTGACCGAGGCGGTCGCCGACTCGGGCCATGACTTCGGCCGGGTACGACGGGTCGACGTCGACTAACGTTCCGTCGAGGTCGAACAGCCAGAAGTCGTAGTTGTGGGGCATAGGGACAAATCTCTATGGTAGTTCGAGGTATAGTCTTTCTGGCCCTAACGGGGCCGTAGAGAGTGACTAACCCGGTCCCGGTGTCACTCGACGCGGATGGAACTCCCCAGGTACTTCGAGAGGACTTCGGTGACGCTGTCGGCGTTGAACGCGTCCAAGTCCGCGGCGATGGACGTCTTCAACGCGTCCAGATACGCCTCGCTCGTCTGGAGTTCGCTGAACGACGCCGACTCCACGGGGACGCCCAGCGCGTCTTCGGCCCACTGACGGCCGTACGCGTCGTCGCCCAACTCCCCCCGCCAGAGCGTGTCGCGGAAGAACAGCCACCCGTCCTCGCCCGGCGGGTCGGCCGCGCGGGAGACCACCGTCTCGAATCGGTCGGGGTCAGCCGTCACTCCCGACTTCGGAGCGAGTCTGACCGTCACGCGGAACACGTAGCGGGCCGGCGCGTCGGCGGGGTCCGTCTCCGGCACGGGCCTAGTCGTAGATTCCGTTCAACCGCTCGGCCATGTCGACGTCGTTGCCCGTGATACCGCCCGCGTCGTGGGTGGTCAGACGCACTTCGACCTCGCCCCAGCGGATGGTCATCTCGGGGTGGTGCCACGCGTCCTCGGCGACGCCCGCGGCGGCGCTCAGGAACCCCGACGCGTCGAGATAGGCGTCGAACTCGAAGGTTCGGACGATTTCGTCCCCGTCTCGCTCCCAGCCGTCGGGGAGGCGCTCGGCTATCTCCGAGTCGGAAAGCAGGTCTGCCATACGCCACCGGTCGCCTGCCAGCCGCAAAACAGTTGTGTCGGTCCGGTCAGTCGGCGTCCAGTCGCTCTCTGAGGCGGCGCTGGACGACCAGCACCGCGACGACGACGGCGGCGAGGCTCACGAACAGCCACGTCGGGAGGTCCGCGTTCCGGAGGCCGACCCACACCGCCGCCAGCCCCAGCGCGGCGACCAGCAGGCACCCGTAGGTGAACGCCTGCACCAGTCGCCGCTCGCGCCGCCGCTGTGCCTCGGTGTAGTTCGTCACCTCGTACAAACCGCCGACGGCGACGACGACGAACCCGACGCCGACGACGAACGGGAGCGGGGCGACCATCAGTCGTCGGCTAACTGGTCGAGGACCGCCGCCGGCACCTCGTCGCGCATCCCCTCGGGGATGTCTTCGAGGGACATGTCCTCGGGGAACGTCGAGGGGTCCACGCCGTCCGGTCCGAAGTCGGGGTCGAACAGTTCCAGCGCGGTCTGGATGGTCGACCAGTCGTCCTCTTCGGCGGCGTCGCGCAGGCTCCGGGTCGGCGCGGCGAGCAGTTGGGAGACGATGGCGTCGGCCATCGCCTCGACGACTTCGCGCTGTTCCTCGTCGAAGTCCGTGCCGGCCATCGCCGTGTTGAGTTCGGCGGCCTTGACCTGCTCTGCGCTCTCGTACATCGCCGAGATGACGCGGTCGGCCCGCTTGCGCTTGTACTGCGTGAGGAGGTGGTCGAACTCCTCGTCGACGAGTCGCTCGACCGCTTCGGCGGCCTGTCGGCGCTGGGCGCGGGTCTCCTCGGTGACCGACTCCAGCGCGTCGAGGTCGTAGACGGTGACGCCGGGCAGGCGGTCGGCGCCCGCAGGCACGTCCCGTGGCTGGGCGATGTCCACGACGTACGTCTCGCCCGCCTCGGCGAACGTGCCGGCGTCGAACACGTGGTCGTTGCTCCCCGTCGCCGAGACGACGATGCGGGCCTCCTCGACGGCGGCCTCGGCGGCGTCCAGCGCGACGGCGCTCCCGTCGGCGTCGACGGCTTCCGCGACGTGTTCGGCGTGGGGCACGGTCCGGTTGGCGACGATGACGCGGTCGACCCGCTCTGCGAGGGCCTTCGCGGCGAGTTGCCCCATCTCGCCGGCGCCGACGACGAGGGCCGTCTCGCCGTCGAGCGGACACTCGCGGTCGACCAGTCGGACGGCGGCCGACGCGAGCGAGACGACGCCCTCGTTGATGCTCGTCTCGGTGCGGGCGCGCTCGCCGACGTGGATGGCCTTCGTCACGCCGTCCTCCAGCAGTCGCCCGATGCCACCGACGCCGCGGGCGTCCTCGTAGGCGTCGCGTAACTGGCCGAGAATCTGGTCCTCACCGAGGACGATGGATTCGAGGCCCGCCGCCACGCGAAGGAGGTGGCGCAGGCTCTCCTCGTGGTCCATCGTCACCGGGACGTCCTCGGGGATGTCCCGCGTGAACAGGGACAGCGCCTCGCGGCCAGTCTCGTGGTCGGTCGCGACGACGTACCCCTCCGTCCGGTTGCACGTCTGGAGGACCAGCGCCTCCTCGACGCCCGGACGGGAGAGAAGCATCTCGACGGCGTGGCGCTGGCTCTCCGCCGCCGCCGTCTCCAGTTGGTCGACGCTCGCGCGGTCGTGCGAGACGCGAACGCCGACGATGACGCCAGAGTCGCCCATCACGAGGTATCACCCGGGAAATCTCCGATCACGTCTTCTGCTACCTGTCGGGCCTTGGACCTGCCACTATCTAAAGCCTTCCAAACCTCGCCGTCTCTGACCACCGCTCGGACGGCGTCGCGCCGTTGGGCCGGCGGTACGCCCGCAGATTTGAGGGTCTCCCGCAGGTCGCCGGTCAACTCGGCCATCTCGCCGGCGCCGGCGAACTCGGACTCGACCTGCTCGCGGATGTGTTTCGACAGCGCCGGCGAGCGCCCGCCGGTAGCGACGGCCACCGTCACCGGGTCGTCCCGAACGGTGGCCGGGACGACCACGTTGCCGAACGCTTGCTCGCCGTGGTCGTCGGCGCGGTTGACGAGTGCGCCGCGCGCCCGGGCGGCCGACTCGGCGGCCGCGTTCAGGTCCGGGTCGTCCGTCGCGGCGACGACCAACGCGGGGTCGGCCCGGTCGACCCACTCGCGGACCGAGTCGGCGTCGGGCGCGGCCCGGACCAGTTCGGCCCCGCCGAAGTCTCGGTCCGCGAACGCGGGGCTGACGACGACGACGGACGCCTCCGCGGCGAACCGACGGGCCTTCCGGGCGCCGACGGGACCGCCGCCGACGACGAGAACGGTCTCGCCCTCGAAGTCGTGCAGTAGCGGTATCATCCCTGGTCGGGGGCCGATTCGACGTTCGCTTCGGCTCTATCCTCAACTCTGATGCCCGTCTTCTTCAATATTCGCGTCGAAAACAGGGTGTCCCAGTCGCCGTCGCCCACGTCCCAGTACTCCGACATCCGGTCGTGGACCTGTCGGATGCGTCGGTCGCTCTCCTCCTCGGTCCGACCGTGCGTCATCGCGAAGAAGTTGTACGGCCAGACGCCCTCGTGGCGCGGCCGCTCGTAACAGTGCGTGACGAAGTCGAACTCGGCGATGGCCGGCCCCACCTCGTCCACGACGTCGTCGGGGACGTCCCAGACGGTCATCCCGTTCTCGGAGTAGCCCAGCGCGTAGTGATTCGGGATAGCGCCGACGCGACGGACCTTCCCCTCCAGATTGAACCGCTTGATGGTCGCGAGGACCCACTCGGTGTCGGCCCCGATAGCGTCGGCCACGTCCGCGTAGGGCGTCTCGGTCACGGGGAGACCGCCCTGAATCTCCAGTACGAGGTCGAGTTCCGCGGGCGTCAGCGACTGCCGGTCGGTCGGGGTCACGTCGGGGCCGGCGTCCGAACAGTCGACGGCCTGCGTCTGTGGCCCCTCGACCGGGAACTTCGCGCCGACGTGGAACTCCTGCTGTTTGGGCAGGTTGAACGTCGGTTCGCCCGTCTCGGCCTCGATGTCGGCCAACACCTCCTCGACGCGGGCCTCGTCCACGACGGAGAGGACAAACCACATGTTGAGGTACGGGTGTTCGCGCTCGTAGTTGTGGGCCACCTCGGGGTGGGCGTTGACCATCTCTGCGTGGTCGTCGTAGGCGTCCTCGGGCGCGTGTGTCGCCACCAGCGTCGCCGTCCCGCCGATTGCTTCGGCGTCGATGAGGGCACCGAAGCGCGTCAGGACGCCCGCCTCGTCGAGCCGCTGGACGCGTTCGAGCAGTTCCGCGCCCGTCAGGTCGACGCCGTGTTCGGCGAGCGCTGCCGCCGCCGGTTCGAAGGGCCGCTCGACGACCGGGAACCCGCCCTGAAACGCGTTGAGGATAGCGCTGTCCACCCGCCCGAGGTCTTCGCTCATGGTCGAGACTCGGGACTGGGCGAATAAAAACGGCGCGGGAGCGCCCTCGACGCGAGGGGGCGACGCGGCCACGCCGCGCGTCTCTCTGGGGTCGGCACGCGCTCCGCCCGAGTGCTTTAGCGCCTCCAGCACCTACGTCACGCGTGCAGATATCCACCGCTGAACTGGCGGTGCGGTTGCTCGTCTACTGTGTCGTACTGGTCGGTGCGCCGCTCTTTTTCGTCCTCCTGTTCCGCCTCATGGACTACGCCGCGAAGGACACCCTCGTCGAGCAGTTCAGCGGCCGACGCGCCGGTCTCGACACCGGCCAGCTAAACGCCTACTTCGAGAGCGCGGGCGTGGAGGCCCAGACCTGCCGGTTCTGCGGGTCGGCCAACGGACCGAACTACACCTACTGTCACAACTGTCAGGAACGCCTCGCCGACTGACTCAGTCGCCGCGGACCCCGGTGACCTCGAAGCCCCGGTCCGCGATAGCGTCGAGGATGGCCTCGTGGTCGGCGCTGGCCTCGTAGTAGAACACGAGGTCGAACGACCCGTTGCGGAGCAGTTGCTGACACTCCCAGACGAACTCCTCGCCGTCGAGCGTCAGGCCCTGGTGCTGGTTCGACGCGAACTCGGGGTCGTCGCTGCCGGAGTAGACGAACGTGTCCGTGGGGTCCATCCCGTACCCCTCGGCGATGTCGTCGCCGACGTCGATGGTGGCCTGCATCATCTCTATCTCGTCGCTGCCGTCGTACTCGGTGTGGACGACGGCGCCGTTGAGTCGAATCTCGCCGGGCTCCAGAAGCTGTTTGGTCCGGCGATACAGGTCGTCGTCGAGTGCGTCGGCGTCGCTCATACCGGACGTCGGCCTGCCGGTGCCTAATGCACTTCGGATTCAGGCCGCCGTAGCGGCCGCTCTCGCCGCGACGAGGTCGTCACAACCGCCGAACGTGTTCGTCTACAACCGTTTGAGGTTCTCGGCGCGCGGGCCCTTGTCGGCCTGCACGATGTCGAACTCGACCTCCTGTCCCTCCTCGAGGTCGGGACCGCCGACGTCCTCCATGTGGAAGAACACGTCCTCCTCGGAGTCCTCCGTCTCGATGAAGCCGTACCCGCCCGTGTCGTTGAAGAAGTCGACTGTGCCTGTCGCCATCGTCACAACCTCTTGAGGTTCTTCGCTCGCGGACCCTTGTCCGCCTGCTCGATGTCGAACTCGACCTCCTGTCCCTCCTCGAGGTCGGGACCGCCGACGTCCTCCATGTGGAAGAACACGTCCTCGTCCGCGTCCTCTGTTTCGATGAAGCCGTAACCGCCCGTGTCGTTGAAGAAGTCTACCGTACCGGTCGCCATTGCAACTTCCCGTATGCGCCGAGGGTATTAAAACCATGCGGCGCTCTCACACGGACGGTCGGAGCCACAAACGCCTTATCGTTCGGTTGATACACTACGGACGATGCGAGACAGGGTCCGAAGTCTCGGCTACGCCGCCTACGAGCGGGTGCTCCGCTGGGAGCTATCCGGGACCCCCGGTCACGTCGCCGTCATTCAGGACGGCAACCGCCGCTACGCCCGCGAGCAGGGCGTCGAGACGAAACAGGGACACAGCGAGGGCGCCGAGACGACGGAGTCGCTGCTGCACTGGTGCGACGAACTCGGCATCGACGAGGTGACGCTGTACGCCTTCTCGACGGAGAACTTCGACCGCCCCGAGGACCAACGCGAGTACATCTTCGACCTCGTCGAGGAGAAACTCCGCACGTTCGCGGACGCCGACCGGGTCCACGACGCGGAAGTCTGCATCCGGGCCATCGGCGAGACCGAGATGCTCCCCGAACGGGTACAAGAGGCCATCGACTACGCCGAGGGCCGGACCGCCCAGTACGACCGCCTGAACCTCAACATCGCGCTCGCCTACGGTGGGCGCGCGGAACTCCTCGGTGCGGCCCGGGACGTGGCCGAGGACGTCGAGGCGGGCGAGTTGGCCCCCGACGACGTCGACGTCGACACTATCGAAGAGTACCTCTACGAAGGACCGACCTGTGACGTGGACCTCATCGTGCGAACGGGTGGCGACGAGCGCACCTCGAACTTCCTCCCGTGGCACGCCAACGGCAACGAGGCGGCGACGTTCTTCTGTACGCCCTACTGGCCCGAGTTCCGGAAGATAGACTTCCTCCGGGCTATCCGCACCTACCAGAACCGCGAGGAGTCGTGGCGCACCACTCGCGCCCGGCGGGCGCGTACCCTCGTCCGCGCCGTCGAGAACGCCGAGGTTCCGCAGGCCCGTCGGGTCCTCGCCCGGTTCAGGGACGCCCTACCGAGCGGCGAACGCGAGGACCTGGACGAGGAGTACGAGACGGCGAACTGACGGCTTGCCTGTGCAGGCCGCAAGTGTACCCGTCGGCGGACCAAAGGGTCGTCCCATGCCTATCAGTCCGTCCGACGCTAGAGAGTTGTTCGATGCCGAACTCGACCCGCCGGTCGACAGCGACACCGTCGCCGAGACGGTCGGTGACCGGACGATAGCGGCACAGGGCGGTGACGGGACCACCATCGAGACAATCGTCGAGCGAAGCGACACGGCGGAGTTCCAGACGGTGGCGGAACTCCACGACACGGTGATGGCCAACCTCGGCGACGACCACGTCGGCCGCGAGAACTACGACGACCGGTCTTCGAACCCTGGCCGAGACGAAGAGGAGACGCTCTGACGCCGCGTCAAACGTGTTTTTGCGTCGCCCGTCCCGGCTCAGAGGCCGTGAGAGAGTACCCTGTCGGCGTCCGGCGACCGCCCGCACTCACCGTCCGAACCGACGCTGGCGTTCCTGATAGTCCCGCAGGGCCCGGAGGTAGTCTCTGCGACGGAAGTTCCGCCAGTTCACGTCGGTGAAGTACAGTTCGGAGTACACCGACTGCCAAATCATGAAGTCCGAGAGTCGCTCGGCCCCCGTCTTGATGACGAGGTCCGGGTCCGTCGGGAAGACGAGGTGGTCCTCGACGGCGGCCTCGTCGATGTCCTCGGGGGCCAACTCGCCCGCCTCGACGTCCTCGGCGAGTTTCTGGACGGCCGTGGCGAACTCCGACTGCCCGCCGAGGCCGATAGATATCTGAATCGGAGCGTCGGCGACGGACTCGTCGCCCGGACCGCGGATGGCGATTGGCTTCGGCGCTCGGAGGTCCGCGAGTTCCCGTCGAATCGTCGGGACCACGTCCTCGTCGAGGACGCTCACGTACACCACGATAGTCGCAGCCTCGTACTGGACCGCCCAGTCGAAGAACCGTTCGAGGGTGGTGTAGGCGCCTTCTGTCAGCAGGTCCCGTTCGGTGATGACCAGTGCCACCGTCTCGGGGAGGGTCGCATCGCTCATCCGCAGGCGGGTGGCGAGGTACCTGTCGTAGAGGCCCACGCCGACGGGTACAGCGACGGTTCGCCTAAAACTCACGGTCCGCCGACCGACACCGAACGAGCGTGCTAGCGACGTACTGGCGGATAGCCTGCAAGTTCGGAAAGGGTAAGTGGCTCTCGGGGATACCGGCGGGACGTGACTTCGACAGTCCGACGTGCCGGCGCGTTCGCGGCGGTGGGGACGTTGGCGTTCGTCGTGCCCGTGGCGACCCGTATCGAGTCGCCGGCGCTCGCGACTGTCGCCGCGACCGGACCGTTCGTCCTCGTCGCGGCGCTCGCCATGACCGCTGTCGACCAGGGGAGCGCCCTGTTCGAGTTGTTCGCCCGACCGGGCGACTACGAGGACGGCAAACTGTACGGCCTCGCCGCCTTCGCCCTCGCCGCGGCGGGGCTGGCTCTCATCGCCGTCCAGTTCGAGTTGCCGGTCTGGGTGTTCGTCGGCACCGTCGTCATCGTCGCCTACGGCAACCTCGGCCAGCGACTCGCCGCCCGGGTCCACACCGACGAGGTGGTCACCGCCGCCGGGTTCGTCGTCGCCGGGTTCGCTACCGGCGTCGGCGCTCAGTTGGTCGCCGCACGGTTACAGGGCCTCTCGGTCGCGACGCCGGACGCCCTGTTCCTCGCCGCGAGCGGCGCCCTCGTCGCCGCGTTGCTCCGCTCGGTGCTGTTCGAGCGAGACGACCCGCTGGTGATGCTCTCGGTGGGGTTACTGCTGTGGCTGTTCTTCGAACTCGACCCGTCGGTGGCCTCCCAGCGCGTGTTCGTCGCGCTGGGCATCTCCGCGGTGCTGGGCTACGTCGCCTACGCGCTCGACACCGCCTCGCTCCCGGGGATGCTCACCGGCGTCCTGCTCTCGCTGTTGACCATCGTCCTCGGCGGGTACGGCTGGTTCGCCATGCTCATCACGTTCTTCGGCCTCGGCGGCCTCTCCTCGAAGTACCGCTACGAGGAGAAACAAGAGCGCGGCATCGCCGAGGAGAACGAGGGGGCCCGCGGGAGCGGGAACGTCCTCGCGAACTCCATCGTCGCGCTCGTCGCCGTCCTCGCGTGGGCGGCCAGTCCGAGCCACATCGCCGTCGACCCGACGCTGTTCCTCTACGCGTTCGCCGGGGCCGTCGCCGCCGCGATGACCGACACCTTCTCCAGCGAGTTCGGCGGCCTCTACGACAACCCGCGCCTCATCACCACGTTCCAGCGGGTCGAACCCGGCACCGACGGCGGCGTCACGTGGCAGGGCGTCGTGGCGGGCCTCGTCGGGGCGGGCATCATCGCCGGCATCGCCGCCGTCACGATAGAGAGCGTCGGGTCCGTCGGAGCGTCGCTGATTCTCGCCTGCGGGTTCGTGGGCATGACCGTCGATAGCCTCCTCGGGGCCACCGTCGAGGGAACCGTCGTCGGCAATCAGGGCGTCAACGCGCTGGCGACGCTCGCGGCGGCGCTCACCGGCGTCGGCGTCGCGGTGGCGGCCGGCCTCGTATGATTCGTTCGGCCCGGTCGGCCGACCACGAGCGACTCCGCGCCATCCAGTCGGCGGCGCTCGACCACCCGTGGCCGGGACTGCTCGACGTCGCCATCGACGGGCCGCCACACGTCCTCGTGTTGGACCTGAACGGCCCGATTGCCTACGCGCTGGTCGTCCCGGACCACCCCGTCGCCTACCTCGCGGAGTTCGCCGTCGCCCCGCCGGCACAGGGGCAGGGCCACGGGACACGGCTGATGGAGGGCGTCCTCGACAGCCTCGGCGAGGAGGGGTTCGAGACGCTCCGACTCACCGCCCGAGCGGACGACGAGCGGGTTCGGTCATTCTACGAGGGGTTCGGGTTCGAACTCGTCGACCACCTCCCGGACCACTACGACGACGGCGACGCGGTGTTGCTGGTCCGGACCCTCTAATCGACGGTCCGGACCTGCACGCTCGTCGGTTGCTTGACGTACTCGCCCTCGCCCGTGGCGACGACGTCCACTTCTCGCTGGGCGGCGACGTCGAGGACCGTCTGCGAACAGGTGTCGTCGAGGACGACGGTCCGGGGGGCCTCCTCGCAGGTCTCGACGAGCGAGACCACGTCCGCGGCGTCGCCCTCTGCGAGGACGGTCAGGTCGGCGTCGAGGAGGCGAACCGTGCCGCTGTCGGCACCGATGACGGCGTCGACGTGGTCCGACAGCGTGACCGTCCCCACCGAGTCCTCTCCGGTCCCTGCTTCGGTCGTCGCCGCACCCTCTGTCTCGTCGCCGTCCCCCTCGTCTTCGGCGTCGTCGGCCGGCGCGGCGGCGTCCTGTTCGGTCTCTGCCGGTGTCGCCGTCGACGCGGCGTCGGCCACGGCGGGGGCGGGGTCCGGCCTGCCGGCCGACGGCGGTCCCGCGGCCCCGTCGTCCGCCGCGTCGGCGCTTTCCTCGCCGACGGTGGTCGCGCCGTCGGCGCGTGTCTCGGCCGCTTCGAGGGCCTCTTCGGGGGATTCGGCGTCGGCGACGGCCTCGTAGGGGACCTTATCGCGGAGCGCCCGCATCGCTTCGCCGCGCGCGAGGTCTTCGACCGAGCGGCCTCGCGGCGCGACGGCCACGTAGTCGACGTCGCCGACCTGCGACAGTTCCTTCAGGATGAGGTCGCCGCCCCGGTCGCCGTCCAGAAACGCCGTCACGGTTCGGTCGTCGGTCAGCGCCGCGACGGCGTCGGGCACGTCGGTCCCCTCGACGGCGATGGCGTTCTTCACGCCGTACTTCAGCAGTTGCAGGACGTCGGCCCGGCCCTCCACGACGACGATGGCGTCGGAGTCGGCCACTCGCGGTCCGGCGGGAAGCCCCTCGTACTCCGTGACGTCCTCCACGCGGGCGCGCTGACGCACCGTCTCGACGATGTCCTCGGTCTGGACGGAGTGCTCCTCGAAGGCCGCCAGCAGTTCCGTGGCTCGGTCGACCACCTCCCGCCGCTTGGCGCTCCGGACGTCCTCGATGTCCGAGACGGTTATCTCGGCCCGGCAGGGTCCTATCTGTTCGATGGTCTCCAGTGCGGCCCCGAGGATGGCCGTCTCCACCTTGTCGAGGCCGCTGGCGACGGTTATCTGGCCGAACGACTGTCCCCCCTCCGAGCGAATCTCGACGTCGATTCGACCGACCTTCTTCGAGTCCTGCAGGTCCCGCAGGTCCAGTTCCTCGCCGAGCAAGCCCTCGGTCTGGCCGAACACCGCGCCGACGACGTCGCTCCGCTCTACGACGCCGGCGGCGGTGATGTCCGCGTGTATCAGATACTTCGATGTGTCGTGCATTGTTCCCGGACTCCCGGTCCGTCGCCGAGACCGGCGACGGCCGCTGTCACTATGCTTCCGTAGGCGACGACGCTCCAAATAAGCTTGGCGTCGCGGGTGTCCGCCCTCGTCTCGTCCCCCGGTCCGGTCGACGGGCGGTCAGGCCGACAGTATCCGGTCCAGCACCTCGACACCGCGCTCCATCGACGCCACCGGGTCGTCGGGGTCGTCGTGTTCGAAGACGAGCCATTCGGTCCCCGCCTCGCGCGCGGCCCGCACCACGGCGGGAACGTCGACGACGCCCTCCCCGAGTTCGGTCGGTTCGCCGGCGACAGTCACGTCTTTCACGTGGACGACGGGGACGCGGCCGGCGAGGTCGTCGAGCAACGCGACCGGGTCCCGGCCGGCGGCCTGCGCCCATCCGACGTCGAGTTCGAACCCCACCGCGGTCTCCGCGGCGAGGCGGTCGAAGGCCGTCTCGGTCCCGACGGGGACGAACTCGTGGTCGTGGTTGTGATAGAGGAGTGGACGGTCGAACTCGCGGGCGAGGCCGTCCAGCGTCGCGGCCGTCTCGTCGACCGCCGCGGCGTCAGCGAAGTGGTCGGGGTCGAGATAGGGGACGACGACGTACGGGACGCCGAGCGTGTCGAGTTCGTCGGCGACCCCAGCAGGGTCCGCCTTGAGTTCGTCGGCGTCGACGTGCGCGCCGGCCGGCAGTAGTCCGGCCGCCTCCATCGTCCGTGCGGTCTCCGGGGGGTCCTCTATGCCGGCGAACTCGACGCCGTCGTAGCCCGCGACGGCGACGCGGTCGAGGAGGGAGGCGAGCGAGGCGTCGAGGTCCCGGAGCGTCCACAACTGAAGCGCCGTGTGCATGCACCCCACTCGTAGCGCGACTGTGAAATAACCGGCCCCACAATACGGTGCCATGGGATTCAGCGAGGACGCGATAGACCCGGCACGGTTCCTCGAAGACGTGGAGATGCGCGTCGGTGAGGTGGTGGACGTCGACGACTTTCCGGAGGCTCGGAAGGACGTCTACAAACTGCGGGTGGACTTCGGCGAGGAGACCCTACAGTCGGCCGCGGGACTCACCGACTACTACGACCACGAGGACTTGCTGGGCGCACAGGTCGTCGCTGTCGTCAACCTCGGCACCGTCTCCATCGCCGGGTTCGAGAGCGAGTGTCTGGTCACCGGCGTCGACGGTGGTGACGGCGTGGTCCACCTGACGACCGAACGGGACGTCGACCCGGGGACCCGGGTGTACTGAAGAGGAAATCTCTTCATAGCATCTCTGTGAAGGTTCGACACCCATTAGTAGGCGGAGTGTGAAACGTCCGTCAATATGAGCGTCGCACGAACCGTCGGCTGGACCGTCGTCGCCCTCGCGTTGATGGCGCTGGCCGTGCCGTGGTTCCTCTGGGACAGTGCGGGCGTCGCCTTCGGACTGCCGGTGTGGCTCTGGTGGCACGTCGGGTGGATGGTGCTCGCGAGCGTCGTCTTCGCCGTCTTCGCCCGAACCGACTGGGGCCTCGGCGTCGAGGGGGTGCACTGAGATGGCCGAGACCGCCCTCCAACTGGGCATCGTCGGCGCGTACATGGTCGTCGCGCTGGCGGTGGGCGTCGTCGCCTACCGCCTGACCGACCGGAGCGCCGAGGACTACTACCTCGCGAGTCGGACCCTCGGTACGGTCGTCCTCCTCTTCACGACGTTCGCCACCCTCCTGTCGGCCTTCACCTTCTTCGGCGGGCCGAACCTCGCCTTCGCCGCCGGCCCCGAGTGGATTCTCGTGATGGGGCTGATGGACGGCATCATCTTCGCCGTCCTCTGGTACGTGCTGGGGTACAAACAGTGGCTGGTCGGCAAGCGCCACGGCTACGTCACCCTCGGCGAGATGCTCGGCGACCGCTTCGGGTCGACGCCGCTCCGGGTGCTCGTCGCCGGCGTCAGTCTCGTCTGGTTGTTCCCGTACGTGATGCTCCAGCAGAAGGGGGCGGGACAGGCCATCGTCGGCCTGACCGAGGGCGCGGTGCCGTTCTGGGTCGGCGCGGGCGGCATCACGCTGTTCATGATTGCGTACGTCGCCGTCTCCGGGATGCGCGGCGTCGCGTGGACGGACACCTTACAGGGCCTGTTCATGCTCTCGCTGGTGTGGGTCGCCGTCGCGTGGATTCTGAACGCCGTCGGCGGTGCGGGCCAGGCCACGGCCGCGCTCGCCGGAACGAAACCCGAGTACCTCGCGCTGGGTGGCGGTCTCTACAGCCCGCAGTTCATCATCTCGACGGCGGTGAGCATCGCCTTCGGCGTGACGATGTTCCCCCAGATAAACCAGCGTTTCTTCGCCGCCGGGTCGAAGAAAGTGCTCAAGCGGACGTTCGCGCTGTGGCCCGTGCTGGTCCTTCTCCTGTTCGTCCCGGCGTTCATGCTCGGCGCGTGGGCGGCCGGTCTCGGCGTGACCGTGCCGGAGGGCGGCAACGTCGTCCCGGCGCTGCTGGCTCAGTACACGCCGACGTGGTTCGCGGCACTGGTCATCGCCGGCGCGATGGCCGCGATGATGTCCTCCAGCGACTCGATGCTCCTCTCCGGGTCGTCGTACCTCACTCGTGACGTCTACCGTCCGCTGAAACGCGCGCTCGGCGAGAGCGAGAGGCCCGACGAGGACGCACGCGAGGCACTCGTCGCCCGCGTCGGCGTCGTCGTCTTCGCGACGCTCTCATTTGTCGCCAGCCTCTACACGCCGGGGACGCTCGTCCAGATTGGCGACACCGCCTTCAGCGGGTTCGCCCAGTTGACGGTGCCCGTCGCGCTGGCGCTGTACTGGCCGGGGACCACCCGCTACGGGATGTACGCCGGCGTCGTCGGGACGCAGGTGTTCTACGTCCTGCACGTGTTCCCAGTCGTCGAGACGCTCGCGGGGGTCGCGGGACTGACCGTCTCCCTCCCGACGGCGTACGTGGGCTGGACGCCGGGCATCGTGGGCATCCTCCTCGGACTGGTCCTGACGGTGGGCGTCTCGCTGGTCACCTCCGCCGCGCCCGAGGAGAACCACGCGGCCTATCGGGTGGACGGCGTCGACGCCGACTGAGGCGGCCGTCTCGCTGAGGGGTCAGCCGACGGTGACTCGGCTGTGGCGACCGAGCGCACACCCGGGCCCTCGTTATGAACCGATGCGACGAACGCCCCCTGTATGAGTCTGGAACAGTCAGAGGCACCCGATTTCACTCTCGAAAACACCGCCGGCGGGGAGGTGTCGCTCTCGGACTACGTGGGCGACGGCCCGACGGTCGTCCTGATAAACAGGGGCCACTGGTGCAGTTTCTGCGCCGAACAGCTACAGACGTTCAGCGAGGTGTCCTACGACCTCTGGTTCAACGACGGCGTTGACATCTTGCCGGTCGTCACCGACCCCATCGGCCCGGTGACGGAGATGCGCGACAGATTCGACCTCGACGTCCAACTGCTGGCGGACCCGGACGGCGAGGCCGCAGAGGAGTACAGCGGCACCGAAGAGACCAGCCACGGCCTCACTGGAATCGCCGCCACCTACGTCCTCGACGAGTCCGGCACGGTCCGGTACGAACAGGTCGCGGACCACCCGGCCGACCGCACCTACGGCAACTGGGTCCGGTACTTCGTCCGCAACGGCTACGAGGACCCGTTCGGCGAGTGAACCCCACCGGCGAGCGCAAGGGGTGAGACTAAAGAGCGTGCGGGCCGGCGTTTCGGTATGGACCTCAACGAGAGCGTCGGCGGCCGCGACCGACTCGTCCGCGTACTGCTCGCCGTGGTGCTGGCTATCCTCGCCCTCCGGTCCGTCCGGAGCGGGAAACGGCTCCGTGGACTGCTCGCCGGTGTCGGGGCCGTCGCCATCGGATACGACGCGACGGCTACCGACGCCGACATCGAGGACCCGTTCGACACGGGCGTCCTCGAATCGTCGGACGACGCCGACGAAGCGGCCGACGAGAGTTCCGAGACGGACGAGGACGTCGACGAGGACGCGACGGCCACCGGAGGCAAGACCCTCACCTGCGCCGCCTGCGGTGACCCCATCGTCGTCGGGCAGTCTCGGAGTCCGAACGAGGACGGCGAGACGGTCCACGACGCCTGCAAGTGAGCGGTCGGCAGCGAACGCCGGCGTAGCGCCGGCGAGAGTCTGCGGGTGTTTATAACCGTCCGTGACGGCAGTTGGGGTATGCAGACCCACATCGTCCCGGTCGGGTTCGACTACGACCGGCTCATCGCGCCGCTGGTGCGCGAGCAACTCGACGTGGACCGCGTCATCCTCTTAGAGGGGGCCGTCGGCTCCGAGGCCAACGTCGAGTACTCGCGCAACCTCGCCGAGAAGTTGGAGAAGGACTACAGCAACCTGCTGGGCGCCGAGACGGAACGGGTCGTCGTCGCGGACGTCTACGACTACGACGAGGCGTTCGAGCAGGCGTTCGAACTCATCAACGCCGAACTCGACGCCGGGGGCGAGGTGTGGGTCAACGTCTCCGCGATGCCTCGGACCGTCTCCTTCGCCTTCGCCACCGCCGCCCACTCCATCATGGTCGAACGCGAGGGCGACCGGGACCGCATCCACACCTACTACACCGTCCCCGAGAAGTATCTGGAGACGGAACTCGCCGAGGAACTGCGCCGGCAGGTCGACCTCCTGCAGGACCTCCAGCGGGGCGAGGAGGTCGACGACCGGGTCGGCGACCGACTGGAGACGGCGCTGGACCTCTTAGACGAGTTCGACGAGCGCGGGACCACCATCGGCGCGAAGGAGATAGACGGCTCCCACATCGTGGAACTCCCCGTCGCGTCGTTCTCGAACGTCAAACCCTTCGAGGAGGTCATCCTCTTCACGCTGGGCGACCACGGCGAGTTCGAGTCCGTCTCGGAACTGGCACAGGAACTGGCCCGCGATTTGGGCGAGGAGTACACCGACTCGTTCCGCTCGAAGGTCATCTACAACGTCGACCGACTGGGCCCCGGTGGGAAGGGCTACATCGAGCAGGAGGAACACGGGAAGTCCTACCGGACGCGACTCTCCCGCATCGGCGACCTGTGGGTCCGCGCGCACTCGGCCGAGGACCGCGAACACGACGTGTTGTAGCCCGACGGCCGGGAGGCGGTCGCGCCACGACTGGTCGTGCCGCTCACTCCGGACACTCACCATCTGACACCGTGCGTCGCTGGCCACGCCGGCGACCGGGGCGAGACGACGTCAGCAAACCGAAGTCGTTTAGCCCCCGGTTGGCCCACATATAGGTAATGGCGCGTCGAGCAGTCTCCGAAGCCGTTCTCGTACCCGTAGTAGGGGTCCCCACGCCCCACTAACACACCCTCTCGACGCCCGCACCGTTTTCGACCGACACGCCGCAGTTCAGACATGAGTGACACACAGGACCCGCCGACCGAGGAATCGCCAACCGACCAGTCCGAGAGCATCGACGGGGAGTACGACCCCCGCGAGATAGAGCCCAAGTGGCAGGACCACTGGGTCGCCGAAGACACCTACGCATACGACGGCGACGCCGACACCCGCTTCACCATCGACACGCCGCCGCCGACGGTATCGGGCAACCTCCACATGGGCCACCTCTACCAGTTCACCCTGCAGGACTTCGTCGCCCGCTACCACCGGATGGCCGACGACACGGTGTACTTCCCGTTCGGCTACGACGACAACGGCATCGCCTCCGAGCGCCTGACCGAGCGCGAACTGGACATCCGCCACCAGGACTTCGAGCGCCGCGAGTTCCAGGAGAAGTGCCGCGAGGTCTGTACCCAGTACGAGGACGAGTTCACGGAGGACGTTCAATCACTGGCTATCTCCGTCGACTGGAACAACACCTACAAGACCATCGCGCCGGAGGTCCAGAGGGTCTCTCAACTGTCCTTCCTCGACCTATACGAGCAGGGTCGGGAGTACCGCCAGCGCGCGCCGACCATCTGGTGTCCCGACTGCGAGACGGCCATCTCGCAGGTCGAACAGGAAGACGAGGACAAACACACCAAGTTCAACGACATCGCGTTCGAGTTGGTCGAGGACGGCGACGGTCCCGTTGAGGACGAGACGTTCACCATCTCCACCACTCGACCCGAACTCCTGCCGGCGTGTGTCTCCGTCTTCGTCCACCCCGACGACGACGAGAACCAGCACCTCGTCGGCGGCACCGCGCGGGTCCCGCTGTTCGGCCAGGAGGTCCCCATCATCGCCGACGAACGCGTCGACATGGAGACGGGGAGCGGCCTCGTCATGTGCTGTACGTTCGGCGACCAGAACGACATCGAGTGGTACCAAGCACACGACTTAGACCTCCGACTGGCTATCGACGAGTCGGCGACGATGACCGAGGTGGCCGGCGACTACGAGGGCATGAGCACGACGCAGGCCCGCGCGGCCATCATCGAGGACTTAGACGTCGAGGGGTATCTCCTCGAATCGCGCGACCACGAACACACCGTGCAGGTCCACGAGCGCTGTGGCGTCGAAGTCGAGTACCTCGTCACCGAGCAGTGGTACATCAAACTGCTCGACAAGAAAGACGAGTACCTCCAAGCGGGCCGGGACATGGAGTGGTTCCCGGACAAGATGTTCAGCCGCTACCAGCACTGGATAGAGGGGCTGGAGTGGGACTGGTGTATCTCCCGCCAGCGCGACTCGGGCATCCCCATCCCGGTCTGGTACTGCGACGAGTGCGGGGAGCCGGTGCTGGCCGACCCCGAGCAACTGCCGGCCGACCCGCTCTCGGACGACCCGCCGGTCGACGGCTGTCCCGAGTGTGGCCACGACACGTTCACCCCGGAGGAGGACGTCTTCGACACGTGGGCCACCTCCTCGCTCACGCCCCTCGTGAACGCGGGCTGGGACTGGACCGCGGACGGTGACGCCGACGCGGACGGACCACAGTCCATCGCCGACGGCACCTTCGAGATGGAGATGCCGGAGCTGTACCCGTTCGACCTCCGCCCGCAGGGCCACGACATCATCTCGTTCTGGCTGTTCCACACCGTCGTCAAGTGCTACGAGCACACCGACGAGGTGCCCTTCGAGAACGTCATGGTCAACGGGATGGTCCTGGACGAGAACCGCGAGGCGATGTCCAAGTCGAAGGGCAACGTCATCCCGCCCAGCGAGGTGCTGGAGAACTTCCCGGTCGACGCCGCCCGCTACTGGGCCGCCGGCACCTCCATCGGCGACGACTTCCCGTACAAGGAGGGCGATTTGGAGGCGGGCGAGCGCCTACTTCAGAAGCTCTGGAACGCCTCGCGGCTCGTCGACCAGTTGACCCCCGCACCGGACGCCGTCGAAGACGTCGACGAGGGCGACCTCTCGGCCGTCGACCGCTGGATGCTCGCGGAACTCGACGCCACCATCGACTCAGTGACGGCGAAGTTCGAGGACTACGCGTTCTCGAAGGCCCGCAACGAACTGCGGTCGTTCTTCTGGAACACGTTCTGTGACGACTACCTCGAAATCGCCAAACAGCGCCTCTCGGACGGCGGCGACGCCTCGACTGAGTACACGCTCCTGACCGCCCACCGCACGTTCCTGAAGCTGTTCGCGCCGTTCCTCCCGCACATCACCGAGGAACTGTGGAGCCGAATCTACGGCGAGGACGAGTCGGTCCACACGACCGACTGGCCCGTCGCCGGCGGCTACGAGGCCGACCTCGAAGCGGGCGAGACGGCGATGGAGGTCGTCTCCGCGCTCCGCCGGTACAAGACCGAGAACGGCCTGCCGTTGAACGCCGACCTCGAACACGTCGAGGTGTACGGCCACGTCGAGGGGTTCGCCGCGGCCATCGCCGAGGCGATGCACGTCGAGACGCTGGAGACGTTCGAGGACGCCCCGGACATCACCACCGAGGTCAGCGACATCGACCTCGACTACTCCATCGTCGGCCCCGAGTTCGGGAGCGACGTGGGCGCCATCGACAGCGCCATCGAGTCCGGCGACTACGAGATAGACGGCGACACGCTGGTCGTCGCCGGCGGCGAGTTCGAACTCGGCCCGGACCTGTTCGCTGTCGAGGAGTCCCGCACCTACTCCGGCGAGGGCGAGATGACCGAGACGGAGAACGCCGTCGTCGTCGTGCGGTGACGCTCGGTCTCGGTCGACTCTAGTCGTCTCCTCGCGCCGACCGGTTCGCGCGCCTGAGTAGCGTTCGCTCCGTCGCGACGAGGACGAACAGCGACAGCGCACCCATCGCCAGCAGCGGCCCCTGCGGCGTCTCGTAGGCCGCCAACTGGCCGTTCGCTTCGAGGGCCTGCACGACGCCGAACAGCGCCTGCGTGTTGTGAAAGACCAGCGCGCCGTACAGCGTCCGTCCGCCGAAGTAGACGAGGCTCGTCGCGAGGCCGACGACGGTGAGCAGTCCGACCATCGCGGGGGAATTGAAGGGCGGACTGTGCGCGACGTGGTACGCGCCGAACGCGGCGGCGGCGACGACGGCGGCACCCGCCGTCGAGACGAACCGACCGAGACCCTGTTCGGTCAGCCCCCGTTCGACGGCGACGCCGAGCAGAACCCAGCACACGACGAGTTCCGCGACCGAGACGACGAGGACCTGTGCGAACGCGTTCGTCACGACCACGGGGTTCGTCGACGGCGCGCCTTGGAGGGCGTAGAGGGCGATACCGACGCCCCCGGCCGCCAGAACGGCGAGTGCCGTCCGTCGGAGGGAGTGGAGACCGAAGTGGTCGGCGGGGGACCCATCCGTCCCGACGAACCGCCGGACGACCCAGAGCGCCAGAACGGTGCCGACGAGGACGTTCGCCACCAGCGCGTACGTGAGTCGGTCGAGCGTCGCCGCCGGACGAAGCAGCGTCAGCAGTCGCCCTTCGAGCAGGTACGTCACCGCCGTCCAGCAGAGATACGTCCCGGCGGCGGCGACCACACCGGAGGGCGTCGGCCGCGGAGACGAGGCGTCTGCGTGCGTCGAGGACGTCGCGTTCGGAGCCACGGCTACAATTCGAATTCGGTTGACAGGTTCATAGCTGTTCGTCCGCCGCTGTTGGAACTCCCGAGACGTGACAGAAACAGCAGGCCGGATGGAGAGCGTGTGCGGCACCGGAGCGTCAGTAATTTCGACCGACTGAAGTTGTCACAGAAGTCCGAGAGCGTCTGCGAGTGCACACTCGCGGATATCGTACGTCGCTCACAGTCCGAAGACCACACGGGAGAGACAGGGGGTCTGTCGTGGACCGATTTTCGAGCGACCGGTACTCGACGGGACGGTAAAGGTGTCATTACCCTACAAAGAACTATCGTGGCTTCTAACGAATCCTCGAACGTACCATGTCAACCGCGATAGAAACTCGGCTCTTCGGAGACGACGTCTCGTTCTCCCTCTCTTGGCCGTGGGCAGCGTACTGGCTCCTGTTCCTCCGGGTGCTCCTTGGTACGAGGTTTCTTCACGCCGGGATGGACAAGTTTCTGGCGGGCGAGCCGTTCAACGCGGGGTGGTGGCTGACGGGACCGGCGAGTGAGGGTATCCTTGCCCCCGTCACGATGTGGTTTGGGCAGAACGCAGCCTGGTTCGTGAACCTCGCGATTCCGACGGGGGAGCTCCTCATCGGCATCGGCCTCATCGTCGGTAGCTTGACCCGACTCGCTTCCTTCTTCGGAGCGGTCCTGATGTTCTTTCTCTACTTCGGGAACGCCGACTGGGAGCACGGGTTCGTCAACGGTGACCTGCTCACACTCGTACTGTTCATCACCCTCCTCGTCTTCGGTGCTGGCCGCGTCTGGGGCCTCGACGCCTACTTGGAGCGGACTGAGCCAGTTCGAGACCATCCACGGCTCAGATACCTCTTGGGGTGACGAAACGTGGTCACGACCGCTTCCGACACGGTGGACAGACTCGCGATGCTCGTCGGTGGGGGACTAATCCTGCTGGGGACGACGGTGATGGGAATCGCCGAGTCGTTCTTCACTGGGCACACCCTCGACCCGAACGGAAACCTCGGGGACGTAGTCGTCCATACCTCTATCGACCCGACGCTTCGCGCGACTGTCATCGCCCTCGGGCTTCTGGTCTTCTTCGCCTACGCGATGTACCGAGTGACGACCCAGAGACAGGAGTAGGTGGGCGGTGTCCGTCTCGGATGGCCGTGTGCGGCCGTCACTCGACATCTACTCGCGTATCTGTGTGCTGTATTCGACAGGACTCTCGGGGTCGGTCAACGAGTATCGGTTTCCAAATACCCGTTCACCCGGTTCCCGTCGACTGCGCCCTCGCTGGGACGGGCGGACACGGAAGTACCCTGTCGCCGTCGCCGGGACCAGTAGCATCAATGGCACCGGGCCGATAGCTAGTCGCATGCAATCGGAGGCGGAGATACGCGACCGAATCGAGGCGCTTCGAGACGAGTACGACAGCCACGACCCGCCGTCGTCTGAACTGGAGGACGAGGCGGAGGTGGCGATACTGCGCGCCATCGAGGAACTGGAGTGGGTCCTAGAGGAGCGAGACGAGGACGACCCGTTCACTATCTGAGCGGCGTCACCGGCGGTGTCAGGAGGACGGCCCGAACGACCCCGCCTCGACGGCCCGTGCCGTGGGGAACCGCCTGAGGCTTGGCACCGCCAGCCAGTAGGCCGCGACGAGGGCGAACCCGACCGCCGAGGCCCCGAGTACCCGACCGCTACCGACGACTTCCCCCAGAGCACCGCCGAGCAAGAGACCCGCCGGGCCGACGACGGCGAGGACGCTCCCGGTCGTCGTCGTCACCCGACCGAGTAGCGACTCGGGGACGCCGCTCTGGAGGGTGGCGCTGACGAGGACGTTGTAGCTTCCGGCGGGGACGAACGCCGCGCCGAACAGTGTCAGGACGACGGGGAGCGAGTCGGCAAGCGCTGCCGTCGCCCAGCAGAGGGCGGCGACGGCGAACCCCGTCGTCGTCACGTGCCCGAGGGGGACGGTTTCGAGCCACGAGGCCGCGAGCGCGCCACAGAGCGTCCCGACGGTCATCGCGGCCAGCAACAGGCCGTAGGTGTCAGCCCCGCCGTAGCGAGCGGCGATGGCCGGGAGGACGGCCGTCGTCATCCCGGTGAAGGCGTTCGCCAGCGCCGCGCCGACGACCATGTGTCCCACGACCGAGCGGCGTACGAACCCGACGCCCTTGACGACGTCCTCGCGGTACCCCGCCACCGAGGGCACCCCGCCCGAGGCGTCCGTGCCGGGAATCTCCGCCCGGGCGAACGACGCGCCGCTCGCGAGGAAGGTGCCGGCGTTCACGACGAACAGGGCGACGGCACCGGTGGCCGCGACGAGCGCACCCGCGGCCGCCCGAGCGACGGCGTCGATGGCGCGGTCGGCCGTCGAGGCGAGAGCGTTCGCGCGGACGAGGTTCCGGTCGGCGACGACGCGCGGGATAGCGGCGTTCTGCGCGGGGTCGGTGACCCGTTCGAGGACGGCAAGCAGGGCGATGACCGCGAAGACGGGCCAGACGCTCAGGTCGCCGAGGGCGTCCGCGAAGGGCACGGCGAGGACCACGACGGCCTGCGCGAGTTCGACAGCGACGAGCAACCGGCGGAGCGGCGCTCGGTCCACGAGCGGTCCGAACAGGAACCCGAACGCACCGGGAGCGCGGGCGAGGAAGCCGGCGACACCGGTCAGGAACGTCGACCCGGAGATGGCGTAGACGAGCCACATCGCGGCGACGAAGTACAGTTCGTCTCCGAGTTCGCCGACCGCGTGGCCGGCGTACAGGCGTCGGAAGTCCGCGTTGCCGAGCAGTTCTTCGGTCGCCTCGTCGAGGCGGCCCCGGAGGGGAAGGGCGGGCGTCATCGGTCACTGGTGAGTCTCGCCTCCGGCAAGAGCGTTCGGCGAACGCTCGTTCGCTAACTTTTCTGACGTATCGGGTAACGCTCTTGGCGTCGGTGGCCGAACCGACCGCCGTGAGCGAGGGCGTAGACGACCCCACGGACCCGCTGGACGTCCTCGGCGACGAGACGCGCGTCCGCATCCTCCGGGAGTTGGCCGACGCGGAGGGCCCCCTCTCCTTCACCGACCTCCGCGAGGCCGCAGACGTACGGGACACCGGCCGGTTCAACTACCACCTCTCGCGGCTCTGTGAGTACTTCGTCCGCGAGACGGACGAGGGGTACGAACTGGGGCACGCGGGGTCGCGGTTGATTTCGGCCACGAACGTCGAGGCGGCCGAAGCAGACCCCGAACCGGCCGCCGAGACGTGCCCGGTGTGTGGCGAGTCCGACTGCGGGAAACTGTTCCACGTCCACCTGACGCCGCCGTGGCGCGAGTCCGGGAGCGGCTGAGTCACGCCGTGCGCTGCCGTTTCAGTTTCTCGATGCGGGTCGAGAGCGCCCAGAACGTCGCCAACAGCGTCAGGACGACGGCCCATCCGGCCGCGAGGTCGTGTGCGAGGACGGTGTGGTCGAACGTGTAGGCCGCCACCAGCGGTTCGCCGCGGAGCCACGTGTGGTGGGGGCCGCCCAGCACCGGCACGAAGTAGTCGACGACGTCGTTGAAGCCGTACCAGAAGACGGCGACGGCGACCGCCGGGACCGAAAAGCTGGCGTAGCGGTGGATGAGGAACGCCTCGACGGCCATCGCCATGTGCGAGAGGATGAGGAACCAGTAGAGCCACGCCGCGATGCCGCCCGGACCGTTGACGACCAGCTGGACGAACGGCGTCCACAGGCCGAGCTTTATACAGCCGAAGAAGGCGAGCATGTGCAGCCACTCGACGTCCCAGTCGAGTCGCCACGCGGCAAAAGAGAGGCCGATGAACAGCGTCGCCACGGGCGAGTCGGGAATGAGGGGGTACGCGAGCGGTGGCGCGGCGCCCAGTTGCCCCTCGACGAGTGGCGGCGCGAGGTTCAGCGGCCGGCCGGCGTAGTACCAGAAGCCAAAGAGCGTCCCGACGAGGTTCACGAGGGCGATGGGCCACGCCAGACGGAGGCCGACGTTCTCTAGCCACTCCGGAAGCGGGGCGACGTAACGGGGCAGTCCCTCGGTGTCGGGGACCGGCCCGTCGAACACTCGCGCGACAACCGCCTCGATGCGCCCGCCGACACCCTCCTGCGTGGCCATGTCTCCGCTGTGGGAGGGGGTGGGCAAAACGCTAGCGGTCGGGCAAGTCCGGCACACCCCTGCTCAGATGCGGACCTCGAACCGCGCGCCGCCCGCCTCGCTCTCGGTGACGTCGACGGACCAACCGTGTCGGTCCGCGACCGTCTCGACGATGGTCAGTCCGAGACCGGTCCCCTCGGCGGCGGTGGTGTAGCCCGTCTCGAACACCTCGTCGCGCTCGTCTGCGGGAACGCCCGGGCCGTCGTCGGCGAGGAAGAACCCGTCGCCGTCGTCGAGGGGGCCAACGGTCACCGTCACGTCGCTCCCGCCGTGGTCGATGGCGTTGTCGACGAGATTGTCGACGAGTCGGTTCAGTTCGGTGGGGTCCGCTTCGACGGTCGGAAGGACACCCACCGACAGCGTCGCCTCGCCGGTGCTGTGACTCGCCCACGCCGCGTCGACGGTGTCGGACAGGTCCACGGGTTCCGGCGTCGGTTCGACGTCGCCGTGCCGGGCGAAACTCCCCAGTTCGTCGGCGAGGGCGTCGATACGGTCGTGGCTCTGCTCGATAGCCGCGAGTCGGTCGGCCGCCTCGTCGCCGACCGTCTCGCGGAGCAACGCGACGTTGGAACTCGCGACCTGTAGCGGCGACCGGATGTCGTGGGCGACCTCGGCGAGGAACTGTTCGAGGCGTTCGGTGTGACGCTCTAGGGACTGCTCGTAGTGCTTGCGGTCGCTGATGTCGAACGTGATACCGATGAGGCCGACGATGTCGCCGTCCTCGTCGCGCCACGGCACCTTCGAAGTGAGCGCCCAGTCGTTGTATCGCTCCTTGTCGGTGACGACGTCCTGCTCGTAGTTGTCGTCCAGATGGTCGAAACTGTACATCTCGCCCACCTCGCCGATGGTCTGTTCCTCCTTGTGGATGATGGGGTCGCCGCACTCGATGACGGCCACGTCGTCGGCGTACGTGTCCGCGGCGTGTTCGTCTGGGTACAACTCGACGTCCGTCTTGCCGACGGCCGCCGCCGGGTCGTCGACGTGGGCGTGGCTCACTCGGACGTGTCGGCCCTCGGCGTCCTTGACGTACATGTGGTGGGGAATCTGCTCGAATATCGTGTCGAGCAGACTGCTCTCGTAGGCGAGTTCTCGCTCGGTTCGGGCGTGGTCGACGGCGTTCTCGATGCGGTTCTCCAGCATCTCGAACGTCTCGCTGTCGCCGCTCTTTTGCACGTAGTCGGTCACTCCCGCAGAGATGGCTTCGCTCGCCACCTCCTCGCTCCCCTTCCCCGTGAAGAGGACGAACGGGAGGTCTGGGTGGCGCTCCCGCACTCGATTGAGCAGTTCGAGGCCGTCTATCGGGTCCATGTCGTAGTCCGAGACGACACATTCGACGTCGCTGTCCGCGAGTCGGTCGGTCACCGCCGCGGGGTCCGCCACCGAGACGACGTCGAGTGCGTCGGACTGCCGTTCGAGCATCGCCGACGCCACCTCCAGAAAGTCCGGGTCGTCGTCGACGTGGAGGACCCGTATCTGTCCCCTCCGCTCGAACGGGGCCCACTCCGAGTCCATTGTCACGGCATGGTCGGCCGGGGATAAATACCACTAGCCCGGTTCGCACCTCCTCTCGGTCTTCCTGTCCCCGCCAAGGACACGGGTTAAGTAAATCCAGTCCCAAGCCACGGTCAATGCCTGAAGCTACCGATTTGGAGGACCTGCACCGGGGGACCGACCTCGTGAAGCGCGGGTTCGCGAAGATGCAGAAGGGCGGCGTCATCATGGACGTCGTCACGCCCGAACAGGCCCGCATCGCCGAGGACGTCGGCGCCGTCGCGGTGATGAACCTCGAAGCGGTGCCCGCCGACATCCGCAAGCGCGGCGGCGTGGCCCGGATGGCCGACCCGGCCTCGCTGCAGGCGGTCATCGACGAGGTGTCCATCCCCGTGATGGGCAAGGCCCGCATCGGCCACACGAAGGAGGCCGAGATTCTGGAGGCCGCCGGCGCCGACATGCTCGACGAGAGCGAGGTGCTGACACCCGCCGACGACCGCTACCACATCGACAAGCGGGACTTCACCGCGCCGTTCGTCTGTGGGGCCCGCAACCTGCAGGAGGCCCTGCGCCGCATCGACGAGGGCGCGGCGATGATTCGGACGAAGGGCGAGGCCGGCACCGGCGACGTCAATCAGGCCGTCCACCACCAGCGCAACATCAAGGGCGCCATCCGCAAACTCGAAGGGATGAGCTACGAGGAACGCGAGAAGTGGGCCCGCGAACACGAGGCGCCCGCGGACCTCGTCCACGAGACGGCCGACATGGGCCGCCTCCCGGTCGTCAACTTCGCCGCCGGCGGCATCGCGACGCCCGCCGACGCGGCGCTGATGATGCACCACGGCTGTGACGGCATCTTCGTCGGGTCGGGCATCTTCGGCGCCGAGGACCCCGAGGCGATGGGCACCGCCATCGTCGAGGCCGTCAACAACTGGGACGACGCCGAGAAACTCACCGAAATCAGCAAGAACGTCGGGAAAGGCATGAAAGGCGACGCGAACGCCGACCTGCCGGAAGAGGAGCAGTTGCAGGGCCGCGGCGTCTGAACTGACGACACCCGATTCTCTCGTCCGCGACTCGCCGAGCGTCGGCACCGCCTCGGCGCCGCTCCGCCGACAGAAACGAAGACACAAGTCACTACGGCGGTGATACAGGTCTGTGCAGGGGACGACTGCCACGCCCACCGGCCACCGCTCGGGCGATACCCTCCTCGAACTGATTCGAGCGCTCCAGCAGTTCCTCGAAGGCCTCGCCGCTTCCCAGGGGCGTCTCGCCGCGACGGCGTTTCTGCTCGGCGTTCTCGTCTTCGCCGTCGTGGTGGTCCCGGCCGTGCTCGCGCGTCTCCGGAACCTCGCCGTCGACCAGATAGAGTCGGGGCGGGCGGGCGAGTGGCTGAAACGGCTGGCGTCGTACACCCCGACGACGTTCCGCGGTATCCTCTTGCGGACCGCCCAACTCACGGTGCTGTTGCTGGTCGTCGTCTCCTTCCTCGTCGTCTGGGAGGTCGTTGACGTCACGGCAGCCCTCGGCCCCTTCGTCGAGAGCGACGACCCGACGCTGTTGGACACGGTGCAGACGGCGCTGCTCGTGACAGTGGCGTTCGTCCTCTCGGACCAGTTACAGCGGTCCGTCGACCGCCTGAGCAGGGCGCTGGACGACTTCACCGAACATCAGGAGGAGATTCTGATTCGCCTGGGACAGGTCACCATCTTCGTCACCGCCGGGGCGAGCGTCCTCGCCGTCTGGGGCATCAACATCGGCGGCCTCCTCGTCGGGGCCGGGTTCCTCGGCATCGTGGTCGGGTTCGCGGCCCGACAGACCTTGGGGTCGCTCATCGCCGGGTTCGTCCTGATGTTCTCGCGGCCGTTCACTATCGGCGACTGGGTCGTGGTCGGCGAGGAGGAGGAAGGCATCGTCACCGACATCACCATCTTCAACACCCGACTGGAGAACTTCGACGGCGAGTTCGTCGTCATCCCCAACGACCGGGTGAGTGAGCAGGCGGTAACCAACCGGAGTCAGAAGGGGCTCCTCAGGTTGACCCTCGACGTGGGCGTCGACTACGACGCGGACGTCGAGACGGCGATGGCCGTCGCCGAGGACGCGATGACGGGCATCGAGGACATCGTCGACTCCCCGCCGCCCCAGGTCATCCCCAAGTCCTTCGGTGACTCCGCCGTCGTCCTCGAACTCCGGTTCTGGATAGACCACCCCACGCCCCCGCGGAAGTGGCGGGCTATCTCGGCCGTCGTCCGGGAGATAAAGGCCGCCTTCGACGAGGAGGACATCTCCATCCCGTTCCCACAGCGGACACTCCAGGGCCGCGGCGGCGAGGTGGAGGCGGCGGTCAGGTCCGCGAGCGTCGACGCCGAGGACTAGTCGAACAGACCGTCCAACAGCAGGCCAGCGCCGAGGAACCAGCACCCGGAGAGAACGCCGAGCGTCCCGACGTGGAACAGCCACGCCGTCCCGTCCCCTCCCACGAGCGGGCCGGTCACCGCCTCGCCCGCGACGCCGAGAGCGGCCACGATGTCGGGGGCGTCGGCCAGCATCCCCGCGAACGCTCCCACGACCAGCGGCAGCGTCGCTGCGAGGAGGACGAGGCCAACCTGTGTCGACCGCCGACCGACCGCCGCCGGGCCTGTGTGGCCGGTCGGACCGACCGTCGGACGACGCCGCGACATACGGTGACATAGCTCACGCGGCCGTATAAATTCCCCAGTAACGCGGGTCGAGACGCTCCCGAAGGTCTGTCGCTCGATGGGGGCGCTATCGGGCGATTCGTACCCTGCGCTCCGGTAGGCGTCGCCTGTCGAAGCTATTATCCCCGGGCGCACGAACGGAGTGGTATGAGCACTCCGCCGGGGGAGTATTACACCGAGGAACGCTGGCAGAACTGGCTCGACCGCATCGAGGAGGAGGGTGTCGACCCTGAGGACGAGGATTCGGCACGCCTCCTGTTGAACCTGCAGGACGACGCCGCCATCGCCATCGCGAAGATACTCACCGACTACGAGGACGGGACGCTGGACGAGGAGACGACGCTGTCGGAACTGGCCGGCGTCCGGGACATCGTCCTCGACGACATCGAGATGGAGGACGAGGAGACGCTGATGCTGATAGACGGCGTGCAGACGTCACTCGTCTGCGTCTTCTACGCCGCCGAGGAGTACGTCGCGGAGGGCGTCGCCGACGAGGCCACCGTCGCCGACTACATCGGTGCCGCGGCCGACGCCGAGGCCGAGGAGAACTTGGACGCGGCGCTGGGCTACTGCGTGCAGGCCGGGACGCGAATCATCGACGGCGACGAACTCCCGATGGACGTCGCGGAGAACTTGGAGTACGGCCTGGTCTCGGAGTGGGTCAACGGCCTCGACAGTCTCCAGACGGCGATGAGCGACCCCGAAGTCGTCGAAGAGGAAGACGAGAGCTGAGTCGTCGGACAGGTTTTTACCTACCAGTACGTAACTACCCTGCATGGATTTGGTGGGGGACCGGCGGGGACAGTCGGTCCAAGTGGGGGCCGTGCTGTTGTTCGCCGTCCTCATCGTCGCCTTCTCGTCCTATCAGGCCTTCGTGGTCCCACAGCAGAACGAGGAGATAGAGTTCAACCACAACCAGCGCGTGCAGACCCAGATGCAGGACCTGCGCAACGCCATCGTCTCGCAGGTGGGCGGGGGGTCGCCGACGGCCGTGTCGGTCACGCTCGGGACGACCTATCCGGGTCGGGCCGTCGCGGTCAATCCCGGGCCGCCGTCGGGGTCGTTGCGGACGAACGGCACCGTCGACGCCTCGAAAGCGTTCACCGTGAGCAACGCCGTCGCGAGCGGTGAGACCGGCGACCTGTGGGACGGAACGCCCCGACGGTACAACACGGGAACGCTGGTCTACGAACCGAACTACAACCTCTACGGTTCGGCTCCGACCACCTACTACGAGCACTCCATTGCGTACAACCAGTTCAGGAGCGACGCGCTGCCGCTGTCGGGACAGACGCTCGTCGAGGGACGCCACATCTCGCTGGTCGCGCTGAACGGGTCGCTCGGCAGGTCGTCGAGCGGTACGACGACGGTGGATGTCGAACCGGTGAGTCAGTCGACCCGCACCGTCACGGTCACGGACGACGGGACGAACCCGGTATCCGTCTCGCTGCTGACGCGGCTATCCCCTACGCAGCTCCGAAGTCTCCTCGACGAGGAGTACGACCCCGGTGGCTCCGACCCCGACGCTTACGTCACGAGCGTGACCAAGACCGGCGAGAACGGCCCGTTCAACAACGTCACAATTACGTTCGAGTCGGGCGCGGACTACCGACTCCAGATGGCGAAAGTCGGCGTCGGGTCGCGAGTCACCGGCGAGGAGGACGCCTACGTCACCGTCGTTGACGGGGCCGATGCGACCGTGGCCCGGGGCGACGAGACGGAGATTACGCTGGAGGTGCGCGACGAGTTCAACAACCCGGTGGAAGGAGTCACGGTCGAGGCCAGCGACAACAGTTCCAGTCCCGGGTCCTTCGCGGCGGCGGGCAACGCCCGCAGCACCGACCGGAACGGTCAGGTGACGTTCACGTACAGCACCGGCGGGTCGACGGCGACGACCCCGCACCAACTCAACTTCACGACGAAGGAGACAATCACTGACGACGCTGTGTTGACACCGCACCTCGTTTCGTTCGACGCCGGGGACCCGAAGAACGTCACGCGAACGGTGACCGTCGAGTCCGAGAGCACCGACCTCCCGGTGGGGTCTGTCACGCTCTCCGCCGCGCGGGCGAAAGACGACGACGATGCTGACGGTGACGGCGACGCCAACACCGTCCCCGGCGGCGTCGAACTCACCTTCCAGAACGGGTATAGTCAGGAGATAGCGGTTACGGACGTCGACCTCCGACCGGCGGATACGACCATCGACGCCCTCGCCGACGAGTCGCCGGGGACCGGACCGACGAACAACGAGTACTACGTCGAAGGTGACGTACAGGACGCCTACGCCGACTTCAGCCGGTACACCTCCGGGTTCTCCAGCACCGACGGCGTCCCGCTCCCCCGAGAGACCGACCTCGACATCGACGGTCGCATCAACGGGGAGAACGCTCGCGTCTCGGGTGGCGGGACGTTCACCACCTATCTCTACGAGTTCTACCGGTACGACGAGGGGTCGGGGACCGCAACCAACGTCGACATGCGCGGCGAAACGGTGCTGGTGTCGGTGACCTACACCGTTGACGACGTCGTCTACGAGGAGGCGTACACCGTCTCGCCGACCGGCGTCGGCGGGTCGTTCAGTAGCACTCGGGCCACGGGCCTCGTCCCGAACGCCCGACAGGACCAGACGCTCTCGTTCACGCCGGGGTCGACGCTCCCCGCGGGGACGACGGTCACCATCAACCTCGACGAACCGCAGAAAGTGAGTCCGCTACAGGTCGACTACGGGTCGGCCTCCATCGAGTCGGCCGCGGGCGGGTCCGCGAACTGGGTCTTCCAGTCCGACGACGACCAGACCAGCATCGAGTACACGCCGTCCAGCGACATCGCGGCGGGCACGCAGGTGACTGTCCGACTGAGCGACGTCGTCGCCGGAGACCAAATCGACCAGTCTAACCCCTACACGGTGTCCTTTACGCGGGGCGACACCGGGAGTACGGTCACCGACGACTTCTCTGTCACCCGCGGGGCCGGGACGTCGAGTTTGGACAGCGTGAGCGTCGACAATCTCGACCCCAACACAGGGGGACAGACCCAACAGATTTCGTTCTCGCCAGCGACCGGGACGACCCTCCCGAACGGCGAGACGGTGTCCGTCGACCTCTCGGACGCACAGGGCGCCGACGACGTGCAGTACGGCAGTGCGAGCGTCGGCGTGGTCGCTGGTGGTGGGTCCGCTCAGTTCCTCGAACAGGGTAGTGACGTCGTCCTGAAGTACACCTCTGACGGGGCTACCGACGGAGACACCATCACGCTCGGACTGACCGGCGTCGGAACGGGGTCGGGCGCGAACTCGCCGTACAGCGTCGGTCTCAGTCGTGGCGACGCGGACACCGCCGGAACGACGTTCGAGGTGGTCGCTGCGAACCAGCCGCCAACTGTCAGTATACAGTCCACCAGTGTCACCTCGTCGGGCGGAGGTGGCAACGGGAAGAACGACGTGAGCATTACGTTCGACGGCAGCGACCCCGACGGAGACCTGACATCGTACACCGTTGAACTCTATGATAGCGCCAGTAAATCGACTCGACTCGACTCTGTTAGTTCGCCGTCGTACACGGGCGGGACCGAATCTGTGACGCTGTCGGATAGCAGCACACAGAGTGGGTCGCCGCCCTATTACGTCGTCGTGACTGTCACCGATAGTGCATCACAGTCCGATACGGCAGAACAGTCGACCTGACTGTCGTATTACGACATCCGTCGAACTCCCAGACGACAATAACTTAACCACCCCCACCGACCTTCTACCCATGACCCCAGTCGGCATCGACGCGATAGAGATACGGACAGGGAAGCTCAAACTCGACCTCGCCGAGACGTTCGCGCCGGCGCAGGGGGACGACCCCGGCAAGTACACGAAGGGGCTGGGACTGCACGCCTCCTCGTTCCCGGACGTCTACGAGGACATCGTGACGATGGCGGCCAACGCCGCCCACCGACTGATGGAGCGCAAGGGGCTGGAACCGGACGACATCGGCCGCATCGACGTGGCCACGGAGTCCTCGTTCGACAACTCAAAGCCCGTCTCGACGTACGTTGCCGGGTGTCTCGAACAGGTGTACGACGGCGACTTCCACCACGCGAACAAGGGCGAGCGGAAGTTCGCGTGCATCTCGGGCACGCAGAGCCTCGACGACGCCTACAACTGGATTCGGGCGGGGCGAAACCGCGGCCGGGCGGCCATCGTCATCGCCACGGACACGGCGCTGTACGCCCGGGACGACCCCGGCGAGGCCACGCAGGGGGCCGGCGCCGTCGCGATGCTGGTCGACGAGGACCCGAGCCTCGTGGAACTCTCCACCGAACAGGGCTTCGGGAGCGCCGACGAGACGGACTTCCTCAAGCCGAACCAGCAGTTCCCCTCCGTCGACGGCAAGCGGTCGGTGAACGTCTACCTCGCACGGATGCGCGAGGCGCTGGACGACTTCGCCTCGCAGGTCGGCGACATCCACCCAGACGACTACCCGCTCATCCCGTTCCACACGCCGTTCCCCGGCATGGTCCGGAAGGCGGCGGCGCTGGGCTACCGCCACATCATCCGCGGCACCGACGTGGAGGAACTCGTCGCCGAGGAAATCGGCCACCAGCCGATGCGCGAGGACTTCGAGTCCGACAACGAGTTCCGCGACGCAATCCGGGAGTACACCGACGCGCTGACCGAGACGGAGCGGTATCAGGACTGGTACGCCGACACCATCGACCCGACGCTGGAGATATCTCGACAGGTCGGCAACTGGTACACCGGATCGGTCCACATCGCCCGCGCCGCCGGCCTGAAACACGCCCGCGAACACGGCCGGGACCTCGACGACAAACAGCTACTGGTCGCCTCCTACGGGTCCGGCGCACAGGCCGAGGTCCACGCGGAGACCGTCGTTCCGGGCTGGGAGGAGGAGATTGCCCAGTTGAACATCGACAAGCAGAACCGCGAACGCTACGAGCTCACCTTCGAGGAGTACGAGCAGATTCACGACGTCCACAACCACGACAGAGAGGCCGACGCCGAGGAGTTCACCGCACCGGAATCGGAGTTCGTCTTCGACGGGTGGGGACGGATGGGTGAGCGGAAGTATCGGTACGTGGAGTAGCGAGGGGCGCGAACGAAGTGAGCCGTGGAGCAGCAGAGGTTCCTCGAAGTGACGCGGTGACCGCTGGGAACCGCGGAGGGATGGAGGGGCGCGCGACCCTCGTACCGCAACTGCGACCGTCGGGAGCCGTACCGGTGTAGCGTGGGCCCGGTGGCCGATTCGAAGCGTACTTTTCCAGTGACACGCCGCTCGAAGCCCCCAGGAGCGTCGCTGATAGCCGACGCCGCCCGCCAGCGACGGAACGGCACCGCACCTCTCGGGGACGACTGCAAGGGCATGTGCAGCCGTCGGACACGAGTGGTCTGTCTACCGGCACACTTTTAATTTAGATGCGTCTAATCTCGACTATGCAAGCATCTAAACACGCGCCACAGTCAGCGCACTTTCGGCAGTCGAATTCCAGCGGTGGTGCGGTCTGATGGCCGACGAAGGGCCGCGGTCGGTCGGCGACCACGAGGACGCGGCGGAGTTCACGGAGTCGCTCTCTGACAGACTCGTCAGCGCGGTCAAAGACGACGCGGCGGTCAGCAGACGGACCGTGTTGGGCGGCCTCGGCCTCGCGGGTGCGAGCGCCGTGGGCCTCTCCGGCGGTGCCAGCGCGGCCGGTGACCACGACGGTGTCGAATCGCCGCACGGTCGCGCCGGCGTCGTCGGCGAGTTCCAGTCCGCCGACTTCGACCCACACGAGTTCCTCCGGACGTTCGAGACGGGGACCGTGAAGATGGAAGACGGTCAGCGGGTCCGCGAGTTCGAGTTGAGCGCGACGCTCCGGGAAATCGAGATTGCGCCCGGGGTGACGTTCCCGGCGTGGACCTACAACGGGCAGGTGCCCGGGCCGACCCTGCGTGCGGTCGAGGGGGAACTCGTCCGCGTCCGGTTCACTAACGGACAGGAACACCCACACACTATCCACCCGCACCTGAAGAACGTCGACCCGCGGATGGACGGGATTCCGCAGAACGGCCCCGGTATCGTCGAACAGGGCGAGGGCTTCGTCTACGAGTGGAAGGCCCAACCGGCGGGCTGTCACTTCTACCACTGCCACTCGATGCCGCTCAAGGAACACATCCACCGCGGCCTCTACGGGGCGATGATTATCGACCCCGACCCGGAGCGAGTCCGGGAGAACCCGCGCGAGTACGTCAACTACCACGGGCCGATGACCGACGACCTGCGCGCAGAACTGGTCGAGGAAGCGGAACTGCGCAACCACGAGTACCGCGCCGACGAGGTGGACGAGATGGTGATGGTCATGAACGGCTTCGACACCAACTTCGACGGCGACAACGAGGTGTACGCCGCGAACACGCGGGCGTTCGCCTACGGCGTGGGGTCGACCGACGCCGAGAACGGCGAGTGGGAGGCCGGCGAGACGGTCCGCCCGATACAGATTCGGCGCGACCAGCGCCAGCGGGTGTACCTCGTCAACGCCATCGAGTTCGACCTCGTCAACTCCTTCCACACCCACTCGCAGTTCTTCGACTACTACGACCACGGGACGACGCTCATGCCGACCCACAAGACTATCGACACCGTCATGCAGTGTCAGGCACAGCGGGGAATCATCGAGCTGGACTACTCGGACCACCAGCCGGGACTGTACATGTTCCACGCTCACCAGTCCGAGTTCGCCGAGTTGGGCTGGATGAGCTTCTTCGAGGTGCGAGCATGACCGACGAACGAACGGACGGCGGCGCAACGGTCGCCCGCGGCGGGATGCCCTTCGGTCTCCCGACGTGGGTCGGGGCGGTCGCACCCCTCGTCTTGCTCGCCGTCGTCGTCGCCGGGTTCGTCTTCGTGAACCCGTTCGCCGGACTGGCGACCGGTGGCGCGTTGCCGGACGTCGCGGTCACGCACACGTCGCTCCCGAACGACGAGACCGTCGTCCTGCACGTGACCAACAACGGGCCGAACCCCGTGACCATCAACCAGGTGCTCGTCAACGACGCCTACTGGGATTTCACGCTGTACGCCGGCGGCGAGGCGACGAACACGCTCGCACCGATGGAGAGCGGTCGCGTCGTTATCCCGTATCACTGGACGCCGGGGTGGGACATCCACACCGGCCTCGTCCTCAGCGACGGGGCGACGTTCACGCACACCATCACCGCGCCGCAGGTGTCCCCGGGACTGAGCGGCGAGTTGCTGGGCTTGCTCGCCGTCGTCGGCCTCTTCGTCGGCGTCATCCCCGTCGCGTTGGGGATGCTCTGGTTCCCGGTGATGCAGGAGATGAGCGACCGCTCGTTGCACGCTGTCCTCCTGTTCGCGGTGGGCGTGCTGGCGTTCCTCGCGTTCGACGCCGGGTTCGAGGCGTTCGAGTTGGCGGCCGAGGTGCCCGGTGCTTTCGAGGGGAACCTCCTCGTCGTGTTGGGCATCCTCGGGGCGCTCCTGCTCGTACAGGCCGTCTCGGCGTGGAACGACTCGGGGGACGTGAACCCGCTGGGCGTCGCCTACCTCGTCGCCCTCTCTATCGGCCTGCACAACCTCGCCGAGGGACTGGCCATCGGGAGTTCGGTGGCGCTGGGCCGCGTCTCGCTCGGCGCGTTCCTGGTCGTCGGGTTCATGATTCACAACGTGACGGAGGGCCCGGCGGTGGTCGCACCCGTCGCCGACGGCGAGCGCCCGGCCCTCTGGCACTTCGGTGCGCTGGGTCTCGTCGCCGGCGCGCCGGTCGTCCTCGGTGGCTGGATAGGGAGCGTCGCCTTCTCGCCGACGCTGGGGGCGCTGTTCCTCGCCATCGGCGTGGGCGCCATCCTGCAGGTCAACTGGGAGATTGGGACGATGGTCCGCAGGCGGGGGTCGCTGGGCACGCCGACGAACGTCCTCGCGTTCCTCGCCGGCCTCACGGTGATGTACGCCACGGACCTGTTGGTCACGCTCTGAGCGGGGTCCGCGACGGTCGCCTGTCAGGGCAGGTCGCGCAGGCCGTCCAGCACGTCGTCCAAGTTACTGTCGGTCACCGCCAGCGAGAAGTCGTCGATGCGCGCCAAATCAGCCGCCTTGTCCCACACCTCGTCGCTGTCGAGGCCGTGTAAGACGACGGCGTTCGGCGTCGGCGAGACGACCCGGAGCGCCACGAGCGGCGACTCCCCGCGGGTGACGTTCGTGAACACCAGCGCGCGGTTCGTCGACTGGCCGTACAACTGGTAGAACTCGTCCGAGGAGAGTCGCGTGATGGCGGCGATGGAGTTGATGACGGTGTGTCCGGCGACGGTGTCCTGTCCGCCGCGGTGGAGTTCCTCGGCCCCGATGGCGTCGTACACGCGCTCGACGCCCACGTTGGCCGAGTACTCCCGCAGGTCGTGGACCACGTCGCTGTCGAACCCCGAGGAGAGGACGCGGGCGTGCTGGCGGATGTGGTCGCCGCCCCGTTCCTCGTCGATGTCCAAGAGGGCCACGACGAGGCGTTGGACGACGGCGATGCCCGGGTTGTCTCGGCGGCCGCTCTCGTAGTCTGAGACGACCGACGGCGACACCTCTAACCGGTCCGCGAGCGTCGTCTGTGCCACGTCGAAGTCGGTTCGCCACTTCCGGAGGGTCGCCCCCGGGTCGTCGCTGAGTGCGACCTCGCCGGCTATCTTCTCGGCGAGTTGGTCGCGAGCGCCGCGTGTCATCGGTTAGCAAGGTTGCGTGACTGGAACAAAAGCGTACCGGAACGCCGGCCCGCAGAGGGACTAGTCCCCCGCCGTGAGCGTCTCTTCGAGTATCACCCCGCCGGTCGGCGTGTGGACGACCCGCACCGTGAACTGCTCGCCGGGTTCGAGTCGGCACTCGCTCGTCGCGAGACGGAACTGGACCGTCTCCCCGGCGCTCCACGTCCCGTCGTCGTCGACGTCCCCGGTTCCGATTGGTCCCTCGACGGCGTCGTAGGCGTTGTCGAAGACGTCCGCGCCGCGGACGTACTCGTCGGTCGGGCGGAGGTCGTCACCGCTCGCGGGGAGGTTGACCAACCGTCCGGTTCGCCCGCAGGCCTCGACCACGAGTTCGACGGCCGTCACGTCGAGAGTGTCGCCCGCGAGGTGCGTTATCCGGACCACTTGGTCGGTGTAGCGGCCGCCGCCGGCCGCGTACCGCTCGAACTCGCCGGACGACTGCGCGACGGTCGGGGCGGGGGCGCTCAGTTCCGCGGCGTACCCGACGGCGGCGGTCACCGAAGCGGCGAGTACGACCGTGAGGCCCACCAGTAGCACCGTGGCGACGACGGGCGCGACGGCTCTGTCGTCGCTCGCCGTCGACTGGTCCCCGGGCCGCGGCGGTGTCACGGCAGTCGCTGGTCGCGCCTTCCCACGTAAACGCTCGGTCCCCGGTCAGTCGCCGGCGAGTGCCGTGGCGAGGAGAGCTCCGACCGTCCCGAAGACGACGGGGTAGACGACGCCGGCGAGGACGACGGCGGTCAGGAGGTCCGGCGACCCGCCGCTCCCCTCGCCGACGCTGACGGCGAACAGCAGGCCGCCGGCGATTGCGAGGGGGAGGTAACCGAGCGTCACCGAAGGGCCGACACGGAGCGCTCTCCCGGCGTCGGTGGCACCGTCGAGGCGTGCGGCCGCGAGGCCGGCGACGGTCAGGAGCGCGGGCGGAATCACGTACAGGACGGGCGACAGCGCGTCGCTCTCGGCGACGAAGTTCACCGCGTCGGTGCCGCCGACCAGCGGCAGGTCAACCGTGATTGTCGTCGTGACGAACTGGGCGTTGAAGAACACCCAGCCGACTATCTTCCACGCGGCGTTCTCGTCGCCGAACGCCTCGGCGATGCCGGTCAACAGCGAGTCCCTGACGACGGAGATAGTGAGGGCGTACACCAGTACGTACGCGAGGACGAACGCGACGGCACCGGCGGCCGCACCGGCGACGTAGCCACGGCTGTCTTCGTTCATGGCGACTCAGACGCCACGCGCGGCCGGCATAGGTCTTCGGGCCGCTCTCCACGTGGCGGACGTCCGCAACCCCTAAACGCCGGTCGCACCAACCACGATTCAATGGACTGGACGGAGAAGTACCGCCCGAGTACGCTCTCGGAGGTACGGGGCAACAACAAGGCCCGCGACGCGCTGAAGGAGTGGGCCGACACGTGGGAGAACCACCGCGAGGCGGTCATCCTCCACGGGACGCCCGGGGTGGGCAAGACGTCCGCCGCGCACGCGCTGGCGAACGACATGGACTGGCCGACCATCGAACTCAACGCCAGCGACTCCCGGACGAAGGACGTCATCGAACGGGTCGCCGGCGAGGCCGCCAAGTCCGGCACGCTCACCGCCGGTGGCTCCGGCCGTCGCCTCGTCGTGATGGACGAGGCCGACAACATCCACGGCAACGCCGACCGGGGCGGCGCGCGGGCCATCTCCTCGCTCGTGAAGGAGGCCAGTCAACCGATGATTCTCATCGCCAACGAGTACTACGAGATGTCCAACGGCCTGCGCAACAACTGCCAGGACATCGAGTTTTCGGGGGTGCAGAAGCGCTCTATCGTGCCCGTCCTGCGGGACATCTGCCGGAAGGAGGGCGTCGAGTACACCGACGCCGTCGTCGAGGACATCGCCGAGCAGAACACCGGCGACCTGCGCGGGGCCATCAAGGACTTACAGGCCACCGCGGAGGGACGGGACCGTATCGAGGCCGACCACTACGTCTCCGGCGAACGGGACACCTCCGAGGGCATCTTCGAGTACCTCGACGTCGTCCTCAAGGAGGGGTCGGCCGAGGAGGCCCTGAAGTCCAGTTACGACGTCGACGAGACGCCCGACGACCTCATCAACTGGATAGAGGACAACATGCCCAAGGACTACGAGGGCGCGGAACTCGCTCGGGCCTACGAGTTCCTCTCGAACGCGGACCGGTGGCTCGGACGGGTGCGAGCGACCCAGAACTACTCGTTCTGGCGCTACGCCGGCGACAACATGACCGCCGGCGTCGCCGCCGCCCGCGACGGCAAGAAGGGCGGGTGGACGCGCTACGGCCCGCCCTCGTACTGGTCGAAACTCGGCCGCTCGAAGGGGACGCGCCAGACCCGCGACTACGTCGCCCAGCAGATTGCGGCCGTCGACGGCGTCTCGATGCGGACGGCCAGACGGGAGATTATGCCGTTCCTCGCGACGATGACCCACCACTGCACGAACCGCGAGTTGACGGTGTCGATGGCCGCCACCTACGACATGGAGGCCGAACACGTCGCCTTCGTCACCGGGTCGGGGAAGGACACCAACAAGGTCCAGTCCATCGTCGAGGACGCCGAGCGACTGCAGGAGGAGGCCGCCGTCGAACACTCCGGCGGCGCGTTCGCCGGCGGGTCCGCGAGCGGTGCCGAGGCGAGCGAGGGCGACACCGCGGACGAAGACGGCGACGAGGACTCGCAGGCGACGCTCGGTGGAGCGGCCGACGACGGCGAGGCGGACGACAAGGGGGAGGACGACGTAGTGCCCGACAGCGAGGCGGCCGAGGACGACGACCAGCAGTCCGGGCTGTCGGACTTCATGTGACTCCGAACCACACATAAACGCCAGTCATACTCCTCGCCCGTCGCTTTCTGTCGACCCCACTCACCACCCTGCCATGACCGACGGCTACGCCATCGTGGACCCCGAGTCGGTCCCGGACGACCAGTTCCAGACCTGCGAGTCGACGGTTCGGAGGCTCACCGACCCGCTCGGTGCCGAGGAGATGCGGGTCAATCAGGTCGTCGTCGACCCGGGCGAGGTGACGACGCCGCACACCCACGAGGGGCAAGAGGAGGTGTTCGTCGCACTGACCGAGGCCCAGATAGCTATCGAGGGCGAGGTGCACGACGTGCCGGCGAACGGCGTCGTCCGGGTCCACGAGGACACCGTGAGGAACCTGTGTAACCACACCGAGACGCGACACGTCTGGCTGGCGTTCGGTGCGCCGCCGGTCGGCACCGCCGAGGACTTCGGGGCCTACGTCGTCGAAGACGAAGAGTGAGTCGGCCTCAGGCCTGCCGCTTCCCGCCGATGCCGGGTATCGCCGTACGCTCCTCGACCAGATTCATCAGGAGCGACGCGGAGACGACCAGCGCGAGGTAAAAGAGCGCCGCCAGCACGAACAGTTCCGTGTAGCGGAACGTGTCGTTGGCGATGGACTCCGCCTGAAAGAACAGCTCTCGGACCGTGATGAACGCCGCCAGCGAGGAGTACTTGATGAGGTAGACGAGTTCGTTCGACCACCCGGGGATTGCGTAGCGAAGCCCCTGCGGGAGGACGACGTAGCGGATGCCGTCGACCTTCGAGAGGCCGATGGCGCGGGCGGCGGTCAACTGGCCGACGTCGACGGACTCCAGTGCCGACCGGATGTACTCGGCCTGATACGCGGCGCTGTTGAGCGTGAAGCCGATGACGGCGACCCACACCGCCGTCCCGGGGACGAACCCGACGCCGACGCCGGGCAGGGTGCGGATTAGCTGGGTCAGCGGCAGGCCGAAGTACAGCACGAACAGTTGGGCCAGCAGCGGCGTCCCGCGGATGAGTTCGGTGTACGACAGCGAGAGCCACCTGAGGCCCCGGCCGCCGTAGACGCGCGCCACCGACAGCGGCACCGCCAGCACGAACCCGAAGGCGATGCCGGCGACGGTGAGGACGATGGTGAGCCACGCGCCCCGGGCCAGCGGCGGGAGCGAGGGAATCGCGCCGGCGACGAACCCGAGGACGCCGGCGACCACGTCCAGCGGTGCGCCGACGACACCCAGCGAGGCGGCGGTCGCACCGACCGATTCGGCGGCCGCGGTAACGGGCGCTGCCGGAACGAACGACTGGTCGCTCGGGAACGCCATCCCGTCGGGGAGGAGGAAGTCGTTCGTCCAGCGCAGGAGCAACCAGCCCCAGAACACTGCGAGACCGACGAGCGCCCACGGTCTGTCGGTGTCGACGGTGACGGTGGTGCGGACTTCGTCGGCGACGGACGGTTCTTCGGCGCTCATCAGTGGCCGTTCGACTGGAGCCCCGTCAGGAACTCGTTGGTTCGGTCGTGTTCCGGTCGCTGGAACAACTGTTCGGGCGGCCCCGACTCGACGATGCGGCCGCTGTCGAGGAAGTGGATGTCGTCGGCGGCAGAGCGGGCGAATCCCATCTCGTGGGAGACGACGAGCATCGTCATCCCGCGCTCGGCGAGGTCACGCATCACGTCGACCACCTCGCCGACGAGTTCCGGGTCTAGGGCGCTGGTCGGTTCGTCGAACAGCATCAGTTTCGGCTCCATCGCCAGCGCGCGGGCGATGCCGACCCGCTGTTGCTGGCCGCCGGAGAGTTCGGCCGGGTAGGAGTCGGCCTGAGCGGCCAGTCCCACCTGTGCGAGGTGGTCGGCGGCGCGGTCGGTGGCCTCGGCCTCCGACATCCCGAGGACGCGCCGCAGGCCGAGCGTGATGTTCTCCAGTGCGGTGAGGTGGGCAAAGAGGTTGAAGTCCTGAAACACCATCCCCACGTCCTGCCGGAGTTCGTTCACGTCGGTATCGGGTCCGTAGACGGGCGTGCCGTCCAGCCAGACCTCGCCGCTGTCTATCTCGGTCAGGCGGTTGATGCAGCGCAGCATCGTGGACTTCCCGCTCCCGCTGGGGCCCATGAGGACGTCGACGTCCCCGCGGTCCATCTCGAAGCTGACGCCTTTCAGTACCTCCTCGTCTCCGTAGGACTTGTGCACGTCCTCGACTCGTAGCAGTGTCATGAACTCTCACCGGACGGAATCGCGTAGTACTCGCTCAGACGGTCCAGCGCCCGGTTCGTCCCGAAGGTCAGCACGAAGTAGACGGCGCTGATGACGACGAACACCTCCAGCACGGCCGTCGACCGGCCGCTCTGTGTGAACAGGTCGTACCCGCGGGTCAGCAGTTCGGCGAGACCGATGGCGAAGGCGATGCTGGTGTCCTTCAGGACGATGGTGAACTCGTTCTGGAACCCCGGCATCGACCGGCGGAGCGCCTGCGGGACGACGACGTACCGGATACCTTCGAGCCGACTCATCCCGACGGAACGGGCGGCCTCCATCTGCCCCTCGTCGACGCTCTGGAGCGCCCCCCGGAAAATCTGTGACTGGTAGGCCGCGCTCCGCAGCCCCAGCCCAACAGTCGCCGTGACGAACGCCGACCGGGAGATAGAGACGACGAAGAAGAGGACGAGCATGATGACGACGATGGGCGTCCCCCGGAGGACGATGCCGCTCGTACTCACCAGTCGCCGGAGAACGCCGTCGCCGTACACCTCGACGGCCCCCGCCGGGAACCCCAGCAGGAAGCCGAGCAAGAGGCTGGTCAGCGTCAGGCCCACCGTGACGGTGGCACCCGTCAGCAGGTAGTCGAGGTTCTCGAGGACGAACGCCCAGTCGCCTGCCTGTAACATCGATTTACTCGCCGAACCACTTCTGGGTCAGTTCCTCGTAGGTGCCGTCCTCCCGGACCGTCGAGAGACCGCCGTTGAGCGCCTCCTGCCGTGCGTCGTCGTCGGTGCGGACGCCGAACCCGAACTTCTCGCCGGTCTCGTAGGTGAAGGCCACCTTCACGGGGCGGTTCGCCGCGAAGGTGTTGGCGACGGGCACGTCTATCATGACGGCGTCGACGTTGCCGTTCTGGAGGTCCTGAATCGCCAGCACGTAGTTGTCGTAGGCGTTGTACTGGTTCTCGGTTATCTCGTCGCCGACGAGTTCGTCCTGCACGACGCCCTCGCCGGTGGTACCCTTCTGCGCACCGATGGGGCGGTCGGCGAGGTCCGAGAGGCTCCCCGGGGAGAAGTCGCCGTCGGCGCGGACGACGATGGCCTGGTCCGAGGAGTAGTACGGGTCGCTGAAGTCGATGGTCTCGTCCCGGTCGTCGTTGATGGTCATCCCGGCGGCGATGACGTCGATGTTGTTGTTCGTGAGCGCGGGGATGAGCGAGTCGAACTCGAACTCCTCCCACCCCTCGAAGGAGTAGTCGGTCTGTTCGACGACGGCTTCGAGGAGGTCGATGTCGAACCCGACCAGTTCGCCGCCCTCTTTCATCTCGAACGGGGGGAACCCGGGGGCCGTCCCCGCGGTGATGGTCTGTTCGCCGCCCCCGCTACCGCCGGAACACCCGGCCACGGAGAGGGTCACTGCCGCCCCGCCGACGGTGGTGAGATACTGGCGTCGCGAGAGTCCTTCGTCTGACATACAGGGAACATCGACGCAGGCCGGGATTAGTGTTACGAACCCGCTACTACCGGTGTTGTACGTGTTCGGCCGGAAACAGGACCGACGCTCAGTCCGAACTGAGGCTGGCGTCGGCGTCGCGGGTGTGTGCGTCGGACGAGGTCTCCGCCCGGGCGTCGGTGCCGTCGTACGCCCACGCCGTCGCCGCGACCAGTGCGGTCAGAATCGTCAGCGCGGCCGCGTGGTGGAGGACCTGTGCGGCCGCCCCGAAGTTGATGATGGTGTTCGCACCGAGCAGTATCTGGACGGGGAGGACGACAGTGGCGACGCCGGTGGCGTACTTGATTCGGCTGGTGTAGTCACCGCGCCACGCCGCGACCGTAGAGCCGAGGATGGCGAACCCGGTAATCATCGCGACCAGCCGGTGGAACCACTCGACGAAACTCGCCCAGTTGGCCGGGAACAGTCCCATCCAGCCGTCACAGAGCGGCCAGCGCGCCCCGCAGGTCAGCCCCGCACCGATGGCCCCGGTGTACACGCCGAGGAGGATGAGGCCGAACGTGAGGGCCGTCGTCGCCGCGAGCAGTCGACGGAAACGGACGGTCATACGTGGACGTTGGTGTGCTCGTACTTATGCCCTCCTTTGGGCGGCCGCCGCACCCCCGTGTGAGCGTGTGACTATTAGAACTGATACCGTGGGGGATATCCTTATGTCGTTCGGTGGGGGGGTTCCCGATACGACCCGGTATGTTCCCCACACGACTCGAATCGCTGTTCACGGATAGTGCGTCGAACGATGACGAATCGGTCCAGAGCGACGGCGGCAAGACCGTCCGGAGCGCCGACGGGTCCGCCTGGTCCCTCCGGACTGACTACGACCCCGACGAGGCGGCGCTCGAAGCAGTGTTCGACGAACCGGCGGCGCTGTCGGTCGGGCGCGAACAGGTGACCCGACAGTTGGAGATGGACGAGGCCGACGCCGACCGGTTGGCCGCGGAGTACCGGCGAGTGGGCGTCGGACCCGAAGGGTTCCTCGCCGCACAGGAGGTCGCCACCGAGTCGCTGGTGCGTGCCGCGTTCGACCGTCTGCGGGAGGAACTCGACGGCGACGCGCAGGAGGCCCTCGCCTCCGTGGAGAGCGAACTGCAGACCGAACTGACCGCGGTGGGGGCGGTCAGTCGGTCCGGCGTCGCGGCCTACGACGAGACCGGTCAGGACGCGGGAGACCACGACTTCGCGGCGGACGTCCACGACGTCTTGGACCACGTCGGGACGCCGCTGTTCGTGTTGGACGCCGAGGGCGACATCGTGACGTGGAACCGTTCTATCACCGCGCTCACGGGGGTCGAGGAGTCCGAAGCGAAGGACATGGAGATGGCGAGCATAGCGTTCTACCCGGACGGCCGCCGCGGGAAGACCCTCGCGGACAAAGTCCTCGACGCGCCGGAGACCACGCACACGGAGTACGACGTCCCGAAGGTCGAGTCGGCCGACTTCACCCTCTACCGGGACACGAGCGTCATGCAGGACCAACACGGCGAGGACCGCCACATCTCCTTCAGCGCCGCGCCGCTGTACGACGACGGCGAACTCGTCGGCGTCGTGGAGATGGTGCAGGACCGCACCGACGACGCGCTCAGACACGAGGCCGTCACCGACCTCGTCTCCGAACTGGAGGAGACGATGAGCGCGATGGGGCGCGGAGAACTCGACGCTCGTGCGACCTTCGAACGAGACGAACGCGCCGAGTACCTCGACGACGCCCTGTTGGACGTGGTCGACTCGCTCAACGACATGGCCGACCAGTTCGACCGACTGACGCGTCAGGTCGACACCCAGACCGCCGAACTCGCCAGCGCCATCGACCAGACGGCGTCGGCCGCCCGGACGGTCGAACGGCAGGTGAGCGAACAGGCCGAAGCGCTGGACACCGCCGCCGACAACGTGCAGGAGGTGAGCGCCGGGATGCAGGAGGTCGCGGCCACGTCGAGCGAGGTGGCGTCGGCCGCCGAGCGCGCACTCGGAGCGGCCGAAGAGGGGGCCGACGCCAGCGAGGCGGTCCACGACGTGACGGACGGCCTCACCGAGACGAGCGAGTCATTAGTCGAGAGCGTCACGGACCTCGAGTCCCGGATGGACGAGGTCAGTGACGTCGCGGAGGTCATCGCCGACGTCGCGGAGCAGACGAACATGCTCGCGCTGAACGCCAACATCGAAGCCGCCCGGGCGGGCGAGAGCGGGAGCGGGTTCGCCGTCGTCGCCGACGAGGTGAAGACGCTGGCCAACGAGACGAGCGACCACGCCGCCGACATCTCGGACAGCATCGACACCATCCAGTCGCAGGCCACGGCGACGGCCGAGATGGTCGAGGACTCCCACGAACAGGTCGAGCGGGCGGAGGCGGAGATTCAGGCGGCACTCGACGCTCTCGACGAGATAACCACCGCCGTCGAGGAAGCGACCTCGGGCATCCAGGAGGTCGCGGACGCCAACGAGGGGCAGGCCAGCGCCATCGAGGACATAACGACCACGATAGAGGACGCCAAGGCCCACGCCCGGGAGGCGGAGTCGGCGACGGACGAAATCGTCTCCGCGACCGACCAGCAGTCCGCGGCCGTGACCGAACTCGTGGACCGCGTCGAAGACCTCTCTAACGGGAACGACCGCTGAGCGGGGGAGCGCAGACGGTCGATTCGACGTTCGTCTAGGTTCGGTACGTTGTTTGACGGTAGACTTGCCTTTTTGATGGTCGGGAGTGACCTCTCTCCATGGGACTGGACGAAGACGCACTCGACTATCACAGCCGGGACCCGCCCGGCAAGATAGAGATAGCGACGACGAAACCGACAAACACACAGCGTGACCTCTCGCTGGCGTACTCGCCGGGTGTCGCCGCGCCCTGTGAGGCGATAGCCGCGGACCCCGAACGGGTGTTCAGTTACACCGCGAAGGGGAACCTCGTCGGCGTCGTCTCCGACGGGTCGGCCGTGCTGGGACTCGGCGACATCGGACCGGAGGCCTCCAAACCCGTGATGGAGGGCAAGGGCGTGTTGTTCAAGCGCTTCGCCGACATCGACGTCTTCGACATCGAACTAGACACCGACAGCGCCGACGCCATGGTCGAGACGGTCCGTGCGATGGAACCGACTTTCGGCGGCATCAACTTAGAGGACATCGCCGCGCCGGAGTGTTTCGAGGTCGAACAACGTCTCCGCCAGGAGATGGACATCCCGGTGTTCCACGACGACCAACACGGCACCGCCATCATCTCCGGGGCGGCGTTGGTCAACGCCGCCGAACTCGCGGGGAAGGACCTCGCGGACCTCGACATCGTCTTCTCCGGTGCGGGTGCGAGCGCCATCGCCACCGCCCGATTCTACGTCTCGCTGGGCGCTTCCAGAGAGAACATCACGATGTGTGACTCCTCGGGCATCATCACCGCCGACCGCGCCGAGCACGAGGACCTCAACGAGTTCAAACGGGAGTTCGCCCGCGACGTACCGGGAGGTGACCTCGCGGACGCGATGGCCGGCGCTGACGTCTTCGTCGGTCTCTCTATCGGGGGTATCGTCGACGAGACGATGGTCCAGTCGATGGCGTCGGACCCAATCATCTTCGCGATGGCGAATCCGGACCCCGAAATCGCCTACGAGGACGCCAAACACGCCCGCGACGACACCGTCATCATGGCCACCGGGCGCTCGGACTACCCCAATCAGGTCAACAACGTGCTGGGGTTCCCCTTCATCTTCCGGGGGGCGCTCGACGTTCGCGCCACCGAAATCAACGAGGAGATGAAGGTCGCCGCCGCCGAGGCGCTGGCCGAACTCGCCCGGCAGGACGTGCCAGACGCCGTCGTCAAGGCCTACGGCGACCAACCGCTCCAGTTCGGCCCGGAGTACATCATCCCCAAACCGCTCGACCCGCGGGTCCTCTTCGAGGTGACCCCCGCCGTCGCGAAGGCTGCGATGGACAGCGGCGCGGCCCGCAAGGAGTTGGACCTCGACGCGTACGTCGAGCGACTGGAGGCCCGGTTGGGCAAGTCCCGCGAGATGATGCGGGTCGTCCTCAACAAGGCCAAGAGCGACCCCAAGCGGGTGGTGCTGGCGGAGGGCGACGACGAGAAGATGATTCGGGCGGCCTACCAACTCGTCGAACAGGGTATCGCTCACCCCGTGTTGCTCGGTGACGCCGACGAGATAGAGGCGACCCGTCGGCGGTTCGGACTGGAGTTCGACCCCGTGGTCGTCGACCCCGAAACCGCGGACGTCGAGGAGTACGCCGACCGCCTGTACGAACTCCGCCAGCGCAAGGGCATCACCCGTCGTGAGGCCGAGGAACTGGTCCGGGACGGCAACTACCTGGGGAGCGTGATGGTGGAGATGGGCGACGCCGACGCGATGCTGACGGGCCTGACTCACCACTACCCGTCGGCCCTGCGCCCACCGCTACAGGTCATCGGCACCGCCGCGGACGCCGACTACGCCGCCGGCGTCTACATGCTGACGTTCAAGAACCGGGTCATCTTCTGTGCGGACGCGACGGTCAATCAGGACCCCGACGCCGACGTACTCGCGGAAGTGACCCGTCACACCGCCGAACTGGCCCGCAGTTTCAACGTCGAACCCCGCGCGGCGATGCTGTCGTACTCGAACTTCGGGAGCGTCGACACGCCCGGCACGCGAAAGCCGCGCGAGGCCGTCGAGCAGTTACAGGCCGACGAGCGGGTGGACTTCCCCGTCGACGGGGAGATGCAGGCCGACACGGCCGTCGTCGAGGACATCCTGAACACCACCTACGAGTTCTCGGAACTCGACGACCCCGCGAACGTCCTCGTGTTCCCGAACCTCGAAGCGGGCAACATCGGCTACAAACTGCTCCAGCGACTCGGCGGCGCCGAGGCCATCGGCCCGATGCTCGTCGGCATGGACAAACCCGTCCACGTCCTCCAGCGCGGCGACGAAGTCAAGGACATCGTCAACCTCGCTGGCGTGGCGGTCGTGGACGCCCAACAGGAGTAGCCGCGGCGACGCTAGCGCCGTCTTTTCGCTCCGAGGGAGACCCACTGCGGGCGGCTACGTCGCTACCCGCCTGTCGGTGGGTGCAGAAAGAGCGCGTCCACGACGGCCGTCAGCGCGAGGACGGACCCCACCGCGAGTGCTTTCGGTACCGTCACGCCGACCAGTCCGGCGGCGACGGCCGTCAGCAGGAACGCCGTGGGGATGAGCGCGAGTACGAAGTCGTACCGAGAGACCGGCGGCGTGAGCGCCGACCGGTCGACGTACTGTCCGTCAGAACCGTGAGTCCTGCTGCTACTGGTACTCATCTCGTCTGTCACCTCCCGGTCGTTGTTATCTATCCACTCCCAGTAAAAGTTTGAGTCGTGTGACGTTGCGGGAACGTCCTCGATGGTGCACCGAAACACCTGCATAACTTATACAGTGCTACACGACACTCGTGGGCACGCTACCGGGCCCCGACGTGCTCTCCGTCGGGATTTTCCCGCCAGACCCGCAGGGACGACCTATGCCCGAGACAGTCGCGGTCACCGGTGGCAACGGCCGGGTCGGACGGGCCGTCCTCGAACACCTCGATTCGAAAGGGTATCGGACCGTCAACCTCTCTCGCGGGAAACCCGACGAGTCCCGGTCCGACGCGTACCTGACGACGGACTTGCTCGACGCCGGCGAGGTGTACGGGTCGCTGGCAAAGAGCGAGGCAGACGCCGTCGTCCACCTCGGGATGCTCCCGACCCCGGAGCGCACGCCGGGGTACCGGACCTTCGAGAGCAACGCCATGTCCACCTACCACGTCCTGGAGGCGGCCGGCGAACTCGGCGTCGAGACGGTGGCGCTCGCGTCGAGTTTCAGCGCCATCGGCGGGGGCTTCGAACCCGACCCCATCACCGTCGACTACCTGCCGGTCGACGAGTCGCACCGACTCACGCCGTCGACGCCCTACGGCGTGGGCAAGCAGACGTTGGAGACCATCGCGGACGGATTCGCACGGCGGGGCGAGGATTCGCCGCGAACCATCACCTCGCTCCGGTTCCCGTGGGTGGTCGACGACGAACTGGCCCGCGAGACGTTCGTCGAGGCGGACCGGACCCTCGACGGCCTCCGGGCGTCAGGGGACCTCCACACCCAGCGGAACACGCTGTTCACCTACGCGCACGTCTCCGACGTGGTCGGCCTCGTCCGCCGGTCCGTCGAAGCGACCTTCGACGGCCACGAACGCGTCTGGGTGTCGGCCCCCGACACGAGCATCGAGACGCCCACGGAGACGGCGGTGTCGGAACTGTTCTCCGAGGCCGACGTGCGGGCAGACCTAGGCGAGTACGCGCCGTTGGTCGACACCTCGAAGGCGGAACGGCTGTTCGACTGGGCGCCGTCGTGGAGCTGGCGACAGTTGGCGTGAGTCGCTTAGGCGTCGTATAATCGGGGTGCGTGGCGGACGAAGCGGTTCTCGACTGTGGTGGCGAGAGCGTGGCCGGCCGGGGGGTCAGTCGGAGGCCCCGCCGCGCTCGGACCGGGACGGCGGCGGGACGCGTTCGTCCGTCGTGGTGGTCTCGGGAAGGACACAGCGGTCCGGTTCACCGTTGACGTGCGCGTACTGGTCGGGCGCGTTGGCGAGAGGGTGGGCCGGGTTCCGGTCGCTGGAGATGCGGGCCGCCCTGACCTCCCCGAAACTGTTGATGCGGGCCTGAATCCCGCGCCAGTGCAGTCCGGTCGCCGGAGGGACCGAGACGCTGTGGGGCGGGTCGTAGGCGGACCCGTGCGTCGCCAGCACCTCGGCGTTGACGTTCTCGGCGAGTTGGTCGTGGTCGATGAGGAGTCCGACGCGGGCGTCGGCCGGAGCGCGTGTCGCGAGGACGTCCAGTCCGAGGTGGAGCGCCCGATACTCGGCGACGTTGTTGTCCGGGGCGTTGTCGGGCACCGAGAGGCGGACGACGCGCTCGCCGTCCAGCGTCTCGACGACGACGCCGAGGCCACCGCGCTCCGCCGGGCGGCCGTCGCGGACGGGGTCTACGCAGTGCTGACGGAAGGACCCGTCAGTGGCGATGTAGAAGTCCCGGTGGTGACTGCGAGGTGGGTGCGCGATGTGCGGCGTCGGTGACTCGTCGAACAAATCTCGTAAGGTCGGCCGGCCGTAAGCGGCCATACCACTGCTTAGACGACGTGGATTATAAATATGTGGTCCCGACTCACCGAGCGAAACCCGGTGTCGGGGCCCACGGCGCTCACTCCCGCGCGTACGAGTGGCCGACCAGCAACGCGACGGCGTTACAGGCGACCAGTAGCGTGAAGGCCGTCCTGACGGCGGACGACTGCAGGCCCGACGCCAGCAGGGGGAGGTACAGGAACGGGAGGGCGATGGCTGTCCAGAAGGCGATGCCACGGATGGGGGTCAGGAGGGACTGACGGATGTTCGGGACCGTTTCGTCGAGGCGGGCGAACAGTTCGTGTGCTGACGAACTCGACATTGGGGGTGACCTGCCCCAGCGTACGCAAGGTACCCGCTTATAACTGCGAGAGGCTTCGCTCTATTTCGACTCGTTTCACGCCCTTACGAACTCTCACCCAGACGTTTCATCACCACCTCAGACGCCCCCAGACGTTTTAGGGCCGCCTCTGAGGGTGTCTGAGTGGGGTGTGGTGACCCGTCCTTCGTCCGCTCGCCCGTCGTATTTTCACGGCCCTAATAGAGAGATGCTAAGGTCGTGTCCGACGGCGGGGAGCGCGACGGTGTCCACGACGTGGTCGAGTACCGACGTCCGCCACTCGGCGACGCGCCGCTCGTGGTACTCCCGATGGCGCTCTACGGAGTACGTCTCCGACTCGCTGGCCCGGAGTTCGTCCGCCGTCTCGTCCGGCGTGGGGTAGGCCGGTGCGTCGTCGGTCAGCAGTCTCGCCGGCGGCAGGTGGAGCGTCTCGTCGTCGTCCTCGGCCTGTACCACGTGGAGCCTCGCCCGCATCCGTCCGCTGTACGGCGGCGTGGCCCGGAGGACCGTCCGCGGGCCGTCGCGGGCGTTGGCCTCCACCGCCGCCACGAGGTCCTCGGCGCTGACGGCCAACGACCGGACAGCGGACGGGTCGGATGACATCGGTCGAGCGTACGACCGCCAGCCACATAGCCTCGGCGCATCCCGCTACATCCTGTCGCTGTAATCCCACGAGTGCAGGCGCTCGGGGGTAACCGTAATCGTCACCTCTCGTCGCTCGGGCGACAGCAACCGCCGGGCGAGTGCAGACTCTTCGTCGCCGAGGTAGCGCTGGACGAGCGCGCGGAGGACCCGTTTGTCCTCGTCGGGCGTCACCGTCGCGGTACCGTTCCCCCTGACGCCCCGATAGGGCGGGTCGTTCGTCGACACCTCGAAACTGACGCCGTCGTCGTGGTCGAGGTAACCGACGACGGCCGCGTCGGCCGACGTCGCACACTGCAGGGTGTCGTCCTCGTAGCGGTACCACAGCGAGAGCATCCAGAGGTCGCCGCTCGGCCGGCGACAGCCGAGTCGGACCGGCACCGTCGTCGCGTCGAGGAAGGCGGCAACCTCGTCGTGCGACCACGCGCCTGTGACGTGTGCCATCGGAGGACCGTACGGTGCCAGGGATAAACTGTACTGGGGTGGTGGTCGGTTCAGTCGCCTTACAGAATCAGGGTTGATAATCCGGGAGATGGATTTATACTACGGATTCGGCAAGAAGCAATCCGGAGAGTCGGTGCGACCCACAGATGGAGGGACAACACGTGCACGCGAAGAAGAACCCTGACACGGCGACGGTGGTGGTCGTCGAGGACGAACGGGACGTCGCCGAACTGTACACGACGTGGTTGGCGACGGAGCACGACGTCCGGAGTGCCCACGACGGGGAGACGGCACTCGAGATGGTCGACGAGACGGTGGACGTAGTGTTTCTGGACCGGCAGATGCCGGCTATGTCTGGGGACGAAGTCCTCGACGCCCTCGCGGACCGGGGTATCGACTGTCGGGTCGTCATGGTGACGGCCGTCGACCCGGGGTTCGACATCGTGGAGATGCCCTTCGACGACTACCTGACCAAACCCGTCGGTCGGGACGACCTGTTGGACGCAGTCGACGCGATGCTCGCCCGCGAGTCCTACGACGAGCACCTCCAGCAGTACTTCGCCGTGGCCTCGAAGAAGGCGACGCTCGAATCGGAGAAGAACCCGGCGGAACTCGACGCCCACGAGGAGTACCACGTGGTCAGTCAGCGCGTCGAAGAACTCCGAGCGAAAGCCGACAGCGCCGTCGACGAGTTCGACGATTTCGAGGCCGCGTTCAGAGAGTTCGGCAGGTGAGGGGCGCTCGTTCTACCGCCGTGTGACCACGTCGGCGTCCGTCGGGCCTTGTCCGTCGTAGCGCGCCACGTACTCGCCGAGTCGCTCGGGGTCGTCAACCCCGGGCAGTCGACGGGCGGCCGTCTCGCTGTCGGCGTCGACGCCAAGTCGCTCGCAGACGAGGTCGGTCGTGCTCTCGGCCATCTGCCGGTAGGTCGTCAACTTCCCGCCGACGACGCTGACCAGATTCTCGACTCCGTCCGCTGCATGGTCGAGGCGGAAGAACCCGCGCGAGATGCCGCGCCGGTCGCCCTCGCCCTCGTCGGGAGCGTACAGCGGTCTGACGCCCCACCACGTCCGGACGACGGGGGCGTCGGCGACGGCCGGCAGCATCGCCGCACACTCCTCGACGGCGCGTTCGACCTCCCAGTCGGCTTTCTCGTAGTCGTCGGGGTCCGAGACAGGGACGCTCGTCGTCCCCAGTACCGCCTCGCTCTCGTGGGGGACGACGATGTCGCCGTCGTCTGGGTCCCGACACCGGTTCAACACCGGGCCGAGGCCCCCGTAGTCGACGGAGACCATCACCCCGCGTGCGGGCGCCATCGCCACCTCCACGTCGGCCATCGCAGCCACCTCGCCGGCCCACGCCCCCGCCGCGTTGACGACGTAGGTCGGTTCGATGGTCGTCCCAACGTCCCCGCCCAACTCGGCGGCCGTCACCCGTCCGTCACTCAGCGTCAAGGATTCCAGCGGGGCGTGCGGGTGGATGGAAGCGCCGTGGTCCTCGGCGTCGGCCGCGTTCGCGGCGACCAGACGCGACGGGTAGATGACGGCGTCCGGGACGCGCATCGCCCGTTCGACGTCCCCGGAGAGGTCCGGCACGAGGTCGCGGGCCGCCGCCGGGTCGAGTTCCGCCGTCTCGATGCCGACGGCCTCGCACGCCTCTCGTTTCGCGTCGAAGTAGTCGGGGTCGTCCCCGGGCAACTGGACGAACAGGCCGCCGGTGTCGCCGATGCACTCGCCGGCGATATCTCGGAGAATCCGGTTCTCGGCGATGCACTCTTCCGCACCCGTCTCGTCGGCCTCGGCGTACCGAGCGCCGCTGTGTAAGAGGCCGTGCGACCGGCCGGAGGTGCCGCTGGAGAGGCCACCGCGCTCCGCCAGCGTCACGTCGACGCCCCGTAGCGCGAGGTCACGAGCGACGCCGACGCCGGTCGCACCGCCGCCGACGACGAGGACTGTCGTAGTGCGTGTCATCACCAGATATTGGTCCGGACACACATGGGCCTAGCGCTCCGGTGACGGTGCCTACGGTTTGACGAGGACCTTGATGGCGTCGCGCTCGTCCATCGCGCGGTACCCCTCCGGCACGCCGTCCAAGCCGACCGTCTTCGTGAAGATGGGCGAGGGGTCGAGCGTCCCCTGCAGGACGTCGGCCATCAGGTCCTCCGCGTAGGCCCGGACCGGCGCGACGCCGCCGCTGAGCGTGATGTTGTCGCCGAACATCCCGAAGAGGTCGAGGCCGTCCTCGTTCACGCCGTGGGGGACGCCGACGTAGCCGACGGTCCCGCCCGGCCGGCAGACGTCGATGGCCGTCTCCATCGCCGACGACGCTCCGACGCACTCCATGACGTGGGTCGCGCCGCCGTACGTCGTCTCTCTGGCCCGTTCGACGGCTTCCTCGCCCCGAGCGCTGACCGTCTCCGTAGCGCCGAACTCCTCGGCCAGTTCGAGTCGGTCCTCGTGGTGGCCCATCGCGACGATGCGCTCGGCACCGAGTCGCCGGGCCGCGAGGACGCCGCACAGACCGACGGCCCCGTCGCCGACGACGATGCAGGTGTCGCCCTCGTCGACGCCCGCGCTCACGGCGGCGTGGTGACCAGTCCCCATCACGTCTGTCAGGGGCAGCAACGCCGCCAACGTGTCCTCGTCGTCTGCGTGACGGTCCGGTACCCGGACGAGCGTCCCGTCGGCCTCCGTCGCGCGGACGTACTCCCCCTGTGCGCCGCCGTTCTCGTCGTTCCACCGGTCGCCGTTCACACAGGACGTGTGGAGCCCCTTCCGACAGAACTCACAGCGGCCGCAACTCTGGACGAACGGGGCGAACACCCGGTCGCCGGGGTCGACGGACCGGACGTCCTCGCCGACCGCCTCGACGATACCCATCGGTTCGTGACCGACGCGAGATCCCTCCTCGCGGTCGCTCTCGCCGCGGTAGAACCAGAGGTCCGAGCCACAGACCGCCGTGTGCGTCACGCGGACGACGGCGTCCGTCGGCGACTGGACGCCGGGTTTCGGTACCTCTTCGACGGCTATCTCTCCGGGGCCGCGGTAGATTGCTGCGCGCATACTCGCCGTTCGCCCCGCCCGCGGAAAAACCGTTGCCCACAGTGGTAAGAGCCGTCGGGGCCATGCACCGATATGGACGCCAGAGCGACCATCCACGACTACTACGACTCGTTGCGTCACGGGGCGCCGCTGGACACCTTCTTCGCCGAGGACCGGCCGGCGGACGACCCCATCGTGAAGGTCGGTATCTCCGAGCGTCTCGTCGGGTCCGACGCCGTACAGGCGGGCCTCCGCGACCAGACGGCGTCGACGAGCGACTGGGGAGTCGACAGCCGCGAACTCCGCGTGACCGAGCGGGACGGGGTGGCGTGGTTCAGCGACGCGGTGGGCCTCTCGTGGGACGAGGGCGGCGACCACCACGAGTTCGACACGCGGTGGAGTGGGACTCTCGAACGCCGCGGCAGCGACTGGCGGTTCGTCGGGATGCACGTCAGCGTCGCCGTCGACTTCTGAGCGGCCACCCGGATTTACGGTCCGGCCGGGCGACCGTCCGCACATGACGGCACGAGAGCGAGCGGTCGGCGCACTCCTCGGACTGGCCTGTGGCGACGCGCTCGGGCGGCCGGTCGAGTTCCGTAGCCCCACGTCCATCCGCGACCAGTACGGCGAGGTGACGACGATGCTGGGCCACGGGACCCACGGGCAACCCGCCGGGACCGTCACCGACGACGCGGAGATGGCGCTGTGTATCGCCCGCTCGCTCGCCGACCGCGGCGAGTTCGACGGGGCGGACGTCGCCGAGCGCTTCGTCGCGTGGCTCGACAGCGACCCGTTCGACGTCGGCCTCGTGACCCGCGACGCCATCTCGGAACTCCGTCGGGGCACGCCGTGGGACGAGGCGGGCCACCGGGTGTGGGAGGCCCGTTCGGAGGGCAGCAACGCCGGCAACGGGAGTCTGATGCGCTGTGTCCCCCACGCCATCCGGTTTCGTGGCGACCCCGAGCGACTGGTCGCGGTCAGCCGCGAGTCCTCGGCTATCACCCACGCCGACCCCCGCTGTCGGGACGCCTGTGCGGTGTGCAACCTCGTGGTCGCCGGCCTCCTCGACGGTCGGGACACCCCCGTCGGGTGGGCGCTCGACGCACTCGGCGAGGACTGCCACGACGACGTTCGCGCGGTCGCCCGGTCGGCCCTCGACGACCCGACACTCCAGAACTCCGGGTACGTCGTCCACACGCTCCAGTCCGGTCTCCACTCGGGACTGTTGGCCGAGTCAGCCGACCGAGCGGTCGTCGAGGCGGTCAACCGCGGCGGTGACGCCGACACTCACGGGGCCGTCGCGGGGGCAGTGGCCGGCGCTCGGTTCGGTGCCGACGCGTTCCCCGAGGACTGGGTCGCCGCTATCGAGGAGCGCGCCGAAATCGAGCGGTTAGCGCGGTCGCTCGACGAGGCGAGCGACGGATAAAGTATGCCCGGGGAGGGCTCCGAACCCTCGATCTCCGCATAACCCAGGTCCGGGGTGTGACGAGCACCCCTCGGGTCATGCCGGTTGGTACCGCATGAGTCGTAAGACCCTATGAGTGCGGCGCTATGTCCAGCTAAGCCACCCGGGCGCGGGTGCACTCGGTCGTTGGCCGCTTGCCGTCTTGAAGGTTCTCATCTCCGCTGGGGCTGTGGGACGGTGGCATGGCCGTCTTGGGCCGGGGTGACCCCACGGATTTAAGCCATCACGGTAGTATGCACCCTGCATGGAGATTCCCGACCTCGTCCGGCAGGAACTCGGCGACGAGGAGATTCGGGCCGGCGTCAACCTCGGCGACGAGGACGCGGTCTGTTTCACGCCGACCCGGACGCTCGTCTACCGCGGGGAGGGGCTGTTGAGCGACGAGAAGGTCGCGGTCCACCCGCACGATTTCGAGCGCCTGACGATTTCCGAAGGCCGACGCAAGACGAAGTTCACGCTGTACTACACCGACGAGAAGCGCGACTTCGCCGTCCCGAACGACCGCGGTGGGGCCGTCCTCGACCGCCTCCTCGAAGGGACGCTCCGCGTCTCGAACGGCATCGACGCCGACGAGAGCGTCACCGGCGTCTTCCGCTTCAGCGAACTCACCTTGGTCGTCACCGACACGCAACTGCTGAAACACCTCGGGAACGTCACGTGGGACGCCGACTACGAGTCCTACGGCTTCGAGGACGTCACCGGCCTCGACTTCGAGGAGGGGAGCGTCGCCACCGCCATCGTCCTCTCGGTGAACGACCGGCCCGAGCGCATCAAGGCGCCGGCCGAGCAGGCCCCGAAAGTCCGAAAGGCACTGGAGGAGGCCCTGTTTGCCTTCCACGACGTGTCCTCGCTCGCCGACCTGAACGCGAAAGTCGGCTCCGAACCGGAGGAGGGCGGCGACACCGGCGGCGGCCTCGGTCTCGAATCGGGCATCGACCCCCTCGTCAGCGACGACGCAGAGGAGACGGACGGGCAGTCGGAGTCACGGACCACGCAGTCGGCGGCGACGACCACCCAACAGGCGCAGTCGACGGAGGCCGTCGAGACGGCGGAGTCTCCGTCGACCACTCGACAGACCGCCAGCGCCGAGGGCGACGACATCGCCGCGCTCGAACGGCAGGTCGCCGAACTCACGGCCGCCGTCGAACGGCAGAACGAGCGCATCGAGCGGCAGGAACAGACCATCAAGACGCTCATCAAGGAGCTTCGACAGGGCCGCTGAGGAACGCTGTTCCGGCCCGCCGCGCACTCTGACACCCGACACTATCGGGATACCTGCGGTCGCCGCTCTCGGTCGAAGTTCCGAGCACCACGAAGAACCTCGCGACTACTCGCGGCTCGCTCCGCTCCCCGCTCGCTTTCGAGGGCCACTCCCTCCGGTCGTGCCCCTCGCTACTCCCGCCCCAACACTTTCCTGATACACGTCGACCCGAACGGCCCCAACTCACCGCCGTCGAACTGCACGAAGTGGCCCGTCGAGATGCTCGCGCCACAGCGCTCACAGGAGAAGTCGCCCTCCCGAACCACCACGTCGGCCTCGAAACTGACGTAGGTGCCCCGGGAGCGCGGGCGGACCAGGCCGTCGTCCCGGTCAATGACGCCGCGCATCGCCGCGGTGTCGAGAATCTCGCGCTGGACGCCGGGGTTGGTGGTCACCGTCTCGATGCGGTCCATCGCCTCCGCCACCGATAGCTCCTCGTGTTCGAGGTGGGCCAGCAGTTCCACCCCCAGTTCGACGGGGTCGCGGTCGGCGTCGTCCACGGCGGCATCTCGACCGCCACCGGATTAACGCTTACCACAAGAGGTTTGCCGCTCGCTGTCTCTGTCTCGGGTAGATGGACCGTCTGGTGAAGCGGCAGGTGGTGGGAACGGGGGCGCTGGTCGCCGTCGTCGCCGCGGCCGCACTGGTGCTCTCCCCGGCCCGCATCATCCGGGAGGCAATGCATCTCGCGGACCACCCCGTCTATCTGGCGGGCCTCATCGTCTCTCTCTACCTCGTCAGACCGCTGTTCGCGTGGCCGACGATGCCGCTGTCGGCGTTCGTCGGGTTCGTCCTCGGCGTCGAGTGGGGTTTCCCCGTCGCGCTGATGGGTGCGCTCGTCACCTGCCTCATCCCCTATCGGTTCGCACAGCGGGCGAGTGAGCAGGGCGGGATGTTCGGATGGCTCGGCGACTCCGGCCGGCGCATCATGGCCGTGACCGGCGAGACGCGGGGGGTCCTCGCCGCGCGCCTCTCCCCCGTCCCGGCCGACCCGGTGTCCTACGGCGCGGGCTTCGCCGACGTCTCGACGCGGGCGTTCGTCGTCGGTACGTTCCTCGGCGAGATTCCGTGGGTCGCCGTCGAGGTACTCGCCGGCGCGTCGATGCGGTCGCTCACGCTGACCGGCCTCTCTATCGAGGCGTTGCCCCACTTGCTGGTGCTGTTCGGCGCGCTCGCCGTCCTCGTCCTCGCCGGCCCGACCTACCGACACTTCAGCGGTCGGCCGGACTCGTCCTGAACTCGAAGCGAGCGCCGCCCGCCTCGCTCTCGCTGGCCGTTACCGACCAGCCGTGCGCGGCGGCGATGTCGGCGACGATGGCGAGGCCGAACCCCGTCCCGCCGTCTGCGGTGGTGAAGCCGCGGTCGAACACCGCCTCGCGGTCGCTCTCGGGGATGCCCGGGCCGTCGTCGGCGACGTAGAACCCGTCGGGCCCGTCGTCGGCCGTCTCGGCCATCGTCCCGACCCACACCGTCACGTCGCCCGTCCCGCCGTGTGCCACGCTGTCCTCCTGCGTCTGCGAACGGGGGGCCGCCGAACCGTGTTCGACGGCGTTCCGAATCAGGTTCTCGAACAGTTCCCGGAGGCGGGCGGGGTCGGCTTCGACGGTGGTCGTCTCGGCACAGTCGAGCGCCGCCCCGTCGGTGTCCACGTTGGCCCACGCTCGCTCTGCGGCGGTGGCGACGTCCACCTGCTGGGTCGCCCCCACAGTCTCGCCCTGTCTGGCGAGCGTCAACAGGTCCTCGATGAGTTGCTCCATCCTGTCGGCGGCGGCCGCCGCGTCGCCGAGATGCTCGACGTCGCCGGTCTCCGCCGCCAGCGAGAGGCGACCCTGTACGACGTTGAGCGGGTTGCGAAGGTCGTGACTCACGACGGAGGCGAACTCGGCGAGACGCTCCTCTCGCTCCTTGCGGTCGGCGATGTCCCGGATGACGCCGGCCGTCCCGGTGAACTCGCCGTCGGGTGCCGGGAGGAGGGCGAGGTTGTTCTCGCAGGGGACGCGTTCGCCCCACCGGGTCACGATGTCCATCTCGAGGGTCCCCGCCTCTGCGGCCGGGTCGACGAGCAGGTCCTGGATGAGTCGCTCGCCGCTCTCGAGGCCCTCGTCGGTCATGATGGTCCCGATGTGTTCGCCGACGAGTTCGTCGGGGCTGTACCCGGTCATCGGTTCGATGGCCTCGTTGACGAAGGTGAACACCCCGTCCTCGTCGAGGGCGTACACCGGGTCGCCGACGGCCTCCACGATGGTCGCGTACCGCCCGAGTTCGCGCTCGCGGGCCTTACGGTCGCTGATGTCCCGGATGACGCCGACCGACCCCACGAACGTCCCGTCGGGGTCGAACAGCGGCGCGACCTTGTCCTCGTTGACGGTCCGCTCCCCCTCGGCGTCGATGGTCTGCATCTCGAAGGTGGCCCACGTCTGCTCTGGGTCGTCCACCAACCGCTCGATAATCTCCGACGCGCGCCGGACGTCCTCGGGAGGCATGAACGCCGTCGGGTCGGCCCCGACTATCTCCTCGCGGTCGTACCCGAGGTGGGCCGCCATGGCGTCGTTTGCCATCAGTATCGTCCCATCCGTGTCGAGGACGTACATCGCGTCGCCGACGTTCTCGACGAGGGTCTCGTACTGTTCGAGTTTCCGCTCGCGGGCCTTGCGGTCGGTGATGTCGCGGACGACGCCGACCGACCCGGTGACCTGTCCCTCGGAGTCGGTGAGGACGGCCATCTTGTTCTCGGCCTGTCGCGTCTCGCCAGCCTCGGTGGTGACCTGCATCTCGTAGGTGGCCCACGTCTGGTCGTCGGCCGACAGGAGGTCGCCGAGGAGGTCCTGTCCCGTCTGGTAGTCCTCCTCGGCGATGTACTCCCGGGCCGGCGTCCCGACCACCGCCTCGCGGTCGGCGCCGAGATACTCCGCCATGACGCGGTTGGCCATCTGGATGCGCCCCGTCTCGTCGAGGACGTACATCGGGTCGCCGACGTTCTCGACGAGGGTCTCGTACTGTTCGAGTTTCCGCTCGCGGGCCTTGCGGTCGGTGACGTTCCGGGCGATGCCGGCGATACCGAGCAGGTCCCCGTCCGGGTCCTCGATGGCCGACCCGCGGAACTCGTGGGGAATCAACGTCCCGTCGCTCGTCTCGACGGGTAGCTCGACCGTCGCGTGGCCGGTTTCGAGGGTCTCACGGAGTATCGTCCCCAGTCGCTCGTGGAACCGCTCGGGAATCAGGTCGAACGTGTCCATCGCCGCTATCTCCTCGTGGCTGTACCCCGTCACCTCGGCGACGGTGTCGTTCCAGCGAATCAACTCGCCGTCTGGGTCGACGAGGTAGAACACGTCGTCGATGGCGTCGACGAGCGTCTCGGTGAACTGCCGCTCCCGCTCGAGTTCGCGCTCTCGCTCCTTGCGGGCGCTGATGTCGGTGATGAACCCTTCGAGCAGTTCGACGCCGTCGTCGTCGGTGCCGACGACGCGGCCCCGTTCCCAGAACCACCGCCGCTCCCCGTCGCCCGTCTCGACCCGGTAGGTCACTTCGAAGGGCTCGCCCGCGTCGAGACAGGTCTGGACTTGGTCCCAGAGCCTGTCTGCCGCCCCCTCCACGACGAGGTCCCCCCACGTCACCTCGCCGGACTCGATGGTCTCGGGGGCGTAGCCGACCAGTTCCGCCGCCCCGTCGCTGACGAACTCCATCGGCCAGTCGGGTTCGTTGCGGGCGCGGTAGACCATGCCCGGGAGGTTGGAGATGAGCGTCGAGAGCTGTCGCTCCGACTCTTCGAGTGCGGCCTTCGCACGTTTCTCCCCGACCGCACGCCTGATTCGGTTGGCCAGCACGGCGTACTGGTCGGTGCCCACGTCCTTCTGGAGGTACTCCGTCACGCCCGCGGAGATGGCCTCGCTCGCTATCTCCTCGTTCCCCTTCCCGGTGAAGAGGACGAACGGCAACTCGGGGTACTCCTCGCGGACGGCCTTCAGAAACTCCAAACCGTCCATGTTCGGCATGTCGTGGTCGCTGACGACGCAGTCGATTGGGTCGGAGCGAAGCCGTTCGAGACCGTCACGGGCGCACGCTTCGGTCACCACCTCGATGGCCCCGTCCACCCGTTCCAGATGCATCGCGGCGACATCCCCGAACTCCCGTTCGTCGTCCACGTGGAGCACGAGAATTTCGCCATCGCTACCCATTGTACTACGTCTGCGGTTCCATCATAATAAAGCCGCCAGCACGGCGTCAGTAGAACGTGTCAGCGCAGTCGTAGACGACGCCGTGTTGCGGGCAGACGTACTTGCAGTGGCGATGGTACATCGCGCGGTCGCACATCGGACAGGGCCTTCCGCCTGACTCGTCGCTCATACCTCGTGGGAGGGGGCGCTCGTGCTTCGCTCTTGGGGGAAAATTGGAACAACGCCTTTTGCGGGGTAGGACCTCCCAGACGGTATGCCAGACGACGTTCTCGGCACGCGTGGCGGGCAGGCGGTGGTCAGCGCCGTCGCTGGAGTAGCCGGCGTCGCCGGCTCGTACGCCGTGACGGGGGCCGCGCCGACCTTCCTCGCCTCGCCAGTCGAGCGAACGCTCGCCCGGACGATGCCCGGCGCGGTAGTGTCGTTCGCCATCACCGCGCTGGGAAGCCTCGGTCAGCGACTCAACCTGCTGGCGGCCGTCGCCGTCGCCGGACTGCTCGTCGCACTCGCCGCTCGAGCGGCCATCCGCACCGGCCGGGCGACCGACAACCGTCTGGTCCCGAGCGTCGGTACCGCAGTCGTCACCTGGGTCGTCGCCGTCGCACTCACGGGGGAACTCGTCCTCTCGGCGGGGGCGGCGCTCCCGGCGGCCGGCGTGGTCGCTCTCGCACAGACCCTCGACGCGGCCGGCGACACCGCCCCAATCTCCTCGAAGCGACGGCGGGCGCTCTCGACTGTCGGCGTCGCACTCGGTGCGAGCGTCCTCGGCTACACCGTCGGCACGCGACGGACGTCCACCGCCACCGCGGCGAACGCCCCACCGCTGACGGCCGAGGGTGCCGACGCCGACGACGCGGCGGCGAAACTGGAGACGGCCCGGGACCGCTCGTTCGACGTCGACGGCCTCGACTCGCTGGTCAGCCAGACCTTCTTCGAGGTGGACGTCAACTCCATCGACCCGCAGGTCGACGCCGACGACTGGACTCTCTCGATAACCGGCGCCGTCGAACGGGAGACGACGCTGGACTACGACGAGTTGCAGTCGATGGCCGCCGAGAACCGCTTCTCGACACTCCGCTGTGTCGGCGATTCGCTCAACGGCAAGAAGATGGACACGGCGCTGTGGACCGGCGTCCCCGTCGACCGGTTGCTCGACGATGCGGGGGTCCAGAGCGGGTGTGAGTGCGTGATGCTCCGTGCCGCCGACGGCTACTACGAGGAGTTCCCCATCGGGGCGCTGCGGGGCGGCCTGCTGGTGTACGGGATGAACGGCAACGTCCTCCCCCGGGGCCACGGTTACCCCGTCCGCGCCCTCGTCCCGGGTCACTGGGGCGAGGTCAACGTCAAGTGGCTCACCGGAATCGAAGTCCTCGAACGCGAGGCGGAGGGGTACTGGGAGAAACGCGGCTGGCAGGGCACCGGTCCGGTCGAGCCCGTCGCCAAACTCCACCACGCCGAACTGCTGGACGACGGCCGCCGTCGCCTCGCGGGCCACGCCTACGCCGGGCTACGGGGCGTCTCACGCGTCGAAGTCTCCACGGACGGCGGCGAGACGTGGACCGACGCCGACCTCTCTGACCCGCTTCCGGCCGTGGCGGGCGAGGGGGCCGCCGAGGACGCGTGGCGCCAGTGGGTGTACACCTACGACCCACCGTCCGGCGGTCACACCGCCGTCGTGCGCATGGTCGACGGCGAGGGGGCTGTCCAGACGTCCGCGGAGACGAATCCGCGGCCGAGCGGTCCCTCGGGGTGGGTCAGCCGCGAGTTCGCCTGAGAGCGCCACGAACGGGGGCGGCCCGGCGGACTACTCGACGTCGACGTCGTACGTCAGTTCGACCGTCCCGTTCTCGTACGCCGTCGCCACGTTGCAGTCCACGGGTTTCGCTCCGGAATCAGGTCGCTCACAGAGGCAACACACATCCCGTTCGACCACGAGTGGCCGATATGACCGAGACGATGACGGGCGAGGTCGTCCACGTCGTCCCGCCCGAGGACGTCGACGACTACGACCTCGACCCGGACTTGCAGTCGCTGGCCGACGCCAGATACATCCTCGTCTGTCGGAAGGGGGGCCGCCCATCGTGGGTCGAACGCGTCGTCGCCTTCCTCCGACGGACGCCCATCGAACCGGTGACGCTCGTCGCCGACACGGCCGTCGAGGAGGGCGAGGACGTGACCGCGAGGGTCGAATCGACGGCCGTGGCTGGGGTCTACGACGTCGTCGAGTTCGAGTAGAAAACCCCCGGCGGGAGTGAAAATCGGGCTCCGGTGTCACACGCTCCGTCTGGCCGCTATCGCGGGCCGGTCAGTCCCCTGTCAGCACTCCGACCAGCCACAGGACTCGCAGGTCTTACAGCCCTCCGAGTAGTACAGCGAGAGCGAACCACAGTCGGGGCACTCGGGGCTCTCGCCGGCGTCGATGAGTTCCTGCTGGTCGCCGGCCGTCTCGGTGCCGCCAGCGTCGGCGTTCGGACTCGTGGCGGCCTGTGGGCCACCGTCGGTCTGCGTCGAGGTCGAAGCGCCGTGTTCCGCGCCGTCCTCCTCGTCCTCGGCGGTCTCCTCCAGCGTGACCTGCTGAGGGTAGGCCTTGTCGACTTCGCCGTCGAGGTAGCGGCGGAGGGCCGTGCCGATGGCGTCGGGGATGGACTGAATCTGTTCGCCCTTGTCCCACGCGACCTTCGGCGAGCGGATGCCCTGCAGTTCGTCGGCTATCTCCTCGGGGTCGACGCCCGAGCGGAGCGCCGTCGAGATGGTCTTGGCCAGCGCCTCGGTGAAGGAGGCCGTGAAGCCACCGCTGTTGCCGATGTTGGCGAACAGTTCGAACGGCCGCTCGGCCTCGGGGTCCTCGTTGATGTTGACGTACAGTTTCCCGTAGCCGGTGTCGATGCGCTGGGTGACGCCGTGGAGGACGTCCGGCCGGTTGCGCTTGCGGGCGAACTCGGACTGCTCGCCGTCGGCGACCGACAGCATCTCCTCGACGGACTCGTCGAGGGCGGCCTGCACGGCCTCGTCCTCGAGGAAGCCCTCGACGCCGCCGAACATCTCCTCTATCTGGGCGACGATTTCCTCCGTGTCCATGTCGGCGAACTCGGCGTTCTGGGCGCGGGTCGTCAGCACCTGCTTCGAGCGGGTGCCGTCGCGGTAGTAGGTGACGCCCTTGCCGCCGTGGTCGTAGATGTACTCGAACACTTCGGCGGCGTCCTCGACGGTCGAGTCGTTCGGTGCGTTGACCGTCTTGGAGATGGCGGAGTCGACGCCCTCCTGACAGGCCACCTGCACGCCCGCGTGGTCCTGCGCGGAGAGGTCGCCGGTGGTGACGAACAGTTCGCCGATGGCGTCCGGAACCGTCGATAGGCCGTCGACGCCGTCGAACTCGTTGTCGGCCATCTGCTCCTGTGCCTCTTTCTTGACGGCGTCGACGTCGATGCCGTTCTCCTCCAGTGCGCGGAGGAAGTAGTCGTCGAACTCGACGAGCATCTCGTCGCCCTGCACGTCGTCGGAGACGTTCTTGTAGTAGGCGACGTTGTAGATGGGCTCACACCCGCCGGTGGTGTTGCCTATCATCGACGTGGTGCCGGTGGGCGCGATGGTCGTCGTGTTGTGGTTACGGATGGGGAAGCCATCGGCCCAGTCGTCGGCGTCCTCGCCGGTCTGCTTCTCGAACCACTCGCGGTACTCGGTCGGGTTCGCGTACTTCGAGTTGTCCCACTCCTCGAAGACGCCGCGGTCCTCGGCGAGTTCGCGGCTGGCCTGCTTCGAGCCGTGGTTGATGTGGCGCATGACCTGCCGGGCGATTTCGTTGGCCTCGGGCGAACCGTACTCGACGCCCAGTTGGATGTACAACTGAGCGAGCCCCATGATGCCGAGTCCGATTTTGCGCATCTCCCGGACCTTCTGCTCTATCTTGTCGACCGGGAAGTCCGACATCGTGACGACGTTCTCGAGGAAGCGGGTGCCGAGTTCGATGCGCCGGTCGAGTTCCTCGACGTCCAGCGCCTCGTCGAGGAAGGCCGAGATGGCGGCCTCTTGGGAGTCGTACTCGTCGGCGTGGTCCTCGGCCCAGACGCGGTAGTCCGGGGCGTCGAGGTCCGCCAGCGTCGAGAGGTTGATGTGCCCGAGGTTGCAGGCCTCGTACTCCTCCAGTGGCTGTTCGCCGCAGGGGTTGGTCGCGAGAATCCGGTGGTCGGGGTGTTCCTCGACGTCGAAGGAGTGCTCTTTGTTGACGCGTTCGAGGTAGATGACGCCCGGTTCGCCGTTCTCGTGGGCGCCCTCGACGATGCGCTCCCAGAGCTTCTCGGCGGGAATCGAGAGCACCTCACCGGCCTCGACGTACTCGCCGAGGTCGAACATCTCGTACAGTTCCTCCGTCTCGGCGGTGGCGACGTGGTCCTCGCCGGTGCGCGGATTGGTGAAGGTGAACTCCTCGCCGTTCTGGAGGGCCTCCATGAAGCCGTCGGTGACGCCGACGGAGATGTTGAAGTTAGAGAGGTGGCCCTCGACGGCGTTACGGAGGTGCTTCGGGACCTTGCCGTCGTCGTCGATGAGGCCGCGGGCCTCTTCGAGCGCCTCGGCGAAGGAGTTGTGCGTGAAGTCGTCGGGGTCGTTCAGCCGCAGCGTCTCGGCCAGCGAGACGTCCTTGTTCTTGGCGTGGATGAACTGGATGACGTCGGGGTGGGAGACGCGCATGACGCCCATCTGTGCACCGCGGCGGGCCCCGCCCTGCGCGATGGTCTCGCACATCTGGTCGTAGGTCCGCATGAACGTGATGGGGCCGGAGGCGATGCCGCCGGTCGAACCGACGGGGTCGCCGTAGGGGCGGAGCTTCCAGAACGCGTACCCCATGCCCCCACCGGACTGGAACACCTGCGCCGCCTCTTTGGCGGTCTGGTGGATGTCGTCGATGTCGTCGCCGGGCGAGTCGACGAAACAGGCGGAGAGCTGCTGCAGTTCGTCGCCGGCGTTCATCAGCGTCGGCGAGTTCGGCATGAACGAGAGCTGTTCCATCTGCGTCTGGAACGCGTCGGCCGTCTCCTCGACGTGGTCGCGTACGTCCTCGGGGAGTTCGGGAACGACCGTGTCGTAGGCGAACTTGTTGACGTTGTAGACGGAGAGCGTCGTCTCGGCGTCGTCCTCGGCGGTGGTGCCCTTCCCGAACACTTCTTCGGCGAGTTCGTCCCGGCGCGGGTGGTCGGGCTTGAGTTGGTCGGGCGTGACCGTGACCTCGACGTCGCGCTTCTCGGCCTCGAAGACGGCCTCGGCGAGCGCGATGTTCTTCGCGACCCGTTCGAAGAGGTCCTCCGGGTCCTCGACGAGGTCGCCGTTCGCGTCCTTCCGCAGATAGCGAGCAGGCAGAATGTTGTGGTAGGCGTTGCCCGTCAGTCGCTCTTCGAGCGTGTCCCCGTCGGTGCGCTTGATGGGGAGCGTGAGTTCGTCGGCGGAGAGTTCCGCGTCGCTCATTCGGCGTTCCTCCCACCGGCAGCGTCCGTCTGCCGGTCGATACCCCTCTCGACTGCTGACCGAGTTCCTGTCATTTCTGGCGGCGAATACGTATTCATGGATGGCGTATAACCCTTGCTTTCTCCAACTTTTATCAGATTCCGTAGTTGTCGGAGAGTCGGTACTACGGTGGTCGTCGGTCTGTCCTGACGACGCGCACGGCCGCGCCGTGTACGACCACTAGCAACGTCGGTCACTCCTTAATGGTGAGTAGACCGCAGTGAAAGTAAAATCTTCCCACCACCAACCGCCAGACTACGCCCTGAAATCCAGTAGAAATCAGCGGGGGTTTCGAGTGGAGATTCGGGCTTATTTTCGACCGGAGTACTTGCGAACCGAGAGCGTCAGACGTTCCGCAGTCTGGCGATTATTGACGAACCCGTCGTCGTCTTGCGATGCGGGCGGTTACCACCTAGCCACGAAGTATTTGTGTCAGTCTCGCGTTCTTATCGGTATGCTCCCCTTGCTGCAGCTAGGGTCGCTCGGGTCGCCGCCCGCGTTGCTCGTCGGACTGGTGCTCATCGCCCTCGTGTTGCTCGTCGGCCGCTTCGTCATGAAGGTTGCGTGGCGACTGGTGATACTGGCCATCGTCGCGGTGACGGTGCTGTGGGTGCTGGGACTTCTCGGGTTCCAGATACTTTAGACGGACGTGAGGAAGTTCCGGACCACGTCGTGACCGACCGCCGTCAGCACCGACTCGGGGTGGAACTGCACCGCTTCGATGGGATACTCGCGGTGACGGACGCCCATCACCAGTTCCGTACCGTCCTCGGTAGTCGTCGTCGCCGTCACGTCGAACGTCTCGGGCACTTCGTCGGCCACCAGCGAGTGATAGCGGCCGCCCTGGAACCCCTGTTCTAAGCCGCGGAAGACGCCCTCCCCGTCGTGGTCGATGGGGAACGCCTTCCCGTGGACGGGTTCCGGGGCGCGGCCGACGGTGCCGCCGTAGGCGTACACCGCGGCTTCGAGGCCCAGACAGACGCCCAGCGTCGGCACCTCGGGGCTCAGTTCGCGGAGGACGTCCATCGTCACGCCGACGTCGCGGTCGTTCTTCGGATGGCCCGGCCCCGGCGAGAGGACGATGGTGTCCGGGTCGAACGCCGTCACGTCCCCGAGAGAGGCCGTGTTTCGGAGCACCTCCGTCTCCGCGTGTTCCGAGACGTACTCCACGAGGTTGTAGGTGAACGAGTCGAAGTTGTCGACGAACAGCACTCGCTGGTCCGCCGTCGCGTCGTCGGTATCGGGCGTCTGCGTGCTCATCGGTTCACCTCCTCCTCGTCGGCCACGCCCGTGGGTGCGTCGCCGTCGCCGACCGTCTCGATGCGCTCGACGGCCGCCAGCACGCCGTCCATCTTCTGTTCCGTCTCGACGTACTCGCTCTCCGGGTCGGAGTCCGCGACGATGCCCGCGCCGGCCTGCACCGTGAGGCGGTCGTAGGTGGGGCCGTCATCGCCGGCGTCCGACGCCGCGTCCGGGAGCGAGACGCCGCGCTCGACGGTGGCCGACCGGATGACGATGGCGAAGTCGGTGTCGCCGTCCCAGTCGAAGTAGCCGACGCCGCCGCCGTAGGGGCCGCGCGGCGAGCGTTCGAGTTCGTCGATTATCTCCATGGCGCGAATCTTCGGCGCGCCCGAGAGCGTGCCGGCGGGGAACGTCGCCCGCGCGGCGTCGAAGGCGTCGCAGTCGTCGGCCAGCGTCCCCGTGACCGTCGACTCGATGTGCTGGACGTGGCTGTACTTCAGGACGTTCATGAACTCCTCGACGCGGACGGACCCCGCCTCGGCGACCCGGCGCACGTCGTTTCGCGCGAGGTCCACGAGCATCGTGTGTTCGGCCCGCTCTTTCCCGTCGGCGAGCATCTCGCCGGCCAGTCGGCGGTCCTCGACGGGCGAGTTCCCCCGCGAACAGGTGCCCGCGATGGGGTTCGAGACCACGCGGTCGCCCGCCACCGAGACGAGCGTCTCGGGGCTCGCACCGACGATGCTCAGGTCGTCGTACCCGAGCAGGTACATGTACGGCGAGGGGTTGACCTCGCGGAGCGCCTCGTACAGGCCCAGCGGGTCGACGTCGCCGTACAGTTCGCGGGTCCGGGAGACGACGCCCTGATAGATGTCGCCCGAGAGGACGTACTCCTTCGCGCGTTCGACGGCGTCCTCGTACTCCTCTTGCGGACCGGCCACCTCGGCCTCGCGGGTGAAGCCACCGGTCGAGAGGTCGTCGGCGTCGGTGAGCGCTGCCTCGACCCGGTCGACCTCCGCGAGCAGTTCGTCGTAGCGGTCGCCGGCGTCCTCGCCGACGCGCACGACGGGCGTGAACAGGAGTTCGACGCTCCCCTCGACGTGGTCGAACCGCAGCGTCGCCGTCGTGAGGACGAACTGGGCGTCCGGGAACCGAGAGTCGGGCCGGTCCAGTCCCACCTCGTCGAGCCAGAGGTCGTAGACGGCGTCGTACGAGAGGAAACCGACGAGGCCGCCTTCGAGGTGTTGCCGGTCCATCTCGGGGAACCCGCGCAGTTCCACGTCGGGCATCGCCGCCCGCAGGTCGTCGACCACGTCGCCACCGTCGGTCGTCACGAGGTCGGCGTACCGCTCGTCGAACACGTCGACGTCGCTCTCGTCGCCGGTGACGGTCACGACCGCTCGCGGGTCGTACCCCACGAAGGAGAAGCGGGCGTGTCGGTCGTCGGTCGCGGGCGCGAACGCGCCGTCCGGGTCGCTGGAGGCGACCTTCTCGGCGCTCTCCAAGAGGAAGGTGTAGTCGCTCGCGTCGGCGTCGCTGGTACGGCCCGAGAGCGCCGCGTACGCGGCCAGCGGTTCGACGTCGACGTCGAGTTCGGCGGCGGCCCGCACGACGACGGGCCGGTCGGCCTCGGCGTACTCGACGAACGCCTCCCGCGAGACGTCGAGGGTCACGCAGACACCTCCGCGTCGGCGGCCGCGACGGCCTCGACGAACCGCTCGACGGCGTCGTGGTCTTTCACGCCGCCGCTGGACTCCACGCCGGCGTTGCGCTGCGCTCCGCGACGAGCATCGCGGTCGCTTCGCGCCCGCTCAACGCCGCTCGCCGTGTCGACGGCGAAGGGCCGCACCGTCTCGACGGCCTCGGCGACGTTCTCGGGCGTCAGGCCGCCCGCGAGAATCACGGGTGCCTCGACTGCGTCGACGAGTTCGCGCGTGCGCTCCCAGTCGTGAGTCTCGCCGGTGCCGCCCGCCCCCTCGGCGTCGACGGAGTCGACCAGCAGGGCGTCGGCGTGTGCGGCGTACTCGGCGACGTCGTCGGCCTCGGCGTCCACGACCGCGATGACCTTCTGCGTGACGCGGTGGGAGAGCGCGCCCAGTTCCGCAGGGGCGAGGCCGTCGTGGACCTGTACGACGTCGGGGTCGACGGCGTCGACGCGGACGACGGCCTCCTGTACCGTCGTGGGCATCGTCACGAGGACGCTCGTCACGAGCGGTGGGACTCCCGCGGTGAGGTCGGCCGCGGTGTCCTCGTCGACCTCTCGGGGCGTGTCGACGGGGACGCCGTGGATGACGCCGACGGCGTCGACCCCCGCCGAGACGACGGCGTCGCGGTCCTCGGGGGTGGTTACGCCACAGACCTTCACGCGCGTCATGCGCCGACGAGGTCCTCCAGTTTCGCGGCGGCCTCGCCCGAGTCGATGGCCTCGCGGGCGAGTTCGACGCCCTCGGTGTGCGTGTCGGCGACTCCGGCGACGTAGATGGCCGCGCCGGCGTTCGCGAGGATGATGTCGCGTTTCGCACCGGTGACCTCGCCCGAGACGATGCCACGGAGGTCGTCGGCGTTCGCCTCCGGGGACCCGCCGGCGACAGCCGTTATGTCGTGGGTCGTGAGGCCGATGTCCTCCGGCGTGATGCTGTACTCGGAGATGGAGTCGCCGGTCACCTCGGCGACGGTGGTCTCGCCGTGGATGGCTATCTCGTCGAGACCGCTCCCGTGGACGACGAGCGCTCGGTCGACGTCCAGACGGGCCAGGGCCTCCGCCATGACCGGGACGAGGTCGGGGTCGTAGACGCCCAACACCTGCGATTTCGCGCCCGCGGGGTTCGTCAGGGGACCGAGGATGTTGAACACGGTCCGCATCCCCAGTTCCTTGCGCGGGCCGATGACGGCCTTCATCGCCGGGTGGAAGACGGGGGCGAGCATGAAGCCGATGCCGTCGCGTTCGATTCGGTCCTCGACGGCCGGCGGTTCCGCGTCCACGTCGACGCCGGCGACTTCCAGCACGTCGGCGCTCCCCGAGGAGGAGGACACGGAGTAGTTGCCGTGCTTGGCGACGGGGACGCCAGCGCCCGCGGCGACGATAGCGCTGGTCGTCGAGACGTTGATGGTGTCGTAGTCGTCGCCGCCGGTCCCACAGGTGTCGACGAGTCCCTCTCGGTCGGGTTCGATGGTTCGAGCGGCGTCGCGCATCCCCTGTGCGAACCCGGCTATCTCGCCCTCCGTCTCGCCTTTCGCCCGGAGCGCGGTCAGCAGGGCGCCGATTTGCGCCTCCGTCGCTTCTTCGAAGACGAGCGTCGCGACCTCTCGTGCCTCGTCCTGTGTCAAGTCCTCGCCGTCGGTGACGCGTTCGATGTACTCCTGCATGACATTCACCAATGAGCTATTTCGTGTTGTGATGTACAAATCCGTACACCGTCTTAAGGCTGTCGGGCGGACATCGCAGACTGGCCCGGTGTGGTCCCAATCAACAGACGACGTGCGGGTCCGTAATTCGAAACCTTCAATTACACCCCCCGGCAACAAAGAGATGCACGAGGCAGCGAGGGTTCGTGGTCTAGGTCGGTTATGACACCTCCTTGACATGGAGGAGGCCGGCGGTTCAAATCCGCCCGAACCCACTACTTCTTCCCGCGAACGAGTTTCCGAGTGACCGCTCTGGCGGTCTCCGAGGTTCCAACTGATAGCACGGTTCCAGTAGTTTCTTAGAGCGTCCAGCAGAGCGACGACCATGGAAGAGACTCTCCGCTCGGCGGGACCGTTCGAACAGTTCGTGTTGCTCTCGGTGGTTGAACTGTCTGTGGCGGGCGAGACGCCGGCCCACTCCTACGACGTGACGCAGGCGGCGAAATCCCACCTCGACGACGTGGCGCGGGACCCGTTCGGCGGCGTCGAGCGACAGGAGGTCATCACGGCGCTTCGCTCGCTGGCCGAGGACGGACTGCTGGAGAAAGACCAGACGACGTCGGCCACCGGGAAGGGCCGCCCGGCGTACGGCCTCGCCGCCGACGCCGACGACGTGTTGGACGCACTCGCCGACGCGGAGGACGTGGCGCCGTACGTCGAGACGCTCCGCGCGGACGCCTGAGTGGTCAGACGATACTCACGTCGGCGGCCGTCTGTTCGAGCGCCGGCGGTTCGCCGTTCTCGAGACGCTCCAACCGGTCCACGATAGAGTGGACGACGTCTCCGTCGGTACAGGGTGCGACGTGTGCGAGTTCGCCGTCGCGGTACTCGGCCAGTCCCATAATCGGCAGGACCATCGCGTCGTAGGCCTCGTCGGTGACCTCCGACTCGACGTCGGTGGTCTGGTAGAACGATTCCAGCGAGACGTTGTTCGAGAGCGCCCACTGGCGGAACTCGGCGACGCGGTTGAGGATGTACTTCCCCTCCTCTGTGGCGGCGGCCGCCGACTCGGGAGCTATCTGTTTGCCCCAGACGACGACGTTGTAACCCTCGATTTCGTCCTCCCGGTCGAGACGGTCGAGGTGGTCGATGACCGCCTCCTGTCGCTCGTGGGCGCCGTCGGGGAGGAGCGACCGGACGTACAGTTCGATGCGGGGAGTGGGGGCCTCTTCGCTCATGTCTAATTGGAATCATACAGTCGAGGCTACATATGCGTTCCGTGGGGAGTGTATGCACGTCTCGGGACGAGTATATACTCCTAATACTCCACGAAGGCGGCCGATTCGAGCGAATTCACTTTCCATCGTTTCGTCGACACCGTTCGACAGTTACGAGTGGAAAGTCGGTATCGAATATGTGATATTTGGCTACGCGTCCCGTGCTCGAAGCGTCTCGTGGATGCCGATGACGAGTGCGGGCACCACGACCATGAAGACGTGTTCCTCGATGGGGATGCCCAACAGGTCGACGCCGGTCCGGAGGCGGATGGCGAACACGCCCACTTCGAGGGTGTACCAGTCCCAGACGTAGGCGATAGGGTAGAGGACGGCGATGGTCCGGCCGGCCGTCCGGAGCGCCTCGGCGCGCCACAGCAACGCCAGCGCGACGGCCCCCCAGACCACCTCCGTCACGAGGTAGGTGTAGGGGCCAAACACGCCGATGTCGGGAAGCATATCCGACAGACGGCTCGGAGTTCCTAAAGTTTGGCCCACCTCTCGTGACACGGGAACTAAAACAACCTTGATAACCCTTCACGTAGAATCTCCGCACGTGAAGCACGATGGACATTGCTGACATCGCCACCAGAGAGTTTGTCGAGGTCGACGCCAACAAGCGCCTCGGGAAGGTCCGTTCTATCTTCGAGCGGGAGAACCCGAAGGGCATCATCGTCACCGAGGACGGTGGGTACGCCGGCGTCATCACGCAGAAGCAGTTGGTTCAGTCCCACGTCGAGGACGACGCGAAGGCGGGGGCGATGACCCGTTCGGCGCCGAAAGTCCGGCGGACGGACGACGTGCGCGAGGTGGCACGCGTCCTCGTCGAGGGCGGGACCAAGATTGCCCCGGTGTTTCAGGGAGATGACCTCTGGGGCATCGTCACGGAGGACGACATCCTCACTGCGGTACTGGAGAATCTGGACGCGCTCACCATCGACCAGATATACACCGAGGACGTCGTCACCATCAGAGAGGACACCAACGTCGGGCAGGTCGTGAACCTCCTGCGGAAACACGGCATCTCCCGGCTCCCGGTCCTCGACGACACCGAGGCCCTCACGGGGATGGTCACCCGACACGACATCGTCGACGTCGTCGTCAGGGACATGAACAAGGCCACCCGGGGCGACCGGGCCGGCGAAATCGAGCGCGTCCTCGACCTGCCGGTCTACGACGTGATGAACAGCCCGGTCGAGACGGCCGACCTCGGCGACTCGGTGCGCGACGCCGTCGAGCGGATGCTGGAGAACGACTTCGCCGGACTGGTGGTGACCGCCGAGGAGGACGACAGCCACGTCGTCGGCATCGTCACCAAGACGGACGTCCTCCGGGCGCTGACGTTCACCGAGGAGGACCACATGGACGTCCAGATTACCAACATCTCCCTGCTGGACACCGTCTCCCGCGAGGACATCCGCGCCGACATCGGCGAAGTCGCGGACAAGTACCAAGAGATGCAGGTCCAGCACGCCCACGTCCGGTTCCACGAACACAAGGAGAAGCTCCGTGGCACTCCCCTCATCCAGTGCCAGATTCGCCTGCGCACCAACAAGGGACAGGCCGCCGGTTCCGGTGAGGGCTACGGCGCGGAGACGGCGTTCAACGTCGCACTCGACAAACTCGAACGCAACGTCCTCGAACTGAAGGGCGTGCAGGCCGACGAGGAGTACCGCGGCCAACTCCTCCGGAAACTGGGCGAGCTGTAGCGACTCCACATCTCGATTTGGTTTTTTGTTGTCGAGACGTCAACCGTGGCAGCGGCCGGTCCGTCAGCACGTCGTCTCCACGTTGTCGGGTCCTGCCGCTCTCTGTTCGGTGTCGTCGCGTCGATATGGCCGCCGCTCGCGGAAGTTAGAGCGACGGTTTAGGGCAGACGGCGGTAACCGCACGTGGAAACCACGCGGGTTGAAAGGTAGCCGTCTGACCGTGCCGTCTACCTCTCCCTCTCTCGGTGCCGCGTAAAACCCCTCCGATACGCGGGTGCGATAGGTCACTGTCTCGGGTGGCTTCGCCGGCGGCGTCGTCGCTGGCGAACGGGGAAGAGCAGGGCTGCTGGCGTGAGCAGAGAGTGGTGTCCGCGGGCCACCGAAGAAATCCGACGAAGTACGAAGTGGTCGCTACTGGAAGCCGATGCGACCGCCGCTGCCGGCCTGTCGCTGCGGGCTGGACCCGCCCTTGAACTCCTCTTGCATCTGCTCGTAGTACTCGCGGATGTCGTCCGTGATGGTCGGGCGGACGCTGTCCATGGCCTGCCGGAAGTGGCGCATCTCCACCTCGTCGGCGTCGTCGGCCTCGCGCAGGGCCTCGATGGCGGCCTCGCGAGCGATGGATTCGAGGTCGGACCCGACGAACCCGTCGGAGCGTTCGGCGAGTTCACGCAGGCTGACGTCGGGGGCCAGCGGCGTGTCGTCGGTGTGAATCTTCAGTATCTGCTCGCGGCCCTCGACGTCCGGTTCGCCAATCATGACCAGTCGGTCGAACCGGCCCGAGCGGATGAGCGCCGGGTCTATCATGTCCGGGCGGTTCGTCGCGCCGATGACCATCACGTCCTCCATCTCCTCCAGTCCGTCGAGTTCGGTGAGGAGTTGATTGACCACGCGCTCGGAGACGTTCGACCCCATGTCGCCGCCTCGGCCCGGCGCGAGCGAGTCGAGTTCGTCGAAGAAGATGACCGTCGGGGCCACCTGTCGGGCCTTCCGGAACGTCTGCCGGATGGCCTTCTCCGACTCGCCGACCCATTTGCTGAGCAGTTGCGGGCCGCGGACGCTGATGAAGTTGGCGTCCGTCTCGTTGGCGACGGCCTTCGCCATCAGGGTCTTCCCGGTGCCGGGCGGGCCGTACAGGAGGACGCCGGAGGGCGGGGTCACGCCCATGCGCTCGAACTTCTCGGGGGAGTTCATCGGCCACTCGACGGCCTCTTGGACCTGCTCTTTGGCGGTATCGAGGCCGCCGACGCTGTCCCACGAGACTTTCGGCAACTCGACGAGGACTTCCCGCATCGCGCTGGGGCTGACCTCGTTGAGGGCCCCCTTGAAGTCCTCGCGCTTGATTATCATCCGGTCGATGAGGCTCGGCGGGATGTCCTCCTCGTCCAAGTCGATTTCGGGGAGGTACCGGCGCAGGGCCTTCATCGCGGCCTCTTTCGTCAGGCTCTCGATGTCGGCGCCGACGAAGCCGTGGGTGTCGGTCGCCATCTTCGCGAGGTTGACGTCGTCCGAGAGGGGCATCCCGCGGGTGTGAATCTGGAGTATCTCCTCGCGGCCCACCTCGTCGGGGACGCCGATTTCGATTTCCCGGTCGAAGCGGCCCGGCCGGCGGAGGGCGGGGTCGACCGAGTCGACGCGGTTGGTCGCGGCGATGACGATGACCTGCCCGCGCGATTCGAGACCGTCCATCATCGTCAGCAACTGGGCGACGACGCGGCGTTCCACCTCGCCGGTGACGTCTTCGCGCTTGGGGGCGATGGAGTCCAGTTCGTCGATGAAGATGATGGCGGGGGACTCCTCGCTCGCGTCCTCGAATATCTCCCTGAGTTGCTGTTCGGACTCGCCGTAGTACTTCGAGATTATCTCCGGACCGGCGATAGAGAAGAAACTGGCGGAGGTCTCGTTGGCGACGGCCTTCGCGAGCAGGGTCTTCCCCGTGCCCGGCGGACCGTGTAGCAGGACCCCCTGGGGTGGCTCGATGCCGAGTTTCTTGAATATCTGGGGGTGTTTCATCGGCAGTTCCACCATCTCGCGGACCCGCTGAATCTCGTTCTGGAGGCCGCCGATGTCCTCGTAGGTGATGCCGCCGCCGGTCTTCTCGAAGCCCGAAATTGGCTCCTCGCGGAGTTCGACCTCGGTGTCCTCGGTGATGAGACAGACGCCCTCGGGTTCCGTCTCGACGGCGATGAGCGGGATGGCCTGTCCGGGCGAGCGCATGAACGGGTGGTTCGTCGAGGACATCACGGGGACGATGTCGCGCTCGACGACCGGCCGCTTCAGAATCTGGCGCTTGACCATGCCGGCGGCGTCGGAGCCGAACTGCACCGACGCCTCCTCTGGCGGTGCGAGCACCAATTTGTCGGCCTTCTCGGCCTCCGCTTTCCGGATGGTCACGCGCTCGCCGATACCCACGTCGGCGTTCTGTCGCGTGAATCCGTCGATGCGCACCGTATCCGTGTTCCAGTCCTGACGGTCGGCGCGCCACACCTTCGCCGCCGTCGTGTCGCTGCCCTCTATCTCGATGATGTCGCCGGGCGAGAGCTTGAGATGGAGCAACGTGTCGGGGTCGAGGCGGGCGATACCGCGCCCCGAGTCGTTCGGGTACGCCTTCGCCACTTCCAGTTGCACTTCGTTCATAGTAGAGTGGAGCTACAGAGAACTCGGGTAGCACGAGAGATATGCTTTATGCTACCGGCGGTCGGACGGCGACAGCGACGGGTTTTTATGTGAACTGCTACCACACGTCAGCCAGCGCGAGACGGCACGGGTTTCAGTGGGGGTTCGCGGAAGGAGGCGGGTCACCATCAACGCCTGCCGGCACCGCCGCGTTTGATAAGGTTGGGTGCGATAGCGGCGGTATGGTGTTTCTCGTTCCGTTCGATGGTTCGCCCCTCGCAGAGGCCGCACTCGACCGTGCGGTCACCTACGCCGCCGCGATGGATACCGAAGTCGTCGCCGTCAGCCTCGTGCCGACGGGGTCCGACTACGCCCAACGCCGGCGTCGTGTCGACCCACACGAGGACTTCGCGGCCGAGACGGCCGCGAGCGACCTCCGCCGGAAGATAGAGGAGTCGACCGACGACGCCGAACTCAACTACGAGGACGTGAGCGCGTACTCCGCGAACGACCTCTCTCAGACCGTCCGACAGGTGGCCCGTGACGTCGACGCCTCTGTCGTCTTCCTCGGAAGCGCCGACACCGAAGACGTGGTCGTCCCCATCGCGGAACTGGACGACGAAGACGCCTACGACGTCCACATCGTCCGGCGGTCCTGAAGCCGTTGTAGTAGGCTTTTATTCGGCGGGTGCGACCATCCGAACATGCGAACACTCGCCTTCGACGGACGGATGGGTGCCGCCGGCGACATGGTGCTCGGTGCACTGGTCGCCGCCGGCGCCGACCAGTCCGTCCTCGACCCCGTCGAAGACGCTCTCGACGTCGAATATGCCCTCTCGACGGTCGACCGCAACGGTATCAGCGCCACGCGCGTCGAAGTTTTACTGGCTGAGGAGCGTCGCGACGACGAGCACAGCCACGACCATAGTCACGACGATGGTCACTCCCACGACGACGACCACTCTCACGACCACAGTCACGACGATGGTCACTCTCACGACCACAGTCACGACCACGCCGAGGGCCACGGTCCCAACCGGACCTACGCAGAAGTCGTCGACGTCGTCACGGGGATGGGACTGCCGGACGCAGTCGAGACAGACGCGCTCGCCATCTTCGAGATTCTGGGCGAGGCCGAAGCGTCGGTCCACGGCACCGACCTCGACGACACGCACTTCCACGAGGTCGGTGCCGACGACGCCATCGCCGACGTCGTCGGTGCGGCGCTCCTGCTGGCCGACCTCGACGTGGACCGAGTGGTGACGACGCCGCTCTCGACCGGCGGCGGAACCGTCGAGATGAGTCACGGGACGTACCCGGTGCCGACCCCCGCGGTCGTCGAGATAGCCGAGCGGGCCGACTGGTCGCTCCGCGGCGGTCCCGTCGAGGCGGAACTGCTAACCCCTACTGGTGCGGCCATCCTCGCCCACGTCGCCGAGGGCGTCGACCGACTCCCGACGCTGACCGTGGACAGTTCGGGGTACGGCGCCGGTGGCTGGACGTTCGAGGACCGCCCCAACGTCCTCCGAGCGATGGTCGGACAGAGCGAGGGCCGACTCCGGCGCGACGACATCACCGTGCTGGAGACGAACCTCGACGACGCGCCGCCGGAACTGCTCGGCGACCTCCAGCGCTCGCTCGCGGCCGTGGGCGCACGGGACGTCTCGGTGCTTCCCGCGACGATGAAGAAGTCTCGCCCGGGGCACCTCGTGAAAGTCGTCTGCAAGCCCGAGGACGCGAAGCGGGTCGCTCGCCGACTCGCCGAGGAGACGGGGACGCTCGGGGTGCGAGAACACGGGGCGGGTCACCGCTGGGTCGCCGACCGGGCCTTCGAGACGGCCACGGTGACCGTCGACGGCGAGGACCACGAGGTGTCGGTGAAAGTGGCGAGCGACAGCGACGGTTCGGTGTACGACGTCAGCGCGGAGTTCGACGACGCCGCGGCCGTCGCCGACGAGACCGGCCTCCCGGTTCGGGAGGTCATCCGTCGGGCCGAACGGCAGGTCCAACAGGACCGCGACTAACGCTCTGTCGGGTCCGGACCGTCGCGCTCTCCGTCACCCTCCCCCCGGTGTTCGGCGAGGGCTTCTTCGATAGTGAGGTCCCCGTCGGCGACCCGGCGGGCCAGTTCCGCGTCGATGGCGCGGTTGGTGTCGCTGGCCTCACGTGAGCGGTCCTTGATGCGCTGGAGTTCCCCCGGCGTCGGTTCTACGTCGCGGCTCCGTATCTCCTCGCCGTCGAGGCGGGCGATGTTGACCGCCGCGAGGACGTCGCCCATCCCGCGAGCGCCGCTCCCGAGGTACGGCGTCGTCCCCGTCTCGTCGACCAGTTCGACCGGCACGTCGTCGATGTCGTCGATGACCCGCGACCCCACCAGTCGAGCGCCGTCGCCGACCCGGACGAGGGGGTTCACGGCGTCCTCGACCTCTCGGCGGACCACCTCGGCGGCGTCCGCGGACGGCACCTGGAAGGCGGCGACGACCATCTCGCCGTGCAACACCGCGATACCGGGCCTCTCGCCGGGGTCGATTCCCACGACGGTCCGTCCCGTCTCCCCGCGGAGCGTCTCGATAGCGGCCTCGACGGCCCGCCTCGGTCGGTCGGGGTCGGCCTGCACCACGTCGACGCCCTCCGAGACGTCGATGGCTTCGCCGGCGGCGACGATGGCGAGGGTCGTCTCGTCGGGCCAGTCGTCGTCGGGTTCGATTGTCGTGAACGTCACGCCGCGGTCCCGTAGCTCCGTGACCACGCCGTGGTACACCTCGAAGGGCTGTGTTGAATCGCCATATAGCGGTGGAATTCACTGTTTCACAGCTCGCTTGATGTTATAGACGACACACATCAGCGCGATTTCTCGGAATTCGCGGAACCACGAACGCGCTCGCACGGCGAAGCCGAGCGAGCGCTTCACAGCCGAGTTCACGGTTTCGGTCATCGAGCGCTGATTGTAGCGCTGTTCGTCGATTCTGGCGTTGTGCGCGTGATCATACGGTGCGAAGATGCGATGTTTGATGAGCGGGCGAATCCCGAGGTCACGAAGGGATTCGCGGAGCGACTGCTTGTCATAGCCTTTATCGGCGGCAAGAGACCGCAGATCGCCCGCATTCCGGCGGGCGATCTGCTCGGCGAGGTCTGCGTCGCTCCCTTCACGGTTCGTCGAGCAGTGAACGTCAAGAACGGCTTGAGAGTCTGTATCGACGAGTTTCGTGACCTTCAGCTTCTGCACGCGGTAGCTTATTCGCTGGCAGTAGTGGCGGCTCGCAGCTGAGCGTTCGTAGAATGTCGCGTCGATCGCGCCGTGTTTCGAGGGGTCGTGCAGCTGCGCCGACTGGCGCAGCAGCACTCGGCAGACGCTCATACTGATCCGGTCGAACGCTTTACACAACGTGGATGGAGAGGGGAGATCGGCCGCGCTGAGGCCGATCTCCCCGGTTATTTGTGGCATCTCTTTGAGCAGGTCAATCGTCATTCGGTAGGACGTGTCGAGGTAAATCCGCAGACAGTGGAGGGAAACGAGGGCATAGTCGGCGAATCCGCCGCCACCTTCCGGGGCGGCGGATTCGTCTCCATCGCCAGTAACTCTTTGAGAAATCGGGACGATTTCGCTAGTGAAGCGGGAGATTTGGGTCATAGACAACTGAAGTCTCCCGCTTCAACTCCTTCGATTTAGCGACCTATCCAGACGCCGTCTAGTGATTCAACACAGCCCCTCGAAGTCACCCGTCGCGACGACTATCACGCACCGGACTTGGGTGGGTATCCACTTACGATTGCTGGGTGGTCGTCTCGCCGGGGCCGGCGGAGTCCGATCGTGCTTCGACGGCCACCTTTCGGAGAATCGCCACGACGGCGACGAGGAGGAGTGCGACGCCGGCGAGGTCGACGACGAGGTCCGCGACCGTGAACACCGCGTTCAGTACGCCTGCCAGCACCCGCAGGCCGAGGCCGTAGACCAGGTGGCGTATCGGTCCCGGCCCGATGTCCACGTCGAGGAGGACGGTCCCGAGGAGGACGAGACCGTACAGTCGGAGAAACGTCGGCCCCGTCGCGTACGATAGCAGGCTTCGCAGTTCGCTGGAGAGCATATCTGCCGGCTTCGCTCAGTGGTCGAAAAAACATGTCGGCGGGCAATCCGGCCGTCGAGGGTCAACCGTTTTCAATCCCGTCTGCGAAGCGTCACCGATGTCGCCCTCCACAGACGGCGACGTACCCCGGCGAGACGCCGACCCGCTGTTCGGGGTCGTCGCCGGCGCGTACCTCGCGCTCCTCTGTGTCCCACCGGTCGTCCTCGCAGTCGCCCGTCTGGTCACCGGGTCGCCCGGTGCGCTGTACGGGACGGCCCTCGTCACGTTCGCCGCCGTGACCGGCGTTGGATGGCTGGCTACCGCTCGCTGGGACGGCCTCGCCGTCCGACTCGGTCGGACCGTCGCCCGATGGTTCCCGGCGGTGGTTCCCGTCGGCTACGCGCTCGGCGGGTTCGCCTCGCTCGGACAGACCGGTGTCGTCGGCGTCCTCGCCTTCTTCTTCGGCGTACTGGCGGTGCTGTTCGGCTTCGCGCTGGGCGTGATGGCTCGGACGCGGTACGCCGACGCAGTGACGGCCGACGCGACGACGGACTGTGCGTTCACCGCTGGATGGCCGGAACGGGCGCGCCGGCGACTGCTCGTGGTCGCCGGGTCGCTGGTCACCGTCACCGCCGTCGGGTTCGTCGTCGGACTGCTCACGGACCGCTTCTGGCTCCAACTCGCCTCGCAGGTGCTGTTCCCGGTCGGCCTCGTCCTCGTCACCGGCAGCGAGGAGCGAACGTACGCCGTCTCCGAGGCCGGTCTGGAGCACCGCCTCCCCGTAGCGCGCCGCCTGTTCCCGTGGTCGGCCTTCGACGGCTACACCAGAACCGAGGACGCGCTCGTGCTCCACCGCTCGTGGCGCGTCGACACAAGAATCGCACTCGCGGACCTGTCGGACCCCGACGCCGTCCACGCGGCCCTCGACCGGTACCTCGGCTGAGACCGAGGTGGGAGCGTTTTTATCCGAACGTGTCGAAGCCGACACCGTGAGCGACCACGTCTCGACCGGCTGTGACCCGCTGGACGAGTTGTTGGGTGGTGGGCTGGAACGCGGCGCCGTCACGCAGGTGTACGGACCGCCAGCGGCCGGCAAGACGAACCTCGCCCTCTCGGCGGCCCTCGACGTCGCCGCCGACGGTGACGCCGCTCTCTACATCGACACCGAAGGCCTCTCGCCCGACCGGATGGAACAGATAGCCCGCGGCCGCGCCGGGCCGAACCAGACGGTCGACGACCTCGCCGGCCGACTCGTCGTCTCGGAGGTGTACGACTACGACGAGCAGACCGAGGCCGTACAGGACGCCGCGGAGTTCGCCGCCGAGGTCGAACTCGTCGTGTTGGACAGCGCGACCGGCTTCTACCGCCTTCAGCGCGACGACGAGGACGGCGGAGAGACGCTCCGCGACGTCGCCAGACAGGTCACGCACCTGCTCTCGCTGGCTCGCAAACACGACCTCGCGGTGCTGTTCACCAATCAGGTGTTCACCGACCCCGACAGCGACCGCTCGACGGCGCTGGGCGGCCACACGCTGAACCACTGGTCGGGGGCCATCCTCCGCCTCGACCGGTTCCGGGGGGGCAACCGTCGCGCGACGCTTGAGAAACACCGCGCCAAACCGGCCGGCGACACCGTGCAGTTCAGCATCACAAACGACGGACTGGTCGGTGACGAGGCGGTCGACTCCCCGCGGTGAGGACGGAGGCGGTCGACTCCGGACCCCGCGCTCCGCCGGAGACCCATTTCACCGTCTGATAGCGAGGGAGATGGCTTTTTGTCCGATTGGTCTCTCCCTGCGTGTAGCCGTGAACTACGTCACCGATTTCCGGGCGTTCTTGGAGGGGTTCGTCACTACCGAAGCGCGGGTGGCGGCGACCGTGGTCTTGCTCGTCGCGGCGCTCGTGACGGCCATCGTACTGACGCCGCGGTTCGTCGGTGTCGTCCACCGGTCGGTGAAGTACGTCGTCTTCGGGAGCGACCGGGTCCCGTTCGACCCCCCGTCGTTCGACTGGGAACTCCCAGTCACGGCGGCCGTTCGGACGCTCCAGTTCGCCGTGTTCCTGGGCGCGGTCCTCGCCGTCTTGGTCGTCTGGGGGTACGTGGACCTCGCTCTGCTGGCTGTCTCGACCATGGCGACGGCCCTCCCGACGCTGGGGCGCGGACTGACGACAGTCGCGTTACTGGGCGGGACGCTGGCGGGCATCGACGTGTTGGAGACGGCCATCGAACAGTACGCCGACGAGTCGGAGGTACTGAACCAGCACCAGCAAGGCATGGTCTTCCGGGTCCTCCAGATAGTCGTGTTGCTCGGGGCCGGCCTCGTCACGCTCTCGGTCTGGGGCGTGGGACTGGGTAGTCTGGCCGTCGGCGCGGGGTTCGTCGGCATCGTCGTCGGGACGGCCGCCCGCTCTACCATCGGGTCGCTCATCGCCGGGTTCGTCCTGATGTTCGCACGCCCCTTCGAAATCGGGGACTGGGTGGAGATACGCGACGAGGAGGGCATCGTCACGGACATCACGATAATCAACACCCGGATTCGCAACGCCGCCGGCGAGGAGATAGTCATCCCCAACGACAACGTCTCGAACGCGACGGTGACCAACCGGACCAGCCTCGACCACCTGCGCCTATCGGTGGACGTCGGCGTCGACTACGGCGCCGACGTCGAGGCGGCCGAGTCCGTCGTCGCGGACGTCCTCGGGGACCTTCCGCAGGTGCTGTCGAACCCCACCCCGCAGGTGGTCCCGAAGTCGCTGGGTGACTCGGCGGTCGTGCTGGAGTGTCGGTTCTGGATAGACCACCCGAGCGCGGCGAAACGGGCGATGACGACCGCCGCCGTCGTCCGCGAGGTCAAGGCGGCCCTCGACGAGGCCGGCATCAAGATTCCGTACCCACAGCGGGAACTGCAGGGTCGGGCGGAAGCGGGCGGGTTCCACGTCGCCGAGCGACGGACCGCGGAGACCCAGCACCCACCACCCGAGCGGTTCGAACGCAGTCAGTAGATGAGGTCGTCGTCGTTCTCGACCATGTACAGCGTGCGGGCGGCGATGTTGACGGCGTGGTCGCCGACTCGCTCGATGTCACGAATCGTCAACAGCAGGCGCGAGACGTCGGCCATCAGTTGCTCTATCTCCTCGTCGCTAGAGCCCGCGTCTATCTCGCGTTCGATGAGGTCGCGGACGACGGTCTCGGAGGCCGCCTCACATCGGCTGTCCACCTCGTCGTCCGTCTCGGCGATGGTGTAACAGAGGTCGGGGTCCTCGCGGTCGTAGGCGTCCATCGCGTTCTCGACCATCTCGATGACGACTTCGGCGACCTCCTGAATGTCGACCTCCGGGTACACGTCGCGTTCGGCCTCCAGCGAGTACTCGCCGAGGTTGGTCGCGAGGTCGCCGATGCGTTCGAGGTCGGTGATAATCTTGAACGACGCCGCGATGAACCGGAGGTCCGAGGCGACTGGCTGTTGGAGGGCCAGCAGGTCGATGCAGTCCTGTTCGAGGTCGAGATACAGCTGATTTATCTCGTCGTCCCCCTCGATTACCTGCCAAGCCGTCTCTTCGTCTTTCTGTTCGAGGGCGCTCAGGCCCAACCGCAGGCGGTCGAGGACGACTTCGGACATGTAGAGGACGTCCTCGCGGAGCGAGTCGAGAAGCTCCTGATACGATTCGCGTGGCATGGTCCGCACTCCCCCTGCCGGGCGTATCAGCCTTTCCCTTCGCTCAATTCACGCCTCGGTCGAGCGGTCCCGGCGGCGAGGGGTCAGTAGATGAGTTCGTCGCTGCTCTCGACCATGTACAGCGTGCGAGCGGCGATGTTGACTGCGTGGTCGCCGACCCGTTCGAGGTCCCGCACCGTCAGGAGGTACCGCTTGGTGTCGACCAGCACCGCCTCGGTTTCCTCCTCGTCGGGGGACCGACCGACCAGCGAGCGGACGAGGTCGTTGGCGGCCGCCCCACAGCGCTGGTCGAGGCCGGTGTCGCCGGCCGCCACGTCCCGACACCGCTCGGCGTCGCCGTCCCCGTAGGCCGTCATCGCGCCGTCCAGTTGAGACAGCGCCATGTCCGAGATGTCCGCGATGGGAACGTTCGGGATGCTCGTCGACTCCATGGCCTCGACGTACCCACCGAGATTGGCCGCGAGGTCGCCCACCCGTTCGAGGTCGGTGAGTATCTTGAACGAGGCGACGACGAACCGGAGGTCAGACGCCACGGGGTGTTCGAGGGCCAACAGGTCGATACACTCCCGTTCGAGGTCGAGGTATCGCTCGTTGATGGCGTCGTCCGTCGTCGCCACGGCGCGGCCCATCGCCGGGTCGCGACGGTCGAACGCGGTGGTGGCGCGGTCGAGGCGGTCGGCGACGTCAGCACCCATCTCGCAGACGTCGGCCCGCAGTGTGTCGAGTCTGTCCGCGAAGGCGTCGCGGGGCATTCGTGTGAGCGTGTGGAGTGGGTGTGAGTTGAGCGTGTCGGTGGCCGTCGATGGAGTAGCGCCGTAACACCCGACTGCGAGGGGCCGCGTCTCTGACGGTTTTATTAGCGTCCCGCTGTCAGCACACGGTGAGACTGATGACTGGATACCCGGGCGTCGACACCCCGACGGCCCGACTGGTTGGGTCGGCCGGACGCGGTCGGAGGAGGGCGGGGCGTTCGCACCCCGACGTGACAGGGGCCGGCGGATGAACACGGTCGTCGAGTGGCGCAAGAGCGTCGCGCTCACCGGAACCGTCGTGAAGTACCTCTCGGTGGCGATGCTCGTCCCCCTCGTCGTCGGACTCGTCTACGGCGAGGACGCTGGCGTCTTCGGCGTCTCTATCGTCGGGTCCGTGCTTCTGGGACTCGCCGTCGAGCGACTGGACCCGGGCACCGAACTCCGCGAGCGAGAGGCGTTGCTGTTCGTCGCGCTCACGTGGTTCGTCGTCGCCGCCGTCGGGGCGGTGCCGTACGTGTTGGCCGGGGCGGGCACCGCCTCGACGCTGGCGGACCCGGTCAACGCCCTGTTCGAGTCCATGTCCGGGTTCTCCACCACTGGTGCGACCGTGATGGGCGAGATTGGGGTCGGTCGACACTCCCACGCCGTGATGATGTGGCGGCAGGTGACCCAGTGGCTGGGCGGGATGGGAATCATCGTCCTGATGGTCGCCATCCTCCCCGAACTGGCGGTGAACGGGGCTCAACTCATCAACGAGGAGGCCCCCGGACCGACGCTGGAGAAACTCACGCCCCGCATCAGCGAGACGGCCCGCATCCTCTGGCAGGCGTATTTCGCGTTCACAGCGCTGCTCGCCGTCCTCCTCTACGGCCTCCATCTGACGGGCTACGCGCCGAACATGGACCTCTACAACTCGGTGGCCCACGCCTTCTCGACGCTCCCGACGGGCGGGTTCTCGACGAAGGCCGAGAGCATCGCCGCGTTCTCGGCAGCCGTGCAGTGGGTCCTCATCCCGTTCATGGTCGTCGCCGGCACCAACTTCGCGCTGTTCTGGCACCTCTTCGACGGCGACCTGCGAGCGCCGCTACGGGACACCGAGTTCCGGTCCTACGCCGGCGCGACGGCCGTCTTCACCGCCGTCCTGTTCGGCTTGCTCTTCTCCGGTGCCGCGCCGACGCTGGCCATCGGCGGCACCACGGAGGGCGCGTTCGCGAACGCGCTTCGACAGGCGGCCTTTCAGGTCGGGTCGCTGATGAACTCGACGGGCTACGCGACCAGCGACTTCGCCCAGTGGGAGACCCACAGCCAACTCGTCCTCGTGTTGGTGATGTTCGTCGGCGGGTCGGCCGGGTCCACCGGCGGCGGTGTCAAGGTGGTCCGTTGGCTCATCGTCCTGAAGACGCTCCGTCGGGAACTGTTCCACGCCAGCCATCCGGACGCGGTCAGGCCGGTCCGCCTCGGGAACGTGGTCGTCGACGAGGAGGCGATTCGCGGCGTCGTCGGGTTCACGCTCCTCTACCTCCTCCTGTTCGGTGTCGCCACGGTGTTCATCTCGCTTGACGCCACCCGCGTCGGCATCGCGCTCACGCCGCTAGAGGCCGTCGGCGCGAGTCTGGCGGCTATCGGGAACATCGGCCCGGCGTTCGGTCGCCTCGGTCCGTTCGGGTCCTACCTGATGTTGCCCGACACGACGAAGGCGGTGATGATACTGCTGATGTGGGCCGGGCGACTCGAAATCATCACCGTGCTGGTCGTGTTCACCCGGTCGTTCTGGCAACGCTGAGGGCACTCAGAACAGGTCGCCGGGGACCCGGTCACTGTGGTCCACGAGGAGGGTCAGGACGGGTTCGACCGTCTCGAACTCCGGTCCGCGGGAGACGACGCCGCTCTCGCGGTCCCAGTCGACGACGCCCGCGGCCGCGAGTTTCGGCAGGTGGGCGTGGTACAGTTCGATGGCGGTCGTCGAGTCGACGACCGCCGTCCCGTCGCTCGTCGCCTCGTCACACCACTCCGTAGCCCCTGACCGTTTCACGAGTGCGTCCGGTACCTCGATAGACGGCGATTCGCAGAGCAGGACGAGTATCTGCCGGCGGTAGTCCGCGGCTAGCAACTCGAAGACCGACGAGGTACTCAGCACAACACCTCAATTGTACAACATCCTTAATAAGTGTTGTCTCAGCATCAAGAACGCCAGTAGGCTCGGGTCAAGAGGACGAACACCGGGAGTATCTCCAACCGTCCCGCCCACATCAGCAGTATCATGTACGCCTTGCTCGTCCACGGGAAGTTCAGGTATCCGTTCATCGGACCGACGGCGCCGAACCCGGGCCCGACGTTCCCGAGGGTGGCGGCGACGGCCGACATCACTTCCAACGCGGAGACCGAGTAGCCGACGCGAGCGACGTCGACGAAGACGAGGGCCACGCTGACGAAGAAGATGACCAGATACAGGAGGGTGAACGCGTAGATGCCCCGAAGCGCTCGCTCGTCCAGGACGCGGCCGCCGAGGCGGACGGGCCTGACTGCCTCGGGGTGAATCGTGGTGAACAGTTCCCGTCGGAGCGACTTCAGGACGACCAGACAGCGGACCATCTTGATGGCACCCCCGGTAGACCCCGCAGAGCCACCGACGAACATCCCGAACAGGAGGAGGTACTTCGTGGCCTCGCTCCACGTGTTGAAGTCCATCGACGCGTACCCCGTCGTCGTGACGATGGAGACGACTTGAAAGGTGGCGTGACGGACCGCTCGCTCCGCGCTCCCGCCGATGGGGAGCACTTCCTCCGGAACCGAGGACAGGCCCGGCCCCAAGCCACCGAACAGCAGACCCGCGATGACGGCCGACAGCACGGCCATCACGCCCACGTAGAACCTGAACTCGCTGTCGTCGCGGAACACCGTCGGTTTCCCCTGCGTCGCCCGCCAGATGAGCGCGAAGTTGGTGCCGGCGACGACCATGAACGGGATGATTATCCACTGTGCGACCGCCGAGAACGCCTCGATGGAGCGGGCGGCCGGCGAGAACCCGCCCGTCGGCATCGTCGTCAGCGGATGGGCCACGGCGTTGTACAGTCCCATGTTCGGCGCGAACCCGGCGAGGTGTGCCCCGTACAGCAACAGGAACTCCAACACGGTGAATCCGAGATACGCGAGCCAGAGCGCCCGTGCCGTCTCGGCGATGCGCGGCGTGAGTTTCTCGATGCCCGGTCCCGGCGCCTCGGCGTCCATCAACTGCGCACCGCCGACGGAGAGTTCCGGAAGGATGGCGACGGCGAGGACGACGATACCCATGCCGCCGAGCCACTGGGTCAACTGCCGCCACAGGAGGAGCGCGTGCGAGTGGCGCTCGAACCCGATGCTCCCCATCACGGTCGCCCCCGTCGTCGTGAACCCGGACATGGACTCGAACAGGGCGTTGACCGGGTCCGCCAGCGTCGAGGCGGTGCCCGCCCCGGCCAACACGTACGGCACCGCCCCGACGACGGTGACCGCGAGCCACGTCAGCGACACCATCAGGAACGCCTCTCTGGCCCCGAGGTCGGGGTCGGTGTCGACGCGTTCGAGGGCGATGCCCGCGAAGACGGTCAGGACGATGGTGACGCCGAAGACGCCGACGTCGTCGCCGTAGTACAGCGCGACGACCATCGGGGCGAGCATCGCCACCGAGAGGTACTTCACGACGCTACCGACCAGCGATACGGCCGCCCGCCAGTCGACGCGAATGCTACGGCCGTTCGCCGTCGTCCCGAACATGCTTACAGCACGGCGCTCGCGGCTTCGAGCGACTCCGCGTCCACGAACAGGACGACGTGGTCGCCTCGCTGGATGACCGTGTCACCGCGCGGGATGACGAGTTCGCCCGCGCGCGTGATGGCGCCGATGACGACGCCGTCGGGGAGGTCCGCGACCGACTCCCGGATGGGCCGGTCGGCGAGGACGCTCTCGGCGCTGACCTCTATCTCCAGCACCTCCGCGCGGTCGGACTCGATGATGGCGACGTTCTCGGCCTGATGTTCGCGGGTGAACCGAGTTATCTCCTCGGCCGTCGCCTCTCGCGGGTTGACGGCCACGTCGACGCCGACGGCCTCGAAGAGCGGGACGTACGCACCGGAGTCGACGACGGCGACGGCGCGGTTCGCGCCGAGGCGCTTCGCAAGCAGACTCGCCAGCAGGTTCTTCTCGTCGTTGTCCAGCGCCGCGACGACGATGTCCACGTCGGCGACGTGTTCGCGTTCGAGGAACTCCCGGTCGGTCGCGTCGCTCTCCAAGACCGTGGTGCCCTCCAGTTCCTCGGCGAGTTCGCGGGCGCGCTCGTGGTCCTGTTCGACGAGTCGGGGCTTCAGCCCGCGTTCCTGGAGGAGCCTCGCGGTGTGGAAGCCGACGTCGCTCCCCCCGACGACCAACACGTTCCGCGCGCCGTCGACGTCGGGCGCAATCTCGTGGGCGAACGTGTGGACGCTCTCTTGACTGCCGATGACGATGACGTCGTCGCCCGGTTGCAGGACCGTCTCCCCGCGCGGGATTACGACGTCGTCGTCGCGCAGAATCGCCGCGAACGTCAGCGACTCGTAGCGGTCGGCCTCCTCTACGGTCTGGTCGGCGACGGGACTCGTCTCGCTTATCTCGAACTCGGCCATCTGGACGAGGCCGTCGGCGAACGTCTCGACGTCCTGTGCGGCCGGCAGGCCGACGACACGCGTGATGGTCTCGGCCGTGAGGAGGTTCGTCGCGACCATGTGGTCCACACCGAAGGCCCGTTCGGACTGCTCCCACGTCCGGAGGAACTTCGCGCTCTTCACCCGGGAGATGGTGAAGGTGTCCGTGACGGTCATCGCGGTGCCGCAGGTGACGATGTTCGTCTCGTCGTCGTCCGTGCTGGCGATGAGGATGTCCGCCCGTTCGACGTCGGCGTCCTCCAGCGTGTCGAGGTCGGCGCCGTCGCCTTCGACTCCCAAGACGTCGACGTCGTAGACCAGTTCTTCGACGCGGTCACCGTCGATGTCGACGACCGCGACGTCGTGCGTGTCGGCCAGACTCTCGGCGATAGCGGACCCGACTTCGCCAGCGCCGACGATTACGACGTACACCTGCGACCCTCCGCATCGTTCATACGCCCCCCGTTCAGCGGGCCGCGTGAAGTGTATTTCTATCTCTCGAACTCCCGGCAGACGTGAGGGTTAAGGGTTGTGCGCGACTGTAAACGGATATGTATTGGCCAGCCACGGTTACGTCGCTAGACTGCCGACAGCACGGGGCAACCACGGAGGGACGGTGCCATGGCTGACCTGCTCGAACGGGTCGTCGTCCCGGTCGCCAGCGAAGAGGACGCCGAGACCTCTGCTCGGGCGCTCTCACGGCAGTCCTACGGCGAGGCGGTGTTCGTCCACGTCGTCGAGAAGGCCGGCGGTGCGCCGGACAAGGCGGGCGTCGAACAGCGAGAGATGGAGGCCGAGGAGATGTTCGAGGCGGCGCGGGCCGTTCTCGGGGACGTCGAGACCGACGTCTACTACGGCACCGACGTCGTCGAGGCGATATTCGACGCCGCCGAGGACGTCGACGCCTCCGCCGTCGTCGTCACGCCGCGCGGTGGGAACCGCCTCGTGCAGTTGGCGACGGGCGACGTCGCACTCCGCCTCGTGACCGAGAACGACCGGCCTGTCGTCGTCCTCCCGGGCGGCGAGGAGAGCGAGGGGACAGGATGAGCGACGAGGAACTCGCCAAGGACCTCGGACCGCTGGCGGCCCTGACCATCGGCGTCGGGACGATGATAGGGGCAGGCATCTTCGTCCTCCCCGGCGACGCCATCATCAAGGCCGGGTCGATGGCCTCGGTGGCGTTCGTGCTGGGTGGCGTCATCGCCATGTTCACGGCGCTGTCGGCCAGCGAACTCGGGACCGCGATGCCGAAGTCGGGCGGGGCGTACTACTACGTCAACCACGCGCTCGGGCCGCTCTTGGGCTCGGTCGCCGGGTGGGCCAACTGGCTGGGACTGGCCTTCGCCAGCGCGTTCTACATGGTCGGGTTCGGCCGCTACATCGCTCGCATCTTCGGCCTGAGCGGCACCGTCGGCCTCGGCCCGGTGTCGATGTCGGCCGTCAAACTCGTCGCGCTGGCCGGGGCGGCCTTCTTCGTGCTCATCAACTACGTCGGCGCGAAGGAGACCGGACGCCTGCAGAACGCCATCGTCGTTCTGCTGGTCGGTATCCTCGCCGTGTTCACGCTGCTGGGCACCCTGCGGGCCGACCCCGCGAACCTGCCCGAAGCCCGGAGCGTCGTGACGACGCTGGAGACGACGGGGCTCATCTTCGTCTCCTATCTGGGCTTCGTCCAGATTACGAGCGTCGCCGAGGAGATTCAGGAACCCGGGAAGAACCTGCCGCGGGCCGTCATCGGGAGCGTCGTCCTCGTGACGGTCATCTACGCGCTGGTGCTGGTCATCATGAGCGCGGCCGTCCCGCAGGGGTTCATCGCGGGCCTGTTCGAGAACCTCGCGCCGAACCAGACGCCACCCATCGCCGTCGTCGAGGTGGGCCAGTACCTACAGGGGGCCGCCATGGGCGGGGCGCTCCTGTTCGGCGGCCTCCTCGCCACGGCCTCCTCCGCGAACGCCTCCATCCTCGCGTCCTCGCGCATCAACTTCGCGATGGGCCGTGACCGCATCGTCACGCCGGCGCTCAACGAGATTCACCCCCGGTTTGGGACGCCTTACCGGGCTATCGGCATCACCGGCGGCCTCATCCTGCTGTTCATCGTCATCGGGGACCTGACGTTGCTCTCGGGGGCGGCGTCGGGCCTCCACCTCATCATCTACGGCCTGCTGAACGGCGCGCTCATCGTCATGCGGTACGTCGACCCGGAGGAGTACGCTCCCGATTTCACCGTCCCGCTGTTCCCGGTCCTGCCGATTCTCGGTGCGGTGCTCTCGTTCGCGCTCCTGGCGTTCGTCTCGGGCGACGCGCTGGTGCTCTCGTTCGCCATCGCCGGGGCGGCCGTCCTCTGGTACGCCTTCTACGCTCGGACGCGGACGGAGAAGCAGGGCATCCTCTCCGAACACATCGTCTCCCGGTCGAAAGACCTGCCGGACGCGGCAGTCAACGCGGCCGCCGGCGTCCAACCGGACGGGGGCCAGTACCGCGTGATGGTCCCGCTGGCCAATCCCGAACACGAACGCGACCTCATCACGCTGGCCAGCGCCCTCGCCAAACAGCGCGGCGGCACCGTCGTCGCCACGCACATCGTCACCGTCCCCGACCAGACGGCGCTGGGGAGCGCCGCCGAACGCGCCGACGAGATAGACGAGACGTCGGAACATCTGCTGACCAGAGCGCGCGAGGACGCTGAGACGTTCGGCGTCGACGTCGAGACCCACACCATCATCTCCCACAAGTCCTTCGAGGCCATCTTCGACGCCGCACGGACCCACACGGCTGACCTCGTCGTGATGGGGTGGGGACCGAACTCACACGGGTCGCCCGGCCGTGCGGAGTCCGCCATGGACGAACTCACGGAGGCGGTCCCCTGTGACTTCCTCGTCTTGCGGGACCGCGGGTTCGACCCGTCGCGCATCCTCCTCCCGACCGCCGGCGGTCCGGACTCGGACCTCTCGGCGTCGGTCGCACAGATGCTGCAGGCCGAGTACGACTCCGAGGTGACCGTGCTCAACGTCGCCGACGACGGCCGCGAGGAGGCCGAGGCGTTCCTCGAAGAGTGGACGGCGGACCACGGCCTCGCGAACGCCGAGATACGCGTCGAGGAGGGCGACGTCGAGTCGGCCATCGCGGCGGCGGCGGACGACGCGTCGCTGTTGCTCGTCGGCGCGACGGAGGAGGGACTGCTCCGGCGCCTCGTCTCCGGGTCGATGGTCATGGACCTCGTCGACGACGTGGACTGTTCCGTGTTGATGGCGGAGAAACACCGTAAGCGCGGCTTACTCGAACGACTGTTCTAACGACCGTTCTCCCACATCTCGAGTATCTCGGCCAACGTCTCGTCGTCCACCTTCTCCCCGTTCGTCCGGGGGACGTAGGCGTCCTGCTCGTTCCAGTGGACGGCCCGCTGGACGTCCGCGAGTCCGATGTCGCCGTCGCGGGCGACGACCCGGGGGACCGACAGCGGTTCGATTTCGGTCACCGGCGGGTCGAGTAACTCGGTCAGGAGGCTCGAAGGCTTGACGACGTCGAGCCCTCGTTCGGCGATGCCAGCCATCGTCTCCCGAAACGCCGACTCCGATATCCAGTCGCCCGCGCCGACCTGATGGTAGGCCAGCACGACCGTCTGGCCGTACTTGTCTGCGAGGTCCAGCGTCGCCTCGACGCGGTCCCGTTTCTCGCCGAACACGCGGCCGACGGTGAGCGGCCCGGTCAACTGCGCGCCGTGTGGCATACTGCCGTCGGTGAACGCCAGGTAGTGGTAGTCCTTGACGATGGAGCGGATGCGCGGAGAGGTGCTGCTCCACGGGTAGGTGAATATCGCCGACCCGACCTCGAACCCGCGCTCTACGAGCCACCGTTTGGCCTCTGCGACCTGCTTCCGGGCCTCGTCGTTCGAGAGGTCCGTCAGCCGTGCGTGGTCGACCGTGTGGCTCCCGATTTCCCAGCCAGCGTCGCGCATCTCGCGCATCTCGTCCTCGCCGAGGTAGGCGTCGCTGTCGACCCGGCCCGTGTTCACGCAGGTAATCGCCGGGAAGTCGTAGGACTCCAGAATCGGGAGGGCGCGCGTGTACTGGGTGATGCCGCCGTCGTCGAACGCGATGACGACTCGGCCGCCGTCGACTCGCGGCGTCGTCCCGAGGTCGTCCACCCAGACGAGCATCGGGGCGTCGCTGTCCCTGTTGAACCGAATTCGTATCTCCTCGACCGACGAGAGGTCGGGGTCGCCGGACTCGGCCGTGACCCCGAGGTCGATGCGGAACCACCCGTACGTCGGCGAGATGGTCCGCCGGTTCATCTCGACGTAGTCGCCGTCTTCGTCTTCCACCTCGACGACGAGTTGCTCGGTGTCGGGGTCTCCGAGACGGAGCGCTATCGAGAGGTCGCGGTCCGAGAGGTCGAGTCCGTCGAACTCTCTGCTGATGGCGAGCCCGTCCGCGTCGCTGTCCGCGGGGGTAGAGAGCCTCGCCGACTGGGACCCTCGGTACACCTCGTCCGTATCGGCGCTCAGGGTCCCCTCGTCCTCGCTCCACTCGTCCAAGTCCTCGAAGTCGTCGAGTCGCTCGCCGGGGTCGGCGTACCGGTCGGTGCTGTCGAAGTCGGTGGTCAACAGCGGGTGGGTCTGCTGTGCCCGCACCCGGCCGACGCGGGCACCGCCGGCGAGGAACGCGACGGCGGCGCTCCCCTGTTTCAGTACTGCACGGCGCGAGACCGACGGTGGGTCGCTCATTCGAGTACCGTCTAGCGGGGACGGCGCTATTGTTATAGCGAGCTTTGTCGAATCACCCCTCGAACAAGGTGTATACAACGGAAACGGGAAAGCGGGCCTTACCCGGACAACGCGGCCATAACAATCCGGTCGGCGGTCACGACTACGGACACCGATGGTTCCGTCCCGCTCTCGATTCACTCCCAGCGTCTCGACGCGATACCGCCCCCGCCGGTCAGGTCGGCCGTGCTGATGTCGGCGTCGCGACACCGGGCGGTCGCCGTCGCCGCCCTCGCCGTCCTCGCCGTCCTCGCCGTCCCGACGGCAGTCGCCGCGCCCGACGACGCGGTGGTGGTCGAGCAGTCGCTCGGTAGCGACGAGGTGGCTCCAGGCGGCTCGCTCGCCGTCGAAGTCAGCGTCGAAGTCGACGACGTCGACGCGCCCGGCATCAACGTCTCGCTGCCGTCGAACTGGACCGTCACCGTTGAGGACGACGACGGGAGCTACTCGAGTTCCGAGGAGCGCGCGTGGCTGTGGCTCGACGGCGACGACCACTCCGTCGAGTTGACCGTGGGGGTCCCGCAGACGGCGGCGGCCGGCGAGTACGAACTCCGCGCGACGGGGTCCGGTATCTACGAGGACACCGGTGAACGGGTCACCGACGAGACGGCCGACGTGGTCGAGGTCACGGGGTCGGCGGCCACGCCGACGCCGACGGCAGCCGCCGGCGACGACCGGACCGTCGCGCCGAACACGGTGGTCGAACTGAACGGCACCGGGTCGACGGACCCGCTCGGCGACGGCCTTGCCTACCGCTGGACGCAGGTCGAGGGTCCGGACGTCACGCTGGCCGACAACCGGACGGCGACGCCCGAGTTCGAGGCCCCGGACGTCGACGAGACGCGGGCGCTCACGTTCGAACTGACGGTCGGCGACGCGAACGGGTCCAGCGACAGCGACACGGTCTCGGTGACCGTCGAACGGGAGAACCGGGCACCGACGGCCGCCGCCGGCCCCGACCGAGCAGTCGAACCGGGGTCCGACGTGGAACTGAACGCGACCGGGTCGACAGACCCGGACGGAGACGACCTCACGTACGCGTGGCGACAGGTGGAGGGACCGACCGTCTCGCTCGCCGACGCCGACAGCGCCACGCCCGAGTTCGCCGCACCCGACGTAGACGAACCGACGCCGTTGACCTTCGAGGTGACCGTCGGCGACGGGGCGCTGAACAGCACCGACGCGGTCACCGTCACGGCGAACGGGTCCCCGCCGCCAGTCGCCGCCGCCGGCGAGAACCAGTCCGTCACGGAGGGCGGAACGGCGTCGCTCGACGGGCGCGACTCGTCGGCGTCCGGCGACGCCTCCTACGAGTGGACGCAGGTCGACGGCCCCTCCGTCACGCTGGAGGACGCGAGCGGTCTCACGCCGTCGTTCGCCGTCCCCTCGGTCGACGAACGGACGACCCTCGCCTTCGAACTCGAAGTCACAGACGGACAGGGTCGAACCGCCGCCGACACGACGGCAGTCACGGTTCGTCCACAGTCCTCGGGCGGCGAGTCCGGTGGCGGGAACGCAGGCGGCGGTGACGACGACGGGTCCGACAGTGGTGGTGGCGACGACCGGTCGGGCGGCGGTAACGACGGCAACTCCGGTGACGGTGACGACGACTCCGGCGGCGGTGGCGGCGGTGGCGGTGGCGCACCGCCCGCCCCCGAACCCCGCGGTCCGACCGTGTTGGTCGACCGCCCGGACGCGCGCAGCGCCATCGTCAGCCTCTCGCACCCCTCCAGCGACGACCCGTTGGACGTGGCGCCGAACGTCACCGACGACGGTCTGACTTACGAGGGACTCGCCGTTCGACCCAGCGTCAGTCCGGTCATCGTCCGCGTGGCCGGACCGGAGAACGCGAGCGTCGACGCGGTCGGAATCGAGGCGTTCGGCGTGTTGGCGACGGACCCGCGAGGCGAGACGAACGCGACGACGACGTTCAGCCTCCCGGACGGCCGCCTCGGAAACGGGAGCGCCGAGTCGGTGACCGCCTACCGGACGGTCGACGGGTCGGTGCGGTCGCTGAACACGACGCTCGTCAACCGGAGCGACGGCCGGTACCGCTACCGGGTCACGAGCGTCGCGCCCGCGGAACTCACCGTCGGCGTCCCGGTGCCGGCGACGTCGGTGACTGCCGTGCGAACCAACATCTCCGAGGCCACCGTCGGCGACCCCGTCGCGGTGACCGTCACGGTCGAGAACGCCGGCCGACGGGCGGGCAACGAGACGGTGCGTCTCACCGGTGTCGGAGCGCCGCGAAACCTGACCGTCTCGGTGGCCGCCAACGACACGGCGACGGCCACGTTCGTCCACCGGTTCGAGACGCCGGGCGACAGGACGGTCAGCGCCGGCGACGCGAACGCGACAGTCAGCGTCGGCGCGGCGGCCACGCGGACGGAGCGACCGACCACCGCGACGGCGGACCCCGGGACGGCGACGCCCTCTAATTCGGACGGGGACGGAGCGGACACCGGAACGACGACGCGGACAACCGGTGGGTCCGGACCCGGGTTCGGTCCCGTCGTCGCGCTTCTGGCCGCCGTCGGTGCCGGTTTGCTGGCGGCCCGCCGTCGCTAGCCTCCCCAAAGCTATTCGTCCGATGGCACCTACCTCAGCTCGTGTCAGGCTAGATGAATATATCACCAGCTACCACGGCGTCGTACGTGGTCGTCGTCACGGCCGCCGTCGTGACGGCGGTCGTTCTGGGTCCCGTCGTCTGGGACGTCACCGCCAGCGCGGGCGGTGACCGACAGAGCGTCGCCGTCGTCACGCTCCGCGGGAGCACAGACGACGCCAACGTCAACGCCGTCACGCAGCGCCTCAGACAGATACGCCAGAACGACTCCGTCGCGGCCGTCGTCCTCCGAATCGACAGCCCCGGCGGGCCCGTGGACGCGAGCGAGGAGTTCTATCTGGCGGTCAACCGGACCGCCAGCGAGATGCCCGTCGTCGCCTACGTCGAGGGGACCGCGGCCTCTGGCGGGTACTTCGGCATCTCGCCGGCCGACGAAATCGTCGTGAAGCCGAGTTCGAACGTCGGCAGCATCGGCGTCATCGTACAGGCCCCGCGGAGCGCCATCGAGGACACCGCCCGTCAGCAGGAGCAGTTCGTCCGGTCGGGCCCGGACAAGGCCCAGATAAGCCTCGATAGCCTCCGTGAGGACATCGAGACCCTCCAGCGGGCGTTCGTCGGGACGGTGATGCGCCACCGCGGGGACGAACTCACGCTGAGTCGGAACGAGGTTGCGAGCGGTCGCACGTATCTGGGCACCCGGGCGGTCCAGAACGGGTTCGCCGACCGAATCGGCGACCTCGGCACCGCAATCGAACGGGCCGCCGCCCTCTCCGAGGACATCGAGGGCGACCAGTACGACGTGGTCTACACGGGCACTCAGCGTCCGGTGCAGGTACTCGTGTTGAACGAGGACGTCGAACGCGTCGAGGGGGGCGTCGTCTACGTCGACGGGTCCGACGGGGCCGACGAGGGCGAACAGGAGTTCCAGCGACCGGTCGAGTACTACGCCGTCTGGGGCGTCCCGCGGGGCAACGCCTCGGACGGGGAGGTGTACGTGTATGACTGACGCCCGCGTCGTCACGCTCGTCGCGACGTACATCGTCGTCGCGGGCGTCCTCGTCGGCGGCACCGCGTTACTGGGCCTCGTCGTCGGCGGAGCGCCCGGTGCCCCGGACGGGGCCGGCATTGACGGGCAGTCGCCCGCGCAGTTCCAGCCAGCGCGGGTCAACCCACAGGTCGACCCCGAGACGGGCACGATAGCCGTCGAGGGCGGCGACGCCCGCATCCTCGTGGACACGGACCACGGGAACGAGTTCGAGCGGGCGGAACTGGAACCGGCCTTCGAGGCCGTGTTCCGGGCCGGCCACTCGGTGGCGTTCTCCGAGGATGCGCCCGACGACCAGCCCTACAACGAGACGCTCGCCGGCACCGCGGGACTGCTCGTCGTCCAGCCGACAGACGGCTTCTCCGAGGGCGAACGGGCCGTCGTTCGGAACTTCACGGCGGCCGGCGGCCACGTGGTCGTCCTCGCAGAACCGACCCAGAGCCGCGTCTCGACCGGTCTCCTCGGCGGGACGTCGACCACCGTCTCCTTCGGCGCGAACGACCTCACCGGGGCCTACGGCGTCACCATGGGCGCGGAACCGCTGTTCAACATCGACGACAGCGCCAACGACAACAACTTCAAGAGCATCTACAGTTCGCCACGCGGCGACGGCCCGCTGACCGAGGGCGTCGAGACGGTGACGTTCGACGCCGGCGGCTACGTCGCGGTCAGAAGCGACGACGCGGACGTGGTGTACCGGTCGGTCGCGGGCACTCAGACGCTCGACTCTCGCCGACCCGGACGCTACCCGACGGTCGCCCGCTCCGAGAACCTCGTGTTCGTCGCCGACACCTCCTTCGCCGAGCGCTCGGAGGTGTACGACGCCGACAACGAGGTGTTCGTCGGGCACCTCCTCTCGTTCCTCGCGTCGGGCGAGGCCCCGGACCGACTCCCCGGACCGCCCGAACTCGACGAGGACGACGGCACGGACGAACCTGCCGAGAACGAGACGGGGACGCCCACGAACGGGACGACGGCCACCCCCTCGACCTGACGCCGTTCGGGTCCCCACAGCGGGGTCTGACGATAGAACCAACTAAGTGTCCGCGTACCGTCGCTGTCGCCTGACTGGGTATCACCGTGTCCGATACATCTACCGCGACCCGATACGCAGAACCACGGCTCGTGACCGTCTGCGGTCTCCCGGGGGTCGGCAAGTCCACGACCGCCGAGGAGATAGCCTCCCGTCTCGACGCCGCGTTGCTCCGGACCGACACCGTGCGAACGGACGTTCTCGACGACCCGACCTACGCCGACGAGGAGGTCTGGTTGGTGTACGGCGCGCTGTTGGAGCGCGCTCGCGCCCACCTCGTCGACGACACGCCCGTCGTCCTCGACGGGACGTTCAAGACGCCCCGACACCGTGAGCGAGCGGCGACGGTGGCGTCGAAGCACGCGGTGTCGGGCGCACTCGTCTGGGTGACGTGTGACCCGGACGTCGCGCGCGAACGCATCCGTGCCCGACGGGACGACCCGAGCGAGGCCGATACCGAAGTGTACGAAGTTCTCCGTTCGGAGTTCGAGACTCCCGCAGACGCCGACCTCGTGGTCGACAACTCGGGGTCCGTGGCGGAGATGCGGCGCCAAGTCGACGACTGGCTCTGACGGCGGTTTCGGGCCCGACTCCGACCGCCCCACGGCCGTTCTACCGACCCACCCGACACCTTCGCGGGCTGAGATGACTACGGCGAGCGACGGACCCGGTAAGGTTCGCGAAACTAGCGAATACCGACCCCGTTCTATCGCGCTCCGGTAAAAGTATCGAGTTCCTGCCGTGGATAAGCCGTAACTGAAAATGTAGTTTCACGAAAAGGTTTTTTAGACGCCATGTTAGTGTGTTGTCACGTATGCCCGGGATTAGCATACTCGCAGGGGACACGGCCCCCGGGGACGACGCCGTCGAGGACGCCCACCGCCCGTGTCTCTACGACGACCGCTACGAGTTCGAGTCACACACCGAGACGGGTGTCAGCATCGCGACGGCGCTGTACCCCGCGTACCCGTTCCGGCGGTACGCGTTCGGCGATACCACGGTGTTCGTCGAAGGCGTCGTCTACAACCGCGACGGGGAGACGCTCCGGGCCGAACTCGAACGTCGGTTCGCCGACGGCGACGCGTCGCCGACGGACCCGTCGTGGCTTCGCGACCTCGACGGGGAGTTCGTCTTCTACGCGCACGACGCGGCCGCCGGCGAGGTGACCGTCGTCCCCGACACCCTCGGGCAACTCCCCCTGTTCTACGCGACTGACACCGACTACGCCCTCCTCGGGCGCAACAAGCCGACGCTGGCCCGTCTCGCCGACTGCGATACCTTCGACCAGATGGCGGTCGCCCAGTACCTCCGTCTCGGCTACGCGCTGGCCGACCGAACCCTCTACGACGGCCTCCGCCGCGTCCCGGAGGGCCACCACGTTCGCATCGACACGGCGACGGGGGACCACCGACTCGAACGGCACTACGAGTTCGACTTCGAGGACGAGACCCGGGCGGACCGCGACACAGAAGCGAACGCACGCGAACTCGCCGACCGCTTCACCGACGCCTGCCGTCGCCGGGCCGAGGCGTGCCCCGGGACCAACGTCGTCCTCCTGAGCGGCGGCCTGGACTCCAGAGCGGTTCTCGGCGGGTTCGAACGCTGCGACGTCGAGTACTCCGCGTCGACTCGCGACTTCGAACACGACTCGCGGGCCGACATCGACCTCGCAGAGACGTTGGCCGACGCCGTCGGGTCGGACTGGCACCGACACCCGACGCCCGGGCCGAGCGGGGCCGACTTGCTGGCCCATCTGGACATGACGGCCGGGGCCGACCCGTTCGGCATCGCCCACATGCAACCGTTCCTCAGACAGGTCCGGGAGAGGAACGAGGGGCCCGTCTGGTCGTACACGGGCGACGGTGGCGACAAATTGATTCCGGACGTCTCGCCGGTCGTCGAGCTAGCTGACCTCGACGACCTCGTCTCGTACGTCCTCCGGTCGGAGGAGACGTTCAGCGCTGCCGACGTCGAGGCCATGACAGGCGTCGGCGACGCCGAGATACGGCGGGAAATCCGCGAGGTCGTCCGCGAGTACCCCGAGTCCTCGCTCGCGAAGAAGTTCGTCCACTTCGAGCTGTTCCAGCGCGCGTTCGCGTGGCTCTTCGAGGCGACGGACACGAACCGAAACCACGTCTGGACGACCTCGCCCTACTACGCGCCCGCCGTCCTCGACTACGCGATGGGGATTCCGGACGACCAGAAGCGACGGTACCGACTCTTCGCCGCGTTTCTGAACCACCTCTCCTCGAACCTCGGGACGGTACCGAACGCGAACTTCGGAGCGCCGCCGGCCAGTCTCTCACACCAAGCGCGGGTCGCCCTCTACAACGTGTTGCAACGTCACCCGGGCCTCTTCGACGCCGTCAAGCCGACGATAAAGTCGGTTCTGGGACTCAGCAGCGACGCCGACCCCGCCGCCTCGCCGCTCGTGGACTGCCTGCGCGAACAGAACGCGCGGAACTCACCGGACGTCGTCGACCCGGCGGGTCTAGAGCAGACGGTCCTCGCGGACCCCGATTCCTACACGCGGAGCGAACTCTGTCACGTCCTCACGCTCACGTCGCTCGTCGACTACCACAGGGACGACCCGGTACTTGACGCGTTCCGGAGCGTGGAGTTCGCCTGACCTGCCGGCGTAGTCTCTGTGCCGGTCCCGGCTGGCTTGCCGTCTGCGAAGGCGTGACTACTGGTCGCGAGAGAGTGAGAGAAGACGGGAAGGGACGGTTCGTGTCGTCCCTATCCGAACATCTGGCGCATCATCGGGTGCATCTCCATGAGCTGCTCCTCGGCGATCTCCTCGTACAGTTTGTACGTGATGGAGACCGTCAGCAGCAGCCCGGTACCGGAGACGCCGCCGATGGTGCCGAGCATGTTGGCCATGACGGCCAGCAGGCCCACGAGGGCACCGCCGATGACGGTGACCTGCGGGATGTACCGTTCCAGCACCTTCTCGATGACGCCGACGTTCTGCCGGAAGCCGGGAATCTGCATCCCGGAGTTGTGAATCTGCTTCGCGGTGGCTTCCGGCCCCATGTCGGTCGTCTCGACCCAGAAGACGGCGAAGACTGCGCCGCCCACCAGCATGAAGGTCAGGTCGATGCCGACGCGGATGAGGATTTGCCACGCGGGTTGGGCCGTCGTCTCCAGCCACCACATCCAGTCACCGGGTGACTGGATGGGTGCCAAGTAGTAGAACAGCCCACCGGTCGCCTGCCCGTTGTCGTAGGTGCCCAGCCACGCCGGGAGCGACCCCAACTGCGATTGGAGGATGCGCCCGAGGAACTGGATGTTGGCCTGCAGCGCCCGGACGAGAATCATCGGCAGGACGCTCGCGTAGATGAGCTTCACGGGGAAGCGACCACGCGCGCCCTTCACGCGGGCGTTCGAGAGCGGAATCTCGACGCGCACGGACTCGGCGTAGACGACCACCGAGAAGATGAGTACCGTCGTGATGAGCGCCAGCAGTTGCCCCTGTCCCATGAAGATGGTCTGGAGGCCGGAGCCACCGAGAATCGGGCCCATCGGCTGGGCCCCGGTGGCGAACTGGAACCAACTGTAGAGGATGCCCTGCTGTCCGCCGATGAACGGCGTCGAGAGCAGGCCACCCAGCAGTCGCTGGCTGACGCCGGCGACGATGAACAGTCCGATACCGGAGCCGACGCCCCACTTGGAGATGACCTCGTCCATGAACAGGATGAGGACACCGCCGACGAACATCTGGGCGAAGATGAGCCACTGGACACCGGTCTCGCCGATACCCAGCGACTGTGCGACGGCCGTGTCCGCCGGCAGGAAGCCGCCAGCGAACACCATCGGCAGGCCGGTCAGACAGATCATCACCAGCACCAAGAGCTTCTGGAGGCCCTGATAGAGTATCTGGTCACGGGGGTCGTCCTGCGTGTTCAACCCGAGCAGGTTCGCCCCGCCGAGCAACTGTAACACGATGGACGCCGTGACGATGGGTCCGATACCCAACTGCAGGATACTCCCTTGGCCCGAGGCGAGAATCGACCCGAATCGGCCGAAGACGTCCTGACTGGCGTCGATGTCGAGTCCGAACAGTTTGACGTTCGTCAGGAAGAAGTACAGCACCAACACGCCACCCGTCCACATCAGCTTGCGCTTGAACGGGACGTGGCCCTCCGGACGGCGGACTGCCGGCATCCGGACGAGCAGCGGTTCGGCGGTGTCCTTCCAACTCATCTGTCGTTACTCCTCGTCGTCCGCGTCGTCCTCGGCGTCCGCTTCGGCGGCCTCTTGCCGCTCCTGACCGAGCTCCGTCAGTTCCGTCTCGCCACCGGCGGCCGCAATCTTCTCCTCTGCACCCTCGGAGAAGTCGTCTGCGACGACGGTGAGTTCGTTGCGGACCTGCCCGGCGCCGAGCACCTTCACGACGTCGGCGTCGTCGGCGTCCTCGACGACCTCACGGGCGTCGATGTGGTAGCCGTCGCCGTCCTCTTCCGCGAGGCCGTCGGCGACCAGCAGGGGCGCGTCCTCGTCCAGTTCACGGACGTCGACGGTGGCGACCGTCTCCTGGACCTTCTCGGGACGCTTGAAGCCGCTCTTGCCGAGCGGCTCGTAGTTGTGCATCTCGTGCTTGGCACGCCCGGCGGCACCGCGGCCACCGCGGTGCCCGGCACCGCGACGGTTCTTGTGCGAACCGCCGCCGTGCGTACGCGTACCGCGCTGTCGTCGTTTCTTGTTCGTCATTATCGCATCGCCTCCAGCAGTTCGTCGATGCCCTCGGAGTCGTGCTTCCCGAGTTCACCGCCTTCCTTCGTCGGATGCTTGACGCCGTCGTGACCGCCACGCGGCGGGTGCAGACGGAGTGTCGGGGAGAGACCCTGCTTTTGCAGCGTCGTCTCCTCGGAGACGAGAGCCCACGCGAGGCCCTCGATGTCGTCGTAGTCCGTGTTCTCGGCGACCCACTCGTCGTCGACGTCGGCGTCGCCCTCGGCGGGCTCGGCGCGCGTCTCCAGGAGCAGTTCGACCGTCTCCTGGCTGGGTTCGCCGTAGGCGACGAAGTCGTTGACCTTCGTCACCATCCCACGGTACGTGTCCGTCTCGGGGACGAGCGTACAGTGGTTGACGTGATGGATGTTCAGCATCTTCAGCGTGTCGTGGATGTCCGTATCCATGTTCACGTCGCCGCGAATCTGAACGAGCGCTTGCATCACTCGATCACCTCGCGCTTCTCGAAGGTTCGTTCGGGGACGCGCGCCTCGGCCGTGTTCTTGAGGGCGTTGAACGTCGCCTTCGCGAAGTTGACCGTGGTGCGCGTGTTCCCGCTGGAGCGGGTCCAGATGTCCTCGATGCCGGCCAGTTCGAGCACCTTGCGGACGGTCTCCCCGCCCGCGAGGCCCAGCCCGCGCGGGGCGGGCTGGAGCTCGACCTCGACGCTCCCTGCCTTGCCCTCGGTGCGCAGTGCGACCGTGTGGGGACGGCCACAGCCACACTCCCAGGATCCACAGCCGCGGGAGACGTCGATGAGGTTCAGTTTGGCCACGTCGATGGCCTTCTGGATGGCACCGCCGACCTGGTCGTCACGCCCTTCGGCGTAGCCGACGAGGCCGTCGCGGTTGCCGACTGCGACGACACAGCGGAACTTCACCCGCCGGCCGGAGTCGGTCATCCGCTGGACCATGTTGATGTCCAGCACTTCGTCTTCCAGGTCGGGAACGAGCTGGTCGACGACTTCCGATTCTTTCAGGGGAAGCCCCGAGTTCAGCGCCTCCTGCATGGAGTCGATGTCGCCTTCGGCGACCTGCTTGCCGAGGCGTGTGCGGGGTTCCCAGCCGTTGTCAGCACTCATAGTTCGATGTCACCTTCCAGTAGGGTCTCCCGTACTTCGTCGAAGTGTTCCGGGAGGTCTTCGGCGTCGAAGTCCCCGCTGTACAGCGGGTCGTCCAGCTGTTCGGCGTACTCGGCGATGTGGGCACCGCGGGTGCGCTGCCAGTCGGCGAGCACGTCGTCGTTGTGGGGGATTTCGAGCCCGGCGTCGATTGCGCCTTCCTGTATTGCGAATACTTTGCTTCCGGGGGTCGGGGAGTTGAGGCCGATGTCCAGCACCGCTTCCTCGACGCCCGCTTCCTGCGCGCGAAGCCCGGCGAGCAGACCGGTGAGGTACGCCGAGGGCATGTTGCCCGTCGGGGCCTCCCAGCCGTACTCTTCGAGGTCGCTCGAGTGAGCGGACGCGAGCGTGCGGTCGCCGTCGGAGCCGAGCGTCACCAGCTGCGCCCTGACGTGCTTGTTGCTCTTTCGAGCAACGAGGCGGGGCTTGCCGGATTTCAGCAGGCGCAACCGCTGATGGTAGTCGGTACGGGCCTCGCGGCGTCGCCGCATCGGCACGTTGTATCGTGGTCCTGTCGCCATTATTCGTCACCGTGGTTTGCGTCGATGTATCGTTCGAGGTCGGCGACGCTGTCGAACTCGCCACCGCCGGCCTTGTCGTACAGGTCGCGGTACTGCGAACTCGAGAGCGTGCCGTCGTCGCGCAGTTCGCGCAGCTTCTTGCGCTGTGCGCGGATGCGCGACTCCCATTCCTCCTTGGGGTCCTGACGTGCCCCGGCCTTCCCCTTCCGGGAACCGGCTCCCTTCTGGTGACCGTAGGCACGCTTCTTCTGGCGCTCCCGGGCGCGGCCGCGGGAGTTGCCCTTCTTGTCTTTCGCCTGAATGGCGCCCTCATCTACCAGTTCGCGGACGTCCTCGCGAGTGATGGCGTCCGCGATGTCGCCCTGTCGGTCGGGGTTGAACCAGACGCGGTTCTTCCCGACGTCGAGGACGTCTGCTGCGAGTCGCTTCTGTGCGGAGAGGTCCGTCATTACTCGTTCACCTCGACTTCGACGTAGGTGGGGTTGAGCACGCGGATACCCGCGTCCTCGGCCTCCTCCTCGATGCGTTCGCGCTTGCGAGCGCCGACCTTGGAGGCGATGCGGACCGCTTCGACGTCCCCGTCGACGCCTTCGAGGTCGTCCACGTTGTGGACGCGGACCTCCTCGAAGCCGGAGGGGTGCTTGCCGCGGACCGCTTTCGGCGAGCGGAAGCCCGCCTCGACCGTGTCGCCCTTGCCCTTGATGCCGCGGCGCTGCTTCGAAAGCTGGCCGCGGGGGCGGCGCCACGAGGTCGAGACGCGCTTCTTCTTGTGGTGGTCCTGTCGGTTGAACTGCGGCGTGCCGACGCGGTGTCGCTGTGCCAGCAGTCGGGCTTCCTCGTCGTCGAGGTCCGGCGTCTTGTCGGCGAGCCCGCGGGGCTGGAGTTCCGTCTCCACGTCCTCCTCGGGCTCTTCCTCGGCGCCTTCGTCTTCGACTTCGGCCTCGGTCTCGGTGTCGACTTCGAGACCACCGACGTCGGCCTTGATTCGGGCCGCGAGCGCGTTCCCGATGCCGTCGACCTCCGCGAGCGCGGACTGGTCGGCGGCGCGGACGTCGTCGACCGTCTCGAAGCCGGCCTCTCGGAGGGACTCGGCCTTGGAGTCGCCGACGCCGCTGATGTCGGTGAGCTCCAGCTCTTCGTCCTCGTCTTCGGATTCGGCTTCTTCGGCTATCTGGTCGGGGTCTTCGGCACGCTCACCGTCGAGCGGCTGTTCCGACTCGACGTCGCTCTGCGGGCCGTCACCCTGCGTGAGTGCCTCTTCGTTGGCGTCCGCGTCGCTACTCTTTCTGTCGGGGTTGTCTGCCATTAGGCGTCACCTCGGCTCGGTTTCTGGGTGATGTACACCCCGTCTTGGAACACGCGCACGTCCTTGTCGTTGATGCGCGTGAGCTGTTCGATGTCCGCGGCGGTCTGGCCGACGGCCTCGATGTCCGGGCCAGACAGCGTCAGTTCCTCGCCGTCGACCTGCACGTCGGTCTCACCGTGGACGGTGGTGCGACGGGCGGCCTTCTCGCCGAGGAAGTTCTCGATGACGACTTCGTCACCGTCGACGTCGACCTGCATCGGGAAGTGAGAGTAGAAGACCTCCATCTCGTACTCCCAGCCCTCGGTCACGCCGTGGAACATGTTCTCGATGTGGCTCTCGAAGGTCCCGATAGTCGACATCGTCTTGGCGTCGTCCTCCGCGGACTCGATGACGACCACGTCGTCTTCGACCGAGACGTCGATGTCGGGGTACCAGAGCCGACGTGTGACGCTACCGTTGGGACCCTCGACGGTGACGTCGAGATGGTCCTGTTCGGCGGTCACGTCTTCCGGAATTTCCAGTTCTACTCGTGGCATTGTCAGTATACGTACGCGATGACTTGGCCACCGATGCCCTCCTCGCGGGCCTCGTAGTGGCTCATGATGCCGTGGCTGGTCGAGACGACGAGAGTCCCGTAGTCACGGGCGGGGAGGAACCGCTTCTCCCACTTCTCGAACTCGTCGGCACCCGCCGAATAGCGGGGCTTGACCGGGCCACACTCGTTGATGGCACCTTTCAGTTCGACCTCGAACTCGCCGGACTTGCCGTCGTCGACGAAGGTGAACCCGTCGATGTACCCGCGGTCGTAGAAGACCTCGAGGACGGAGCCGATTTCGTTCGAGGCGGGCGATACCGTCTGCTCCAGATGCCCGACGCTCTCGGCGTTATCGATGGCCGACAGCGCGTTGGCGAATGGGTCGTTTCCTGTCATGGTTAGCTGTACTTCTTGAAGCCCATTCCCCGCGAGATTTCGCGGAAGCACTGGCGACACAGCCAGATGTCGTACTTGCCGACGAGCCCCTGTTCGCGCCCGCAGCGCTGACAGGACTCGAGCTGGCCGGTCCGCTCTGCCTCGGCGGCGTCGGGCTCTTCTGTGGTTTCACTTTCGCTCATTCGGAGACCTCCACGTCGAAGTTCGACTCGATGAACGCGGTCGCGTCTGCCGGGTTGAGTCGGTGGTTCGACGGAATCGAGCGCGACGCCTTGTCGCGCTTGGCGACGCGGTAGCCGGGGCGGACGAGGTTGACCGTCACGTCCAGCCCGTAGATTCCGATGCTCGGGTCGTACTCCTGGCTGGGGAACTCCGTGTGTTCCTCGACGCCGAAGCTGAAGTTGCCGGTGTCGTCGAACTGCGTCGTCTTGAGGTCCGCGAGCGGCAGCGCCGTCTCGAGGAACTCTTCGGCGACTTCGTCGCGGAGAGTGACCTTCGCACCGATGGGGTCGCCCTCGCGGATGTCGAACTCGCCGACGGTCCGCTTTGCCTTCGTCCGGACCGGGCTCTGGCCGGTAATCTCGCCGAGGATGTCCTCTGCGTTGGCCAGGTCACGGCCACCGTGGCCGATACCCATGTGGACGACGACCTTCTCGACGCTCGGCTCCCGCATCTCGTGGAACTCGCCGGAGTCGCTCTCCGAGCTCATTCGTCGTCACCTCCGTCCGTGAAGTTCTCGTCGATGACCACGACGTACTCTTCGACCGTCTCGAAGCCGTCGCCGTCGTCCTGCGAGACGAGGACGTTGTTCTGGGCCGACCCCGGCGTGACCTGAATCTCGTCGACTTGGCCGATTTCGCCGGCGTGTGCGCCGTCGACGGCCGTGACGAGGGCACCCTCCTCGTACTCGAAGTGGGCGATAATCTCGCTGGACTCGTTGTCCACGACGATGGAGTCGCCGCCGTCGTAGGTCTGGTCGTCCTCGACGACGAGGGTCTCGCCGTCGTGAAGGCCGAGTTGGACCTCGCCACCGGAGACGTGTGTCTTGGTGACGATTTTGCCGAGCTTGGAGTCGGCGGCGTCGGCGTCGATGGCGGTCAGCGCCAGCCGACCACCCTCGCCGGGGAACACTCGGTAGTACTCTTCGCGCTCGGTGAACGCGAGGATGTCGAACATCCCGACAGGGCGCTCCTCGTCGGAGACGGCCTTGCCGTTGATGAGGACGTTGTCCTCGTTGAGCGCGTAGCGCGCTTCCTTGCGGTTGTCGGCGTAGCCCAGCACGTCCCGCAGGACGATGAGCAGGGGGACCCCCGACTCACCGTGCGGGCCGGCACCGGCCTTCACCGTGAACGTTGCCGTCTTGCGCTCTACGGGCCAGCTGTTGGGCACCGAGAGGCGCTTCTGGTGGTTACTCATGCGGAATCATCCTCCGATTCGAGACGCGATTCCCGCTTCTCGTCTTCGAGGTTCAGGTCGGTGACCCGAACGTTCGAGGTGTCGAGCGGACGGGGGACCTCTTCGCCGTCGGTCTTCTCGAGGGTGACGTCCTCGACTTGGATGACGGCGTCCTTGAGGTCGACGTCGATGACCTCGCCCTCTTCGCCGGCGAAGTCACCGCGGAGCACCTCGACGGTGTCTCCCTCGTTGACGCGGACGTTGCGCTGGCCGTACTCCTCGCGGAGGTCGGCCGACAGCGTCGCCCGAACCTGCTTGTGTCGCTCGTGGAGCGGGGCGCGTCGTTGACTCGTTCGCTGTTTGTCTGGTTGCTGGCTCATGGTTCTATACGATCATCGTCGCTGCGGAGGCGACACTCCCGAACCGCTCTGCGACTTCCCGCGAGATGGGGCCTTTCAGCTCGGTCCCACGCGGGTCCTCGTTCTCGTCCACGATGACGGCCGCGTTGTCTTCGAACTTGACGCGGGTGCCGTCGGGACGGCGGATGGGCTTTTTCTGCCGAACGACCACGGCCTCTAGCACCTGACGACGCATCTCCGGCGTCCCCTTGGTGACCGAGACGGTGATCTTGTCGCCCAGACCGGCCTTCGGGTGTCGGCTCTTCGTACCCGAGTAGCCGTGGACCGAGATGACCTTCAGCTCGCGTGCGCCCGTGTTGTCGGCACACGTGATGAGCGAGCCCTTCTCGAGTCCCTGAGTGACGTCTGCGTTCAGCGCCTCCATTATTGCTCACCGTCCTCGATTGCCACGACGACGTGGCTCTTCGTTTTCGAGAGCGGTCGACACTCTGCTATCGTGACCGTGTCACCGACCGCGAGGTCGAGACAGTCCGGTGCGTGAGCCGGGACGCGGCTCCGCCGCTTCATGAAGCGGTCGTATTTGGGCACCTTCACGTCGTACTCGCGCTCAACGACGACGGTCTTCTCCATATCGGTGGAAGCGACCTCACCGTCCAGTGTCTGACCGCGCACGGAGAGCTCTCCGTGGAACGGGCAGTTCTGGTCGGTACAGGTCGTCTCCGGCTCCTGTACGTTCAGTCCTAGCGCCATTTGGAATCACCTGATTTCTCTGTGCGGCGAGCGGGACGGGCGACGAGTTTCGAACCCTCCACCCGGACGCGCTGTCCGGACGACAGGTCGAAGGCGAACGTCGCGCTGTCCTTCGGCACGTGCCACACCCGGTCGGCTCCTTCGACGGCCAGCGTCCGGGTCGTCTCGATGACGACCGTTCCGCTGATGCCGACGGCGTCCGGGTTGGACGCTGCGACGACCTCGACGTCGAGGCCGACGAGTTCGTGACGTGGGAGCGTCTCGGGTGTCAGTGGCATTATTCGTCCTCCGGCTGGAGGTCGCCTTCTTCGCCCTGAATCGTCTTGATCCGGGCGATGGCCTTCTTCAGTTCCTTGATTCGACCCGGGTTCTCCGGGGCGCCACCCGCGGCCTGCACGGCGCGGGCGTTGAGCAGTTCCGTCTTGAGGTCGTCGAGTTCCGCCTCGCGTTCGGCGGGGGTCATGTCGCGGATCTCTTGGACGTGGAGGACGGTCATTCTTCGTCACCCTCCTCCTCGGCGTCGTCCATCTCGTCCATCAGTTCCTCGGCTTCGGCTTCGACGTCCTCGTCGAGTTCCTCCTCGACAGCCTCGTCGAGTTCGTCGACGTCGACGTCCTCGACGTCGTCGTCGGTCGGCACCTCGACGTCTTCCTCGACGATCTCCTCTTCGACGACCTCGGCGTCGACCTCGTCTTCGGTCTCGTCGGGCTGGTCGTGACCGACTTCGGTCGTCTCGGCGTCCTCGGCGTCTTCGGGTTCGCCCTCGAGGAGTTCCTCGACCGACTCGCCGTCGGTCTCGGCGACGTAGTCCTCGACCTCGACGTCCTCGTAGATCTCGAAGTCGTCGGGGAGTTCGGCGTCCGGCGGGATTATCTTCACGCGCACGCCGATGGTGCCGAGTTTCATCACTGCGACGCCGACGCCGCTGTCGACGATGTCCTCGGCGGGTTCGCCGTTGTGCTTGATGTAGCCGCGGTTGAACTTCTCGACGCGGGAGCGCGCCCCGGTGACCTTCCCGGAGAGGACGATCTCGGCACCCTTCGCGCCGGCTTCCATGATGCGGTCGATGGTCGTGTGACCGGCCTTGCGGAAGTACCAACCGCGTTCGAGGGCGTTCCCCAGACGGTCCGCGACGATGCGGGCGTTGAGGTCCGGTTCCTCGACTTCCTGGACGTCGATCTGCGGGTCGTCGAGGTCGAATCGCTCCTCGAGTTCCGTCGTGATCTTACGGATGTTCTTCCCGCCCTTGCCGATGACCATGCCGGGCTTCTCGGCCTTCAGGACGATCTGGGTCCCCATCGGGGTCTTGGCGACGTCCATGCCGCCGTAGCCCGCACGACCGAGTTCGTCTGCGAAGAACTCGTCGATCTGGGTTCGCTGGAGCCCGTCCTCGATGAACTGCTGTTCGTCGGCCATTATTCGCTGACCTCCTCGAGGATGAGTTCGACGTCGACCTGCGGCGTGTTCCAGGCGGAGGCCCGGCCCATCGCGCGCGGCTTGCGACCCTGCTGTTCGCCGACCTTGTGGGCGGCGACGTGCATGATCTCCATGGACTCACCGTCGAATCCCTGGTGGTCGGCGTTGCCGATGGCGTTCTCCAGCAGGTCGATGAAGGCCTCGGAGGCCTTCTCGGGGTAGCGACCGGCGTCCCAGCCGTCGACCTTGCTCTTGTGGCCGACGCCCGAGTTGTGCTGCTTGAACGCGACCGGCTGGTCGCCCTCGATGACTGCTTCGAGGAACTCGACGGCGTCGCCCGCCGTCTTGCCCTTGATCTCTCGGGCGATGGCCTTGCTGTGCTTGTGGCTCATCTGCCGCTCCCGGAGCATCGCTTTCGCGGTCGTGTCCGGATCGGCGTCGACTGAGTAGCTGATTCCCATGATTACTTGAGCGGTACGAACTTCGAGGAGCGTGTCGCCCCGATGCCGGCCTGACCGTGTTCGACCGAGGTACGGGTAAGCTGGAACTCACCGAGGTAGTGCCCGAGCATCTCGGGCTCGACCTTCACGCGCTCGAAGCTCTGGCCGTTGTGGACGGCGAAGGTGATGTCGACCATCTCCGGAAGCACCGGCATGTCGCGCAGGTGCGTGCGGATGGGGTCGTTCGCCGTCGCCTCCTCTTCGGCCTCGCGGGCCTTCTCGAGCAGTTTCTGCTTCTCCTCGGTCAGACCGCGCTGGATACTTCGCCGCTGGCGTGCGGGGAGCAGTTCCGCGACTTCCTCGAGCTCCATCTCCTGCAGCTCGTCGAGCGTGTGGCCTCGGAAGGAGAACTCTCCTTCGTGGCCGATTTGATATTCCGAACTCATTCGTCACCACCTCGGCCGGTTCGTTTCGAGGCGATGTCCCCGACCTTCCGGCCTGGCGGAGCGTTGCGGGAGATCGATTTGGGCTTGCCGGGGTGCTGTCGGCCGCCACCACCGAACGGGTGGTCGACGGCGTTCATCGCGACACCACGGACGTTTGGCCACTTCGTCCCGCGGGCTTTCATCTTGTGATACTTGTTTCCGGCCTTGACCATCGGCTTGTCCGTGCGACCGCCACCGGCGACGACGCCGATGGTGGCGCGGCACTGCGGGTCCAGCCGTTTCATCTCCCCGGAGGGGAGTTTCACGACCGCGACGTTGCGGTCGTGGGTCAGCAGCGTCGCGTTGACACCCGACGCGCGGGCGAAGCGCCCGCCGTCGCCGGGGCTGGACTCGACGTTACAGACCGGGACCCCTTCGGGAATCTCCGCGAGTGGGAGCGTGTTCCCGGGGGCGATTTCGGCGCTGACGCCGACCTGCAGTTCGTCGCCCACGCCGACGCCTTCCGGCGCCAGCACGAGGCGGTGGTCGCCGTCCTCGAACTCGACGGCCGCGACCGGCGCCGAGCGAGCGGGGTCGTGTTCGATGTCCACGACGGTCCCGGCGACGAGGTCGCCGTCTTCGACTTTACGGTGCTGAAGGTCCGCCTTGTAGCGGTGCGAGGGCGCCCGGAACGTGGACGTCCCGCGACCGCGTCGTTGTCCCTGAATTCGTCGTCCCATCGTTAGAACACCCCGATTCTGGAGGCGACTTCCTGGGCGTCGTCGTCCTCGGAGAGGCGAACGACGGCCTTCTTCTCGCCGTCCATCGTGTTCTGTGTGTTCACGTCGACGACCGTGACGTCGTACTGGGACTCGACGGCCTCGGTGACCTCGGGCTTCCCAGCCTCGTCGTCGACGACGAACTGGAGCTTGTTGTCGAAGTCCATGTCGTTCATGGCCTTCTCCGTGACGTGTGGGTACTTGATGACGTCCCAGCTCATCGCTCGGCCACCTCCTCGAGTGCGGACTCGGTGAAGACGGTGAGCCGACCGGGCTCTCCGCCCGGTGCGAGGTCCTCTGCGTTGACCTCTCGGGCCGTCGCCACGTCGGCGCCCGCGAGGTTGCGGGCCGCTCGGGACGGTTCCTCGTTGGTCACGAACAGGATGGAGGCGGGGCGGCGGTACTTCCGGCCGCGTGCCTTCCCCTGTCCGGCCTTGATTTTGGTGTCGTCGGCGCGCTCGATGTCGGCGTCGACGTCGAGCGCTTCGAGGACGTCGACGACCTCTTGGGTCTTCACGAGGTCCTCGAAGTCGTCGGAGACGACGACCGGCACCTCGTCGCGGTCGAACTCGTGGCCGCGCTCGGCGACGAGTTCGGCGTCCGTCGTGGCGGCGAGCGCCGAGCGGACGGCGAGTTGCCGTTCCTTGTCGTTCAGGTCGAGCGAGCGGTCCTTCTCGGACTTCGGCGGGTGGGCGCGTCGGCCCTTGACCGCCTGCGGGACGCGGCGGGCACGGCCGTCCTGCTTCGGGACGTGTGCCTGCCCGCGGCCGCTACCGAACGACTCGGCCGGCGTGCGGAGGCCGGCGTAGTCGTCGGACCCGTAGTCCTGCTTCCGGTTTGCCTGGGCGGCGCGAACGGCCTTCTGGATGAGGTCGGTCCGCACGGGCGTCTCGAAGACGTCCGGCAGGTCGACCTCGCCGTCGGCCTCGCCGTCCAGAGTGTAGGTAGTTGCCTGCATAGGTTATCCCTGGTTCGATTCTGTGGAGACGTAGCGCACCTCGGGGTCGAGGCGCGGTTGGTCGTTCGGACGCACCGCGGGCCGGAAGCGAACCAGACGCTTGTCCGGGCCGGGCACCGACCCCTTCACGAGCGTGTAGGGACCGTCGACCTCGCCGTAGTTGACGAAGCCACCGTCGACGGTCGCGTCGTCGCCCTCGCCGATGTCGATGAGGCGCTTGTTCAGTTCCGTGCGCTGGTGGTAGCCGGTCTGCCCCTGCTGGGGGACCGTCGAGCGCACGCGGGAGGGGTTCCACGGGCCGAGGTTACCGATTCGGCGCCGCCAGCCCTGACGGGCGTGCTTGCCCTTCCGCTTCTGGACTCCCCAGCGCTTGACGGGACCCTGCGTCCCCTTGCCCTTGGTGACACCGGCCACGTCGGCGTACTCACCGGCGCGGAAGATGTCGTTCATCGAGTGCTCGCCGCCGTCGGCGACGAGTTCGAGGGCGTGACTGAGGCGGTCCTCGAGGGAACCACCGCCGACGCGAGTCTCCATCACGTCGGGCTTCTTCTTCGGGACGCTCTGGACGGCGTCGGGGACGGTGTGCGTGATGACGCGCACGTCCCCGAGGTTACCGGCCTCGAGTGCGTCTCGTACCTGTTCCTCTGCAGCGTCCGGGTCGTGGTCCTCCGGCAGGTTCAGTGTCCGGTCGAGTTCCCCGTGGAACTCGTCCGTCCAGACCTCCGTCAGCGGACGCTTGCCGTACGGCGTATCTTCGTACGCTCGCAGGGCGACGGCGCGCATCGGCGGCGTCTCGACGACCGTCACCGGGACGGTCTCTTCCATCCCCTCGCGCGGGGAGTTGGGTTCGTCGTTGACGAGCACGACGTGAGTCATGCCAGCCTTGTAGCCGGCGAACCCTTGAACGCCGGGCTGGCCGTCGTCGGACGGCCAGCTATTGAAGCGCGGCGTCTCGCTCGTCGAGCGCTTGCGCGGGCCGAAGCCCAGCGAGCCTTTGCGTGGTCTGCTTGATTGTGGCATACGTTTACTCCGTGAGGGTTAGACAGGCGAGGGAGGCGAACAGTGCTTCTTCCGTTCGCACGACCTCGCTGCCCTGGTTCGGAACCGTATTCAGCCAGAGGTCGAACCCTGTGGGGTCGTCGTCTGTCTGGTCTCGTCCGACGGAGCCCGGGTCCACGTCGAGTATCGACGGTAACCCACGCTCGGGTGCCCCGAAGGCGACAGTCATGCCGCCCTCGGCATCCCGCTGTCCGGCCAGTTGGCCGAGACGGCGGGTCGAAACCGACTCACCGTACCGCGAGGACGCGATAGTGAGTCCGGCGTCGTCACGCGAGAGTGCCGCATCGAGGTCCGCTGAAACGACGTCGAACCCCGGCGTGGGGTGGTCGACGAGTTTCGCCCGGACCGGCCGTCGCGAAGAGACCCTGACGGTCACGCGCTCCCCCTGACCCACGTCCATACCGTCTGGAACGGGGAGGGAGATCGGGTGTTGCATGCCGCAATTGACCCGGACGCGCCCATCAGCTCCGACCTCGGTCACGATTCCCTGTCTTAACGACCCCGAACCCTCAGATCCGGAGCCGGTCTGTGAACGCACGCGGAGCGGCGGCAGGACGCCGACGTACTCCAGTTCGTCCCGCTTGCCCCACATCTCCTTTCGGAGGTGCGGGGGCGTCGCGGCGTACCGCAGGACGGTTTCGACGAACCCGTCTTCCCACTTCCCCGCCCCGTCTGGGTCGGGGAACACTGTCAGCCGGTCGACCCGGAACACCGTGGCCGCGCGGGCCACGTATCCGAGTTTGCGAGTCGCCTCGCGGCGGTCTTCGGCTTCCCGTGTGAGGGAAGACGGCACGAGTACGCTGGTCGTCATGCCGTGACGCTTCCACGTCGCGCCACTAGACTGTGCCGATACCTCTCCGTCCCTACGGTAAAAAGACCCCGCTTCGCGTACGCGTTGAGACGCGTTCACACGGCCCGTCACAGGTCCTAGCCCGTGAACGGCCCACACGGGACTTGCCGGTTCCGAAAGACGGTCTCACGACCCGCTCTGTCGGACCGCCTCTGCGACGAATGCCCTCACGTCCCACGATTGTCCTCCGAAAACGGAAGGCTTTTTACTATCACCCCCGCCAGATTGGAATGCAGAGAGGCGCGGTGCGCGCTGGTAGTGTAGTTGGTATCACGTGACCTTGCCATGGTCACAACCTGGGTTCAAATCCCAGCCAGCGCATTTCCACTTTTTACTTCGTCGCCCTTCCTCGCGAGTCGTCGGCTCGCTGCGGGAGGGCTCTTTGTTCACGGGCGCGGAGGCCCGTTCGCACGGTCAGCGGGACCTGCGGTCCCGCTCGACTCGCAAAAACGTGGGGAAAAACGGCCGAGCGTTCGCTTCGCTCACGCTCGGTGAAACGGCTCACCCCCGGCGAGCCGTATCTTCTCAGGCGGGCCTGCCCTTCCCCGGGTCGCGCGACGGAGCGCGCTCCCGGCCGACGACCCGTCTCGCACGCGTGAGAGTGAAATTGCGGCCATCGTCCCCCAGAGCGCCAGCGTTAGGTCGCCGCCGTCCACAGCTACGACCATGACCTGTATCGGCTTCCTGTCGGTCGCACCGGTCGTCGAGGAGAGCATGGCCCCCTACGTCGCCGACGCCGTCGCGGCGCTGGACGACTTCGACGTCGAGTACGAGACGACGCCGATGGGGACCATCATCGAGGCGGAGGACAGCGAAGAGTTGTTCGCGGCGGCCCACGCCGCACACGAGGCCGTCGGCGCACAGTCCGACCGCGTCGAGACGTTCCTGAAGATAGACGACAAGCGCGGGGTCAACCAGCGCGCGAGCGAGAAGGTCGACGCCGTCGAATCGGAGTTGGGTCGGGCCGCCCGGAGCGACGGGGCCGAAGGCGGAGATTAAAAGGCAGGCTGCCAAAGACCGCGTATGGACAGTCTCAATCGGATGGCCACGGAACTCGTCGACGAGGCCATCGACTTCGCGGACGAACTCACGATAGACGTACACGCGCTCTCCGGCGACGCCGCGGTGCTCGACTTCGGCGTCGAGGTGCCCGGTGCCGTAGAGGCCGGGATGGTCCTCGCGGAGATACAGACGGCGGGGCTCGCGACGGTCCAGTCCACGATGGACACCGTCGCCGGCGCCCCGCTGACCCACGTCGAACTGTCGACGGACCACCCGGCGCTGGCCCTCCTCTGCTCGCAGAAGGGCGGGTGGGAACTCTCGACGGCGGACTTCGAGGGCCTCGGGAGCGGCCCCGCCCGTGCGCTCGTCGCCGAGGAGGAGACGTTTCAGCGAATCGGCTACCGAGAGGAGGCCGATTTCGCGGTGCTCGCCGTCGAGACCGACGTGCTTCCGGACGAAGATGTCGCCGCGCAGGTGGCCGAACGCACGGGCGTCCCCGAGACGGGCGTGTTCCTCCCCGCGTTCTCGACGGCGAGCGTCACCGGGAGCGTCGTCGCGGCCGCCCGCGCGGCGGAACTGGCCGTGTTCCGCCTCGCCGAACTGGGCTTCGACCCCGTGTCCGTGCTCTCGGCGAACGCACGCGCCCCGGTCGCACCGGTCGCCGGCGACGAGGCGGCGGCGATGGCCCGCACGACCGACGCGCTGGCCTACGGCGGTGAGGTCCACCTGACCGTCGACGAGCGGTTCGACCGGTTCGACGAGGTTGCCTCCGTCGCCGGGTCCGAGTACGGCGAACCCTTGGAGAGCGTCTTCGAGGACGCCGACTGGGAGTTCGCCGACCTCCCCGTGGAACTGTTCGCGCCGGCGAAGGTCACGGTGGACGTGGTCGGCGGCGACACCCACGTCGTCGGCGAGACGCACGAGGACGTGCTGGCCGAGAGCTTCGGACTCTGATGCGGTTCAAGGTGGCGCCCCCGCCTCGGTCACTACCGTTCCTCGCGGACGCGCACGAGGCGGTCCCGCTGGTCCCCGACGCCGAGTCGGACTGCTGTGGGGCCATCCAGCGGGCGACGGACGTCTCCGACCGGGAGACAGCCCGTGAGTTCCTGACCTTCCTGCGGGCGCTCGGACTCGTCGCCGAGACGGACCGCGGCTACCACCGAACGCGGGTCGAACCCGACCGCGAGGCGCTAGGGACGGCGTTTCGCGAACGCGTCTTCGCCGCCGCGGAACTGGTCGACGCCCTCGGCGAGGACCCACTGACGGCCGCCGAGGCGTTCGAGGCCGTTCGGGACCTCGTGCCGCGGTGGGAGCGCGAGCGACACGCCGACTGGGAGGCCGTCTGGCAGACGCGGGTCGAACACCTGCTGGGGTGGGCGACGACGTTCGGGCTGGCGAGTCGGACCCCCGGCGGCTACGAGGCGGTCTGACGACGGCCGGCGCAGTTTCTTAGCCACGGCCGCCGTCAGCTACGGTATGCCACCGACTATCGAGGAGGAGCGACCGTGAGCACACCCGTCTGGCACGGATATCCGCCGTATCGGCCCGGTACGCGACCGGTCTCTGCGAGAGCCTACGGGTTCGACGCCGCCTACTCGGGCGTGCCGGCGTGGGACATCGGACGGCCCCAGCGAGCGTTCGTCGCGCTGACCGAGGCAGACGAGATTCACGGGCGGGTCCTCGACGTCGGTTGTGGCACCGGCGAACTGTCGCTGTATCTGGCCGACCGCGGCCACGATGTTCTCGGCGTCGACTTCGCACCGCAGGCCATCGCACAGGCGCGGCAGAAGGCACGCTGGCGGGGGAGTAGCGCGCAGTTCCTCGTCTGGGACGCACTCGCCGTCGACAAACTCCCGATGCGGTTCGGCACGGCGACGGACTCGGCGCTGTTTCACTGTCTGAACGACGCGGAACGGGAGCGGTACGTGGCGGCGCTCCACGACGCGCTGAACCCGGGTGGGCGGTTGTTCGTGTTGGCCGCGGCGGCCCCCGAGCGGTGGGGCCGACAACCCGGCGGCGTGGCCTACTCGGAGTTCGCGGACCGGTTCGCCGACGGGTGGGACCTCGCGTGGGTGCGGACCGCCGCGTTCGAGAACCGACGCTATCCGTACCAGCACCCGGCCTATCTGGCGAAGGCGGTCCGTCAGTAGGCGATACCGACCCGCTCGCAGTGGTGGCGACTCTCGACGACGGTGTCGTAGACGAACGCGGCCACGTCGCCGGTCGAGACGGACTGGCCGCCGTCGGGGAGGTAGTCGACGGCCGTTCGGTAGTGGTTCGTCGGCGTGCCGTCGGGCATCTCCGGCGGGCAGACCAGCGTCCAGTCGACGGTGGAGTCCGTCAGTCGCTCGTAGACGGTCCGGTGGGCCGTCGCGACCCGCCGCGACCGCTCGGGGAACTCGGGCGTGTCGAGGCGGAGGTGGTCGGGGGTCGCCTGCAGGATGCCGGCGGCCGCGACGGCGACCAACCGGTCGACGCCGCTGGCCTCCATCGCAGTCACCACGTTCTCCGCACCCGTCGTCAGCACAGACGGGTCGTCGCTCACGTCGGGCCCGATAGCGGTACAGACCGCGTCGTGGTCGGTGACGGCGGCCGTGACCGCGGTCCCGTCCGTGACGTCGCCTTCGACGACCCGACTCCCGGACGGGGCCGTGGCGCCGTCCCGAACGAACGCGGTGACGCGGTGGCCGTCGCTGTGGGCGTACTCGCAGACGCGCCGGCCGACCCGACCGCTCGCGCCGAAGACGAGAATGTTCATGCGACGACACAGACACCCGGCGGGTAAAGGGGTAGTACCTAACCGGAGTCAATCGGTCGTGATGTCCGTGACGGTGCCGACGCCCTTCGACCGGCCCTCGCGGAAGACGAACTTCTGTCCCTCCTCGACGAGGTAGGAGCGGAACTTGAACCGGACGGTGGTCTCGCCGGCGTCGCCGGGGAGCAGTTGGCCGTCCTCGGGGTGGAACGCGGCCGCCTCGCTGACGGTTTCGAGGTGGACGACCGGTTCGTAGCCGTCCCCGATGCGGGTCGGGTGGTTGAGCACCATCACCTCCGCCTCGAACTCGCGGACCGGCGTCGGGTCGGCGTCCCGTGGGACCAGCGCCATCCCGCGTTCGATGTCCGCCTCGCGGACGCCCTTGAGCGCGATACCGACGATGCGGCCGGCCTTGGCCTCGTCCACGCGGTAGTAGTGCATCTCGATGGAGCGGACCTCCACCTCGCGGAACGTCCCGTCCTGCATCGGCCCGAGGAGGAGTTCGTCCCCGGCCTCCACCTCGCCCGACTTGATGGTGCCCGACGCGACGGCGCCGACGCCCTGTACGTTGTACGTCCGGTCGACGTACATCCGGAACTCGCCGACTTCACCAGTCGTCTTCGGGAGTGACTCGAACATCGCGTCGAGGACGTCGAGGCCGTCCTGCGTGACGGCGCTCGTGGTCACGACGGGAACGACCGTCTCGGAAATCTCGTCGATGGCCGCCTCGACACCGTGGCGCTCGACCCTGAGTGGCGTCTTGTCGACCTCGCGGAGCGCTCGCTCGACGCTCCGCTCGACTGCCGTGACTCGTTCGTCGGTCACGATGTCCGTCTTGGTGATGGCGACGATGGTCGGGAGGTCCGTCGCCAGCAGGATGCCCAGATGCTCGCGGGTCGTGGCGGTGACGCCGTCGTCCGCAGCGACGGTAAGCAGGCCGTAATCGAGTTTCTGACCGACCAGCCCTCGAATCGTCGTCCGGAGCCACGGTTCGTGGCCGACGGTGTCGACGAACGACACCAGTCGGTCGGACTCCTCGACCACGCGTGCGCGATCACTTTTCCGGTGCGGGTTGTCCATCCGGACCGGGCCGTCCTCGTCGAAGCCGTAGACCCCGTAGGAGAGGTCGGCCGAGAGGCCTCGCTCGATTTCGTGGGGTTGCACGTCGAGGAACCCGCGGGTGTTGCCCTCGCCGTCGTCGGCCTCGCCGGTGACGAGGGACCCGACGAGCGTGGATTTCCCGTGGTCGACGTGGCCGGCGGTACCGACGACGATGTGGTCGTCGTCTTCGAGGACGGCGCCCTCTCTGACGGTGGCGACGCCGACGATGCCCTGTGGCTCGTCGCCGTCGTCCGACTCGGCGTCCGAGACGCCGTCGACGCCCCACGTCTGGACCTCCTCGATGTGGGCGCCGGCTTCCTCGGCCAGCAGGCTCAACACGTCCATGGACTCTGAGAACGCCTCGGGGGCGATACCGGCGAGGCCGCCGTCGTCGGTGACGCCGACGACGTACGTCGCCTCGCCGTCCCCGGAGAGGACGCGATGTCGGAGTTGTGCGGTCAGCGACTCCAGTCGACCCTCCGAGAGGTGCAGGTCCTCCGTGAGCCGCTCTTTGAACTCGACGCTGCCGCCCTCCTGTTCGCCGCGCTCCAGCGCGCGCCGGAGGACAGCCCGGTCGGGGCTCATGAGAACCCGTAACGGAGGCCGAGATAAAAGCCTTCCCCGGGTTTGGACCTGCTTACCGGTGTTTTCGGGAGTGAATGAGTCTATCTCTCACAGTACGGCCGGCCGAGCGTTTATGTACTAGTCCGAGGGGAATCCCGCGCGTGAGGCGTGCCGCCGCACGGGTCTCGCGGTCGCGCGACACCCGCCCGTGCGGACGATAGCGTGCGCTGTCGGTCACGCGCCGTCTAAACCGGGTGTCGCCAGTTCGCTTTCGGAGCGCTACGAGCGGTACGGAGCAACGGCTTCGAGGAACCCGTCGGCGTACTGTGCCGCCGTCACCCGGTCGGCACGCGCCCGTGCCGTCTCGTCGGCGTTTGACACGGCGACGGCTTCGCCGACCACGTCGAAGGCCTCCGCGTCGTTCTCGGAGTCGCCGACGGCGAGGAACGACGAGGGGTCGCGGTCGAGTTCCGCACAGATTGCCTCCAGACCGGTCCCCTTGTCGACGCCGGGGTCCGTGACGTGGTAGGCGAAACCGGTGTCGAGGACGACGAGACCGTACTCCTCGGCCAGTCGTTCCAGCGGCGCCAGCGGTTGGTCTGGTCTGACGAGTACTTCCGTCTCCCGCCAGCGGTTCGCCAAGTCCACCGCCCCGAACCCGATTTCGTGCCCCAGTTCGCGGTACGCCTCGGCGACGGCGAGGCTGGCCTCGTGGTCGCCCCGCAGTTGGAGTTCGTCCGTGGCCTCGACGAACACGACGCCGCCGTTCTCCGCGACGACGGTACGCTCAATACCGAGGAACTCACAGAGAGCGATGGGAAAGGGCATCGCCTTCCCGGTGGCGATGACCACCGTATCGGACCACTCGCGCAACACGGGAAACACGCGCGGGTCGATGGCGCGGGACTCGTCGGTGAGCGTCCCGTCGATGTCGACGAGCAACGGCGGCGTCTCTGGCATACCCTACCTGACGCCCGGACGGGTTTGGCCGTTGCGGTCAGTCGTCGGTCAGCGTCTCGTAGGCCGCTTTCACTCGCTTGAACTCCGCCTCGCTGCCGGTGTCCGTGTCGGGGTGGACCTCCTTGACGCGCTCTCGGTACGCCTGCTTGACCGTCTGTTGGTCGGCGCCCGGGTCCAGGCCGAGTCGGTCGTACGCCTCGGCAGGGGAGGGACCGTTGGACTGCTGGATTCGTTGCCGGCGGCGCTGTCGTTGCTGGGCACGCCGACGGCGTTGCTCTCGCCCCGTCTGTCTGACGCGGCGACCGAAGTCGTCGGCCCGCCGGCCGTCTCGCGGCGGCGTCCACTCCTCGCGCGGCCCCGCACCGAACCCGCCGCGTCGGCTCTCCCGAGACCGCGTGGCGGCCCGCCGCTCGACGCGTTGGTAGAGGTTGGCCGCCATCTTCCCGCTCAGATGGTAGTACATGAGGTACGTGGAGGCGGCGAACATCAGCGCGAGAAAGAGCACGGCCGGGTTCACCAGAATCCCCACCACCGTCAGCACCGCTGTCAGGACCGCGAACACCGCGGCGACGCCCGTGATGAGCCGGTCGTACTGCACGAATCTGGATTCGGCCCACAGAACCGTAAGCGTCTCGCCTGTCCTCGCCAGCAAAGCGTTGAAGGCCGAATGCGTGCTACAAATTAGCATGAGTGTATCGGGCCTCTGTGACCTCTGTGACCAACCCGACGTCGAACACGGCTGTGACCGCTGTGGCCGCCTCGTCTGTGACCGCCACTGGGACGAAGCGACGGGGTTGTGCGTCGAGTGTGCGACAGACGTGGGGTCGCCCGGAGAGCGGACCGACCCGGAAAACATGCCGGACGGCGTCGACACGTACCGCTTCTGAGTCAGCGGAACTCGTTGAGGCGCTGTTTGAGTTGCTTCGCCGACTGGCCCGCCGCCTCGAAGAACTTCTCGGATGCCCCGCGGTCCGCGGCCGCCTCGCCGGCGAAGATGATGCCCCGCGAGGAGTTGACCAGACCGACGCCGTCGGCCAGTCCGTACTCGACGGCGGCCTCAGCGTCGCCGCCCTGCGCGCCCACGCCCGGGACGAGGAACGGGATGTCGGGGACGAGTTCGCGTATCTCCTCTAGCTCCTCCGGCGCGGTGGCACCGACGACGAGGCCGACGTTGCCGTTGTCGTTCCAGAGGTCGGCGAGGTGGACGACTCGTTCGTACAGCTTCTCCCCGGACGCCAGTTCGAGGTTCTGGAGGTCGGCACCGCCGGGGTTCGAGGTCCGGCCGAGGACGAATATGCCCTTCTCCTCCTGCTGGAGGAACGGTTCGAGCGAGTCCCGTCCGAGGAACGGGTTGACCGTGATGGCGTCCACGGCGGGCCCGTGGTCGTCGTCGAGAATCTTCGCGTACTGGCGGGCCGTGTTGCCGATGTCGCCGCGCTTGGCGTCTAAGAGGACCGGCACGTCCTTGCCGTGCGCGTAGGCGACGGTTTCCCGGAGGGCCCGCCAGCCGTCGGGGTCCTCGTAGAAGGCGGCGTTGGGTTTGAAACAGGCGGCGTGTTCGTGGGTCGCGTCGATGATACGGCGGTTGAACTGCCACCGGGGCAGGTCGGCGTCTCGGACCGTCTCGGGGAGACGGGCGGGGTCCGGGTCGAGTCCCACCGAGACGACGCTGTCCGCGGCCGCGATGCGGTCGTGGAGGCGGTCGAAGAACTGCATAGGTACCGGCGCGACGGGGACGGATACAAGCGTTTCCTTCTCCCACCGCACCGGCGTCGACCGAGAATCAAATTTGAGACTCAGACCCCGCGTCTATTTGATAGTGGCCGCTCAATCGCGGGTCATGGACCGTACCCTCGACGTCGGACACGTCGCGGAGACGCTGCCGAACCTCCGTGAGGCACTCGAGGACCCGCGACTGCGACCGTTCGGGGTGGTCGGCGGTACCGGACTGCTCGTCGTCGGCGCGGCGCTGTCCGTCGCACCGACGACCGGGACGTCCGCGTTCTGGTCGAACGCAGTCGCGGCGACGCTCGTCTTCGTCGGCGTCCCGCTGTTCTGTCTCGGCCTCGCGGCGCGGGAACCGGCCGCCGAGTCGCGCTTCCACATCGGCGTGAACCTCTCGCCCAAACAGCGACAGGCCGTGGCCGTCGGCGCACTCTGCATCACGCTGGCACCGATAGTGATGGCGCTCGGGTCGTCGCTCGGCCTCTCGGTCGTCGTCCTGGCCTCGGCCGCGACGATGGCGTTCGTGGGGTCGGCGTTGGTTCTCACCGGGTTCATCGCGTGGACGGCAGAAACGCTCGCAGAACCGGGGTCGGCCTGACCCTAGCCGAGACGGTCGGCGAGCACGTCGACCAGTGACTTCACGGCCGCACCGCTGTGGGCGACGATAACGGTCTGGTCGTCCGTTTCTTCGACCGTCACGTCGTCGCGTTCGACGTCGACGGACGCCGTCCCCGTCAGCCTCAGTCGTGCCGTCTCGGCCGTGACGTACACGTCGCCGAGACGCTCCCCCTCGGCGTCGATGCCGAAGGCGAAGGCCCCCTCCGGCGTCGGTTCGACGTCCGGGTCGGCGTCGGCCACCGACAGGGTTCCCAGCGGGCCACGTTCCAACCCCGTCACTTCGGAGGCGAGCAACTGTCCGATTCGCTTCCCGTCGGTGATTCGGTCCTCGACCATCAGAGGTCCTCCCGCGCGTCGGCCGCGACGTCTTCGACTCCGACGCCCTCGCTGCGGGCGTAGACGACGGCGGCCGCCTCTAGCGTCACGCCGAGGTCGGACTGGAGCGAGTTGATGCCGGCGACGGCCGTCTGCTTCTCGACGCCGCTCTCGACGACGGCGTCGAGTACCCGCTCGAAGGTCGAACGGGACTGCAACACCTCCTCGCCCGGCGAGAACCCGTCCGGGACGTCGACGCTGGTGGCGTCGAACGTCACGGCGAGGGCGTCGTCCTCGCGTTCGACGAGGCCCTCGCTGGCCGCGACGTCGACCAGCGACTTCGCTTGGTCCGGGGAGAACCAGTTCCGGTCCAGCGAGAGGGCGACGACGAACTCGCTCTCGGCCATCCGGTCGGTCCCGCGCTGGCGGAACGGCGCGGCCACGGCCGTCTTCAGACTCATCGTTCTGGCAACCGTCCGGGCTCGGCGTAACCATTACGATTGCCGGAGCGTCGGACGAGCCACTATGCCACGTGACAGCCCCGTCGAGACCACCGTCACGGAGCCACACACCCTTGGCCCGGCATCGAACGGTTCAAGTAGCCGCTGGGTCATGAATCGGGTATGAAAGACCAGGGACGCTCCCCTCGCAAGCGGACAGGCGGTCGACGACGCCCGAACCACAAGAAGAAGAAGCACGAACTCGGCCGCGAGTCGACCGAGACGCAGGTCGGCGACCAGAAACTGAAGGTCGTCGACTCCCGCGGGAACACCCAGAAGGTCCGCGCCGTCACCACCGACGTCGCGACCGTCGCCGACGGCGCCGAGACCCGCGAGGCGACCATCGAGAACGTCGTGGAGAACCCCTCGAACCCCAACTACGCCCGACGGAACATCATCACCAAGGGCGCAATCGTCGAGACTTCCGAGGGCGAGGCCCGCGTCACCTCCCGTCCCGGACAGGACGGGCAGGTCAACGCCGTCCTCGTCGAGTAACGCTTCTCAGCGACTCTCTCTCAGCGTTCGAACCGCACGGAGCCGCGGCTATTCGCCGTCGGTGCCCGGTAGCGTACGTGACGGCGGCTGGTGCAGGGCCGCCGTCGAGGTGACGTGCAGTAACTGACTGACGAAGTGACGCCGGTGGTGCGTCTGTCGCACGCCGTAGAATAGTTGGCCATCATTAATTATAAAGCACTAGGGCAGTTCACGTTGGCCCACCGACAGCGACGTCTACGCCTACTCGGTTCGGACGGCGAACGTCGATACCTGAAAACGAGGGCGGGTGCGGCGTCGGTGCTCGAGCGGTTCTACGATTAGGGCCGCGGGGCGGCCTTCTGGAGCGCGCTCTCCGCGATGTTCCCACCGTAGTCGGCGGTCCGGGACAGCGAGTCGACGACCCGGCCCAGAATCTGGGCGCTCTGGGGGTCCAGTTCGCGGACCTCGCTGTCGACGTCTCGGGCCGTGGCGTCGACGTCGGGGATGCGGCCGCGCGCCTCGTTGGCCTTCTCGACCGCCTCGTCTGAGTCGTCGGCCAGTAGCGCGTCCATCGCCGTCTCGGGGACGGAGGTCGCCTCTGATTCGAGTTGGCGCAGGAGGTCCGCCGTCTCGCCGGTTATCTCGCCGATTTCCTGCGAGAGGCCGGCTATCTTCGTCGCGTGGTCGGCGATACGCTCCAGTTGCCGGGCGCTGGACTGGTAGTCGAACACCGTCTCGCGGGGGAAGCCGATTTCGTTGGCCGCCGTCGGGTTCCGGAGGACCGTTCGGAACACCCGAGAGACCATGTACCAGAGGCGGTCGACGTCGTCGTCGCGTTGCATCACGTCCTCCGCGAGGTCGTCGTCGTCCTCGATGAGGGCTTCGACGGCGTCCGAGAGCATCGTGAGCGACACCAGGCGCATCCGGGTGATGGCGTTGTGCACCGAGAGTTCCGAGGAGTCCAGCAGGTCCTGTAACACCACGCGGTCGGACGTCTCCTCGATGACCTCTAGGCCGACGAGGCCCTGCGTCGCGTCGCGGATGATGCGTCGCTGTTTCGCGGTGATTCGCGGGGCCTCCAGCCTGATGACGTCGAACCCGCTGACGTACATCGTCATGACCGCGCGCGTGAGTTCGTGTTTGTTCTCCAGACCGCCCACGTCGAGGGTCCCTTCGACCCGGTCGTCGTCCCGTTTCGGAGCGAGCAACAACAGGTCCTCCTCGGCGTGGAACTCGACGACGCTCCCAGCGCTCACGTCGTTCTCTGTCGCCCAGTCCTTCGGGAGGGAGACGGTGTACGTCGACCCACCGGTCACCTGCACCTTGCGAGTCTCCATGTAGGTCCGTATCAGTCCCCCCCTGCCATAAATCCATCTCTATCTATATATTTCTTGAACGATTCGGTCGAGTCGGGCGGTTCTCCACGTGTCTAGCCCGGTCGGAATGCAATCTACGTTCGGAATCGGCCGCTTTACGACGAACAGCGCGTTTCGACCGTACCGTCACAACCCGGGTACGACGGGGGTATGTGACGTCGCCGTCTACGTTCACGGCTCATAGTGGTGGCCATGTTGGTCGTTGTCAATTGCGAACTATATAGATAACGTAGTGGTCTATACACGTCATAGTAGGGTACTTATTCGCCTCTGGTCTTGGCATCTGATGATGGCAGACTCACCGAACCGCGGCGTCTCGCGTCGTAGTTTTCTGGCAAGCACAGGTGCCGTCGGAGCACTCGCTCTCGCCGGGTGTACCGAGGGACCGTCGAACAGCGGCTCTGGCGGCGACGGTGGCTCTAGCGGTGACGGTGGCTCGAGTCAGCTCTCGGGTGAAATCAACATCACGGGCAGCAGCACGGTCTACCCGGTCGCCACGGCCGTCTCCAACCGGTTCCAGCAGGAGCACTCCGGCGTCGACATCAGCGTGAGTTCGACGGGGTCCGGTGGCGGGTTCAGCAACCACTTCTGCGTGGGGAACTCCGACTTCAACAACGCCTCGCGACCCATCACCGACACCGAAAAGCAACTCTGTAGCGACAACGACATCGAGTACCACGAGATAAACATCGCTACCGACGCGCTGACGGTCATCGTCAACAACGAGAACGACTGGGTCGACTGCATGACCCCCGAGGAACTCAAGCAGATTTGGCGGGCAGACGGCGCCTCGAAGTGGTCCGACGTGAAGAGTGAGTGGCCCGACGAACCCATCAGCCGCTTCGGTGCCGCCGACACCTCAGGGACGTTCGATTACTTCAAGGAGGCCATCCTCGGCGAGGAGGCCAACCACACGAGCAACTACGAGGCCACCGAACAGGACAACCTCATCCTGCAGGGCGTCCAACAGGACAAGTTCGGCATCGGCTACTTCGGCTTCGCGTACTATCAGGGCAACAAGGACGCCGTGAAGGCGCTGGGCATCGACGACGGCAACGGCTGTGTCGAACCGTCGCTGGAGACGGCCAAGGCCGGCGAGTACCAACCGCTCTCCCGTCCGCTGTTCACCTACGTCAAGAAGAGCACGCTCAGCGAACAGCACATCGCAGAGTTCGCTCGCTACTACGTCGAGCAGAGCGCCAACTCCTCGCTCATCGCCGACGAAATCGGGTACGTCCCGAAGACGGAGGAGGGCATGCAGAAGGAACTCGACAAACTCAACGGCGTCATCGAAGAGGTCCAGTAGGCGATACGTAGCAGTGTATTGAGAGACGATAGCCCTATAGATACAATCCGGGTACTTTTTCCCGAGATACAGTATATGACTCAACGACTACGATGAGCAACGAGGGACAGACTCCCGACCTCACAGGTGACCGGGGGTTCAGGACGGTCCGGGAGTCGACGTACAGATACGCCCTTGCCGGGTGTGCCGTGTTGTCCGTCCTCACCACCGTCAGCATCATCGGGGTGCTGGTTCTCGACGCCGCCGACTTCTTCTCGGTGGTCCCGATTACCGAGTTCCTGACGGGGACCCGGTTCAGTCCGAACCTCCAACCGCGGAGTTTCGGCGTCCTGCCGCTCATCCTCGGTACCCTTCTCATCACCATCGGCGCGTCGGTGTTGGCGCTGCCGGTCGGTCTGTTGACGGCCATCTACCTGAGCGAGTACGCGACCGACCGCACGCGGTCGATTCTGAAACCAATGCTCGAAGTGCTGGCGGGCGTCCCCACCGTCGTCTACGGGTACTTCGCCATCGTCTACATCACGCCCGCGCTGAACGTCGCCATCACGTGGCTCAACGAGACGTTGCGACTCGGACTCCCCAATCTGGGCCTGTTCAACGGACTCTCTGCCTCTATCGTCGTCGGCATCATGATTATCCCGATGGTCTCCTCCATCAGCGAGGACGCGATGAGTTCCGTGCCCGACTCGCTCCGACAGGCCGGGTACGGACTCGGTGCGACGAAGTTCAACGTCTCGCTTCGCATCGTCGTCCCGGCCGCCGTCTCCGGCATCGCGTCGTCGTTCATTCTCGCCATCTCCCGGGCCATCGGCGAGACGATGGCCGTCGTCCTCGCCGCGGGGTCCCAACCGCCGGACATCCCGGCGGTCCAGTCGGCCTTCGGCATCCCCTACGTCGCGCCGGGCGACCTGCTCGGACTGTACACGGAGAGTTCGGCGACGATGACCGTCGCGATGATAGACATCGCGAGCGGTGACATTTCCGGCGGGTCGACAGCCTACAAGTCCCTGTTCGCCATCGGTCTCACGTTGTTCGTCATCACGCTCGCGATGAACGTCGTGAGCGACGTGGTGGCGAGTCGATACCGGGAGGAGTACGAATAATGGCCACACAGACACCGACAGAAGACACGACGTCGTTCGGCGAGGTCAGCCGCCTCAAGGGTATCGCGTTCAAGTACACGTCCTTCGGCGCGTCCATCGTCGGCATCCTCGCGCTGGGCGTCCTGCTCGCGTACGTGTTCTGGGACGCCTTCGGTCTGGAGTCGGCCGGTACGACGTGGTACCTCTCGTACACCGTCACGCTGCTGGTGCCGCTCCTCGCGTTCGTCTTCTACGCGCGCAAGCGGCCAGAGGTGGCGGCCGGCGCGTTCGAACTGACCAGTCTCACGCTGGCCGGCGTGATGCTCACCGTCGCCACCGTCATCGTCCTCTCTGTCATCGCCGGTCCCGCCGTCTGGTTCGCGTACTTCCTGACCGTCGTCGGCCCGGTCATCGGCCTGTTCGTCTACGGACAGTACGACCGCGAGGCGACGTGGGTCGGGTTGGGGATGCTCGTCGCCGTCGTCCTCGGTCCAGTCGTCGGGACGCTGGGGCTGGGCGTCCTCAGTTCGCTCGGCGCCATGTTGGGGTCGCCCGGCATCTACTTCCTCTCGCTGGTCCTGCCCGGTGCCGGACTCGCGGCGTTCCTCGCGCACGACCGGCTCGAACTCACGAGGCGACAGAGCATCGGCATCGGCGTCGGGTTGCCGGTGCTGGCCATAGTCGGCGTTCCGGTCGTCGATACGGTCCCGGCGATTTCTCGCTCCGTGTGGCTCATCGCCCTCGTGATGTTCGGCCTTCCGGTGGGCTTCACCGCCGTCAACACCGCCCAGCGACGCGAGCGATGGGTCGCGTTCGCCCTCCCCGCCATCGCGATTCTCGGCTTCCTGCTGGGCGAGTTCGCCGTCGGCCTCGTCGGCGCGACGGAACCCTCGCCGTGGCTGGACTGGCAGTACCTCACGAGCGGCCCCTCGATTTCCAACGCCGCGGAGGCCGGTCTGTATCCGGCCATCATCGGGTCGGTGTTCCTCATCGTCCTCGTCAGCGTGTTCACGTTCGTCTTCGGCGTCGGGACCGCAATCTATCTGGAGGAGTACGCTCCCGCCAGCGGTCCGCTGGGGACGATAACCCGCCTCGTCAACGTCAACATCTCGAACCTCGCCGGCGTCCCGTCGGTGGTGTACGGGTTGCTCGGACTGGGCATCTTCGTCAACGTCCGGGCGCAACTCGGTCCCATCGAGTACGCCGGATTCGGCGTCGGGACGGTGTTCACCGCGGCGTTGACCCTCTCCCTGCTCATCCTCCCCATCGTCGTCATCTCTGCACAGGAGGCCATCCGGTCGGTGCCCGACTCGCTCCGACAGGCATCCTACGGGATGGGGGCGACCCGCTGGCAGACCATCCGGAACGTCGTCCTCCCCCGGTCGCTTCCGGGGGTTCTGACGGGAACGATTCTGGCGCTCGGCCGGGCCATCGGGGAGACGGCGCCGCTCATCATGGTCGGCGCGGCGACGACGAAGTTCTCCCCGCCGTCCGGCCTGTTCAGCAAACTCACCGCGATGCCGATGCAGATATACGCGTGGGCGTTCCAGCCCTCGCCGGACTTCCGGTACGGCGTCGTCGCGGCGGGCGTCGTCACCCTGCTCATCGTCCTGTTGACGATGAACAGCGTGGCGATTCTCGTGCGGAACAAATACCAACAGGAGGCTCACTAATGACGACAGAGGACATGGCGACCGAGACCGAGGCACAGCACGGTGACGACGAAGCGACCGACTCCCTCATCAGCACCGACCCCGGCAAGGGCGGACTCGACGAGAACGCCGAGCGCGGCGGCGTCACGTCGGGCGAGACGGTCATCCGATCGCGGGACCTCGACGTCTTCTACGGCGAGACGCAGGCCCTGCAGAACATCGACCTCGACATCCCCGAGAAGCAAGTCACGGCGATGATTGGCCCCTCGGGGTGCGGGAAGTCGACGTTCCTGCGGTGTATCAACCGGATGAACGACCTCATCGACATCGCCCGCGTCGAGGGAGAACTGACCTTCAAGGGCAAGAACGTCTACGACGACGACGTCGACCCGGTGGCGCTTCGGCGCCGCATCGGGATGGTGTTCCAGCACCCGAACCCCTTCCCCAAGAGCATCTACGACAACGTCGCCTACGGCCTGCGGACGCAGGACAAGACAGAGAACATGGACGCGGTCATCGAGGAGTCCCTGAAGAAGGCGGCGCTCTGGGACGAGGTCAAGGACCGTCTCGACGAGTCGGCGCTGGACCTCTCCGGCGGGCAACAGCAGCGTCTCTGCATCGCCCGGGCCATCGCCGTCGACCCCGAAGTCGTCCTGATGGACGAACCGGCCTCGGCGCTTGACCCCATCGCCACCTCCCAAATCGAGGACCTCATCGAGGAACTCTCCGAGGAGTACACCGTCGTCATCGTCACCCACAACATGCAGCAGGCGGCCCGCATCTCCGACAAGACCGCCGTCTTCCTCACCGGCGGGGAGCTCGTGGAGTTCGACGACACCGACAAGATATTCGAGAACCCGGACAGCCAGCGCGTCGAGGACTACATCACCGGGAAGTTCGGGTAACGCCGCCGGAGCCTCTTTTCGTCGCCGGTCGTCTCACCCGTTCAGCGTCGCCTCGGTGTCGATACCGTACACCTCGTGTGGCGTCTCGACGTGGGCGGTCCGCACCGCCTCCTCGTGACCCTCCTCCAACAGCCAGCGGACGCGCCGCGGCACCGTCTTCGGCCCCAGTACCGCGCCGGGTCGGTCCGGGTCGTCGATGTAGTCCGTCTCCATGAGGAACGGGTCGCCCTCCTCGATGGCTACCTCCAGTTCGTCCTTGTCCGCGAGGACGGACTTCGTCGGCCCCTGCAACCGGCCGCCGGAGTAGTGTTTGACGACCTGTCGGCGGTCCATGCCCCGCTCCTCGGCCCACTGGGCCACCTGCTCGAAGTCCTCGCCGCCCTCCGTGTGCAACTGCACGGCGAAGTCCCCGTCGGCGGCCAGTTCGAACGCGTGGCACATCACTTCGTTCGAGACGTCCCAGACGTCCTCGTCGACGTCGTAGTGGGGTCGCCCGGACTTGATTGCCAGCGCCGGGCCGTCGGTGACGTACTCGGCGGCTACGTCCAGTCCCGTCTGCATGACGTCGCGGGCCTCGGCGGGCGTGTAGCCCTCCTCAACCAACCGAGAGACGAGCGCCGGGTGGACGCCGAGCACCGGCCACGCTCGGCCGGGTAGTACCTCCGTCGCGGACTCGACAGCGCCGACGGTCAGGTCGAACGCCTCGCGGAAGGTGTCCTCGTCGGTGGCCGCCTCCACGAGGTGCCACGACGGCTTGTTGAGGACGAGCAGGTGGGTCCCGCCCTGCGCCGCGAACTCCTCGACTGCCTCGACGTTCCGGCCCTGTACCGGGTCCAGATGCATGTGGTTGTCGAGCACAGGCGTTGCCTCGATGTCCATGTCCGAGGGTCCGTCGCCCGACTCAAAAGGGGTTCGCTATTCCACGTCGGCTTCCAGCGAGAGGGCATCTTGGGCCGCGTTCTGGAGGGCGTCGGACTTCCCGTGTTCGCCCGGCGCGAGCGCGACTGTGCGGACGCTGTTCCGGGCAGCCACCTCCAAGGCCGGCTTGAAGTCGGTGTCGCGGGATGCGACCACCAGCACGTCGATGCGGCCGGCGGCGACGGCCTCCGTCGCGTCCACGGCCAGTCGGACGTCGACGTCGCCGCTGGTCGTGATTACCTCGAAACCGCGGGCCTCGCCGGCCTGAATCAGCCCCGGTGAGGCGTTCTCGTCGAGGTAGAGTCTGGTCGTGGCGAGCGGTCCGTACGATTCGGCGATAGTCCTGACCTCGTCTAAGTCGACGTCGAACTCCGAGCGCAACACGTTCGGGCCGTCGACGTACAACCCGACGCGCGTCCGGTCGTCGGTGTCCTCGCCGACGAGACGACGAAACAGGTTCATAGCGCTTCTCGCCCGCCGTTGGGCTTATGTGTGGCGTTTCGGTCGTCTCTTCCCTAGCAGGCAGTAAATTGGATATAGCTATATCGAATGGGTCTGGCACCGGCACGGCCACGGCTACCGAGCGGGTGCGTGTGGGGCCAGCGCCCCGGTCGCTGGCGGGATACGCGCGGTGACGGCGGAACGACGGCGGTGGCCGCCTCGCCCGCACTCACACCCGGTGAGTCCTGACCGGAACGTCGAGTCGCGCTTCGACTTCGTCGATGCTGTCGAACGGCGGCGTATGGGGGTCGGATAGGCGACGAACAGTAGGGCACCGGTACGCAGGTCGTCGACGCGCCAGCCGGGTGCCCCGAGCAACCGGTCGCGGCCGGGCGACTCGACCATCGCGCGCGGGAGTCTCTGGAGCCAGTACAACTGCTCGACGGCCCGACGCTCGATGCCGGCACGACTGGTCGCGACGGGCACCTACAAGTCGCCGCCGAGTGCGGCGAACTGGTTCGGGTCTACCCCGAGGACGTACAGCGGTTCGTGCCCGTCCGGCAGGCGGCCGCGTAGAACGCGCCGAGGCAGTCGACGTAGCCGGTCACCGTTTCGGCGCGTTCGGTCGCGTCGACGCGCCCCGGCGTGACGTACTCTCCGGGGAGTTCGACCGCAATGGCCGAAGGACGAGAGTGGCGGCGGCGCGTCGTCGTCGATACGAACCTAGGGTCGACGTCCCGCACCGACCGGTGAGCGAAGGTGGGGTTCCTGCCGTGACGTCGGCGACGACCCACTCTCGCGAGGTCGCCGCGCGAACTCGTCGACCGCGTACATCCCTCGACGAGGTTCCGTTTCCCCGACTGGCCTGTCGCGCGGTCGAGAAGAACGAACGAGACACACGAACCCATCGGAAGGCCGTCCGGCGTTCCTCCGCAGAGCGGTTGCGATTTCCGGTCGGGGTGCCGTTCGTCTCGGCCGGCAGGGACGAGCAAACCGCTATCTGCGGTCCAGACAGAGGCGTGCTTTCGGGCGGCGTGCGGATTTCATATCGCGCTATACGATTTATACGATGGGTCGAGAACGCGGTCAAACGGGGCCGGAGGCCAAGTAGTAAGGTGCGCGGGGGTGATTTCCCGGTATGACGCTTCGTTCACCCCCGCTCTCGGGAGTACACGAGGAAGCGGGCGCGAGCATGACCGACTTCGGCGGGTGGGAGATGCCCGTCGAGTTCGCGTCGATTCGGGAGGAACACGCCGCCGTGCGGTCGAGCGTGGGGAAGTTCGACGTCTCGCACATGGGGGAAGTCACCGTTCGAGGACCCGACGCCGAGCGACTCACTCAGCGTCTGACGACCAACGACGTGTCGGCGCTCGACCCCGGAGAGGCCCAGTACGCCGCAATCACGAACGAGGACGGCGTCATGTTAGACGACACCGTCCTCTACCGACTGCCCGCGGGAGAGGCCGACGAGTTCCTGTTCGTGCCCAACGCCGGCCACGACGCGGAGATGTACGAGCGGTGGGAGTCCCACCGCGAGGCGTGGGGTCTCGACGCGACGGTGACGAACCGGACGACAGAGTACGCGATGGTCGCGCTTCAGGGCCCCGACGCCCCGGACGTACTCGACGAGGTGACGGACCTCTCGCTGGCCGACCTAGACCAGTTCGACGTGAGACGGGGTGCCGTCGCCGGCGTCGACTCGCTGGTCGCGCGCACGGGCTACACGGGCGAGCGCGGGTTCGAGATACTCTGTCCGTGGGACGAGGCCGAGACGCTGTGGGCCGCGCTGGAGTGTCAACCCTGCGGCCTCGGCGCGCGAGACACCCTCCGTCTCGAGATGGGCTTTCTCCTCTCCGGGCAGGACTTCGACCCGGACGAGGAACCGCGGAACCCCTACGAGGCCGGCATCGGCTGGACGGTCAAACTCGACACCGAGTTCGTCGGCCGGGACGCGCTGGAACGGGCCGACGCGGAGGGCGTCGCAGAGAAACTGGTCGGCCTCGAGCTAATCGACCGGGGCATCCCGCGCCACGGCTACGAGGTGACGACGCCCGACGGCCAGTCGCTGGGCCACGTCACCAGCGGGACGATGAGTCCGACGCTCGGAGAGCCAATCGCGCTGGCGTACCTGCCCACGACGTACACCGAACCCGGAACCTCGGTGCGGGTGGTCGTCCGCGGCGAACCGAAGAAGGCACGTACCAGGGCCACGCCATTCATCGACAGATGAGCTTCGACGTTCCCGACGACCTACGATATCTGGAGTCCCACGAGTGGGTGCGCGTAGACGACGACACCGCGCGTGTCGGCGTCACCGACTTCGCACAGGACGAACTCGGCGACGTGGTCTTCGTCGAACTGCCCGACGAGGGCGCGGACCTGACCGCCGGCGAGGAGTTCGGCGTCGTCGAGTCCATCAAGGCCGTCTCGGACGTGTACGCCCCCGTCTCGGGGACGGTCACGGCCGTCAACGACGCCCTGTTCGACGAACCGGAACTGGTCAACGAGGACCCCTTCGGCGACGGGTGGATGCTCGAACTCGAACTCGCAGACGAGGGCGAACTAGACGACCTGCTCTCGCCCGAGGAGTACGTCGACCAGATAGCGTAGCGGCAGGCGTGCGACTCGCTCGCTCGGACCGGCGGAAGGAGTAGGCTAATGTATAGTCGGTCGTTACCATCTGCCATCATGTCCACCCGTGCGGATGGGCGTTCCTACCTATGAGCGAGAGTGACGCACCCACGACTGACAGTCCGTACGCACCGCACACGCCGGCCGAGACGGCGGCGATGCTAGAGGCGTTGGGGGTCGACGACGTCGAGGCGCTGTTCGACGTCCCGGCGTCCGTCGCCTTCGACGGCGAGTTCGGCATCGAGGCCCGGGACGAGCGTGAGACACGCCGGGAGGCCGCCCGCCTCCTCCGACGCAACGACGACCTGACCGAGTTCCTCGGCCGGGGGCACTACGAACACTACGTCCCCTCAGTGGTCGACGACCTCTCGAAACGGTCGGAGTTCCTGACCTCCTACACGCAGTACCAACCCGAAATCGCGCAGGGGTTCCTGCAGGCGCTGTTCGAGTACCAGTCGATGCTGGTCGAGTTGACCGGACTGGACGTCGCCAACTGCTCGATGTACGACGACGCGACGGCGCTGGGCGAGGCGGCGACGCTCTCCCAGCGGGTCCGCTCTGTGTCCGGCGACCGGATTCTGGTCCCCGAGCAGTTGCGCGACGGCAAGCGGGCCGTGCTGGAGAACTACGCGGACGGGCCGGACCTGTCGGTGGAGTCGTACCCGATGGACGACGGACAGGCAGACGTCGCCGCCCTCGCTGAACTGGCCGACGAGGACGTGGCGATGGTGTACGCCGAGACGCCGACGGTCCGCGGGGTAATCGAAGAACGTCTCGCCGACGTCGGCGACGTGACCGACGACCACGACGCGCTGTTCTGCGTCGGGACTGACCCGGTGGCGATGGCCCTGCTGGAACGGCCGACCGACGCGGGCGCGGACGTGGTCGTCGGCGACGCCGCCTCGCTGGGCATCGGCACCGCCTACGGCTTCGGTCTCGGGATGTTCGTCACCCGCGAGGAGTACCTGCGGCAGGTCCCCGGCCGTCTCGTCGGGGCCAGCGAGGACGCCGACGGCCGCCGGGCCTACACGCTGACCCTCCAGACCCGCGAACAGCACATCCGCAAGGATCGGGCCACCTCGAACATCTGTACGAATCAGGCGTGGGTTGCGCTCAGAACCGCGATGCACGCGGCGTGGCTGGGGCCGCAAGGGCTCGTCGACCTCGCCGAGGACTGTGTGACTCGCGCCGAGGGTCTCGCGGCCCGTCTCGACGAGGTGGTCGGCGTGCAAGCGCCGGTCCACGACGGCCACCACTTCCGGGAGTTCGTGGCACACACGGACCAACCCGCCCGCGCGGTCGTCGAAGACCTCGCCGGGCGAGGCTACGCCGTCCACGCCGTCGACGAACACTTGATTCAGGTGTGTACGACCGAGGTGACCGCCGACGACGAGGAAGCGTTCGTCGAGGCGATGGCGGAGGTGGCCGGATGAAGTACGACCAGGCCCGTTGGACGGACGACGGCGGCGAGCGGTACGAACCGCTCCTCTCGGAGAAGGCCAACCGCCACGTCGAAGTCGAGGACTCGCCGCTGCCCGACGACCTGACGCGGGACTCGCTGGAACTGCCGGACCCGTCCGAACCGGAACTGGCCCGCCACTACACGCGCCTCTCGCAGATGAACTACGGCGTCGAGAGCGGGCCGTTCCCGCTGGGGTCCTGTACGATGAAGTACAACCCGTCGTTCACCGAGGACGTCTCTCGACGGGCCGACGCCGCCGTCCACCCGGACCGGCCGGACAGCACCGTGCAGGGGACGCTCGCTCTCTGTCACCGCCTGCAGGACTATCTGGGGCGCATCGGCGGGATGGACGCGGTAACCCTCCAGCCACCGGCCGGCGCGGCCGGGGAGTTCACGGGCATCCAGATAGCGAAGGCCTACCACCAGCACAACGACGACGACCGCTCGGAGGTGGTCATCCCCGACTCCGCCCACGGCACGAACTTCGCCACCGCGGCGATGGCCGGCTACGAGGTGGTCGAACTCCCCAGCGCCGACGACGGGCGGGTGGACCTCGAAGCGCTCGAAGCGGCCGTCAGCGAGGAGACGGCGGCCCTGATGCTCACCAACCCGAACACGCTGGGCCTGTTCGAGCGCGACATCGAGGAGATAGCCGACGTCGTCCACGACGCGGGCGGCCTGCTGTACTACGACGGCGCGAACCTCAACGCCCTGCTGGGGCGCGCGCGGCCCGGCGACATGGGGTTCGACGTGATGCACTACAACGTCCACAAGACGTTCGCCACGCCTCACGGCGGCGGCGGGCCGGGGGCCGGTCCGGTCGGTGTGACAGAGGAACTGGCCGACTTCCTCCCCGACCCGCACGTGCGGTCGAGGGACGGCGGCTTCGAGTACTACACGCCCGGCCACTCCATCGGGAGAGTCCACGGCTTCTACGGCAACTGGCCGGTCCTGTTGAAGACGTTCGCCTACGTCACTCGACTCGGCGACGAGGGACTGGCCGACGCCAGCGCGAAGGCCGTGTTGAACGCAAACTACCTCGCCGAGCAGATACCCTACGAGGTGCCCTTCGGGCCGTTCCACCACGAGTTCGTCGCCAGCGCCAGCCCGCAGGACGCCGCCGACGCGGCCAAGCGGATGCTCGACCACGGCGTCCACCCGCCGACGACGAAGTGGCCCGAAATCGTCGACGAGGCGCTGATGACCGAACCGACGGAGAGCGAGAGCAAACGCTCGCTCGACCAACTGGCGGCCGCCTTCGAGGCCGTCCACGGCGAGGACGACGAGACGCTGGCGGCCGCCCCAGAGCGGACGGCCGCGGGGCGCATCGACCAAGTCGAGGCCGCGCGGAACCCGCGCCTCTCGTGGCACGCCCTCGATTCCGAGCGCTGATAATCTGGACCGAGTTTATTAGTCCCCGGCCCTCGGTTCCAGTCGTATCAGAAGTATGTCCGGGCAGTCTGTCGTCCTCCACGTTCGCCCCGCCTCCGAAGTCCACGGTGGCAGTTCGCTGTCACCCGACGGCGGGACCCACCTCTCCGTCACGTCGGCCACGTCCCTCGACGCCGCCCTCGACGCGCTCTCGTCTGCCGACCCCGACTACGTCGTCTGCGACCACGCCCCCGACGCGGGCGTCGACGGCATCGACGTACTGCGGGCCGTCAGAGCCGAGCGTCCCGACATGCCGGTGCTGTTGTGTACCGACGACCCGGACGGCCGCGTGGCCGCCGAAGCGACGCGCCACGGCGTCACCGAGTACGTCCCGCGGAGCGAGACGGACCCGTACGAACGGGTCGCCACGCTCGCTGCCGACGCCGACCAGAGGAGCACCGAGCGCCGTCCCCTCCCCCCGGAACTGACCGAGTCGTACGAGGCCATCGCCGGGAGCATCTCGGACGCCGTCATCACCATCGACGCCGACAGCACCATCGCCTACGCGAACGAACGGGCCGCGACGCTGACTGGCTACGACTGGTCGGACCTCGTCGGCAAGCGCTTTACCGAACTCGTACCGGACTCGTTCACGGAAGCCCACCTCGACGGCGTCGCGGCGTACGTCGAGACCCGGGAACCGACCGTCGACTGGGACTATCTGGAGTTCCCGCTGGTGACCGCCGACGGGGACCGGGTCACCGTGGCCGTCTCGTTCGGCGACTTCGAGCACCGGGGCAAGTGGTACTGTACCGGCGTCGTTCGGGACATCTCGGAGCGCAAGGAGCACGAGCGCCGCTTGGAGGAGACGAACCGCCGTCTTGACCTCGCGCTGGACGGCACCGATACCGGGGTGTACGAGTGGGACCTCGAAACCGGGTCCGTCGTCTGGGACGAGGCGACGGCGGCCCTCTTCGACACCACGCCAGCGGCGTTCGGCGGCACCGTCGAGGAGTTCTACGACTACGTTCACCCCGGGGACCGCGACCGGGTTCGTCGGGCCCTCGAAGAGGCACCGGCGACCGACGAACAGTTCGACGTGGAGTTTCGCGCCCGCGTCGACGGCGAGATGCGCTGGATTCACACGAACGGCGTGTTCGAGGAGCGAGACGGGCAGGCACCCCGTCTGGTGGCCATCGCGACGGACGTCACCGACCAGAAAGAGCGCGAACGCGAACTCGAGCGGAACAACGCCGCCCTTCGCGAACTGACCAGACTGGCGACCCGCGACGACCTCTCGGAGGGAGCGACCATCGCGTCGGTGTTGGAACTCGGCGCGGACCGTCTCGACACGTCGCTCGGCTATCTGAGTCGCATCGAGGACGACGAGTACGAGGTGTTGCAGGTCGTCGGCGACCACGACGTCGTCCAGGCCGGGACGACCACCGCCCTCGCCAACACCTACTGCAAGCGGGTCGTCGAGACGGGCGAGACCCTCGGCGTCCTCGACGCGCCCTCGGAAGGGTGGGCCGACGAACCGGCCTACGAGGCGAGCGGTATCCGCTGTTACTTCGGCGGCGCCATCCACGTCGACGACGACCTGTACGGGACGCTCTGCTTCGCCGACGACGACCCCCGGGACGACCCCTTCACCGAGGCCCAGCAGACGTTCGTGGAACTGCTCGTCGAGTGGGTCAGCCGCGAACTCGAGCGCCGCCACAGAGAGCGTGACCTCGAACGCTACGAGGACATCATCGAGGCGGTGGACGACGGCGTGTACGCCCTCGACGACGAGGGCCACTTCGAGTTCGTCAACAGTGCGATGACCGACCTCACGGGGTACGACGAGGCGACGCTCCTCGACTCCTACACCGCCCGCATCAAGGACGACGAGACGGTCGACAAAGCCGAGTCGGTGGTCCGCGAGATGCTGTTCGAGGACCGCGAGGGCGAGGCGACGTTCGACCTCGAAATCCAGCGGGCCGACGGGACCTCGTTCCCCGCAGAGGACCACATGACGCTCCTGACGGACGACGAGGAGTTCGTCGGCACGGCCGGCGTCATCCGGGACGTCACCGAACGCGCGGAGCGCGAACGCGAACTCCGCGAGGCCCGCGAGCGCATCCAGCAGATTCTCGACCGCATCGGGGCGGCGTTCTTCGCCGTGGACGACGCGTGGGAACTCACCTACTGGAACCCGCGGGCCGAGGAAGTGCTCGGCCGGGACGCCGAGACGGTGATGGGCGAGAACCTCTGGGAGATGTTCCCCGACGCCGTCGGGTCGACGTTCTACGAGGCCTACCACGAGGCGATGGCGACCCAAGAACCGGTCACCTTCGAGGAGCACTACCCGCCCGTCGAGCGGTGGTTCCGCGTCAACGTCTACCCCTCGGAGAACGGCCTGTCGGTGTACTTCCACGACATCACCGACCAGAAGGAACGCGACCGGAAACTCCACGGCCTGTTGGAGACGTCGCGGTCGCTGATGCAGGCCCACACCGCCCCGGAGGTGGCGGAGACGGTGGTGGCGGCCGCCGAGGCCGAACTCGGGTTCGACCTCAACCTCGTCAGACTCCACGACCCCGAGACGGACACGCTGCGCCCCGTCGTCGGGACGGACGACTTGCCCGACCGGCCGGTGTACGACGCCGACGAGGCGTTCCCCGGCGAGGCGTTCCAGCGCGGCGAGACCGTTCGCGTCGAGGACTTCGGGGACGTCGAGGAGTACGACAACCGCCACGCGACGGCGGCCATGTACGTTCCGGTGGGCGACCACGGCGTGTTGAGCGTCGCCGCCGTGACCGCGGACGAACTCGACGAGGCGGACGTCGCCGTCGCCGAAATCCTCGCCTCGAACGCCGCGGCGGCGCTGGACCGCGTCGAACGGGAGGAGGACCTGCTCCGCTACGAGACGGTCGTCGAGAACGTCCGGGACATGGTGTACGTGCTGGACGAGGACGGGACGTTCCAACTGGTCACCGAACCGCTGGCCGAGTGGTTGGGTTTCGACCGCCGAGAGATGGTCGGTGAACATCCCGGAGCGGTCCTCGACGACCGGTCGGTCGCCGCCTTCGAGCAACGCATCCACGACCTGCGAGAAGCGGGCGGCGACGGGTCGATACAACTGGAGACGTCGCTGGTCACCGCCGGGGGGAGCGAGCGGCCCGCCGAAATCGAGGTATCACTCATCGACGAAGAGGTGTTCCGCGGGACGGTCGGTGTGGTCCGCGACCTGACCGAACTCAAGCGGACCCGCGAGGAGTTGCGGGACGAGCGCGACCGCTTCTCGTACCTGTTCAACAACCTGCCAGACGCCGTCGTCGAGACGGAGTACACGGACGACCGGCGGACGGTCCGCTCGGTGAACCCCGCGTTCACCGACGTATTCGGCGTCGACCACGCGAACGTCCTCGACGAGGAACTCACCGACCTCATCGTCCCGCCCGACGACGCGGCCCGGGAGGAAGCCGACCGACTGCTCGAAGTGAGTGCCGGCGGGAAGACGGTCAAGTCCGAGATACGCCGCCGGACCGACGAGGGGTTCCGCGACTTCCTCTATCGGGGCATCCCGTACCGGCGCGACGACGGGCGGATGTGGGGTTTCGGCATCTACACCGACATCACCGAGCAGAAGGAACGCGAGCGGCGCCTGGAGGTACTCAATCGGGTCCTCCGGCACAACCTCCGAAACGACCTGACCGTGGTGATGGGGCTCGCGGACGAACTCGCGGACCGACTCGACGACGAGACGCTCCTCTCGCTGGTCGAGCGCCTCCAACGGAAGGCCGCGGACGTGGCCGCTGTCAGCGACCGGGCGCGGGAGATAGAGCGTGCCGTCCGGCGGGACGACGCCGGGACGAAACCCGTAGACGTCCCGAGGGCCGTGGCGTCGCTCGTCGACACCTACGACGACGAGTACGACGTGACCGTCCGGACGGACGCGCCGTCGGTCGAGGCGCGGGCCGCGGACGGGCGGTTCACGCGCGTCGTCGACGAGTTACTGGAGAACAGCATCGAGTACGCCGGCCCGGACCCGACTGTCACCGTGGACGTCACCGTCGACGGCGAACAGGTGGCCATCACCGTCGCGGACGACGGTCCCGGCATCCCCGACCACGAACTGGACGTGCTGACCGGCGACGAACCGATTACGCAGTTGAGTCACGGCAGCGGCCTCGGACTGTGGCTCGTCGTCTGGGTGACCGAGTCCTACGGCGGACGGGTCGCCTTCGAGGAGACGGACGAGGGCGGCGCGTCGGTGACGCTCACCGTGCCGCGGACGGACCGCTAGACGGCGTCGCGGATGCGGTCGGCGAGGACGCTGTACTGTTCGGTTCCGGTCCCCTTCTGGACGAAGGCTGTCACGCCGGCCTCGGCGGCCGCCGGTTGGACGTCCTCCGGTTCCCGCGCGCTGAACAGGAGGAAGGGGAGCGACTCGTCGTGGTCACGAATCGCGGCACACAGTTCGAGTCCGTCGAGTCGCGGCATCTTGTAGTCGCTGACCACAGCGTCGTAGTCGCCGCTCAGTGCCATCTCCAACGCGGCTTCGGGGTCGGCCTCGCTCGTCACCGAGAGGTCGTCCTCCTGCCCGAGGAACGTCGCGACGATTTCGAGGACGTCCCGGTCTTCGTCGACCAGTAACACCTCAACACTCATTTATCGGGGCTCCGCGCCGTAGCGGTAAAAACCCCCTGTCACCGCATCTCGTCGAGTTGCACGAACGCCGCGTGGTCCGCGGAGAGCCACGTCGACATCCGGGCGACCCCGGACAGACCGGGTGGATAGACGGTGCAGCGGTCGGGGCCGTCGGTGTACTGGACGACGGTGAGGGCCAGTTCTACGCCGGGTCGGTCGGGACCACGCCGAGCGTCGGGGGCCACCCAGTCCGGGTCGAGGCTCATTGCGTCTACGTGACAGATTCCCCACCACGGATAAAACGCCTGCTAAGAACTCTCTATACGGCTATAGAGCGGTCTATGCCGTCTGGCCGGTGTCGACTTCGCCGTCGATGCGGACGAACCCGTAGTCACACTCGGGGCAGTGCCACTTGACCTTCGTCCCGAGGTGCATCGTCGTGCTGGCGACCTTCCAGAAGTTGCGGTACTCTTCGCACTCCGGGCAGTAGTGCTCCAGTTCGAGGCTCATACACCACGGTTCTGGACGGGTCCAATTGAAGGTCCCGGTTTCTGCCGGTTCAGCGCCGCGTCGCCCCGGGTCGGGGACCCGAATAGGCAAACCGTTCGCGCCCCACAGGACGGTATGGCATCTTCGGACCGAGAGCCGACCCGACTCGACGCCCTCCGCGTAGACGCCGAGGCTCGCCCGCCAGCGGAGACGGCGACGGCGACGTTCGGGATGGGCTGTTTCTGGGGACCTGACGCACGCTTCGGCGCCACGCCCGGCGTCGTGCGGACGCGGGTCGGTTACGCGGGCGGGACCGACCCGAACCCGAGTTACTACGCGCTCGGCGACCACACGGAGGTCGTACAAATCGAGTACGACCCCGACGAACTCGCCTACGAGGACCTGCTGGACGTGTTCTGGGCGAACCACGGCCCGTTCACGTCGGCGCACAAGCGGCAGTACCGGGGGGTCGTCCTCGCACACGACGAGGCCCAGCGTACGGCGGCGGCCGACTCGAAAGCCGCGCTGGAAGAGCGCACGGGCAAGACGGTCGCGACGCCCGTCGAGACGCTGGACCGGTTCTACTTCGCAGAGGCGTACCACCAGAAGTACGAACTCCGCTCGACGCCGGTCGTCGGCGACGAACTCGAGGGACTCTACGGCCCGTCGGTGGTCGACTCGACGGTCGCCGCCCGCCTCAACGGGTTCGTCGCCGGCCACGGCGACGCGGACCAGCGGCGGGAACTGCTCGGCGAGTTGGACCTCTCGCCGGCCGCCCTCTCGGAAGTCCGGCGACGGCTCTGAGCGCCGGCGTACCGCCCGCGACCGCTCGCGCCCCAAAGGGTTCGCCCTCGGCTATAAGAGCGTGGCAGACCGATTTCGGGTATGACCATCTACACCGGCCGCGGCGACCAAGGCCAGACCGACCTGCGGACGATGGAACGGGTCTCGAAGGACTCCCGTCGCATCGAAGCCTACGGCACCGTGGACGAGGTGAACGCCCTCGTGGGCGTCGTCCGCCCGACGGGGTACGACGACTTGGACGACCACCTCCGCGAGGTGCAGAACCACCTCCACATCGTGCAGGCGGACTTCGCGAACCCGCAACCCGACGAGGACGACCCGCAGATAACCGAGACCCACGTCGACGAGATAGAGGCGGTCATCGACGAGGCCAACGAGGAACTGGACCCCTTGGAGTCGTTCATCCTCCCCTCGGGGTCCGAACCGGGGGCGAAACTCCACCACGCCCGGGCCGTCTGCCGGCGGGCGGAACGCCGGGCCGTCTCGCTGGCCGCCGAGGAGGCCGGCGTCAACGAGACGGCCATCGTCTACCTGAACCGCCTCTCGGACGCCCTGTTCACGCTCGCCCGACTGGTGAACAAGCGCGAGGGCGTCCGCGAGGAGAGCCCCGACTACTGAGCGAGTGCCCCACGTTTTTCGGCGTCCAGCCCGGTAGGTCAGCGTAGATGTCCCAGACAGACTCCCCCGAAGTGACGGTGCGCGGCCCGGACGGCGACCCGGCGGTGACGGTCATCGCGGGAGTGCACGGCGACGAACCCAGCGGCGTGCGAGCCGTCCAGCGGGTCCTCGACGCCGACCACGAGTTCGAGCGCCCGGTGCAGTTCGTCTACGCGAACCCCGCCGCGCTGGCGGCCGACCGCCGGTACGTCGACGTCGACATGAACCGGGCCTTCCCCGGCGACGCGGAGAGCGACGAACTGGAGGAGCGCCTCGCGGCCGAACTGCTCGACGTCGTCGGCGAGACGCCCACGCTCTCGTTGCACGCGACGCACTCCCAGCCGGAACCGATGGCGCTGGTCTCCCGGGAGTACCCGACGGCGCTCGAAACGGCCGCGGCCCTCCCCACGCCGTCAGTCGTCGACACGAGTCAGACCGTCGACGGGACGCTGAACCGATGTGCGCCGGTCGTCACTGTCGAGTCCGGCCGACAGCGGACCGAGGACGCGACGGACACGGCCACGATGGTCATCGAGACGTTCCTTCGCCTCCACGACGCGCTCCCTGGCACCGTCGCAACCGGCGACCCGAGGTTCTACGAACTCGACGACGTCGTCGAGAAACCCGAGGACGCTCCGCCGGGGACCGCCTCCAGCGAACTGTACGACCTCGAGGCCGAGAACTTCGAACTGGTCTCCGAGGGAGCGGTCTGGGCGACGATAGAGGGTGAGGAGGTGACCGCCGACGAACCGTTCGTCCCAATCCTGATGTCCGAGTGTGGCTATCAGGACATCTTCGGCTACAAGGGCGTCCCCGTCGGCGAATCGCTCGCTGACGCACGCGAGTACTGGGGGATGGACTGACCCTCTCAGAGTCGACGGCGCCCGCAGTGTCCGTCGTCTCGGATGGCCCACACTTTCTTGGCCGTCGGTTACGTGTTCGGTGGTAGCCATGACCGCGACCTTCGAACTGTACACCGACTCGGCCGGCGACTGGCGGTGGCGACTGCGCCACGCGAACGGGAACATCATCGCCGACAGCGGCGAGGGGTACGCCAGCAAGGCGAAGGCGAAGCAGGGCATCGAGAGCGTGAAGTCGAACGCGCCGGACGCCGACGTCGAAGAGCAGTGACCCGCCGTCGCCGGTTCGCAATAGCAAAGTGACCGGCCCGGAAGGGTGAGGTATGAAAGCGACCGCGAAGGCCCACCCCATCCAGGGTTTGGTCAAGTACCACGGGATGCGCGACGAGGAACTCCGCCTCCCGTACCACGACAGCATCTCGGTCTGTACGGCACCGAGTCATTCGAAGACGACCGCCGAGTTCGACCCGGCCCGCGAGACGGACACCTACGTCATCGACGGCGAGGAAGTCGAGGGCCGCGGTGCCGAACGCATCGACGCCGTCGTCGACCACGTCCGCGAGTTGGCGGGCATCGACCACGGCGTCCGCTTCGAGTCGACGAACAACTTCCCGACCAACATCGGCTTCGGGTCCTCCTCGTCCGGGTTCGCGGCCGCGGCGATGGCGCTCGTCGAGGCCGTCGGACTGGACATGACCCGGCCGGAAATCTCGACGGTCGCCCGCCGCGGCTCCTCGTCGGCCGCCCGCGCTGTCACCGGGGCGTTCTCGCACCTGCGGACCGGCATGAACGACAAGGACTGTCGCAGCGAGCGCATCGAGACGGACCTCGAAGACGACCTGCGAATCGTCGCCGGGATGGTCCCCGCCTACAAGGAGACGGAGGCCGCCCACGAGGAGGCCGCCGACAGCCACATGTTCGAGGCCCGGATGGCCCACATCCACGGCCAGATTTCCGACGTGCGCGACGCCCTCTACGACGCCGACTTCGACCGCGCGTTCGAACTCGCCGAACACGACTCGCTCTCGCTGGCGGCGACGACGATGACCGGCCCGGCGGGGTGGGTGTACTGGCAACCGCGCACCATCGAGATTTTCAACGCGGTGCGGGAACTGCGCGACGAGGGCGTACCGGTGTACTTCTCCGTCGACACCGGAGCCAGCGTCTACGTCAACACCACCGAACAGTACGTCGACCGGGTGGAGGAGACGGTGGCGGACTGCGGCGTCGACACCCGCGTCTGGGAGGTCGGCGGCCCCGCCCGCGTCCTCGACGAGGACGCCGCGCTGTTCTGAGAGACTTCTGACCGCCGGGCTGGAACAGGATTATCCCGTTCGGGTCCCAACCTGTTCGCATGCGCGTCGCCGTTCTCGGTGCCGGATACGCCGGCCTGACACTCGCACGGTCGCTCGAACGGACACTGCCCGAGGCCGTGGACCTCGTCGTCGTCGACGAGCGACGGGACCACCTCGTTCAGCACGAACTCCACCGCGTGGTCCGGCGGCCGTCGCTCGCCGACGACATCACGGTCGAACTGACCGAGGTGCTGGACTGCGAGGTCCGGCAGGCCGAAGTGACCGGCGTGGACGCCGACGCCGGGCGCGCGACCCTCCGGACGGCCGACGACGAGGAGACGCTTCACTACGACGTGGGTGCGGTGTGTCTCGGCGCCGAGACGGCCTACTACGACCTCGGCGGCGTCCGCGAACACGCCACGCCGCTGAAGCGCCTCGACCACGCCCGCGAGATACGCGCCGACTTCCTCGAACTCGGCGACGGCGACCGGGTGGTCGTCGGCGGTGCCGGCCTCTCCGGCGTCCAGGTGGCGGGCGAACTCGCGGCGCTTGCAGAGGAGGAGGACGTCGACGTGGAGGTGGTCCTCCTCGAACAGGAGGCCCACGTCGCACCCACGTTCCCACCGGACTTTCAGCGTGCGGTCCACGAGTCACTCGTCGACGCCGGCGTCACCGTCCGCACCGGCACCGGCGTCTCGGGGGCCGACGCCGACGCTGTCGAACTCGAATCCGGCGACCGACTCTCGTACGACCAGTTCCTCTGGACCGGCGGGATTCAGGGGCCGGTGGCGCTCCGCGACGAGCGACCGGTCGTCCGCGCGGACCTCAGACTCGGCGAGGCGACGTTCGCGGTGGGCGACGTCGCCCGCGTGGTGGACAGCGACGGCGAGGCGGTCCCCGCCAGTGCGTCCGCGGCCGTCCGGGAGGCCCGCGTCGCCGCCGACAACGTCGCGGCGCTGGTCGACCACCGACTCGACGGCGACGGCGGGTTCGAACCCCGACTCGCCCGCTACCAGTTCGACGTGCCCGGGTGGCTGGTCTCGGTCGGCGACGACGCCGTGGCGAAGGTCGGACCGACCGTCGTGACCGGTCGTGCGGCGCTCGCGCTGAAGACGACGGTCGGCGCGGGCTACCTCGGGAGCGTGGGCGCGGTCCGGAACGCGACGGACCTCGTCCGGGAGGAGTTACACCTCGGCGTCGACGCCGAGGACGTCGAGGAGACGGTCCCCGACGTGGTGGACGTCTCGGAAGAGTAAGGCCGTTCAGGGCCGTCGCGTCGCCGTTTTCACTCGTCGCCGGTCGTCGCCGAGTCGAGGGCGTCGTCCGGTTCGACCCAGATGACGAACTGGTCGTGGTCCTCCCTGTCGACGACGCCGCGGACGTACTCGGCGTCGACGGGGGGGTCGTTGACCTCCGACTCGGCGACGGGAACGACCTGTCGGACCTCGTCGACGACCCACCCGACCGCGCCCTGTTCCTCGAACACCTCGGGGTCGAAGACGACGATGAGGTCCTGGGACCCGTCGGCGTCGATGTCCATCATCTCCTTCGGTTCGAGGATGGTCGTAATCTGGCCCCGCAGGTCGACGACGCCCTCGACGTAGTCGGGGGTGTTCGGGACCCGCGTGACCGTGTCGCGCTTGACGATTTCCTCGACGTACTCGATGTTCAGACAGTAGTACTCCTCGCCGAGGGCGAACTCGAGGACGCGGACGAGTTCCTCCTTCTGCGTGGACCCGTCCTCGATGGCGGCGCGAGCGCCGCCCTCGGTACGGCCGGCCTCGCTCGCCGCCATGGCCTCCTCCAAGAGTTGCTGGTCGGGGAGTTCCACCCCGGTCGGGCCCTGCATCGGCGCGGCCGTGGCGGACACGTCGCCGGTCTGGGTCGGTGCGTCGGCCTCTCCGGTATCGCCGGCTACCTGCGCGGCGGCGGCCGCCGCACGCTGTGCCGCCGCCGTCGCGTCCGTCTCGGCCGGGTCGTCGCCCGACTCCTCGGGAGACGCCGTCGCCTCGCTCTCCGAGTCCTCGGTCTGGTCGTCCTCGGCGGGTGCTGGCTCCGACGGACTCTCGTCGGCCTGTGCCTCGGGTTCACCGGACTCCACCGGCGAGGTGTCGGCGTCCTCCACCTCCTCGGTCGAGTCCGTCGTCTCGGCTTGGTCGTCGGCCGAGTCCGCCGCCCTGGCGTCCTCGCCGTCCCTGTTCCCCGCGCGCATCCTGCTGATGCGCTCCGCTCTGTCCATACGGTCGTCGTCACTCATGCTGTCACCTCTGTGTAGCCGAACTCCCTGTCGAAGGCCGCGGCGATGTCGCTGAAGACGTCGGCCATGTCACAGCGCTCCTCGGTGGCGAAAATCGACTTCCCGGCGGTGTACGCCCGCTGGAGGGCCACGCGCTTGCGGACCTCCCAGACGGGGCTGTCGGGGAACGCCGCGTCGAACCACTCCAGCATCATCTCGTCCTCCGACGTGGTCTCGATGCGGTTCGCCACCACGCCGAGCGTTCCCACGGTGGTTCCGGTCTGGCGCTCCATGGCGGCCATCTGGTCCATCAGGAGTTCGATGGCTCGCTCGGAGGTGGCCTCGGCTAACGCCGGGATGAGGATGTGTCCCGCGGCGAACACCCCGGTATCGGTCAGTTTCCCGTAGAACGGCGGCGAGTCGACGATGACGTAGTCGTACCCCGACACCGTCGACAGCGCGCGGTCCAACGTATCCAGCGCGTGGTCGCCGGTCACCGTCTCCGGCGTGACGTTGAGGGCGAACTGCGAGAGGGTCGCCGGGTCGACGTCGTGGTCTTGCGTGCGGACGCGGGCGACGAGGTCCGCGATGGTCAGTTCGTGTTCCGCCTGCAACATGTCGATGCTGGACGGGACCACGTCCATCTCCTCGTGTTCGACGACGAGGTCACCCAGTATCGAGGGGTCGCTCGTCAGGGCGTCGAACAGCGTCGGCGGGTGGGCGTCGTACTCGTCGACGAGGCCCAGTCCCTCCGTGGCGTTCCCCTGCGGGTCCAAGTCAACGAACAGGACGTCTCGGCCCCGGTCGTTCAACGCACCGGCCACGTTGATGGCCACCGTCGTCTTGCCCGTCCCGCCCTTCGCGTTGGTCACGCAGACGCGGGCGGGGTCGGTCGCTGTGTGCCGGTTCATCGGTCCAAGTGGCCGGAACTCGGTGGTGGGTCCCTATAAAAATACGCCCCCGATTATCAACGGCGTAACTCGGAGTCAGCGGCCTATTACGCCCGTACGGGCCGCGAACACCCGTCTGACGGCCGTCAGACGGGGGTGTAAGATTTAACTTAACGTAGCTGAAACAGATGTGCCATGACCATCAACCCGCGCGACTACGACCTCGACGAGTTGCGCAAGATGGCCCGCGAGCGCGGTGACCGGAGCGGCGGGCTGGGTGACGACGAGGAGATGCCGGACCCGTCGAACCTCGACGTGGGGTTGGAGGAGGCCGACGACGAGGTGCTGGCCGGCAGTTCCTTCCGCTCCGGGCTGTACCGCGAACTCCTCCCCTTCCTCGCCGGCGACGGGCAGGAGAAGCCGTACCTGTCCTCGCTCCCGGAGACGTACGCCGCGGAGTTCGTCGTCTTCGAGTGGCTGGAGTTCCTGTTGATGCACTCGGGGTATCAGGGGGCCGACGAAGCGCTCGACTACTACGAGTCCATCGACTGGATAACGGAGACGGTCCAGTCGGACCTCTCGGAGTACCTGCTGGGCATCGACGAGTCCGCGACCAACGACGGCAACGACCTCAGCGTGGACGACCACATGCTGAGTCTGGTGTACGTCGCGAAACTCGCGGCGATGACGTAGCACGGGTCGGTATCAACGCTGATTCTTGAGGTGAGGATATATACCGGGGCGGCGACAACACGCCACCGTACATGAGTGACGACGACGCCACGGAGACCGACGGGGGCGCGACGGCGACGACCGGCGGCGACCGTTCGGTGCCGGTGGGTGTGAAACTCGGCAGCACCCGGACGGTCATCGCCCTCCCGGACGACCACGGGACCGAGAACCGCATCATCAAGACCCTGACCTGCATGGCCACCTACGAGGACGCCCTCACCGGCGAGGAGAAGGTCCTCTACGGCGAGGAGGCCGCCCGCGAGTACCCCGACCGCGTCCAGTACATGCTCCGGTCGGGCCTCCCGGAGGACGGCGACCGGGCGGAGATGACCAAGACGTTCTTCGAGGCGCTCATCGAGGAGAACGACATCCCCGCCGACAGCGGCGTCGTCTACGCCATCCCGACCATCGACAACCCCGCCGGACTGGAGAACCTCCGGTCGGTCATCGAGGAGTCCTCCATCGGCGTGAGTCTGGTCGAGAGCTATCCCGAGTCGCTGTGCGGGTCAATCCCGGCGTTCGGCGACGGCTTGGAGGCCATCGACGAGATATTCATCTCGGTCAACATGGGGTCGACCAACCTCGAAGCCTCCGCGTACCGACGGGGCGAGCAACTCGCGCCCTTCACGACGGGCGCGGTCACCGGCAACGAAGTCGACCGGATGATAGCGAACTACGTCGAGGAGGAGACCCAAGGCCGGGTCAACATCGACACCCAGACAGCCCGCGAATACAAGGAGGAACACGCGGACTTCGTCGACTTCGAACCCTTCACCGACATCATCCAGCAACCCGGCGGCGGCACCCACGAGTTCACCATCGAGCGGTCGGTGATGGACGCCGTCGACGAGTATTTGGACGACGCCGTCGACGAACTCGCCAACACGTTCCTGCCGGAACTGGCCAACGACTACATGAAGGTGTACCAGTTGGCGCTGGACCGCCCCGTGGTCCTCACCGGCGGGATGGCCTGCATCCCCGGCATCGTCGAGGAGTTCGAGGCGCGCCTCAGCGAGGAACTGAACCGCGACATCGAGGCGACGGCTGCCGACGAACCGGACGTGGCCCCGACGGTTGGGGCCCAGCGAATCGCGGCCCGCCTCGTCGAGAACAGCTAACTACCCGCTCCAGCAGTCGAGCCACCGCTCGACGACCGGCCGCATCGCCCGGTCACGCCTCGGTCGGTCGCCCGAGAGCAGCGCGAAGACGTCCGTGTCGATTCGCACGTCGAGTCCCCCGTCGACGTGGTTCGGCCCCCCGTGGTCCGCGATATCCAGCCGTACCCGTGGCATGCGGTCGGCTACGCAACCATGAGAAGTAAAGCTCAGTCAGACGCGCGTCTGCCGTCCGCGGTACGTCGTGCGAGCGGGTGACGGGGCCGCCGGAGAAAGCGGAAAATTCCACCCGCATGCTTCAGATTAGATAAGTGAATATCATAGTATTCGGGACTGTAGACGGAACTGATGGGTCAGGTTATCAACGTAGATAATCGGGCGGGTGAGCTACCCGACGTGCTCACCCGAACGGGGCGGGGTGGGTTCCTGTCTGCGGGCTATCTCTGCGACCGACCGGTCGAGGCGACGCTCGACGACGAGGAGACGCCGCAGTACGTCCTCACGAACCGCAAGAACGGCCTCTCGATAGAATCCACGGACTCGACGGAGACAGTCACGCCGGGGCGGGGCTATCGGACCATCGCCGTCCTCACGGACCGGCGAGTGGTCGTTCTGGTCGGCGACGAGGGCGGCGACCGACAGTTCGCGGTTCCGCTGGTCGAGGTGGAACAGGTCGAACAGGCGACGAGCGTTCGAAGCGGTCGGCTGACCTTTCGCCGTGAAGGCGGGTCGACGTGGCACGTCTACACCGGGACGGACGGACTGGCCGACGCCGCGGAGTACCTCAGCGCCGCCTCGCAGGCGTGGATACGCGTCGAGAACGAGCGAAACAGAGTCAAACAGACGCTCGTGACGGCGCGGGACCACAGGGACGACGGCGACTACGAACGGGCACTCGAGATGGCCCGGCGGGCAGAGGACCACCTCGAAACCGCCCGGGCGACGGCGCTCCGGTTCTCGACGGACCGCCCGGGCGGTGCGCTCAGTACCCGCATCGACCCGATGGAGGACCGCTGTGTCAACACTATCGCGGAGATTCGTGTCGGGCGGGCCCGGCAGGCGACAGACGAGGGCGAGTCGCGCTGGCGCGAGGACGACTACGAGGGCGCTTACGAGGCCTACGAGCGGGCCCGCGAGGAGTACGACGCAGCGCTGTCGCTCGACTACACCCGAATCGAGGACGCCGAGGCTATCGAGGCCGAACGGGACCGCCTCGACCGAATCGTCGCGCAACTCGAACAGTCGCCGCTCCGACGGGCCGTCGCCGCGGACAACGAGGCCGTCGAGGCCGACGACCCGGCGGTGGCGGCCGAGCGCTGGGCGACGGCGATGGCACGCTACCGGCGCGTGCTCGAACTCGACTGGGGGAGCGGCGACAGGCGGTTCGCGGGCGACCCGGAGGCGGTCCGCGAGCGGTTGGGGACGGTCGCGGAGCAGCTGACGGGGGCCCAGCGAGCGGTCGCCGTCGAGGCGATGCGAGCGGGCGACTGGTATCGCGAGGCGAGGCAGTACGAGGCCGCGTTGGCGGAGTTCGAGGCCGCGGCCGAGGCGTTCGAGACTGCGCTCGCGACGGCCCGGGACTGCTACCCCGACGCGGTGGCCCACCTCGAGGCGGAGCGCGAGGCGTTGGACCAGCGTATCGAGCGAACCGAGGCGATGCTCGCCGGTGAGGACGTCGACGACCGCATCGGGTCCGACGACGAACCCGACTACGCGGCGACGGGCACCATCGGTGACCCGATGCCGGAGGACGACGGCCCGACGGACATCGAGGCGGCTATCGACGCCCCGGACGCGCCGTCCGGCCCGTCGCTGTCCGGACCCGGGGTACCGGACTCGACCGTCGAGCGCCTGCGCTCGCTCGACCGGGACGCACTCGCACGAGTGGTCGCGGACGCGCTGAGCGAGACGGTGTGGGCGGCGGAGGCGACGGCAGAGTCGCCGTACGACCTGTTGGCCCGGCGGGGAGACGGTGACGCCATGGGCGTCGTCGTCAGGACGGCAGACGAAGCGACGGTCGGAGCGGCGGCCGTCGAGCGCTGTACCGACCTCCGAGCGTCGACCGACGTGGGTGCGGTGATGCTGGCGACGGCCGGTCGCCTCGACGACGGCGTGTCGTCGCTCGCGGCGGACGAGGGCGTCCGACTCCTCGACGGCGAGTCGCTCTCGGCCATCGTCGACGCGCGCGGCGTCGCTATCCCGGAATCGACGCGTCGTCTGCTCGAGGAATGACCGGAGGACGAACGCTTAATACAATTGGAGGTATATAATCAACTATAATGAACTGCTCCAGCTGTGGCACACGAATGACCTACAACGACGAGACGACCAAACTGACGGAGTTCGTCTGTCCGCGGTGTCACGACACGGTCATCGACTGGAAGTCCGAGGCCCGTAGCGCCCGGGTGGCCTGACTCTGGTCTCCCCTTCTGTCGTCGCTGGCCGGGTAGTCACGACCCCGCCGAGCCAAATTTCGAGCACGTTCGGTCAGGAATAGACACGAACGATTGCCGAATGCTTTTATATTTGAGAGGGTGAGTACCCTCAATGGTAGAGTCGCGACGCGTTGGCTGTCTGTACGTCGACTCCTGTTCCGACGAACAGACGGCGGCATACGAGTGGTGCGAGGAGGCGTTCGACGCCGTCGAGCGGTGCTCGCTCGCAACGGTCGACCCAACGGCCTACGATGTCCTCTGGTGGCACCGGGACGACCCGTTCGACGGTGACGCCGTCGCCGGTCCCGCGGGCGAGACGCTCGCCTCGTACGTCCGGGCCGGCGGGACGCTCCTGTTGACGCTCGGCGCGATGGCGGCCGTCGAACCGCTCGGGTTCGACCCCGTCGGTCCCGACGCGGTGGGCTGGGAGGAAATCGACGAACCGACCGGCCCGCTCTGGAAGACGCTGTACGCCGGCCACCCCCTCGCCGAGGGGTTCGACACGCTCAGGGTCCACACGCGCGGGCCGGGCGTGACTGCACCCTACGCCCGCTACGAACACGTCGCGCCGATGGAAGGCGACGTCCTCGCCAGCACCGCGCGCGGAGAGACGGACGTCGTCAAGGGGATGGCGACCGTCTCGTGGCACCCCGGCGACGGGCGGGTCCTCGGCGTCGGTTCGGCCGTCTCGTTCCTCCAGCCAACCCACGACATCTGCCGCGGCAACCGCGAGACGCTTATTTCGAACGCGCTCGCCTATCTCGCCGACGGCGACGACGTTCCGTTCACCGGCCGTCCGAAGGACGTCGAGACGCTGACGGCGATGCGTGAACGGCTTGCGGGGGACCCGCTTCGCCCCTCGTACCACGTCACCCCGCCGGCCAACTGGCTCAACGACCCGAACGGTCTCATCCACTGGAACGGCCGGTATCACCTGTTCTATCAGTACAACCCGACCGGCCCGTTCCACAACACCATCCACTGGGGCCACGCGGTCAGCGACGACCTGATTCACTGGGAGGACCGGCCGGTGGCCCTCTCACCGTCGCCGGACGGCCCGGACCGAGACGGCTGTTGGTCCGGGTGCGCCGTCGACGACGACGGCACCGCGACCATCCTCTACACCGGCGGGCGCGACAAGAAGCAGTTGCCCTGCATCGCCACCGCGGCAGACGACGAGCTATCCGCGTGGATAAAGGACCCGGACAATCCGGTCATCGAGGAGACGCCCTCGGAACCCGAAGTCCTGCGGACCGAGGACTGGGAGGGGGAGTTCCGCGACCACTGCGTCTGGCGCGAGGACGGCGTCTGGCACCAACTCATCGGCGCGGGCATCGAGGGCGGCGGCGGCGCGGCCCTGCTGTACGTCTCGGAGAACCTCCGGGACTGGGAGTACCGCGGCCCCATCCTCAGCGGCGACCGGGACACCGCCGGGACGGTCTGGGAGTGTCCGGAGTTGCTGGAGTTCGGGGACCGCGACCTCCTGCACGTCTCGAACTACGAGGACGTGGTCTACTTCCTCGGAGAGTACGAGGACGGGGAGTTCACCGCCGAGCGACGGGACAAACTCGACCACGGCGACTTCTACGCCCCGCAGTCGATGTGGACGGAAGACGGCCGCATCCTCACGTGGGGCTGGATTCCGGAGGCGCGTGACCTCTCCGCCCAGTGGGACGCCGGATGGTCCGGCACCATGTCGCTCCCCCGCGAACTGTCGCTGGCCGACGACGGCGGCCTCTGTCAGCGCCCCGCGCCGGAACTCACCGACCTCCGCGGCGCGAACACCCACTACGACGAACTCCGTCTGGCGGGCGGGGACCGCCAGCGCCTCGACGTCAGTAGCCGTTCGTTCGAACTGCGCGCGACGATTCGATTGGAGGACGCCGAGGCGGTCGAACTCTCCGTACTGGAGACGCCGGAGCGCGACGAACGGACGCCGGTTCGGTACACGCGCAACAGCGAGATACTCGTCGACCGCTCGGCGGCAAGCCACGACCCTCAGGCGACGACCGCCACACAGCGGATGCGGGTCACGCCCTACGACTCGCCGCTGTCGCTGCGGGTGTTCGTCGACGGGAGCGTCGTCGAGGTGTTCGCGAACGAACGGCACTGCCTGACCAGTCGCGTCTACCCGACCAGCGATGACGCGGTGGGCGTCTCGATGGCCGCCGAGGGCGGGCGCGCGACGGTGGCGTCGCTCGACGTCTGGGAGATGGACCGCGCGTGGGACGTCGACCCCCGTTCGAGTGCCCGTGACGCGCCGTCGATGCGGCGCTGAGTCAGTTATCCGCGCCGTAGCCGCCGCGACCCTCCTCGTCGGACTGTGCCCGGCGAATCAGTTCTCGCTCCGTGGGCGGCAGTCGCTCGCCGGCCATCGGAACGTGCCAGTGGCCGAGTTTGCCGATTATCTCCGTGTGCGTCCCCAAGACGGTCAGCCTGAGGGTCGGGGCGAGGGTGCCACCGAAGCGCCGCATCTGTTCTGACTCCGGGAGGTGTGCGATTTCGTCCAGCGTTTCGCCGGCGAAGTCGAAGTAGTTGAAGAAGCTCTGGACCAGTACCTCGTCGTCGTGGGGGAACGCCATCCACGAGTACGACTGGAACGGCGCGTTCGCGGGGTTCGTGGCGACGAGGCCCGAGTCGTTCAGCGGGACGTAGTCGCCGCGCAGGTCCTCGGCGACGAAGCCGTACAGCGCGTCGTACCCGTCCAGCCCCGGCGCGAACGTGTGGAGGTGACTGGAGATAAAGAGGTAGTACAGGTCGTCCGTGTAGACTATGTGCGGGCGTTCGAGTTCCTGATTGACGCCGACGGCGTCCAGCAGGGGGTCCTCCAGTTCCCACTCGAGGGGGTCGCCAGTCGGCGAGCGAGCGACGCCGACGCTCCCGTTGTACCCCTGCTGGGCGGCGTCGCCGTCACAGACGTCGCTCCCCTCGGGAACGGGGGAGTTGGCCTCGAAGAGGAGCCACGTCTCGCCCGTCTTCGGGTCCTCGAAGAACCACGGGTCGCGGAACGTGTAAATCATCGCCCGGGACTGGTCCTCGCGCTCGTACCGGTCGCCGTCCGGGCGGAGCAGTTCGTGGTGGGTCCACGGACCCTGGAGCGCGAACCCGTCGCCGGTGTGGACGGTGCCGCCGCTCGCTCCGACGATGCGCTGAGAGTAGGTCAGGTCCTCGGCACCGTCCTCGCCGGCCGCGGTGTAGAACAGATAGATAGAGCCGTCGTCGTCGTACAGAGCGGACCCCGCCCACTGGCGCTGTCCCAGCGCGTCGTCGAAGACGGCGCCGCCGTCGTGCCAGTTCCGACCGTCGTCCGAGTAGAAACAGCGGATGGTCGCCACGTCGTGGCGTTTCCCCGGCAGGAGGTCCGACGGCGCGGTCAGCGAGAAACAGATGCGGTACCCGTCGACTTCCGCGAGCGTCCCGTCGCGCTCGCGCAGGAACCACGTGTCCCAGATGTGGAGGTGCGGTATCTGGTCGTCCTCGGGCGGGTAGAAGACGGGTGCCACGTTCTCGTCGGTGCGTTCGATGCCCGCCGCTTGCTCGCGCGTCCAACCGGCGCGGGCCCTGAAACCGGGTGCCCCGTCGCCGAGCGACTGGTCGTCCATGCGTCGGTGTGCGTCTACGACCGGGATAAGGGTTTCTGGATGACTACAACTGCTGTTGTATGTGTGTTCGTGAACGTGACTGCGCGGGACTACTCGCCGTCGGCGTCCCAGTCGGCGTCGACCCGCGAGAGGCGCATGGCGTTGCCGGTGACCCCGACGGTCATCCCCGCGTCGCCGAGCAGTACCGCCAGCGCCACGCCGACGTAGCCCGTGACCGCGCCGACGGCCAGCAGAAGTTTCAGGCCGAGGCTCGACCAGACGTTCTGCTTGATGACGCCGGTGGCCTTCTTCGAGAGGGTGGCGAGGTAGGGCAGTCGGGCGATGTCGTCGCCCAGCAGTGCGATGTCGGCCGTCTCGATGGCCGCATCGCTGCCGGCCGCCCCCATCGCGATGCCCACCGTCGCCGTCGCCAGCGCAGGCGCGTCGTTGACGCCGTCGCCGACCATCGCCACGCTGTCGTACTCGCCGAGCAGTTCCTCGACGGCGGCCACCTTCTCGTCGGGCATGAGGCCAGCGCGGTAGTCGGTGATGCCGACCCGTTCTGCGATGGCGCGGGCGGTGCGCTCGTTGTCGCCGGTGAGCATCACGGGTTCGATACCCAGTTCGCGCAGGCGTTCGACGGTCGCTCTCGCGCCGGGTCGCAGTTCGTCGGCGACGGCGACGATGCCTTCGAGGTGGTCTTCCGTGCCGACGAGGACGACGGTCTTGCCCTCGTCCTGCAGGCGCGGGATGGTGTCCTCCACGAGGTTCAGACAGCCCTGCCGGTCGCACATGTCCTGCACCTCGCGCGCGAGGTCGCCGGAGGGGTCCACCACGTGGGCGTGGTCGAGTTCGAACCCGAGGTCGGCGAACAGACCGGGTTTCCCCGCGTAGTGGCGGGTCCCGTCGAGCGTCGCCTGCACGCCCTCGCCGGTCAGGCTCTCGAAACTGCGAGGTTCGGTCACCTCGACGGCGGCCTCGTCGGCGTGTGCGACGATGGCCTCGCCGATGGGGTGTTCCGACCGCGCCTCGAGGCCGCGGGCACACCGAAGCACGTCCGTCTCGGTGCGGTCGCCGACGGGGACCACGTCGGTGACGGAGAGTTCGCCCTTCGTCAGCGTCCCCGTCTTGTCGAGTGCTATCGCGTCGACGCCGCCCATCGCTTCGAGGTGGGTCCCGCCTTTCACGAGGACGCCGTTTCTGGCGGCGCTCGTGATGCCAGCGACGACGGTGACGGGCGTCGAGATGACGAACGCGCAGGGGCAGGCCAGCACCAGCAGGGTGATGCCGGTGACGAACCACTCCAGCCACGGCGCGCCCAAGAGGAGCGGCGGGCCGACGGTGACGAGGACTGCGAGTGTGACCATCAGCGGCGTGTAGTAGTTCGAGAACCGCTGGACGAACTGCTCGCGTTCGGTCTTCTTAGCCTCGGCGTCCTCGACGAGACGGATGACCTGCGAGAGGGTGTCCTCGCCCGGCGGCGCGGTCACCTGCAGTTCGAGGTAGCCGCCCTCGTTCATCGTCCCCGCGTACACCGGGTCACCGGGCGTCTTGTCGACCGGGACGGACTCGCCGGTGACCGGCGACTCGTCGACGGCCGACTCGCCGTCGAGTACGTCCCCGTCGGTCGGTATCTTCTCGCCCGGGCGGACGACCACCCGGTCGCCCACGGTCACGTCGTCGACGGGGACGGTCACCTCCGCGCCGTCCCGCAGGACCGTCGCCTCGTCGGGCGCGAGGTCGACCAGTTCACGCAGGGAGTTGCGGGCGCGGTCCATCGCGTACCCCTCCAGCAACTCGGCGACGCTGAAGAGGACGGCGAGCGTCGCCGCCTCGACGTACAGCGTCTCGTCGCCGACCAGCGAGGCGGTGATGGCCCCGACGATGGCCGCCGACATGAGGAAGTCGATGCCGAGGTTGCGCTGGCGGGCGGCGACGACGCCGCCCCGGAGAATCTCCTGTCCGGCCGCGGCGACGGCACCGAGGAAGAGGAGGTCCGCGAGCGAGAACTCCACGAGTCCCAGCGGCCCGACGGGGCCGAGCGTGGCGACCTGAGTCGGGGCCAGACCGAACTCGGCGACGAGGCCGACGGCGAGCAACACGCCGCCCACGGCCGTCTTCTTCGCCCGGACCGACCGCCAGACGGACGACCGCTCGTCGCTCGTCGGCACGTCCGTCTCGTCGTCGTCGCTCGCGCTCTGGACGGGGTAGCCCGCCTGCTCGATGGCCGAGACGAGCGTCTCCCGGTCGACCGCTTCGGCGTCGAACGTCACCACCGCGATACCGCTCCCCGGCCGCGTGTCGACGGACTCGACGCCCGGCAGGTCGGCCACCGCCGAGTCTACCGTCGCCGCACAGGACGAACAGTCCATCTCCGGGACACGGAGTCGGAGGGTCCGCGTGTCCGCAGTACTCATATGCGGAGATAGACGACGGGGGATTATTAATTCAACTGCTACGTAATGCGGCTCTGTTGGTCGAATTTATTAACGAACTCGAACTCAGTTATTACTCTTCGACTGAGTCCTCGTCGGTGGGGCGACTGACGCCTTCCGGGGCGCTGATGTCGAGCGGCCGTATCCACTCGTACCAGATGTAGACCACGCCGAGGCCGTAGCCCAGCGCCCAGACTGCGCTGCCGACCCAGGGGTGTCCCATCTGACTCAGGAAGCCGTTGGCGAGTCCGGGGACGATTACGACGGCGGCGACGGTCACACCGAGGACGACCGCGTCGTTGCGGTTCATCGACCCGTCACTACCGCACGGGGGACGGTCATGGGTCAGGGTAGGCACTTGCTCGGCTTAGGCGTGGCGTTCGACGACACCCGGCACCGGTGCCGCCATCGTGTCACGCCCGCCAGCCAACCCATTTTTATTACAGTACGCCCTACGCCGGGTGACGGGAATGTCTCAGAACCACACTGGCCGGTCGTCACAGGAAGACATTGCGTGGTGCTACGACGCCGTCCACCGGGTCTCGCGGACGTTTAGTTTGACAATTGCGGAACTCGACGAGCCGATGGCACGCGACATCTGTGTCGGCTATCTCCTCTGCCGCGTCGCCGACACCATCGAGGACGCCGGGCACATCCCGCCGGCCGTACAGGCGGACCTCCTCCGTCTGTACAGTCGGACGCTGGACCCGTCGTCGGACACCTCCGTCAGGGCGTTCGACGACGCGGCGGCAGAGTGGCTCCCGGCGACGACGACCGACGACTGGGAGGTCGTCGACAACGCCGGCCGGGCGGTCGGCGTCTTCCGGTCGCTCGAAAGCCACTCGCTCGACGCGATTCGCGGTCCGGTCCGCGAACTCGTCGACGGGATGGCGATGTTCGTCGACCGCTACGCCGACGAGGGCGGCCTGCGCATCAAGACGCTCGAAGAACTCGAGGAGTACTGCTGGTACGCCGCCGGCACCGTCGGGACTCTCGTGACGGGCCTCGTCTCCCACGAAGCGACCGAGGAACAGGTCCGCCGGATGGAGGAGAACGCCCGCTCGTTCGCGCTCTTGCTCCAGTTGGTAAACGTCGCGAAGGACGCCGCGACGGACATGGAGGAGGAGAACAACGTCTACCTCCCGCTGGAACTGCTCCGCGAGGAGGGACTCGACCATGGCGACGTGGGCGACCCGAGCAACGTCGAGTCGCTGGTCCCGGTCATCGAACAGGTGACCGCCCGGGCCGAGAGCTACCTCGACGGCGCGCAGACGTGGCTCGACGCCATGCCGGAGACGCGGGGCAACTCCCTGTCGGCGTGGGCCATCCCCTTCCTGCTGGCAGTGGGGACCATCCGCGAACTCCGCGCTCGCCCGGCAGACGTCATCGAACAGGGGAACGTCAAGATTACCCGCGAAGAGGTCCACGCCGTCTGTCAGCAGTTCGTCGGCGACGGCAACCCCTCGATTGGCGACCTGCGGACCAAGATTCGCCAGCGCCCCCTCCACGAGTACTGAGACGGCGACCGCCGGCCCGACATTCCTCTCTCTGACGCCGTTCCGGAGCGGTCCGCACAACCCTGAAACCGAACGCGCCCGTAGTGTCGCCCATGAGCGAGACGCTCGAACTCCCCAACGGCGACGAGGTGGGTCCAGAGGACGTCTTCCTGTACAACGACTACCCCTACCGCCTCGTCTGGCTGGACGGCGACACCCACGCGTTCGAACTCTCCCCGCTGTACTGGGGCGACAGCGGCATGGACATCCCCTTCCGCGACCGCGAAGCTCTCGTCGACCAGTGGGAGACGGATTCTCGGGGACTCCTCTCGCCCGAGGAGTGGGGCGAGTGGCTCGACCACGCCGTCTCGGACCCGCGGTTCGGCGACGACGAGGTGGCCGAACTGGCCGAGGAACTCCCGACCGAGTGGTCGTTCGACGACCAATCGACGTCGTCGAGTGGCGGTCTCAGGGACAAACTCGGACTCTGAACCGAGCGCCGGTCGTAGTGTGGGCTTACTCCCGTCTGCGACCGAGGAACGCGCCGGCTGTCAGACCGAGTAGGGCGACGAGGACGCCAAAGCCGGGGCCGTCCGCACCGGTCGTCGGTTCCGCGGCGGGCGCGTCGTCTTTACCGTCGGGTTCTGCGGTCGGGGTGTCGTCCGCCGGGGCGGGGGTCTGCTCCGGCGTCGTGGTCCTCTCTGATTCAGTCGGCGCGTCGGGGGTCTGTGTGCGTTCGGGGGTCGCCGTCGGTTCGTCGGTCGGTCCGTCCCTGTCCTCTGTCGTGTTGGTGTCGGTCACGACCTCGGTCGACTGGTTTTCGAGGACTTCGGTCTCTTCCTCGGCCGGAGCAGGATTGACGATTACCGGCCCGTCGCCGTCGCCACCGCCGCCACCACTCTGGGACTCGACGGTGATGGTTACGGTGTCAGTGGCCGTGTTACCCGCGCCGTCGGTCACGCGGAGCGTGACTGTCTTCGTCCCGTCGCTCTGGAACGTGTGGCTGGTCGTCGCCGAGGACCCGTTCTCGTCGTAGGTGCCGTCGCCGTCGAAGTCCCACTCGAACGTGTCTAGCTCCGCGTTGTCCGTCGAGGCGCTCCCGTCGAAGGACACCGACTCGCCCACGGTGACGGTCTGGTCACTGCCGGCCTCGGCGGTCGGTGCGGTGTTGTCGACGGTGATTGACGCGTCACCCGACGAGTAGTGGACGCTGAAGTCGATTCGTGCACCGCCATTCTGCGTGCTCGTTATCGTCGATTGGCGAGTCGCTCCTTGGAAGGAGCCGCTGAGTGCGGAGGCGCTCACGCCCCAGTGGTCCAACATCGCCGGCGGGAGGTACGCCTCGAAGAACCCGTCGTTGACGGTGCCGTCGGCGTTGAAGTGGGCCGCGCTCAGGCTGAGTTCGATGGCGTCGTTGGCGCCGGAGGTGTCGTACCGCGGTTGTCCGAAGCTCTGTGCGTCGGTGAGGAACGCGGACCCGTTCAACCGGCGTTGGCGCTGGGTCTCGAAGACGCGCAGGTCGCCGACGGCGTACGTCATGGCCTGTGCGTCGGCGTCCGTCGCCTGTAGCGTCCCGTCCCACGACGGGGTCCCACCGCCGTCCTCGAAGTAGTACTGTAGCTCTGCGGGCGTCCCCGTGATGGTGATGGTCCACGTCCCGTCGCCGTTGTTGGTCCGGGTCCACTCGACGTCGTGGGCGCTCCCGATGAGCGAGCGCGGCACGTAGTTTTCGACCGTGACCGAAATCTGTAGTTCGGTGGTGTCGTCGACGCCGAGTCCCTTCAGTTCGTAGTCGTCCTCGAACGTCTGACTCGTGTCGTTCTTGACCTGAATCTGCACGAGGTCGGACGAGAAGAAGGCGTCCACGCTGACGTCGGTCATCTGCGGTTGAGTACCGCCGACGTGCGTGACGTCGCTGGAGACGACGCTCGGAGAGAGGCCCGCGAACATCCGAACGGTTCTGACGGCCGTGTTGCCGTTGTCGTCGGTCACGCGGAGTTTCGCGTCGTAGGTTCCCGAACTCCCGTAGGAGTGACTGACTGACTGGCCGGTCGCATCGTATGTGCCGTCGCCGTCGAAGTCCCACTCGTACGTGGTGATGGACCCGTCGCGGTCGAAGGAGTTCGCCGCGTCGAAGGAGACGGACTCCGCGACCGAGGGGTACGTCGACGGGAAATTGGCTGAGGACGGCGTGGGCGTGAACCACGCCACGGGGTCACCGGCGTCGCCGACGGTGACGTCCACGCTCGCAGTGTCGGTCTTTCCGTCGTCGTCGGTGATGCGGACCGTCGCGGTGTAGAAGTCCACACTGTCGTACGCGTGGCTGGTGGTCGGTCCGCTGGTCGTCGCGTCGTAGGTGCCGTCGCCGTCGAAGTCCCACTCGTACTGTTCGACGGTCCCGTCGGCGTCGGTCGACCCCGAGGCGTCGAACGACACTGACTGGTCGACGGCGGCTGACGTAGGTGATGCTGCCAGTGCCGCACTCGGCGCTCCGACCTCACTGACGGAGACCTGTGCTGATGCGGCCGCGGTGGCGCCGTCGTCGTCGGCCACGAAGACGCTCATCTCGTAGGCGCCAGTCGTGTCGACAGTGTGCGCGACCGTCGGGCTACTCGTCGTCCTGTCTATCTGACCGTCGCCGTCGAAATCCCACGCGTAGCTGTCGATGGTCCCGTCCGGGTCTGCCGACCCGGAGGCGTCGAGTTCGACGGTATCGCCGACAGCGAGGTCTGTCTCGTTCAACGACAGCGCGGCGGAGGGGCCGGTGTTGGCCGAGCTAGTGTCGACGGTAATCGTCGCCGTATCGCTCGCACCCGAGATAGCTGACGGTTCGGACCCGCTGTCGTCTATCATCTGGACGCTCACGTCTGCTGTCGTACCGAGTGAGCCCGCTGGAATCGTCACCGGGTAGTCCTCCGCCTTCGTCGAGAGTCCCGAGACTGACGCCACGGTGGGGCGGTCGGGGTCGCTCTCGTTCGTGAGGACGAGTACGACATCGCCGTCCGCGATGCCCATCTTGCTGACGTTGTACGACACCGGAAGGTCGGAGTCGCTGCTCGGGTCGATGGTCGCGTCCGGGATGTCCGCCATCGGGGCGTTTCCGACGGCCGTGTTGCCGGCGCTGAGCGTGTTGCCGGCCGCTGGTGAGGCGGCGAAAGTCAGTGGCGCGGTTATCGAGAACACGAGCAACGCTGATAACCACACAGCCCGCAGTTTCCGTCGCTGGTCGGTGCCTCGTTCCTTCACCGCCGGTCACCTGCCCTCGTGATACACTTTATCTGTGCGTACCGGTCCTCAACGGCCCCCTGTCGCTGAGTAGGCCCTATATGTATAGTGTTCTCCATACAAGAACCACCGGTAAAGTCCACTATAAATTCACCTTCCCAGCTATCAAAGTTTATAATTCTCGCGTATAGTCGTAGAACTCGTTCATCGCCTCTGCCCGACCGCTTTTGTGCTGTCGGGCCCGAAGCGACGCCGTGACGTTCAGCATCTGCGTGCGCGAGTCCTACGAGGACGAGGAGGGGACCGACCAGACGCGGTACGGCGTCGCCGTGACCACGCGACTCGCCGCCGTCGGGACGCTGTGTCCGTTCGCCAACGAACACGGGGCGGTGGCGACGCAGTCGCTGGTCAACGTCGAACTCGGACGGAAGGGAGTCGAGTACCTCGCCGACGGACTCGCCGTCGAGGACGCACTGTCGGCGTTGCTCGCGGCCGACGAGGGGAAACCATCACGGCAACTCCACGGTGTCGACGCCGACGGGACGTTCGCCTTCTCCGGCGAGGAGTGCGGCGAGTGGTTCGGGCACGTCGAACGGGAGGGGCTGACCGTCGCTGGGAACCTCCTCACCGGCGAGGCTGTCGTCGAGGCGACGGCCGACGCTTTCGAGTCGGCAGACCCGGACGCGCCGCTCGCCGAACGACTGATAGACGCCCTCGAAGTGGGCCACACCGAAGGGGGTGACAAGCGCACCGACCTCGAGGTCCAGTCCGCCGCGCTGAAGGTGACGACCACGGAGGACCGGGAGATGGACCCGTACCACGAGGACCTGCGCGTCGACGCCACTCGAACGCCCATCGAGGACCTCCGAGCGACCTACGAGCGCGCCCGTGAGAGTTTCGAGGCCGCCGTGGCGAAGTACGAGGACGAGTACGAGGCCGACAGTCTCGACGACGACGCTGCGTAATCTCGACTCCGACTCTCCAACCTATTATAACGTGGCCGCTGACACTCCCGCTGTGAACCACATCTTGCTCGCGGTCGGTGGCGGCGTGGTCGTCCTCCTCCTCGGCGTCGCGGCGCTCCGACGCCGAGGCTCTTCGGACGCCCGTGAGTCCCAGCGCGCACACGAGGCCGCACAGGAGCGCGAACCGCCGGTAGATATCGGCGAGACGTACGAGTTCGGCATCACCGAGTTCACCGACCATCACTCGGGCGACCGCGTCGCCGTCGGCAAGGTCGAAGGGTTCGTCGTCTTCACCGAAGGCGTGCCGTCGTCGCTCTCGGTCGGTGACGTGGTTCGCGCTCGCGTCCTCTCGTTCAATCGCGGCCACACCTCTGCGGACGCACAGTTCGTCGAGACGGCGTGAGTCGCGTCTCGCGGGGTCGTTACCACAGGTCGACCGAGGGCTATCATGCCTGCCACGCCCCGCTATGGCGTCGGGCGATAGCTGACCGTACTACTATATGTCGAGTTGGCACGTACATGGTGTCGATATGGTAGAGACCTTCTCTCGAACGGTCGTCACGCTCGCCGTCCTCACAGTCGCAGTGGTCGGGTTTTCGATGCCCGTCGCCGCCGTCTCACTGGAGGACGGGACCGGGGACGACGTGGCCGTGATGCCCGGCGACAACACGCAGATTCCCGAGGGGACCTTCCTGAAGGCGAAGAAGGCCTTCGACGAGACCGTTCCGAAAACCTCCGCTTGGACGGCACGAGAAGTTCTGTTCGGTGAGTAAGTGCTCTTCTCGGGAGGTACCTGTCCCCAGCACACCGCGAGCGGTGCCTCGTCCGCCGTCGTCCGCTCAGGGTGTCTCGATGTACGCGAAGTTCTCTCTGGCCTGCAGTTCGGTGAGTTCGGCCACCCCTGCCGGGACCGTTTCGACGCCCTCGATGAGGTCGGCCTCGCTCAGGCTGAACGCCTCCATCGAGTTCCGGCAGGCGCGGAACGAGACGCCGTCCTCGACGAGCGACCGAACCCGGTCGGGGTTCTCGGCGGTGGATCGGGCGAGCAGTTTGATGCCCTGTCCGTTGGCGACGAGGACGACGTTCTCGACGTCCGTCCCGTCCGCGTCCAGTAAGTTCGCCACGTTGTTGAGTGCGTGCGACTGTTCGCCAGTCCCGCCGGAGAAGTGAAAGACAGTACTCATCTGTATGGTCTCTGTGTCGGTTTCGGTCGCTGTTTCGCTCTGTGTCTCGGTCGCGTCGGTCCCGGCAGTCGTCGGGGACGACGCTGTCCCGTCACCGTCGGTGCTTGCCGTGTCCGCACAGCCGGCCAACCCGACCGCAGTCAGGCCCCCGGCCCAACGGAGGACCGCCCGTCTAGGGTGTTCGTCTGCCACGGGCGGCCGTTCGACGTCGACCCTCCTTACTAGAAACCCGCTAATCGAGCGACGTCTGCGCCGCTGGCGGCTCTGACGTGCCGAATACGTGGTCGGTCGGAGATTCGATGGACTGAATCTCGCCGAACACACGACACAGGCTACGCTCGTCGGAGCGAGAAATATGAAATGGGTTGGGGCGGATTCGAACCGCCGACTTCCTCCGTGTGAAGGAGGTATCATAACCGGACTAGATCACCAACCCGGCTACACCCGTGGCTATTCGACCGGATACATTAAGAATTGCGTTCCGACTACGCTTCCGTCTCGTCTTTCTGCCGGTAGGACTCGATTTTCGAGCGGGCGTCGGCGATTGCCTGTTCGGCTTCGCCCTCGGCGTTCTGCTGGAGGTCTTTCAGGTCGGCCTTCACCCTGTCGAGGCGGCCCGGCTCCGGTTCCGCTTCCTTCCCGGTCAGTTCACGGAACCGCGCTTCGACAGGTTCGAGTTCCTCTTTGACGCCCTTGCTGGCGGTTTCACCGGCGCGCTTGAGGTAGTACCGAGCGTCTTCGAAGTGCTTGTTCATATCTGTCCCTTGGGCAACGACGAATAAATCCTTTGTGCCCGACCGGGAGTGTACGAACAGTTTTCCACTCCGACCCGATAGGTCGTGGTATGTTCACACGGGTATCGATTCCCACACCGTTTCAGGTCGGTGCGGTCAACGCCTACGTCGCCGGTCGAACGGTGGTCGACCCCGGGCCGGACAGCGAGGAGGCGTGGTCGCGGTTGTTGGAGACGTTGGAGGCGCGTGAACTCGCGCCCGGCGACATCTCGCAGGTGGTCGTGACTCACCCACACCCGGACCACTTCGGACTGGCGGCGCGACTCCGCTCGGAGGGCGCTCGGGTCCTCGCCAGCGCCGAGGCGGCGGACATCATGGGCGACTTCGCGGCCCGACTGAAGTACGAGCAGTCGTACTTCGCCGACTTCTTCGAACGGTGTGGCATCTCCAGAGAGACGGCCGAAGCGGTCACACAGCTCCCGGAGGCATTTCTGGCGTACGCCCAGAGCGTGGCGACGGACCGGGAGTTGAGCGACGGGGACACGATTACCGTCGCGGACGAGCGACTCACTGCGGAGAACGTCACGGGCCACGCCGCCGGCGAACTCATCTTCTCGTACGACTACGACGGCCGCCACGAGGCCATCGTCGGCGACAACGTGCTGGGGGACATCACTCCCAACCCCTTCCTCCAGCCACCGGAGGACCGGGGTGGCCAACGACCCCGCGTGTTACCGGCGTTCAACGACTCGCTCCGGTGGCTCCGCGAACAGGGCCACGACCGGTTCCTGACCGGCCACCGCGAACCCGTGGAGTCGCCGCGGGAGCGCATCGACGCCATCCTCGCCGAACACGACCAGCGCACCGAGGAAGTCGCGGACGTCCTGACCGAAGGACCGACGACGCCGGCCGACGTGATGACGGCGCTGTTCGGGGACCTCCCGGCGACGGAGTACTTCTCGGGGATGAGCGAGGCTGTCGGCCATCTGGACGTGCTGGAAGCGCAGGACCGTGCGGAAAAACGAGAGAGCGGCGGCGTGTTCGTCTACGACCTACAGTAGTTCGACGGCGCGGAACGCGAGCGTCGAGACGTAGTCGAACCCGGGGACCAGCAGCACCGTCACGACGGCGGCCGCGACGATGGCGGTGTACAGTCCCGTCGGGTACGACTCGATGGAGCGGTCACCCTTGGGCTCCTCTATCCACATTGCCTTGACGACCCGGGAGTAGTAGAACAGCGACAGGGCGCTGTTGATGACCAGCGCGGCCGCGAGCGACCACGCGCCGACGTCAAGCGTCGCCGAGAACAGGTAGAACTTCGAGAAGAACCCGCCGCCGATGGGCAGGCCGGCGAGGCTGAACAGGAAGACGGTCATCGCGGCACAGGCCAGCGGTGCCTGTCGGCCGAGACCGTTGTAGTCCTCGAAGCGGCGGCCGACGCCCCAGTACTCGGCGAGCGCGATGAACAGGAACGCACCGGTGTTCATGAACCCGTAGACGAGCAGGTGGGCCATCCCGGCGCTCATCGACAGGGCCATCCCGTCACCGGAGGCCGACAGCGCGGCCAGGCCGATGAGGACGTAGCCGGCGTGCCCGACGCTGGAGTAGGCCATCATCCGTTTGACCTTCTCCTGGGTGGCGGCGGCGAAATTCCCGACGAACATCGTCGCGATGGCGAGCACTTGGAAGACGACGAACCAGTTCAGCGCCTCGCCGCTGGAGACGAGTGCGCCGATGGGGAACGCCACGGCGAACGTGCGGAACGCGAGCACGAACCCGGCGGCCTTCGAGGCCGACGAGAGGAACGCCGAGATGGGGGCGGGCGCGCCCTCGTAGGCCTCCGGCGCCCAGAACTGGAACGGGACGGCGGCTATCTTGAACGCGACGCCGCCGATGACCATCATGATGCCGACGCCCAGCACGGACATCGGGACGGCGGGCGACCCGGACTGGGCCTGCACCGTGCCGTCGACGATGGTCTGGACGGTACCGCTCTCGATGGCCGTCGCGATGCCGTCGAAGCGGAGGACGCCCGTGGCGGCGTACACCAGCGAGATGCCGTAGGCGAACACCGCCGAGGACACCGCGCCGATGAGGAAGTACTTCAGGCCCGCCTCGACGCTCCCGCGGTTCGTCTTCAGGAACGCGACCAGCGCGTAGGAGGGCAGCGAGACGAGTTCGAGGGCGACGAACGCCGTCGCCAGACTGTTCGCGGCGCTCAGGACGGACATCCCCGTGGCGGCCAGCAGGACGAGTGCGTAGAACTCCGCCTGATAGGCGTGTTCGCGCACGTAGTCCGTGCTGGCGAGGGTCACGAGCGCCGTGACGCTCGCGACGATTATCATGAAGAACAGGGCCATCTGGTCGACGACCAGTTGCCCGTTGAACAGCACGGGCGTCCCGACGCCGCCCTCGTTGGTCGGGATGCCGGTGCCGCCGAAGATGAACCACACGGCGAACGCCAGCGAGGCCAGCGACCCGGCGACGGAGATGCCGCCGAGGAGTCCGGTGTTCGTCGTGTCGGGGTCGACGCTGTCGACCAGTAACAGGACGAGCGCCGTCACGGCGAGTGCGAGAGCGGGTGCGAGCCCCGCCCAGCTAGGTAGCTGATGAACCATCTATGCACCACCTCCGGTGAGCGGTTCGATAGCGTGTTGAATCATGTCGTAGGAGAGGTCGGGTGCGACACCGAGTGCGATGACCAGCAACAGGAGGACGGCCAGCGGCGCCACGTCGTGGAACGCGGCCGGGCCCACCTCGTAGTCGGTCTCAAGGCTGAAGCCACCGAACAGAGTGCGCTGCATCGCCCACAGCAGGTAGCCGGCGACGACGACGATACCGAACATCGCGGCGGAGGTCAGCACCGGGGCGGCCCCGCCGAGCGACGGCGCGTCGAACGCGCCTTGGAAGATGAGGAACTCGCCGGCGAATCCGGCCATCAGCGGCAGGCCCATGTAGCCGAAGGCCGCCGCGACGAAGATGCCGACCGTCCACGGCATCCGGTCCGCGAGGCCGGACATGTCGCCGACCATGCGCGTGTGGGTCGTGTTGTAGATGACGCCGACGGTCATGAACATCAGGCCCGAGATGAGGCCGTGCGCGACCATCTGGAAGGTCGCCCCGCCCATGCCGTGTGGCGTGAACGCGACGAGGCCGAGGATGACGTACCCCATCGAGGAGATGGAGGAGTACGCGACGATGCGCTTGAGGTCGCGTTGGGCCAATGCCAGCATCGCGCCGTAGATGACGCTGACGACGCCGACGATGGCCAGCGGAACGGCCAGCGCCTGTGCCGTCTCCGCGAGCATCGTGAAGTTGAACCGCAACAGCGCGTAGGTCCCCATCTTCAGGAGGACGCCGGCCAGCATCACCGACACCGGCGTCGGGGCCTCGACGTGAGCGTCCGGCAGCCACGTGTGCAGGGGGAAGACGGGCACCTTCACCGCGAACCCGAAGAACATCAGGACGAACGAGATAGTCGCCAGACTGAACCCGGCGATTGTCGGTAGACCGGACGCGTTCCGGAACGCCTCGGCCATCGCGGGCAGGGCCAGCGACGTGAGGTCGGTGTTGAACACCAGCGCGAACAGGCCCGCGAACATGACGAGGGAGGCGACGTTCGTGTAGACGAAGAACTTGATAGCGGCGTACTTCCGCCGGGGCCCGCCCCAGACGCCGATGAGGAAGTACATCGGGATGAGCACGCCCTCCCAGAAGACGAACCAGAGGAAGAAGTCGAGCGCCGCGAAGACGCCGACCAGACTCGTCTCCATGAACAGCATCAGGCCGTAGAACTGGGACTGTCGCTCGTCGATGGGCGTCCACGCCGAAACGATGGCGAGCGTGGTCAGCACCGTCGTCAGCGCGAGCAGCGGCATGCTGACGCCGTCCAGCCCGACGTAGTACGAGATGGTGTAGCCCGCGAGGTCTATCCACGGAATCTGCTGGCCGAAGGCCACCTCACCGGGCGAGAGCAGGGCGTTGCCCGCGCCGCCGTTCTGGGTGAGGAAGACGTAGTACATGTAGACGCTCGCGAGCGCCGGGACGGCGCTGATTGCGGCCGCGAGTTTCGCGGCGTAGCGGTCCGGCGAGAGCATGACGGCGGCGCTCCCGAGGAGGGTCACGGCGAGGAGTGCGGCGACCCACATTCAGAACCACCCCCCAGCGATGCCGAAGATGGCCAGCAGGAGCACCAGCCCCAGCGTCAGCAGCGTCGCGTAGTTGCTGACGACGCCGGACTGGATGCGGCGGATGCGACTGCCGCCGAACAGACTCACGCTGGAGACGCCGTTGACGACGCCGTCGACGACGCCCTGGTCGAACTTGTCCATCGCACGGGCGAGCGGGTAGGTGACCCCCGTCGCCAGCCACACCTGATACTCGTCCTGATAGTAGTTGTGCATGAGTAGCGTCTTCAGACCGCCCAACTTGTCCGTGTGCTCGACGGGGTCGGGCCCGCGGTACAGCGCCGTCGCGGCGCCGGCACCGGCGAGCGCCAGCCCCAGCGAGACGGCCGCCGAGGCCAGCAGGGTCGGCGTCTCACCGAGCGGGTACCCCGCGGAGACGTGGGCCACGTCGTGGAGTAGCCCCTCGTAGTGATGGAGGCCGGTGTTGAGTGCGGCCGGCCAGCCGCCCTCCTCGGGGCCGTTGAGCCACTTGTGGAGGAAGTCGATGTGCGCGCCGGTCAGTTCCGCGACGGGCTTCATGTTGATGAACCCGACCGTCGCGGCCAGCACGCCGAGCACCGCGAGGGGCCCCTTGACGTTCCAGCGAACGCCGTGGGGGTTCCGCGCGGTGTCGGTGCGAGCGTTCCCGTGGAAGGTGAGGAACACCATCCGGAAGGTGTAGAAGCCGGTGAAGAAGACGGCCAACAGCCCCATCGCGTACGCGAGGAGGTAGGCCGTCCCGAGGCCGCCCTCGCTACCGAACCCGTGGATGAGCGCCTCGAACAGCACCTCGTCCTTGGACCAGAAGCCGGCGAACGGGACGATGCCGGCCAGCGCCAGCGACCCCGAGAGGAACGCGTAGTAGGTCACGGGCATCTCGTCTTTCAGACCGCCCATGTCCCACATGTTCTCGTTGTGGTGCATGGCGATGATGACCGACCCGGCACCGAGGAACAGCAGCGCCTTGAACACGGCGTGAGTGGTCAGGTGGAAGACGGCGGCGATGTAGCCACCGGAGCCCAGCGCGAGCATCATGTACCCGTACTGGGAGATGGTCGAGTACGCCAGCACCTGCTTTATCTCCTGTTTGACCAGGCCCATCGTCGCGGCGAACAGGGCCGTGAAGCCACCGATGAGAGCGATGACCGCGAGTGCCGTCGGGGAGATGGCGTAGAAGCCGTACATCCGTGCGACCAGATAGACACCGGCCGCGACCATCGTCGCGGCGTGGATGAGCGCGGAGACGGGCGTCGGGCCCTCCATCGCGTCGGGGAGCCACGTGTGCAGTGGGAACTGCGCGGACTTCCCGATGACCCCCCCGAGGACGAGCAGACCCAGCACCGTGAACCACGCCTGCGGGGAGAGGCCGACGGTGTCGAGCATCGCGATGGCCTCCGTCTCGCCGTCGACGATGGCGTGCTCTGCGAGCACCGGGAAGCTCTGGGCGACCACTTCGCCGTTCTGCGTGATGGGGGCGAAGAGGCCGGTGCCGAAGGTGGCGAAGATGCCGACGACGCCGATGAGGAAGAAGTAGTCACCGAAGCGGGTGACGAGGAACGCCTTCTTCGCGGCGCTCGGCGGGCCGTCCTCGCGGAACCAGAAGCCGATGAGCAGGTACGAACACAGGCCCACGAGTTCGAAGAACATGAAGGCCATCAGCAGGTTGTTGGCGACGACGAACCCGAGCATGCTCGCCGTGAACAGGCCGAGGCCGGCGTAGTAGCGCGGGAGGCCCGTCTCGTCCTCGTCGTTCATGTAGCCCAGCGAGAATATGTGGACGAGGAACGAGATGAGCGTCACGATGAGCAACATCAGCGCGGAGAGCGGGTCCAGAAGCAGGCCGAACCGGAGCGCGACCGACTCGACGCCGGCGACCCACGTGTAGACGAACTCGTTGTGGACGCTCCCACCGGCGACGGTGAGCGCGACCCAGATAGAGAGCAGCAGCGACCCGCCCGTCGCAGCGATGCCCGCGAGCGCGCCGCCTTTCGGCATGCGGTCGCCCGCGAACAGTGCGACGAGGAACGATACGAACGGCAGCAGGACGATTGCCGGAGCGTATGTGAATGCAGCCATTGTTACCACCTCATCGTCGTCGCCTTCGTCACGTCAACGTCAGTGAAGTTGCGGTACAGCACGAGGATGATGCCGATGCCGATGGCGACCTCTGCGGCGGCCAGGGCCATCCCGAACAGCGCGAACACCTGTCCGGTCAGGTTGCCGTGCTGGAGCGAGAACGCGACGAAGTTGATGTTCGCCGCGTTCAGCATCAGTTCGACGGACATCAGGAAGACGAGCGCGTTCCGTCGGGTCAGGATGCCGAACAGGCCGATACAGAACACGGCCGCCGAGAGCAGGAGGTACGTCTCTGCGGGAATCACGCGTCGTCACCCCCCGTGGTCTCCTCGCCGCCGTCGGCGGCGACCGCCGGTTCGTCGGAGCCGGAGTCGTCGACGCCGAGGTCGACGATTTCGCCGGCCTCCTCGCGCCGGGCCAGCATGATGGCGCCGACCAGGGCCGCGACCAGCACGACGTCGATAATCTCGAACGCGACGAGGAAGCCCTCGCCGGGGACGGCCGCCTCGTTCTCGCCCATTATCGCGCTCGGCGCGATGTCGAACATCGCCGCGCCGAGGCTCTTGGTGATGGCGGCGGACTCACCGAATCCGGTCGGCGCCGGGAACGACGCCCCGAGGAACACGACGCCGAGGACGACGAACAGCGCGACGGCCGCCAGTCCCGGAAGGAGGCTCCCGTCGGTGTTGAGTTTCGGTTTGCTGGTCATGGTGCCACCTCGATGACGGTTTCGTCCTCCCGGGTGAGCATCACCGCGAAGGTGATGAGGATGAGGACGCCGCCGACGTACACCAGAATCTGCATCGTTGCGACGAACGCCGCTTGATTCATGACGTAGAACACGGCGACGCTGACCAGTGACACGCCCAGTAACAGCGCCGAATGCCAGACGTCCCGAACTAACACGACGCCTGCCGCGCTGCCCACCGTCACCAACGCGAACAGCGCGAACGCGATTGACTCGTACAGTGCCATCTTACTTTGAGACTCTTTGCGGCGTCCCTTTGAAGATTCCTCTTTCGTCTCGCCTGTAACGGGGACCATCACCGGACCATCCGGTGTCGATGGCGGAAAAATCGGCAATCGCTACACCCGACGACGCGGCGGAGAGAAAACCCGAGCGGTTACTGGTAGTCGACTTCGCCGTCGCCCTCGCCTATCCACGCACCCCGGTCGGGTTCGCGGGACTCGAGGGGGTCGATGTCCTTGTACCACGGCACGTTCTTGAGTTGCTCCTTGTCGTAGGCGAACTCGTCTTTCGTGTCCGCGGTGAACTCGAAGTTCTGGGTCAGCAGGATGGCGTCGGTCGGGCAGACCTCCTCGCACAGTCGACAGTAGATACACTGGCCGATGTGGAGGTTGTACTGCTCGCCGTTGCGCTGGTCGTCCATCACGATCTGGATGGTGTTGTTCGGGCAGACGTTCTCGCACTGCCGACACCAGATACACCGCTCCTGGCTCCACTTGTGGACGCCGCGGAAGCGGGGGCTCACCTCGGGGGCGACGTCCGGGTACTCCACCGTGAACGTCTCCCCGTCGAGGGCGTGTTTCATCGTCGTCGCCATGGACTTCAGGATGCCAATCATTAGCAGTTACCTCCAGCGTAGTCGGTCGTGAGTGCGGTCATCAGGCGATCACCCCGACGATGACCGCGGTCAGCAGCAGGTTCGCCAGCGAGAGGACGAGCATCCCCTTCCAGCCGATTTCGATGAGCTGGTCGATTCGGACGCGTGGAATCGCCGAGCGGGCCCACTGCGTGAACAGGAAGACGCCCCATATCTTGATGAGGAACCAGACGATGCCGGGCAGCACCGGCCCCGCCGGACCGCCGAGGAAGATAGTGGCGATGATGGCCCCGCCGAGGAAGATGTGGATGAACTCGCCCAGATAGATGAGGACGAAGTACACCGAGGAGTACTCCGTCTGGTACCCGGCGACGATTTCCGTCGGCGCCTCGGGGATGTCGAAGGGGTTGCGGCCGACCTCCGCGAGGTTCGCAATCATGAACAGCACGAACGCGAAGGGGTTGACGAACGCGTACCACGAGGGAAGCGGACCGATGAGGCTCTGCTGTTGGGCCGCGACGATTTCGCTCATCTGGAGCGACCCGGTGAAGATGACCACCGACGCCCCGGTGAGGATGAGCGGAATCTCGTAAGCCACGTTCTGTGCGACGGCGCGCAGGCCGCCGAGGAACGAGTACTTGTTGTTCGACGCGTAGCCCGCCATCACGAGACCGACCGAGGCGATTGAGGCCGTCGCGAAGACGTAGGCCAGGCCGACCTCGGGGTCGGCCAGGTGGATGCCGCTCCCCATCGGGATGACGGCGAAGCCCAGCAGTGCAGAACTCGCGATGATGAGCGGTGCGAGGTCCCACGCGGGCCGGTCGACGCCGTCGGGGACGATGAGTTCCTTCGAGAGCAGCCGGACGGCGTCGGCCACGATGATGAGCAGGCCGTACGGCCCGATTCGGTCGACGGCGATGCGGTCGGTGAACGCGGCGGTTATCTTCCGCTTCGCCCACGGACCGGCCAGCGCCGTGTTGGTCATCATCAGCGTCCCGATGAGCGCCGCGCCGACGAGGCTCATCAGAATCATGACTGGCGTGCTGTTCGGGTCGAGGCCGACGAGCTTCGCCAGTGTCTCCGGCAACGGTGCGGACTGCATCAGCGGTCCACCTCCCCGAGGACAATGTCGAGGCTACCCAGCGAGGCGACCATGTCCGGAACGTACTCGCCTTGGGACATCTCGGGCAGCGTCTGGAGGTTCGAGAAGCACGGACTCCGTATCTTGAACCGGGCGGGCTTGTCGGTGCCGTCCGACCGGATGTAGATGCCGAGTTCGCCCTTCGCGCCTTCGACGGCGCGGTATATCTCCCTGTCAGGGTCCGGACGCAGCGTCCGGGGGACGTTGGCCTGAATCTCGCGTTCGTCTTCGGGCCACTGTTCGAGGAGGTCGACACACTGCTCGATGATGCGGGCCGACTCTTCGACTTCGCGCATGCGCACGAGGACGCGGCTGAAGTTGTCGCCGCCCTCCTCGGTGACGACGTTCCAGTCGAGTTCGTCGTAGTAGCCGTACGGGTCGTCGCGGCGCAGGTCGTAGTCGACGCCCGAGCCACGGGCGACCGGCCCGGTCGCGCCGTACTGCTTGACCATCTCTTCGGAGAGGACGCCGGTGTCGACACACCGCATCTGGAATATCTCGTTGCCCGTGATGAGGTCGTGGTACTCCTCCAGTTTGTGCGGCAGGTCGTCGAGGAAGTCGCGGGTCTTCTCGAAGAACTCCTCGCGCGGTTCCGGCAGGTCCCACGCGACGCCACCGAGGCGCAGGTAGTTGAACATCAGGCGCTGCCCGGTGAGGTCTTCGAGGATGTTCTGGACGACCTCGCGGTCGCGGAACGCGTACTGGAAGATGGCGGTGAAGTCGCCGAAGACGTCCAGCGCGAACGTCCCGAGTGCGAGCATGTGCGCGGCGATGCGGCACAGTTCCGCGCTCATGGTCCGGATGACCTGCGCGTACTCGGGCACCTCGATGTCCGCGAGGTCCTCCGCGGCGCGGGCGTAGGCCCACTCGTTGAGGATGCCGGCCGAGACGTAGTCCCAGCGGTCCGGGTACGGCATAATCTGGTGGCGGTAGGTGCCGTTCTGGCACATCTGCTCCTCGCAGCGGTGCAGGTAGCCGATGTCCGGTTCGATGTCGGCAATCTGCTCGCCGTCCAGCACCGTCTTCACGTGGAGGACGCCGTGGGTCGCCGGGTGGTGCGGACCGATGTTGACGAACATCGTGTCCGGGTCGTCCTCGCTGCGGTGGTCCTCTTCGAGGGGGTTCGCGTTCTCACGCAGCGTGACGATCTGAGGCTGGTCCTGGTTGTAGTCCTGCGAGAGCGGGTGGCCCTGCCAGGTCTCGGGCAGGAGGATGCGCCGCAGGTCCGGGTGGTCGTCGTAGTTGATGCCGACGAGGTCGTAGGCCTCCCGTTCGTGCCAGTCGGCCGTCGAGTAGACGCGAGCGCCGGACTCGCTGGTCGGGTCGTCTTTCGTCGTCGGGACGACCACCGAGAGTTCCTGCGTGGGGTCGTCGAACTTCCGCAGGTGGTAGATAGATTCGTAGCGGTCGTCGTACTCCTGTGCCGTGACACAGGCACAGTGGTCGAACCCGGCCTCGTTCTTCAGCGTCGAGAGGACCTGCTGGACCTCGTCGGGACGGACGACGAACCCTTCGGCGTTGACGTGTTCCTCGCGGTCGAGGACGTGGCCGCCGAGCAGGTCGGCCAGCGCGTCGTAGTCGAGGCCGTCCTCGGTGACGCCGACTTCGCCCGCCGTGTCGGGTGTGGGTTTTTCCAGACTCATGGTTATGGCGAGTTGTCCCAGTTGTACCGCATGACGAGGTCGTCTTCGTCTATCTCGTCTGCGAGTTTGTCGACGAGTTCGTCCTGTTCGAGGTCACCGAACTGTTCGAGTTCGTACGGTTTGACCGTCACGGGCGAGGACTCGCCGTTGGCGATGCGCTCCTGCAGTTTGGCGACGCCGTACACCAGCGCCTCGGGGCGAGGCGGGCACCCGGGGACGTGGATGTCCACGGGGATGACCTCCTCGGCACCCTTGACGACGTTGTACCCCTCCTGGAACGGGCCGCCGGAGATGGTACACGACCCCATCGAGACGACGAACTTCGGTTCTGGCATCTGGTCGTAGACGCGCTTCATCCGCGGGGCGAACTTCGAGACGATGGTCCCCGGGACGATGATGACGTCGGCCTGCCGCGGCGACGCGCGCGGAATCCCCGCACCGAAGCGGTCGAGGTCGTGTTTGATGGCGTAGGTGTGAATCATCTCGATGCTGCAACAGGCGATACCGAACTGCAGCATGAACATCGAGGACCCCCTGACCCAGTTCATGAACTTGTCGAACTTGGTCAGGATGAACGGCGTGGACCCGAACGCCTCGCGCAGCGTCGAGTTGAACCGGTCGTCCACGCCCTCTCCCATACGGGCTTCCTGCGTCGATACGTCTTCGACCGCCGGTGGTGTTTGGTCACTACTCATATGTGTCTGCCCCCTTCGTGGCACGCGGACTGCGCACCCATCTGACTGCGCCGTTACGCCACGCCCAGCCGAGCCCGACGACGAGCACGCCGATGAACACGACCATCGGCAGCAGGGCCTTCGACATCCCCACCGCGCTGACGGCGTCGCGGTAGATGACCGTCCACGGGAAGATGAGGACCGTCTCGATGTCGAAGATGACGAACAGCAGGGCGACCATGTAGTACTGGATATTGAACTTGATCTGCCTGCTGCTGCCGGTCGGCACCTCACCGGACTCGTAGGTGGCGGTTTTGCCTTGTTCGGGCACGCGCGGACGCAGGAGGCTCGACACGACCATCATCGTGATGGGGATAGCGAGCGCCACGACCGCGAGTGCGCCGATGGCGATCCATGGATTACTCATTCCGGAATCTCCTATCGTCCGACGGTTAGAAGTACTGGCATATAAGGGTTGATAACCACTACGGCGGCGGTTTTCGGGCGGTTCGGTGGTGTTTAAACGGCGCCCCTGAATCTGCACCCTGCCTGTCTCGACGACCGTCGTGTCGCCGACCGTGACGGCTCTCGCTCCGGGTTACAGACGGGACGGCTTGCAGTCGCCGTTCGCGTCGGCGCGCGCTGCTCTCCGCTCGGGCCCTCGCTAGTCCCAGTACTCCGCTTTGAACCCGGGGGTCCCCAGTTCGTGCAGGTCCCGCGACACGTCGCCGACCTCCTCTTGGAGGCCCTCGTGGTACTCGACCAACCGGTCGCGCAGTTCGTCGTGTTCGCGCGCGAGTATCTGGGCCGCGGTCAGCGCGGCGTTGAACGACTTGCCGGCGTCGACGGCGGTGATGGGCGCGCCCTGTGGCATCCCGATGACCGAGTCGACCGACTTCTCCTGGACGGGGACGCCGACGACCGGTAGGGGGTAGGCGATGCTCGCGGTCATGTTCGGGAGGTCGGCGGACTTCCCGCCCGCGCCGGCGATGATGACGTCCACGCCGCGGGCCTCGGCCGTCTCGGCGTAGGCGTACATCAGGTCGGGCGTGCGGTGGGCCGAACAGACGAACGTCTCGAAGGTGAACCGGGCGTCGGGGGCGTCGGTGTAGTCGGTCTGCTCCTCGAAACCGAGTTCGTCCGCGAGGGCGGCGTAGGCGCCGGGGCGCTTGCCCTTCCCGCCGGCCATCGTCGGCAGGTCCGAGTCCGACCCCATCACGATGCCGACATCGGGCGTCAGGTCGGTCGGTCGGTCCATCTCCGCTTCCTCGTGCAACTGGTCGACGAGCGACTGAACGCTGTCTGCGGTCATAGGCGGGCGTGGGAGCGGCGGGGGCGTAAGTGTAGGCGGTTTCGGTCAGCCGTCGTCGACGACGGCGGCGAGGGCGTCGTAACAGGCCTGTGGCTCCGCGGGGAAACACCTGAGTGGTCGTGTCTCACCCGAGACGCTGATTCTGAGCGCCCCACGCTTGCGGTAGGTGAGTGCCGTGCTGACGAGGCCGGCGAGGACGAAGGCGCCGGCGAGCGGGAGGCTGCGCCCGACCGACGCGAGGCCGAACCCGACGAGACCGAGGCTCATCACGAGGAGGAACCAGTCGACGTCCTGTAGGGTCACCTCGACGACGGCCGAGAGTGGAACCGAGGCGCCGTCCTCGTCCGGACGCTCGACGAACACCCGCTCTCGCGTCACCGTGATGCGGCCGCCCCTTCGGAGGGCGCCCTCGTACACCGCCTCGCTCTCGCCGGCCATCGTCTCAGTCGTCGCCGGAGACGGGCGGTCGGTCGCCGTCCCGACCGCGCAGGCGGTCGAACACGGAGACGAACTCGTCGTCGTCCTCGGTGAGTTCCGCCCACGCCGCCAGCCCCCGTTCCTCCCGGGTGCCGGGGATGGTGTTGTCGAGGACGAACGCGACGAACCCGCCGACGACCATACCGGTGCCGCCGACGACGAACAGCGTCGTCGCCACGACGTCGGTGCCCAGTACCGCGCCGAGAACCGGGACGCCGGCCAGTCCCTGCTGGAGCGCCGTCGCGCCGGACGCGTCGAGGCCCTGTCCGACCTGACTCATGTACTCCGGGACGGCGAGGCCGGCGAAGAGGGCGAACCCCACGATGAAGATGTTGCGGTTGGCGTCGAGGTCGACGTACTTCAACTGCGAGAGGCCGACGGCGGCTATCTGTCCGAACATCACCATGTAGAGGCCGCCGATGATGGGTTCGGGGATGGTGGCGAACAGTTCTCCCATCGGGCCGAAGTAGCCGACGAGAATCATCACCGCGGCACCGATTTGGACCACGTAGCGGGAGGCGACGCCGGTGATGGCGATGGCCCCGACGTTCTCGGTGTAGGAGGTACAGCCGTTGCCGGTGCCCATGATGCCGGCGAAGACGTTGCCGACGCCCTCCATGCCGATGCCGTGGTCGATGCGCTTACCGCTCGGCGCGCCCTTCCCGGCGATGCGGGCGACGGAGTGGTAGTCGCCGAAACTCTCGACGACGGACGCGAGCATCCCGGCGAGCATCCCGACGACGAACCCGGGCGTGAACTGTGGGAGGCCCCACTGGAAGGGGTAGATGGGCTGGACCAGCGGTGCGCTGGCGACACTCCCGAGGGCGACGTAGCTCACCGACCCCTCGGCGAAGACACCCGTCACCGACAGAACGGCGGCGACGCCCCACGCGAAGGCGATACCCAACAGGACGGGGAACAGTTTGAACACGCGGTGGCGCCGGTCGAGGTACTGCGAGAAGACGACGATTGCGAGCATCGTCAGGCCGAGCAACCACCAGTTCTGTCCGGTCCCGGGCGCACCGAAGTTCGGGTTCGAAATCTGCGGGACGTTGAACAGCGCGAGGCCGATGAGCGCGATGACGGGCGCGATGACGACGGGACCCATGTACCGCTTCAGTTTTCCCATCACGCCGGTGTAGCCGATACCCATCTCCACGAGGCCAGCGACGATGACCGCGCCCTGCAACTCGACGAGCATCGTCTGCCAGTCGGCCCCCTGCTGTGCGAGGACGCCGATGATTGCCAGTCCCGGGGCGAGCATCGAGAACGTCCCGCCCTGCACGATGGGGTAGCGGTTCCCGATGGTCGTCTGGGCCAGCGTGGCGATGCCGGAGACGACGAAGAACGTGCCGATGAGACGGCCGACCTGTCCCGGCGCCGCCTCGAACATCCCCATCGCGCCCGCGAGACCGAGCGGAATCGCGACGGACGCGCCTATCATCGTCAGATAGTGTTGCACACCCAGCAGTATCGACTCGCCTCTGGGGGGTCTGTCCTCGATACCGTACTCCACGAACCCGGCGGCCGACGTCTCGCCCGCGACGTCGGGGCCCTCGGGGGTGAAGTCCTTCTCCACCTCCTCGAAGTCGTCCGCGCTGTCGGAACTCATGTCGTAACTACGCAGGAGGTAGCCACGGCGCCACAAATCTCTTGCCAGTTGGAGCGGCACCGCGGCGAACTGTCGGTCCGGCGCTGACGCCCCACCCAGCCGCGACAACGGGGTAGTCGATTTATACGTGTCGGAGTGTATGAATTACGGAATGCGTGACGACCGCCCCTCGTCTGCCGACCCCGCCCTCTCCACGTCGACCGCACTGGAGGCGCTGACGGACTCTCTCGTGGACTTCGGCTGCCTCGTCGACGCAGAGGCCCGCGTCACCGAGGTCGTCTGCGGGAGCCCCGCGGAGAGCGCCGCATCGACGGCGACGACCGTAGTCGGTGCCGACGTCTCCGACGTCTTCGTGCCCGCCGTCGCCGACGCGCTGCGTCCCGCTCTCGACTCGATACGGGCCGGAGACGGCGGGCAGAGCGTGACGGTCGACTTCTCCGGAGACGGTTGTCACCGATGGTACGAGGTGTGCCTCGCACCGCTACCCGAGGCGGTCGACGAGACGCTGGTGATGGTCAGGGAGGTGACCCAGTACGAACGAGAGCGCACCAGACTCGAACGACACCGCCGCTCGGTCTGGCAGATGCTCGACGCGTTGGACGACTTCGTCTACACGCTCGACGCCGACGGGCGACTCGTGGAGTGGAACGACAGGGTCGAGTCTGTCACCGGGTACGACGCGTCGACCCTCCGGGAGATGTCGGCACTGGACTTCGTCCCCGACGGTGACGTGCGCGCGGTGGAACGCTTCGCGGCACGGGTTCGCCGGCAGGGGTCCGCCAAAGCGGAGTTCGACGTCCAGACCCGCGACGGCGAGCGCATCCCCCACGAGTTCGTCGCCTCGACTGTGGAACACCCGGACGGAGAGCGCCAGATTATCGGCATCGGTCGCGACATCACCGAACAGCGCCGCCGAACTCGCGAACTCGAACGGCAACGGCGAGTGTTGGACGACATCCTGACCGCCATCGACGACGTGTTCTACATCATCGGACCCGACGGCACCTTCCGACGGTGGAACGACAGCCTGAACCGGGTGACTGGCTACTCTGACGAGGAAATCGACGGCGCGGACCCGACGATGTTCTTCCCGCCGGAAGAACACGAGCGCATCCTCCAACGGATGCTGAAACTGTTCGAGACCGGGTACGAGCGCATCGAGGCCCCGCTGTGCACGAGCGACGGGGAGCGGATACCGTACCAGTTCGTGGCCAACACCTTCGAGATGCCCGGCGGCGAGACGGTCATCTGCGGCGTCGGCCGCGACATCTCGGACCGGATAGAACGCGAACAGCAGATAGGCGTCTTCGGCCGGGTGTTGCGACACAACGTCAGGAACGAGATGACCGTCGTCTTCGGGGAGGTCGACTACCTCGAATCGGTCGTCCCCGAGCGGTCCGTCGACCACGTCCGGCGAATCGAACGGGTTGCGGAGTCGCTGCTCGACGTCTCGGAGAAGGGCCACTCCATCACCGACCTCCTCCTCGAACCACAGTTCCGAGAGCGGATTCGACTCGACGACGCGGTCCGCACCGCCGTCGACGTCTGCCGCGAGGCCTACCCGAACGCCGAGTTTACCGTCGACGTGCCAGAGGGGACGGACGTCCTCGCAGTGCCGTCGTTCGGCCGCGCGCTCGAAGAACTGTTCGAGAACGCGTGCCAACACACCGACGACCCGTCCATCGTCGTCTCCGGTACTGTGGAGGAGCGAGGCGTCTACCTGACGGTCGCCGACGACGGCTGTGGGTTGCCACCCAACGAAGCCAACATCATCACGCGGGCGGTCCCGATAACGCCGCTGTTTCACGGCCTCGGGATGGGCCTGTGGCTGGTGCGGTGGATAGTCCGGCGGTCGGACGGCGTCGTCACGTATCAGGACAGTCCCGACGGGGGCGCACAGTTCGACATCTGGTTGGAGTCGGCCGCCGGCAACTGAAACACCGGGCCGACAGCCCCAATCCCGAAAGGAAAACGCTCTTAGCCCGGACCGACACATCTGCGTACATGAGCAACGGGGACGACGAGAGCGCCGAGGACGCGCCCGACGAGGCGGCCGACGGCGCGAGTAGCGAGGAACTCGAATCGCGGCTGGACGAGGCCGAGGAGCAACTCGAGGCCGCCGAGACGGAATCCGACCTCGACGAAGTCGAAGCGACCCTCGACGACGTCGAGAGCGACCTCGAAGCGGCGGACCTGCCCGAACCCGACGAGGACGACGAGGACGCAGAGGACCCCCGCGAGGAACTCGAATCGCGCCTCTCGGACCTCCGCGACGACCTCGAGGCACAGCGCGGCCCCTACGCCGAGGACGTCGTCGACACCGTGGAGACCGCACAGGACACCGTCGCCGACAGCGAGTGGACCGACGACGGGGAGTCTGAGGCCCACGAAGCCGTCGAGACGTTCCTCGCGGCCAGCGAGGAGTACGTCGACCACGACGCGGACGCCGGGTCGGACCTCGAGGACGCGGCCGACGCCCTCGGCACCGTCGCCGACGCCATCGAGAGCGCGGACCTGGACGCCGACGACGACGAGGAGACCATCGCCGGACTCCTCGACGCCGCGGAGACGCTCGAAGACGACCTCGAGGCCGCCGAGGTCTGGGACGACCTCACAGTACGGGAGCAACTCGACTACAAGGGGTTCTACGACGTCCTCACCAACGAGAACCGCAAGGACTTCCCGCCGGAGTGGAACGCCGCGAAGATTCACGCCAAGGAGGGGAACCTCGACATCGTCCTCTTCGCGCTGGAGATTCTCGGCTCGGAGTTCATGGAGGAGTACCTCATCGACATCCTCTATCACCTCGGGAGCGACGCCGAACCCGCCTTCGACGTGATGCACCAGCGCGCACAGAAGCGCGACAAGGGCCCCATCAAGGTGCTGGGCAAAATCGGCGACGACCGCGCCACCGAGACGCTCCACGACTTCATCGACGGGGACGGCGACGCCGCCCTCCAGAAGGTGACGCTCCGCTCGCTCGGCGCCATCGGCAGTCCGGAGTCCGTCCAACCGGTCGCCAACCGCCTCGACGCCGACGACTCCGAGATTCGGTCCTCTGCGGCACGCGCGCTGGGCCTCCTCGGTGACACCCGCGCCGTCTCGCCACTGGCCGACGTCCTCGAAGGCGACGAGAGCGACGAGGTCCGCGCCTCCGCCGCGTGGGCGCTCCGCCAAATCGGCACCGAGGACGCACTCGACGAGGCCGCCCAGTACGCCGACGACCGCGCGTACCTCGTGCAGGCCGAGGCCGAGAAGGCCGAGAGCGCGTAGGCCGAACCCTTTTGTACGGAGGGGCGACCAGCCCCGCCGATGCAGTCGTCCGACCTCACTCGCGGTCGCGCCGCTCGCTCGCGGAGCTGGCCGCGTCTCGCGTCCCTCGCACTCGCCGCGCTCTTGCTCGCCAGCACCGCCGCCGTCACCGGGGGCGTCCCACCGGACGAGACGCCCACCGAGACCGACCCGGCGACGCCTCCGACCATCCACGCGGTCTATCCCGACCCGGTGGCGGGCGGCGACAGGGGCGAGTTCGCCGTCCTCGAGGTACCGGCGGGTACCCACCTCGGAGCGTACGCGCTCACCGACGGCGACGCCACGGTAAGCCTCCCGAACGTGACGGTCGGCGGGCGAATCGTCCTGTCGGCTCACCCTGTTCGCGTCCGGAACCTAACGGGCGGCCGCGTCTACGGCGTCGGTTCGGGACTCGCACTGGCCAACGGGGGCGACACGCTCAGACTCCTGCGAAACGGGAGTACGGTCGAAAGCGTCCGGTACGGCACCGCAGAGGAGGGGTCCGTCGGCGTCGTCTCCGGCGCGACGATACGTTGGCGACCGCTCGGTGCGACCGACCGGCCGGTCGTCTCGGGACGGGCCGACGACGTCCGGGCGTTCACACTCCCCGACGCCCCCGCCGCGCCGGTCGAACCGCTCCGACGGGCCGACGAGCGTCTCCTCCTCGCTGGGTACACCCTCTCCTCGGAACGGGTGGCCGACGCACTCGTCGTCGCCCACCGCCGCGGGGCGGAAGTCCGGGTTCTGCTCGAGGGGTCGCCCGTCGGCGGCCGCACCCGCGCAGAGGCCCGAACCCTCGACAGACTGGTCAGGTCGGGGGTCGAGGTGCGTCTCGTCGCCGGCCCGCACGCACGATACAACTACCACCACGCGAAGTACGCCGTCGCCGACGACCGGGCGGTGGTACTCACGGAGAACTGGAAACCGGCGGGGACGGGCGGCAACAGCAGTCGCGGATGGGGCGTGACGACGGCACAGCCACGGGTGGTCGGAGGCCTCGCCGAGACGTTTCGTGCCGACGCGGGGTGGCGAGACGCGGTCCCGTGGTCCGAGTACCGCCGGGGTCGCCAGTTCGAACGGGGCGAGCGGGCCGAGACGAACTATCCGTCGCGGTTCGAGCCGCGCTCGGTCGCCGTCGACCGAACCGACCTGCTGGTCACGCCGGACAACGCACAGGGGGCGCTGGTCGCCGAACTCGACGCCGCCGACGAGTCCGTCGCGGTTCTCCAACCGACGGTCGGCGGGTGGGACGAACCGCTGATGCGGGCGCTCCGCCGGGCGGCGAACCGCGGCGTCGAGGTGCGACTGCTCTTGAGTTCGGCGTGGTACGTCCGCGAGGAGAACCGCAGGACCGTCGAGCGGTTCGAGGCGTGGGCAGACCGGACCGGCGCGCCGCTGATGGCCCGCCTCTCCGACCCGCAGGAACGCTTCACGAAGGTTCACGCGAAAGGCGCGGTCGTCGACGGCGAGCGGGTCGTCCTCGGCAGTCTCAACTGGAACGAACAGGCGGCGACGACGAACCGGGAAGTGGTGCTGGTCCTCCACGGGACCGAGGTGGCCGAGTACTTCGGGCGGGTGTTCGAGGCCGACTGGTCGGGCGGCCGTCCGAGTCTGCCGATGGTGCTGGTCGGTGCCGTTCTCGGCGTCCTCGCCGTGGGCGCACTCGCCGCTCGACGGGTGCGGTTCAGGCGATAACCACGGAGAAAACCGCCGCGCCGCTCAGACTTCCTCGGGCAGGGCCGTCGAACTGCCGAGGTCCTCGTCTATCTCGGCGTCGGCCATCTTCTCGACCAGCGCGTCGATGACGGCGTCGCGCATCCCCGAGACGAACTTGATGGACCCGACGACGAGGTGGCCGCCGCCGGAGACGCCGCCGCCGTCGACCTCCTCCGTTAGTTCGGTGACCATCCGCGGGATGTCCAGACGGACGCCGTCACTCCGGAGGACGGCGAAGTCCGGACCGTAGCCGATAGTGATGACTGGGTCGCCCGTCTCGGCGACCTTCCGGTCGTGAATCTCGCCGGTCGTCTTGCCCGGCGCGGGGTAGGTGAATCGGTGGGCGTGGTTCTCCACGTCGATGCGGTAGAGGTGCGCGCCGTTGTCCAGTCGCTCGTGTTCGACGTGGCTCATCGCCGCGTCGAGTTGGTCCTCGACGTCGCGTTCGGCCTTCTCGGCGAGGAAGTCGACGAGTTCGCCGTGTCGCTCGCGGTCGTCGCAGTCGACGTTGAGCACGTCGCTGATGAGTTGTTCGCCGGAACTGTATCGGAGCCAGTGGGTGGCGTAGTCGAGGGCCTCGCCGATGTCGCGCAGGTCGGCCTCGTCGTAGCCCTTCTCGGCGGCGAGGTCCAGATAGTCGCCCATCGCCTCGCTCTCGGAGCGGTCCGAGAGGCCGGCGACGGCGGGGACGTGCTGCAGGTCCTCGGTGAGGTCCGGGTCTATCATCCGGGCCAGTTCGACACAGAGCATCCCCGTCGTGATGCGGTAGTCCTCGTCGTGGAGGTAGGGGTTGACGTGTTGCTCGATGAGCGGTTCGACGGCCTCCGGGTCCGGGTGGTGGTGGTCGACGACGACCACGGGGATGTCGTAGTGCCGGAGGTTGCGGTAGGCGGGCGTGTCCTCCTCGGTCGACCCGTTGTCGAGCATCAGGACGAGTGGGAGTTTCTGGCCGTGACGGGTGCGGTCCTCCAGCGCGAAGTTGAGGTCCCGCGTCACGTCCTCCATCTCGTAGTACGGGGCCTTGCTCGGGAGGCGCTTGAGGAGGTGTTGGGGGGCGTCGCCGTCCTCGTAGTGGTCGGCGATGAACCGTTCGAGGGCGACCTGCAGGGGGACGCTGGCACAGAGGCCGTCGCCGTCGGCGTGGTGACGCATCCGGATGGGGCGCCCCTCCAAGACGGTCTTTCGGAGTTCCGTGGCGACGTCGCGAAGGTCGTCCCACAGTTTCTCGAAGGCGGGCCACTCGACCAGCGGGTCGATGTCCGCCGGTTCGGCGGCCGACGTGAGCGCCTCGTCGAGTTCCGACTCGACGGTCGCGGCCTCGTCGCCGTCGAGGACGGACAGCGAGTCGACCTCGACCTGTACGCCGCCGTCTCGCTCCTCGGCGCGACCGGAGATACGCACGACGTCGTCTATCGCCACCTCTGGGTAGGCGCGAACGCCGGCCTCCTCGAAGGCGGCACACGGGACGATGCCGGTGCCGTCTCGGACCTGAAACACCGTCGGGCCGCCGGTCTGTTTTATCTGGACGACCTGTCCCTCGACGACGACGGTGTCGCCCGTCTCCTCGTCGAGGTCCGTGACGGCCGCGGCCGTTCCGTGCGGGACGTGTTCGTGTTCGTAGTCGTTCAGGCGGACCTCCTCGAAACTCAGGTCACCGTCCGGACGGACCTCGCCCAGTTCGACCACGAGGTCGTCGCCGACCTCGTAGGTGCCGAGCAGGTTCGAACTGTGGACCAGTCCGGACACCTTCTCGGAGAGGTCGACGAAGACGCCGTAGTCGACGACGCCGTTGACCGTGGCCCGGTAGCGAGACCCCTCTTCGACGTCCTCTGCGGTACACTCGGCAGCGAGATCGTAGACGATGGTCCCCCCGTCGGGAACCGCGGCACCGTCGTCGGTGCCAGTTGGCGGAGACATTTGGCGTCCCTTCGTCACTCCCCCGTTTGTACCCTTCGAAATCGCTGGCTAGACGCCGGCGGCACCCGCGCCGAACTCGCGGAGACGCCCGCACACCGGTCGAACTGCCGAGAGCGGAACCCTTAGAAAGCGCCCGACCCCACCTGCGTACATGGGCCTCTTTCGCTCGGGCGGCGTCCTCGGCATCGCCGAGTCGGCGCTCGATTTCGCGCGGGCCGCGTCCGAGGAGTCTCATCCGAACGAGTACATGGGACTGCTCCGCGGCGACGACGCCGCGACGCTCGGACTCGACGAGGAGGGGACCGTCCTCACGGACGTCTTGGTCATCCCCGGGACGGAGTCGAACCCCGTGAGCGCGACGGTCAAGACCAGCATGGTGCCCAACGACCTGCGGGCCGCGGGCTCTATCCACTCACACCCGAACGGAGTCCTCAAGCCGAGCGACGCCGACCTCGCCACGTTCGGCCGGGGCGACGTCCACATCATCGTCGGCTACCCGTACGGCCCCGACGACTGGCAGGCCTTCGACAACGACGGCGAGCCAATCGACCTCCCGGTGCTGGACGTCGACCCACCCGAGGAGGCCTTCTTCGACTTCGACCAGAGCGACATCGACCGGGAACTGCGCGAGGAGGAGTTCGACTCGTGAGCCGCGTCGTCGCACAGGGGACCTTCGACATCCTCCACCCCGGACACGTCCACTACCTTCGAGACGCGAAGGGGATGGGCGACGAACTCCACGTCATCGTCGCCCGGTCGGTCAACGTCACCCACAAGGAACCGCCGGTGATTCCGGACGAACAGCGCCGGGAGATGGTCGCCGCGCTAAAGCCCGTCGACGAGGCGCATCTGGGCCACCCCGAGGACATCTTCGTCCCCATCGAGCGCATCGACCCGGACGTCATCGCGCTCGGGTACGACCAGCACCACGACGAGGAGAAACTGCAGGCGGCGCTGACCGACCGCGGCATCGACTGCGAGATTCGCCGTGCGAGTCCGCTGGACCGCGAGGACCCCGACCGGTTGCTCTCGACGGGCCGTATCATCGACAGAGTTCTCGACGAGCGGGCTTGAAGAACGAGCCTTGTGTCGCAGGGTCGACCAAAAGCACTTGTCCGTGAGCGTGCTTGTGGCCGCCCATGCCCCTCCACCGCCGCTCCGTCCTCGCCGCACTCGCCCTGTCCCCGATGGCGGTTCGTCTCGCCGGCGCGACCGAGACACAGTCCCTCGCCGTCGACTGGCGGACGACGGTCGGCGACGGCAGACTGCTCGACAGCGCCCGCGTCGACGGCCGGACGCTGTTGCTCACCGCCCCGTCCGACCGGACCGCCGCAGTCCACGCCGTCGACGACGACGGGTCGAACGCCTGGTCCCGGCGATTCGACGACGTCCCCTCGCCGGAGACAATCACCGGAACCGAGGACCGCGGACTCCTCGTCGCCGGGCGCACAGAGACTGACGACCGGGTACTGGTCGCACGATTGGCGGCCGACGGGACGCCGTCGTGGCGACACCGCGTATCCGTGGGGTATCACGACCGGAAACTCGGGGTCCAACCGCTCGACGGCGACAGGATAGTACTGATCTCGAACGCCATCAGCACCCACGCGGTCTCGGCCCGTCTCCAGTGTCTCGACTCGTCGGGGGCCGTCCGCTGGGACCACACCCGCGACGGGTTCGGGGCGACCATCACCGACAGTCTCGACGGCGACTTGGTTGTCGGTGGCTACGCGTACAAATCGGCGTTCGGCGGGTGGCTCGACCGAATCGACGCGGACGGCCAGGCAGTCTGGGACCGCCGGTGGGAGGAGTACACGGACGCCGCGCGGTTCGGACCCGGCGGCGGCGTCGCCGCGGCCGGCGTCTACGAGGACGACGGGACGGACGCGTGGCGCATCAGCTATCTCTCGGACGACGGCGGGATACAGCGCGAGTGGACACACAACTTCGCGGGGGACGACCGCCCAAGCCCGCGGGCGGCGATGCGACTGTCCGACGGGAGCGCCCTCTTCGTCGGCGAACAGGACGGTTCGGCTCGGATTCGACTCCTCCGGACCGGTCCGCAGGGGTCGCCCGACACCGTCACGCTCGAACTGTTCGACGCGGCCGTCGCGCCCCACGACCTGTTCCCCGTCGACGGTGGTGTCCTGCTGACCGGCGATTTCGAGTCGGCCTCGGACGGCGGTAGTTGGGTGGTCCGTCTCGGCGACGCCGGGACGCCGACGAGGTCCGCCACGCGGACCCGAACGACGCGGACGGGAACCGACACCGAGGTGACGCCCTATCCACCGCCACCGACGGACGTGACCGAGGCGACGACCGGGGACAGTGGTCCCGGATTCGGGCCACTGGCGGCGCTAGCGGGACTCGGGGCCGCGTCCCTAGCGCGACTTCGAAACGGCGAGAAAGACGCTGATTAGATGAGGTCGTGTTCGGCTAGTCGGTCGACCGCTACCTGTAGCCGGTCCTTGCTGTTGGCGTAGGAGATGCGGGCGTAGCCGGGCGTCCCGAACGCGCTGCCGGGGACGGTGGCGACCTGTGCCTCCGAAATGGCGGCGTCGCACCACTCGGTGTCGTCGCCGTCGGGGGCGACTTCGGGCATCATGTAGAACGCGCCCTGCGGTTCCGGGACGTGGACGCCGTGGTCCTCGAACAGGCCCATGAGGAACTCGCGGCGCTCGGCGAAGGCCTCGCGCATCTCCTCGACGGCCTCGTCGGTGTTGGTCAGCGCCTCGACGCCGGCGTGCTGGACGAAGTTCACCGCACAGGAGACCGAGTGGGAGTGGACCTTCCCGGCCTGCGAGACTAGTTCTTCCGGCGCGGCGAAGTAGCCCAGCCGCCACCCGGTCATCGAGTAGGCCTTCGAGAACCCGTTCAGGGTGACGGTGCGGTCCTCCATCCCGTCGAGAGTGCCGAGGCTCGTCGCTTCGACGCCGTCGTAGGTAATCTCCTTGTAAATCTCGTCGGAGATGACGGTGATGTCGTGTTCGACGGCGAGGTCGCGGACGCCTTCGAGGGCGGCGTCGGAGTAGACGGCCCCGTGAGGGTTGCCCGGGGAGTTGACGACCAGCAGAGCCGTGTCGTCGGAGACGGCTTCCGCGAGGTCGTTGAGCGCGCCCTCTAGCTGGAAGTCGTGGGCGGCGGTGTCGACGCGGGTGAGCGTCCCGCCGGCGAGTTTCGCCATCGCCTCGTAGGAGACCCACGCGGGGTCCAGCAGGGCCACCTCGTCGCCGTCGTCGATGATGGTCTGGAACACCTCGTAGAGGGCCTGCTTGCCGCCGGGCGTGACGATGAGGTTGTCGGTGCCGTACTGGGTGAGGCCGTCGTCGTGGAGTTTGTCGACGAGCGCCTCCTTCAGTTCGGGGATGCCGTTCGACGGCGTGTAGCCGGTGTGGCCGGCGTCCAAGGCGTCCTTGGCGGCCTGCTTGATGTTCTCGGGCGTGTCGAAGTCGGGTTCGCCGACGGAGAGGTCGACGACGTCCTTGCCCTCGGCCTCGAGTTCGGCGGCCTTGTTGCTAATCGCGAGCGTCGCGCTCGGCTCTACTCGTTCGACGCGGGAAGCGAAGTCCATAGTCATAGGTTTGCGAGTTCGATGGCGCTCGTGACGGCCGAACCGCCCTTGTCGGTGCGGGCCTCGGCTTCGTCCTTGCTCATGCCCGGACCGATGATGCCCAGCGTGACGGGGGTATCCCTGTCGAGGGACACGTCGGTCAGGCCCTGTGCGGCGGCGTCGGCGATGACTTGGTCGTGGTCCGTGTCGCCTTCGATGATGACGCCCAAGACGGCGACGGCGTCCACGTCGTCCCGACGCGCCAGTCGGTCGGCGGCCAGCGGCGTGTCGTAGGCCCCCGGAACGGTGAGCGTCTCGACGACGTCGGCGTCGTGGTCGGCCGCGGCCTCGGTGGCCGACGCTCTCATCGCGTCGATGACGGCACCGTGTTTGTCGTACTGGGCGACGACCAGTCCGAGCTGCACCATATCTGTGTGGGTGGGTGTCGTCCCTAAAGAACTACCGTTCCGGCGTCGGAAACCAGAAGGGTTCTAACGCCCGCTGTGCTTGCACCCCACATGGCTACGTCGAGCGGTGTGTTGCCCGCCCTCCAGCGAACGCGGCGTCGTGTCGCCTCGTGGGTGCACACCGACGAGTACGCGACGGTCAAACTCGTCGCCGGCATCACGCTCCTCGCATTCGCCCTGCGACTGGTCGCGCTCGGACGGCGCGTCGCCCACTTCGACGAGGGCCGCGTCGCCTACTGGGCGTGGCACTTCGGCGAGAGTGGGTCGTTCGCCTACCGCTACATCATCCACGGCCCGTTCGTCCAGCACGTCGACCGGTGGCTGTTCGCCGTGGTCGGCCCCTCGGACTTCGCGATGCGGCTCCCCGTCGCCGTCGTCGGGGCTCTCTTGCCCCTGACGGCGCTCCTGTTCAGGCGACACCTCCGCCGGACGGAAGTGGTGGCGGTGGCGCTCCTACTGGCGGTCAACCCCGTCCTGCTGTACTACTCGCGGTTCATGCGCAGCGACATACTCGTCGCCGCGTTCATGTTCACCGCGTTCGGGCTGCTCGTCCGCTTTCACGACACCCGGAAGCCCCGCTACCTCTACGGGGTCGCCTTCTTCATGGCGCTGGGGTTCGCCTCGAAGGAGAACGCCCTCGTCTACGTGCTGACGTGGCTGGGGGCGACGGGGCTGTTGCTCGCGAAAGTGTTGGTCCTGCCCAACGGCTACCGCGACGCCGTGCTGTTCGCCACCGACACGCCCTCCGCGGGCGAGATTCGGGAGCGCGTCGTTGGCCGTGTCAAGGGCGACGTCGCCCTCGTGGTCGGGACGGCCCGGTCGTTCCGCGAACGCCACGACCATCCCGGGCAACTGCTCGGCGCTTACCTCGGACACGTCGTCGTCGCTATCGGGCTGTTTCTGGCCATCTCGCTGTACTTCTACGCCCCTCGCGGGGCCGGCGTCGCCGGCATCCAGCACCCGCCGGCCCCGCCCTCGGCCGGGTCCGTCGGGTTCTGGGAGGGGGTGACCAACCCGGCGCTGTTCGACGACCTGTTGCGGGTGACCTACGACCGCGTGGTCGCCCAGTGGGGCGAGTGGCTCAACCCCGCCTCCGAGAAGACGTTCGCGGACTACGAGCGTCACCTCGGCGTGTTCGTGAAGGCGCTGGCGCTCGCGTCGGCCCCGCTGGCGGCGTTCGCCGGCCTCGGGTACGTCCTCGACAGACTCGGGTACACGGCGCCGCGGCACCTCGTCCCCTTCCTGTTCTACGGTGGGTTCGTCTCCATCTTCGGCTACCCGCTCGGCACCGACATCGGCGCACCGTGGATTGTGGTCCACGCCGTGGTTCCGCTCGCGGTCCCCGCCGGCGTCGCCCTCGCGGCGGTGTTCCGCTGGGGCCTGGAGTCGCTGACGGCCGACGACGAGACGGGCGTCGCCATCGCCGCCGTCGTCTTCCTGCTGGTGACGCTGCTCGTCGCGAACGTCGCGGTCACGCGAGTCTACACGAACACGACGGCCGACGGGAACGAACTCGTCCAGTTCGCCCAGCCAGAACAGGAGGTCCGCGAGGCACTGACGGAGATGGACCGCATCGCCGCGGCACACGACGGCGGCCCCGACGTCGTGGTCTACCACGGCGAGTCGGGCGACGCCTACGACGAGAACAACGCCTACGTCGAGGAGAGCAGAGAGACGTGGGACGACGCGTGGTGGAACACCAAACCCACCTGCATACAGTGGCACAACACGCTGCCGATGCCGTGGTACTTCGCCGCCGACGACGTCTCGGTGGCCTGCGAGAACGAGGAGACGGCACTCGGGGTCCGCGCCATGCAGAACCAGCCACCGATAATCATCACGCAGGAGTACGACTCGACGGTTCCGCGTGACCGACTGCGGGCCGCGGGCTACTCGGGCGAGAGCTACATGATGCGCACCAGCGGCTACAAGAACGACTTCACCGTCTGGACCCACGAGGAGTACGCCGACAACGCGACCGGCGAGTGACTAACCCGGTGTCACGGCCCACCCCTCGTCGGCACAGAAATCAACGCTTATGCGCTCGCCAGCGAAAGCGCGGCACATGACACGCACGTCTCCCGGACCGACCCTCGGCGTGGTCGGCGGGGGTCAACTCGGACGCATGATGGGCGAAGCGGCCGCGCCGCTGGGCGTCGAACTCATCGTTGCCGACCCGACGCCGGACTGCCCGGCGACCCCGGTCGTCCGCGACCAGTTGGTCGGCGGGTTCGAGGACGAGGAGACGTTCCGCCGCCTCGCGGAGCGAGCGGACGTCCTCACCTTCGAGATAGAACTCGCGGACCCCGACGTCCTCGAACGGGTCGCCGAGGAGACGGGGGCCCCGGTCCACCCGAAACCGGACACCCTGCGGACGATTCAGGACAAACTCGTCCAGAAACAGCGCCTCTCGGAGGCGGGGGTACCGGTCCCCGAGTTCCGCGCCGTCGAGACGGCCGCGGAGTTGCGCGAGGCCTGTGAGGAACTGGGCTACCCCGCGATGCTGAAGGCTCGCACCGGCGGCTACGACGGGCGCGGCAACGTCCCCGTCTCGGGTCCCGAGGACGTCGATGCGGCCATCGACGACGTCGCCGGCCCGGCGATGGTCGAGGAGATGGTGGACTTCGAACGGGAACTGGCCGTCATGGGCTGTCGCGGCGACGAGGAACGCGACACGTTCCCGGTCACCGAGACCATCCACGAGGAAGAGATTCTCCGCGAGAGCGTCGCTCCGGCGCGGGCGAGCGAGGCGGTGCGTGACCGCGCCCGCGAGGTGGCGCTGGACGTCCTCGACGTGATGGACGGCCGCGGCGTCTTCGGCATCGAACTGTTCCAGACGGCCGACGACGAGATTCTGCTCAACGAAATCGCCCCCCGTCCCCACAACTCCGGGCACTGGACCATCGAGGGCTGTCACACCTCCCAGTTCGAACAGCACGTTCGCGCCGTCATGGGGATGCCGCTGGGAACGACCGACCAGCGAGACCCGACCGTCTCCACCAACGTCCTCGGGGACGTGGATGAACGCCAGTCGGCGGCGCTGTACGGCGACGAAGCGGTGTTCGAGACCGACCGCGCTCACCTCCACTGGTACGGCAAACACGAGGTGTACGAGTTGCGGAAGATGGGCCACGTCACGATGCCCGGCGACCGCGACGTCAACGCGTTGCTGGCCGACGTCCGCGAGTTGCGCGACGGCCTGACGTTCCGCGACTGAGCGGTCGCTCCGCGGAGACAGTACGAATCGGTCGAAAAAACGCGTGGTCAGGCCGATTTCTCGGGGACGGCCTTCCGTTCGACGTGTTCGAGGAACGTGATTTCGGGTTCGCCCTCGACGCCAGCCTCGCCCATTATCTCCGGGAGTTCCTCGGAGTCCACGAACGCCTCGGCGTTCTCCATCGTGTCGAACTCGGCGAGCATCACGACGTCGTTCGGGTTCTCGCTGTCGCGGAACAGGTCGTAGCGCTGTTGTCCGTACTCGATGCGCCGGTCGTCGTCGTCGTCGAAGTACGGTTTCCAGTCGTCGAAGTTAGCGACTTCGTGTCGGATGAGGACGTAAGCCATGTTCCATCACCAATAATTATGTGAGTCTCGGGAAGCCTTAACCTGAGCTGTCCAGCTATGCCTCGCTCACGGCCGGCTACTCACCGGGCCTGTACCTCGTCCCGAACCGAGTCGTCTTTGTCCGTCCGCTCCCGAGTTCGACCTATGGAGCGACGGGCTTTCCTCGGAGCGGTCGGGACGGCCGCCACAGTCGGGATGGCGGGGTGCATCGGCGGCCGCGGCGCGAACACCGACTACGACGTCGGGATGGGCGCGAAGGTTTTCCGGCCACAGACCCTCCGGGTCGAGCCGGGAACCACGGTCACGTGGCTCAACACCAGCAAGCAGGGCCACACCGTCACCGCGTACGAGGACGGCCTCCCCGACGGCGCCGACTTCTTCGCCTCCGGCGAGTTCGAGACGGAACAGGCCGCCCGGGACGCGTGGGGGAACAGTTCGAAGGGGACGCTGTTCGAGGGACAGTCCTACGAACACACCTTCGAGGTGCGCGGGGAGTACCCGTACTTCTGCATCCCGCACGAACGCGGCGGGATGGTCGGCACCGTCGTCGTCACTGACGAGGCGGGCACGACCGAAGAATAGTGCGTCTGGGTGCCGAACGGGGTTAGGCTTCCTCGACGTCGACGTCTTCCTCGTCGACGTCGACGGCCGTCTCCTCTTCGGCGGCGACTTCCTCGGGGCGAGCCTCGAGGGTCGTCTTCTGAATCTCGACGCGGCGGAGCGGGTAAATCTCCTTGGCCTCGCCGTAGATGGCCGAGGAGAGACGCCCCTCGACGACGCTGTCGACGAGTTCCTCGAAGGTGCGGTCCTTCGCGGTCTCCTCGACGAGGTCTATCATCGTGCGGCGGATGGCCTTCTCTTGGGAGGCGTCGGCCTTCTTCGTCGTGACGGCGACCGGCTGAATCTGGACGCGGTAGTCGTCCGTCGTCAGCACGGTGACGAAGGCCTCGACCTTCGAGGAGCCGCGGCGGACGAGCGAGCGCAGGTAGTCCCGCGTCAGCTCGTGCTTGGTGAATTCCGTGTACGCGGAGTCGCTGGCGACCTCGTTGATTTTGAAGGTCAGCTTCGTGTTGTTCTCGCTGGCGTCGTTCTTCAGTTCGCCCAGCGTCGTTTCGATGGTGCGACCGAGCACCTTGTCCGGTTCGTCTGCGGTCGTCTCACCGAGCTCCTCCCGGTCGAACTGCTCGGGAGCGAGGACGGTGTACCACCGCTTCTGCTGTTTGCGCTTGGAGACGCTTCGTTCACTCATGGTTGGAATCTGTGTGTCGGTTGGTTAGCTGTGCTGCGACCCGGAGGTTGACGACGTAGTCGTCGACGGTCGACTGCAACCCGCCCGTCGAGTCGCGCTCGACGGTGGTGACCACGGCGTCGTCCTCGACGCGGGTGGTCATCTGGTCGGTGTTGTCCGGCCGGAGTGCGGCCGCGACGCGCTCGGCCCGGGCGGGCGTGTCGTGCGTCGTGCGAATCTCGGCCCGTCTCATAGTGCCTCCCTGAACGCCTCGATGAGGTCCGCGGTCGGCACGTCGAACCGCGCTCTGGCGCGGCGGCCGTGACCGACGGCCTCGCCGTCGACGGCGTCCGCCGCGGCCCGCATCGCCGCGGCCACGTCCCGGCCGTCGGTGGCGCGAGCGGCGGCCTCGCCGTCCGTGACGACGAGCGTCACGGGTTCGGGCGCGCGGAAGTCGGCCACCAGACGAGCGACGGTGCCGACCGGCATGGCGTCGCCGCGGGCGACGAACAGGCCGTCGTACCGGCCCGTCGTCGCGTCGGCGACGGCGGCGTGGGCTCGCTCGGCGTGGGTTCGCCACGCGGCGAGGGCGTCCTCGCGGACGCGCTCGTGACCGAGCGCGAGCGCGATGCCCGTGCCCGGACGCTCACGAGCGACGGCGTCCAAGACGTCGGCGTAGCCGCCGACCGTCTCGAACGGCCCGCCCACGTACGGGTGGAGCGCGCGCTGGACCGCGTCGGCGGCCCGGGGCGGCGCACTGTCCGTCCCGGTGACCGCCAGCGCGACCAGCGACGCGACGCGCCGGTGGTCGTCGTCGCTCGGGTCGGCGGGCAGGTCCAGTTCGGCCAGCGTGGCCCGTGCCTGTTCCTCGTCCCCCGAGAAGGGGGCCGAGAGCAGCGTCGAGTGGGCCAACCCGTCGCCGAGGTCCGCGACCGGTATCGAGAGTCCCGGGCGGCGGTCGAGGCCAGCCTGTTCGGCGGCGCTCTCGACCGGGCCGTCCACGTCACTGCCGGCGAGAGTGCCGGCGAGCGCGAGCGTCGGACTGGTCGCGGTGCCGAGTTCGCGAGCCACCTCGAAGGCGGCCGCGGCCGGTCGGGCGGCGAGCGTGTGGTCGGCGGGCGGGAGCGAGCGGCCGAGGGCGACTGTCGCGTCGGCCTCCGTGGTTCGGTCGGGGTCGGCGAATGGGGCGACGACGCTCGCCTGGAACGGCGTTCCGGCGGCGGCGAGCGCCCGTGCCAGCACGCCCGTCGCGGCCAGCGCAGCGCCGGTCGCGTCGCTCACGAGCCGCACGAAGGCGGCGTCGGAGAGGGACGCGGCGACGTCGCTGGGGGCAGGGGCTGGCGCCTGTTCCCGACCGGTCGTGGACATCAGTCGTCGTCGAGCAGCTGGACGGCCTTGTCGTAGCTGTAGGTGAAGTCCTCGTCCAGTTCGTCACCGCGGTAGTAGTCGACGAGGCGGCGAATCTTCGACTGCGTGTTCTGGAGCGCACGCTTGTTCTGGTGGTCGCCGGGGTTCTCGTCCATGTGGTCGCGCAGGCGGACTGCGCGCTCCATCAGGTTCCGGAGGTCCTCGGGCAGGTCGCCCTCGGCGTCGTTCTCCTCCAGAATCTCGGTGACTTTCTTGCCGGTCGCGAGCTTCACGTTCGGGACGGGGGTGCCCTGAACGCCTTCGTCGCGCAGTTTCAGGCCGATTTCGCTGGGCGAGTGGCCCTGCTCGGCGAGTTCGACGACGCGCGCTTCGACGGCGTCGTCGTCGACGTCGCTCCACTCCGGGGGTTCGTCTGCCGCGGGCTTGTCCGAGTCGGACGAGCCACGACGGCGTGTGTGCATTCGTGCCATTGTTGTCTGGTTGGAACCGCACGAACCGCTCGTCGCTGCCGGTAGCGAGGCGTATCGGCATCGGTGGATGCCAAACACGGCCGCAATCCCGAGCCGTGGAAGCCCACGGCGTGTCAGATTTGCGGTCGTGCTGTTCCCGTGGGATGGTCGTCGGCCGCGCGACTAAACGGTTTCCATCTCTCGCTCGGGGCCAGTAGACCTATATGGTGCTAGGTCAACGGGCGTGCATGGATAGACGTGCGTTCCTCCGAAGCGGCCTCGTGGCCGCGGGGGCGACGCTCGCCGGGTGCGGCAGTGACGCTCCGACGGGGACCCTCGCCACGTACGTCAGCGACAAACCGGGTGACATCGCCGACTTCGAGTCCTGTGTCGTCACTATCGGTGCGATTCGCGTGCTGCCCGCGGCGGCGGCCACCGAGACGGAGGACCACACGGGCGACGAACTCGTCTTCGAGGTGGGCGGCGTCACCGCGGACCTCGTGGAACTGGCCGGCGACGCCTCGGCGCTCGCGGAAGAACAGGAACTCGAAACCGGGGAGTACGCCTACCTCAAACTGGACGTCACCGCCGTCGACGCGTCCCTCGACGGCGGCGAGATGGCGATGGTCAGGACGCCGGGTGACGCCCCGCTGAAGTTCACCCAGTCCTTCGAGATACGGGCCGACGAGACGACGCGGTTCACCGCGGACTTCACCCCCGTCTCACAGGGCGAGCGCGGTCGCTATCTGCTCAGGCCGGTCGCCGAGGAGACCAGCGTTCGGTACGGGTAGTTCGTATCGGTCGGTGAGGAGGGGAGGTAGTTTATATCGCGTGCGAAGGTAGTGCAACAGAGACATGGAGGTTCGTTCTGGGTGGGTGAGCCGTGGGCAGAGTACGCCGCTGGGGTTGGCACTCGTCCTCGCTATCGTGGTCGCATCGACGACGGCCATCGTCGCGCTGGGGGCGGACGCCGTCACGAGTACGCGGTCGCAACTGGAGACTGAGCGAGCCGAGAAGGTATTGACGCAACTGGACTCACAGTCGTCGCTCGTCGCACTCGGTCAGTCGGACGTCCAGCGGGTCGACCTCCCGACGGTTCGAGGGAACCGGTACCGGGTCGTGGATGGGCCGGCGGGCGGGACGATACGCGTCGAAGTCGACGGTGTCGCCACCCCGATACTCGAACAGGAGATGGGGAAAGTCGTCTACGAACGGTCCTCTGGCGCGGACATCGCCTATCAGGGTGGCGGCGTCTGGCAGTCGTCGCCCGACGGAGAGGGGGAGATGGTGTCGCCGCCGGAACTGCACTACCGGAACGCGACGCTGACGCTCCCCCTCGTGACCGTCTCGGGCGACAGTTCACTCAGCGGGCGCGTCTCCGTCACCGACAACGGGTCCGTGCAGGTGTACCCGAACGCGACGACGGGGCGGACGAACCCGCTGGAGAGTGGCCGGGTCCAAATCGTCGTTCAGAGCGACTACTACCGCTCGTGGGGCGAGTACTTCGAGACGCGCACCGACGGCGGCGTCGCCTACGACCACGTGAACGAGGAGGTGACCCTGACGCTGTCCGTGCCGGCGACGAACCCGCCCGTCGCGGGTGGCATCGTCTCCGGGGCTCCGGGCACGTCGATGACCATCAAGAACAACGCGGAGGCCGACAGCTACAACTCCTCGAACGGCGACTACGCCGCGACGGTGGCCGACGAAACGCGCATCGTCTCCGCCGGCGACGTCGACGTGGAGAACAACGCCGTCATCAAGGGGAGTCTGGAGGCCGGCGGTGACGTTTCCATCGCCAACAACGGCGAGATTCGTGGAAACCTCTCCTACGGCGGGGCGGCCTCCGGTGGCGGGTTCCCGGGCGGCGTCGACGGGTGGCACGCCCAGAACGCGTCCATCGAATCCCCGGACTCGGTGGAACTGCTCATCGACAGTCGCCGGGTCGCCTACGACGAGAGCGACGAGAACGACAACGACGACCCGAGCGTGGACGTCGACGAGAGCACGAACGCGCTGGAGAACTGCGGGTCGACTTGCGAGTTGACCGCGGGGGACTACTACCTCGACGAGATGGCCGTCTCGGGGACGCTCCGAATCGACAGTAGCGGCGGCCCGGTGAACATCGTCGTCGACGGCGACGTGGACCTCTCGAACAACGCGAACGTCGAGGTGGTCGGCGGGAACCGCGTCAACGTCTACGTCGAGGGGGACGTGACCTACGGGCAGAACGCGTACAACACGGTCACGAGCGACCGGGCCCCGAACTTCTGGCTGTACACGAACCCCGACGCGAGCGCCACCTTCGAGAACAACGCCGTCCTCGTCGGCGTCCTGTACGGTCCCGGCGACGGGACGAACCCCGGAACGGCCGCCGAACTGAACAACAACGCCCACGTCTACGGCGGCGTCGTCGGCGACGTGACGTTCGTCAGCAACAACTACGGCATCCACTACGACGAGGCGTTGACGAACGTCGAGAGCGTCCAGAACCCCCGGACCATACCGGCTCTGACCTACCTCCACGTCTCTGTCAACCGCGTCAACGTCACCTCGACGTAGCCCGGTGTCATCCCGAGACGTGAGTCGCGGTATCACAGCGGCATCTTTCCAGCCGTAGATAGCGGTTTCGAAACGGTCGCCGAGCGGAATCGGCCACCGCGCTTATCACGGATGATAGCTAAGGCAGTACGATGCGATTGCCCACGGGTCGGGACGGGGACCAGCGGCAGCAACGGGCACAGTCAGCACCGCTGGGGATGGCGCTGGTGTTGGCGGTGATGATTCTCTCGACGACCGCCGTGGTCGCGTTCAGCGCGGGTGCCATCACGACGACCCAGTCCCAACTCGACGCCGAACGTACGCAGAAGGCGATGACCGAACTCGACTCCCGGACGGCCCTCGTCGCACTGGGTCAGTCGAGCGTCCAGCGCGTCAGTCTCTCCGCCCGTGGCAGCGACCAGTACCGGGTCGAAGAGGGTGCGGGGTGGATGAACCTCTCCTACGAGAACACGACGACTGGCGCACAGACGACCATCTACAACGAGACGATGGGTGCCGTCGTCTACGAGGGCAGCGACGACCGCACCATCGCGTATCAGGGGGGCGGCGTCTGGCGGTCCGACCGCGACGACCGGTCGGTGATGATATCGCCGCCGGAGTTCCACTACCGGAACGCAACGCTCACTCTTCCGCTCGTGACGGTCCAAGGCGAAGCGTCGCTCGACAATCGGGCCATCGTGACTCACAACAACACCACGCAGTACTTCCCGAACCCGCAACTCGACCAGAGTTTCCAGAACCCGCTGAACAACGGTCGGGTAACCGTCACGGTCAGAAGTCGCTACTACCGCGCCTGGGGGTCGTTCTTCGAGACGCGCACCGACGGCAAAGTCGAGTACGACCACCCCAAGAACGTCGTCGTGGCGGAACTGGTCGCGCCGGTGGACAAGCAGCGTCTCACTTCCGCGACGTCCAGTCTCTCCGCCAGCGGCAGTTTCACCGTCCTCGGCGGTTCGACCCACAACACCTCCTGCGGGGCCGCTACCGACGTCTACACCGACAGCTACGACTCCAGCGGTACGACAAACGACTACTGCACCCAGGCGACCAACGGGAACCTCGGCGACAACGGTGACGTCGTCTACGGACGTGACATCGACATCAGTGGCGGAGCGGCCGGCGAGAACTTCCGCGGCGACCTCGTCTCCGGGCGAAGCGTCGAGGTCGGGAACGGGGCGGGGAAACCGGACGTCTACGGCAACATCAGCTACACCGACAACTGCATCCCGAGCGACAGCGACTGTGAGAGCCGAATCATCGACCCCGACGGGGACGTCGAACAGATAAGCGGCGTCGACCAAGCGGCCGCCATCAACGGCATCATCCGCGACCGACTGGAGACCGCGGCCGCCGACAACGACAACGCTGGGACCCCGGCCGACGGTGGCACCATCACCTACACGTCCGATACTGCGGCGCTCGGCGCCGGGACCTACTACCTCTCAGAACTCACGCCCGGCACTGGCGACACGCTGACGCTCGACACTACCGGGGGCGACATCGTTCTCGCGGTGGACGACAACGTAGCACTGGCCGAGGGCGCGACCATCGAGGTTGTCGGGCCCGGCACCGTCAGTCTCTACGTCGGTGGCACCGGCGGACACACCAACCACATCTTCCTCGACGAGGGGGCGGCGGTGACCAACGTGGGCGACGACGCGCCACAGTTCCGCGCCTACGGCCGTGACAATCTGACGACGACCATCGGCGGCGGCAACAGCGCGGACCCCGCGGAGTACGTCGGCGTCATCTACGCCCCGCCGGGCGTCAGCGGCACCGGGAGCGTGACTCTCGACGGGGGCCTCGTCTACGGCGGTATCCTCACCGGTCAGACGACCATCGCGAACAGCGGGAAGGGCGGTATCCACTACGACGAGGCGCTCAGGACCCAGAACATCCTCTCTCGTGACGACTCGGTCGTGAAGGTCACGTACATCCACGCCTCCGTCAATGAGGTCAACGTTACCAGTACCTGATTACTGCTCGATGTCCACTCCGATGTCGTGGTAGACGACGTACACGCGGTCGATACCGTTGGGCGAGGGCGGGTACTCACACTCGACGCTGGTTCCGCCGCCCCCGACGGTACAGTCAAACCCGTACCGCTCGTACGCTTCCGCCCACAGCGGCGCCCTCGGCGACGAACTGATGGTGATGTCCACCTGCTCGACGTCGGCCGAACGGTTCCGGTACACGAGGTCCGACCGCCGCTCGCTCATGCGGACGAGAACGGTCGACCCGCTGAGGCTCTGGACCGTCGGCCGGTTGACACCGACAACCGTCACGAGCATCCGATTGCCGTCGACGACGAGGGGCGGTTCCCGGACGACGACGCCGCCGTCGCGGTTCGTCCGGAAGATGGCGCCGGCCTCGTAGACGATTCGACGCTCGTCGTTGCCCTCGTAGACGATTGGCCGAACTCGCCAGTCGAACGTCTGTGGGAGGCCGCTCCCGCCTTCGAGTCTGACCTCCATCGTCACGTTGCTCCCGGTCCGAATCTGGGATTGGCTGAGGCTAATCTCCGTCGCCCGACTCGGAGCCCCCCGCTGGTGGATGTCGGCGACGTTGTCCGCCAGCACGTCGAATGCGCGCTCTGCGCTCTCCAGTTGCTCGACGTCACGGACGTCCTGCAGGCTCCCGAGGCCGCCCACGGAGACGATAGCGATGGACCCGATGATGAGCGAGAACACGAGCGTGTAGCTCAGCACTTCGCTCACGGCGCGTTCAGACATCGCGTATCACCAATTCACTCGCCCCCGGGTCGTAGTATATCTGGACGACGCCACCGTCGGCCGTTCCAGCCGTGTCGAGGCTGGTCGCTACCTTCACTCCGATTTCGACCCGTATCTCGGGGTCGACCGACCTGACGACGAGCGTGTCCTGACTCTCGACGCGCACGTCGTAACTGCTGCCCGACACCCGGTCGGGGAAGGTCTGGTTCAACCGGACCGTCGGTGACCCGTCCCCGGCGCGGACGAGTCGGTCCGCGCGTGCGAAGTCGGCGGCGACCTGATGCCCGACGATGGTGAGTTCCTCTCGGACGACCTGCTCTCTGCGGTCGGTCACGTAGTCGCTGCCGGCGACCAGCAGTCCGGTAATCAGCAACGCCGATATCGCCAGCGTCAGCGTATAGGACAGCGTCGTGGAGACGGCCCGCTCCCTATTCATCTGGCTCACCCGGTGCGACCCGGACGTCGGTGACGTACCGCATGTTTCCGGTGTCGTATCTGAAGCGGACGGTTATCTGGTAGTGCGCGTCGGTCCAGTACGGGTCGCCCGGCGTGATGCCTGCCACGACCGCTTCGACAGCGTTGAGGGTACTGCTCGGGTCGCGGACGACCATCGAGTAGTTCCCGTGAATCCTGCTCGCGTTCTTGAACCGGACGTCGTACGTGTCGCTCGCTCCGGTGGCAAAGTGCATGTTCTCGCCGCCGGCGGTGAGGCCCAGCGCGTCACAGGGCTTCGAGTCGACGGTACCGCCGGTGACGTCGATACGGACGTACGACCGGTTCGAGAGCACTTGACAGCGCTCTTTGGTCACGGTTCCGCCCACGTTCTTGATAGTCGTGATTTGGATAGTCCGGTTCCCCGAGGCGTTCCAGACGTGCATCTGCCAACTGTCCACGTTGGTCGACGAACTGTCTCTGACCTCGACTTCGAAGGAAGAGGTGTTGTCCACTCCCGCGACGTCGCTCGCGTTGATGACGAACGCGCGCGTCGCGTTCTCCCGGGGAGTTCCAGACCGGGAGACGCCGCTCGCTACGACCCAGTCGGTGCTATCGCCGGCCGACCTGAACTCCTGATGGGTCGAACTGTTCTGAGCGATACGGCGCCCTGCCTCGCTGCTCTCGTAGGTGACGTTGACCAGCGTGCCAGTCCTCGCCTGCTGTTGCTCCGTTTGCATACTGGTGTTTCTGATACCCCACTCGATGGCCTCGTCCAGTCGCGTCGTACTGGAGTAGTTGTACCGGTTGGCCGACTGAAGCGTATCGCCTGCGTTGTCCTCGACCATCGCCCGCATCGCCAGCGCGTCGTCGCTACCGGCCGTCTCGCCCCGACTGGCGAGGTTCTCGGTGAAGATGGCGGAGTTGACGATGAGCGCCAGTGCCACGAACGTCACCGCGAGGGCGAACGCCGCGATGAGTATCGTCTGGCCCCGGTCGTCCCCGGTCAGATGCGCCACGCGACCACCTCCACGCGAACGGTGTTGTAGACGTTCGATTCGAGGTCCGGCATCGGATAGGTGACGTTCTCGTGGCGCAACGAGGTGGCGTTGCGCGTCTCGTCCTCGTCGTAGATGTGGTCGTCGTCCATGAGCGTAATCGTGTAGCTCGCGGCGACGGCGTTGTCGCTCGGGACGCCGCTGTAGACGTACCTCCGGTTGATTACCTCCCCGTTGGCGTTCTGGAACCAGAAGTAGACGTTGTAGGCGATGCCACGCTGGTCGAACGACCGGTTGAGCATGCTGCCGAGCGTGTTGTTCGGCGGCCCGCTCGTGTAGTAGCCGAGGTCCTCGTTCGCGTCGTGAAAGCGCTGTGAGCTGTTGTTCCAGTACAGCACGGCCGGCTTCAGCGAGTCAGCGCGGGCCGCCGCGGCCAGCACGCCGCTACCGGTCGCCTGCTGTTGGTTCTCGATGTGCTGACTCGACGTGCTCGCCGACAGCGGCGTCACTGCCGTCATCTGGAGGGCGAACACGAGGCTGGAGAGGAGCAACAGACTGGCGACGACGGCTTCGAGGGTGTGTGCCTGTCCGCGCATGCTACCACATCACCACGTAGAGCGTCACGTCTTCTCTGTTCAGCGAGACGACGCGGAGTGCCGTCACCGACTCGTCGTTCTTCGGGGGCGGCGTGTCACCCCGAGCCAACGTCACGTCGCTCGGACTGCACTGGGACCGCTCCAGCAGTCTGCTCTCGTCGGCGTCCCAGCACAGCACCTCCGAGTCCGTCGTCTGCGTCGTGACGTTCGCCCTGATAGTCACGTTCACGTTCTGCCGGTCGGCGTCGAGCCCCAACTGGTCGCTGAGCGACTCGTCGTCGAAGACACACCGGCCGGGACCGTCGCCGTCGAAGAACGCGACCGTACAGAACCGGTCGATAGTGTAGGGACGGTCCGGACTGCCGAGGGTGGACTTCGCTAACTGGTCTGCGACCCGGTTGGTGGTTACCGTCTCGTCCTGTGCTCCCGCCGTGAACGGCGACAGCAGACCCGGGATGAACAGGAATATGAATATAAGCACCGCCAGAAACAGACTTATCCCGATAGTGAAATCGAGCGTCGTCTGCGCGCGCATCAGTACCCCTGTCCCGCTGACGGGTCGCGGCGCTCCCGGCCGACCGCCCCTGTCCTGCCTGTTCCCTTGCCGTACATGAATCCCCGTCCGCGCTCCCAGACCACGCGCGGTGTCTGACGGACTGTCGCACTGGATACTCTTGTACATTGTGGCGTTCCCCACGGGAGTGCGGGACGGCAGCGACTCGCACGTCCGCTCCGGTTCGATGGGTTTAAGAAAGGTCGTCGGATACGATTGAGTGCAGCGAGGGCTCGTAGATCAGGGGTAGATCACTCCCTTGGCATGGGAGAGGCCCCGGGTTCAAATCCCGGCGAGTCCATTGAAAATAACTGTCGTGGGGAGTTCATACCCGACGGCGGTACAACTTCTAACGACGCTGAATTCGGCACTTCCGAGTCTGAGCTAACTCCCTCTCGAAAAAGAGAGCGTTTGGATTCCAAACGGGGGCCTCCGCCGTCACGCAGTTCTGAGAGGGAGTGGCGGGCGCTTTGCTACTACTGTGGTCTGCCCATCGACCACGACAGCCAGCCGTGTAGCGCTCTGCACGACGGGGTGTGTCGGCCATGAGTCGAGCCGAGCGTAGCTGGCAGCCGAGCGACGACCTCCCCAGCATGGTCGGCGGCCCGCCGACACTCTCCATGCCCGCCGACTGGACGCTGTCGACGGCGTGGGAACGAGCCCAGCGCGAGAGCGACGAGGGCGGCGCCGTGAACGATGCCGAGCGCATCGTCAGCCTCTCGGACGGCGACGACTACCACCGCGTTCTCTGGGCACTCAAGGGCCGTACGCTCGTCGCTGAGTGCGACTGTGCGGGCCACAAGTTCCACGGCGGGTGGTGCGCTCACGTCGCCTCGCTGTGGTGGCAGTGGGTCCGTGGGTCCATCGTCGTGGCTCACCTCGACACCGGCCGGGAGTACCCAGCGCCACCATCGTGGCTGCTCCTCGATGACGACCCGACCGCGTACGACCACCTCACTCCTGCTGAACTTGACGCGCTCCTGTCCTGCGACCTCGGTAGCTTCGGCGTTCGGGAGTTCGCCCGCTACACCGACCGAGCGGCGGGCACCATCGGGAACTTGCTGGCCGACGCCCGTGAGAAGACAGAGGGGTGCCGCCGATGACGCCCGCGCACGCACGCCCGCCGACGCGAGGCAGTTTGGCGACCCGTGGGGGGCCTGTCCTACACGTACTCCTTCTGCCGGTCATCGCGGTGCCGTGTGGGGGTTCTGCCGCGTCTTACGAGGAGGTGGCTAGTCAGACATGAGTGGAGGCAGCCAACTCCACGAGGAGAGCGGGAGCGACAAAATCACGTTCCGCCTCCCCACCCACCTGAAGGAGCAGTACAAGGAGCAGGTCGACAACATGAGCGCCGACCTTGAGCAGTATGTCCGGCAGCAGGTCAAGGAGCCAGCCGAGGACGGCGGCGTCGAGCCGTATGCGGAGCCGGACCGGCGCGAACTCGCTATTGCCTACCGGACGCTCTGCAAGAAGCGGAGTGATAGCGGGATAGTGCGGGGAGAAACGGCGAAGCGGGCATTGGCGCAGGCCGTGGACCATATCAACCAAAAGGACGCTCCCCGCCTCCTACGGCAACTCGAGAAGCGGGGCTACGTCCGGCTTCAGAACGATATTCCGCCGAGCGACTACACAGCGGTCCATGTTCGCCCGTTCTCTCGACAGTCGGCCAGTGTAGGAGGTGCTAACGCCGATGCGTGAGCAGTCTCTGAGCGGGAGTGTTCTCAGCAACTATAGTATCGCATCCAAACGACCGAGGCTGAATCCGACGAGAATCCCCAACAGCAACAGGAACGGTCCTGATTGCATTACTCCTCGATATACGAGGAATCCCAGCGCTGCTGTTACGACGATTAACAATCCCAACACGAAGACTGCTAGTATACTCTGATAGGCTACTGACCCAGCCTTTCGAACCGATTCAGAGGCTTTGGAGCTGGGAATGCGGTTCCCATTCTCCGCTGGTTCGTCACTCATGTCCTCATATATAGCTATTATATCACTTCAGTTTTCGCAAAGAACCAGCCAATGAGAGGACAAGGTCGCTGAACAGCAGAGCGACACGTAGCTATCTGGCTACTGTCGCTTTTATTGCTTGCTAAATTATTAACTTCTCAACAGGTTTTATTTCTAGTAGGTCCGTCCGTTGTCTCGGAGGACCTTACGCAAGTGACTGAGAGAATTGAGTATGGAACAAAAGCGGCCGCTGACGCCGCGCGAGAGCGACACCGCGAGTATCTGTGTCCGGTAGACGACGACCGCCGACTGAAGACCGTGGCGTACGTCTCGGACACGCCCGAAACCATCCTCGACGCCGAACGCCTCGAAGCCGAGGACGGCAGAGGTGAGCGTGAGGATGGGCCGGGACAGGTGCCGCTTACTGACGACGAGCGGGACCACCTCGACTTCTCGAAGAAGCGGGCCAACGAGATGCACGCCCGGAGCGTGAAGGGCATCGCGCAGGCCGAGGGCGTCGAGGACTGGACCAGCTACTACGACGGCACCCTAACGGTGGATGAACACCGCGAGGTGATGGCGAAGGCCGGGCGCGAGTCCGGCGACCGTCACCGCGACGAGAGCGCCACCGAGAAGGCAGGTCGTGCCGCCCGAGCGGCACAGTCGAACCAGTGTGACCACGCCCGAGGACACTGTGAGAACGGCGACGCCGAGGCGTGCGAGTTCCTTACCGAAGCCTGCGACTACGACGAGGAAGAAGTAGCGCAGTTTCTCGACGAGTCGACCGATCCCGACCACGAGCAACAGGAGTTGGTGACGGTCGGCGGCGACGAGTACCCCGAGATGGAGGTGACGCCCGAAGTAGCGGGTGCGCTTCGGGACTCGTGGACCGGCTACAAGGGCGGTCTAAGCGGTATTGAGCGTGCTTTAGCCGATGTCAGAGAATCGGTCATCAACGCCCGGCAAGCATGGCGGGCCATCAACCGGATTCGGGAAGCGAACGGGCAGGACGCGATGCATCCCGACCGCCTGCACACCCTGCTCGACGCGCTTGACGGGATGCCTGCAAGCATCCCCGAGGTGCGGACGCTGGACCACTTCGTCGGGTCGGAGACTGACCGGTCGGCGGTGCTTGAGACCGACGACCAGCGCACTTTGAGCGGCGACCGCGCCGACGACCAAGCCCGACTGGCCGGTGGCGAGCAGGGCGAGCGCGCTCAGGGCGAGGTGGTTGACCAGACGGAGGAGAACCCCGGCGGCCTGCTGGCCGACGAGCGTGCCGTCACCACCGACCCCGAGGACACAGAGCAGCAGGTACCCGACGCCTTCCGGGTTGCTGAAGGCGGTCAGGAGACGTTATGACAGGACCAACCTGCCCCGCTGAGGGGTGCGACTACAACGAGAACGGCGAGAAGAGCAAGCAAAGCGTCCGACGCCACATCAACGCGAAGGCGGACGACGCACACAGCAACGTGCAAGCACTCAGGAGCGCGCTTAACCGCCCTGATGAGGGCACCGACGAGGGCGCTCAGGGCGCTCCCGAAGAGGACGGCGACGACGAGCAGGGCAAAGCAGCAGAAGAGGGCCCTGAATCGGACGACAAGCAGGAGAACGAGCAGCCAGAAATGGACCAATCTGAGGAGTACGAGCAGCAGGTAGCGGCATCGACCGGCGAAGAGAGCACCGACGAGCGCGGTGAGGGCGCTGAAACCGAGGGAGGGCAGGGGACTGAGAGCAGCACCACGAGCAGTGGTAATGGGGTCTCGTTGAAGGCGGTCCTCGGTGGTCTCGGCGGTCTGGCCCTGCTAGCACTCGCCCTCTCGGATGGGTCCAACGGCGACGACCAGCAGGAGCAGCAGCCGAAGGAGGTAGAGAGTGAGGTGATTGAGGAGGCTGACGACACCGCCGACGAGACGACCGGGCCGACCGGCGCCGGGTGGGACGAATGAGCGAGGCTGAGGACGCGCCCGACGCGAGCGGCCTGGACTCTGCCGAGGAGGTGCCCGAGGAACCCACCGACCAGCCCGAAGATGGCGAGGAGGAAGTGCCCGCTGTCGACCCCGATGAGAAAGCCGACGTGGACTTAGACGCGCTCGGTGTCGACCCCGACGATATAGAGGAAGAAGTGGGCGCTGGGGCGGACCTCGACCCGGACACCGACAAGGGCGAGGACAACGACGACCGCGCCGACGAGCAGGACGAGGACCTCCCCATGCCCGACGCCGCGACGTGGGGGGACCAGTACGTGGACGTGCTGGCGCTCTTGCTCGGTGAGATAGCGGCGGCAGACGGAGAACCGGGCAAGACCGCCGAGGACATCGAGGAACTGGCCCGCGCCCCGCCGGTCGAACTCGACGACGCGGTAGACGAGTGGCTGGCACAGGCCGGCGTCGGGCAGGAGATGGACCCCGGCAAGGCCGTGGCGGTCGGCACGGGTGCCCTCGTGCTGGTCATCCTCCTGACGGAGACGGACATGGCGACTGACGCTTTCGACGCACTGAGCGAGCAACTGGACGGCGACCTACTGAACTTCTGACGATGATGGACAAACTGAAGCGAGCGCGAGAGGCAAAGGCAGAAATCGAGAACCCCCACGAGAGCGACCGAATCTGCGCGATGGCGGAGATACTGGCGACCATCCAGAGTGAGCAGCGCGGCGCCGTGATGGACCAGCGGGACGCGATCGGCGTTGACGCCGACGACGGCGCCGACCGACTCGACAAGGACGAGCGCATGGCCGAAATCTTGGACGTGGTGGACGGCTACGGTCCCGGTGGTCCGTCGCTGGCCGAAATCTGGCTGGCGCAGTGCGCCCCCGACGATCTCGACACCGAAAACCCGGCGGCACTCTCCCACTACGCTGCCATGAGCGCCGAGGAGTGGGACGCTCAGATACGGCGGTGGGCCGAGACGTACCGGGCCAACGGTGCCGACGACGTACACAGCGACCGCTCACTGGCTGACGCGCACGTTTCGAGCAAGTGGGGCGTCTCGCTGGAACGGTTCGAGTCTGTGGTGGTCGAGTTCGACACCGTGGACGCGCTCACCGACCTGCTGGCCGGACCGTCTGAGACGACCGAGGACGCTGTGCGGGCCAACACGGAGGCGCTTGCATGAGTTTCGACCTTCCCGCCCTCGACAAGAGTACTCTCGACTGGCTGTTTGCGGCCGTGATGGTCGCAGCGCTCGTTGGGATACTGGCTGAGACGGTCAGGGTGCCCGAGGGCCGAGGTGGCGACCGCGCTGACCAACCCGACTACGCCATCCTGCGAGACGCTGACCTGTCGGCGCTCGGGGACGGGGACGCACAGACCGTACAGACGTACAACGGCGACCGGGTGCGCGTCAAGGCGGTGGACGTCGAGGAGGCCGACGACGAGGAATGACGCGGCACGACACCGACAGCACCGGGGTAATCCTCCTAATCACGCTCGTTGTGAGCGCGTTCGGGCTATGGCTGTCCCTGTGGGGGTTCCCAACTGCTCCTGATGGGACCGGTCCGGCCTGCTCATCGGCGCTCCTGCTGGCGGCACAGTCCGGGTGGGGAAAGTCGTACCACGCTCAGGCGTGGATGGAGCGCAACACAGAGGGCTACGAGTCGCTCACGGTACTCGACTACTGTGGGGAGTACCGAGGACTCGTCAAAGCCGGATTGGCGTCTCACTGGATAGTCGGCCCGCGAGAGCGGCACCTGTCGGTGGACCAGTGGCGGCACATCCTCGTCGACAACCCGACGCTGGTGCTGGAGAGACACACAGCCATCACCGCCGAGGAGTGGCGGGTCATCTGCGGCCGTATCGCCGCTGCCGCCCGGACTATCGACCGGGACGAGTTGATAGTGGTAGACGAAGCCCACTTCGTCGCTCCACAGGCTGAGAAGGTCCCGAAGCCGACGCTGGAAATAGCGACCACCGGACGTGGCGACGGTACTTCGTCCATGTGGGTGACGCAGCGACTCGCGGAGATTGACAAGACCATCACGACGCAGTGTCAGGCGCGGGTTCTCGGCGGCTTCAGGGGTGGTGACGTGGGCAGCGTCGACCTCGAATATCCCGATGACCTTCACAACCCGGCCACGAATGTCCCCGCAAGCAGACTCCCCGAGGAACTGCTGCCACCGGACAGAGAGACGCCCACGACGCTCCAACTGCACAAGGACGAAAACGGCAGCACAATCGGCAGCGAGTGGGTTTACAGCGACAACAGTGGCGAGGTGCGCCGTATCAACACGCAGAACGTGACGATGCACAGCACCCACTACGGGAGCGAGGGTAACGACCTGAAACCACCGGAGTACACCGCATGATGACCCAAATCACACTCAGAGGCGAAGATAGTGAGGAGTTCGAGCAGACCCGAGAGCGTATCGCGGAGGAACGGCCCGGCAGCGAACCAAGCAACGCCGAAGTGGTGCGGGTGTTGATGGACTCCGCTCCATACTGACTGCACACCGAAGCGGTTTGTAGCCACGTTTTCGTCGGTTCTTGAAGGTATCAGAGTCTATACGGTGGGATTGCATGGACTTTGGTAATGCATTCGACACCCTCGCATCCGAGGACTACGTGACGGACGTGGCCTTCGTGATGGGTGGGTACGCGGCACCGGCAGCAGTCAAGTACGCGGTCGAGAACAAGATGGGGCGGAACCTCCCCGACGAGGCGTACGGCGCGACCGTCGCGGTGGGTGGCGCCGTCTACGGCGGCGCGGGCCGCAAGGTCGCTATCGGCGGCGGCGTCCACGTTCTCGAAGCGCTCCGCGAGCGGTACACGGGAGGTAACTGATGGGGCAAGACCTCTTCGCCGCCGAAGGCAAGACTGCTGACGCGGTGACGACCTATCAGAACGAACCGTCCAGTCCCCGAGCGACCCCCATTCTCGGTATCTCGCCCGAGCAGGGGACGCTCCTGAAGATACTGAACCACGTCGCCAAGGGGTCTGAGCAGGGCATCCCCATCTACGGCGACTTTCGGGACGCCAACGGCGACCCGCTCCCGGTCAACACCTCGTTCTACTTGGAGGTGGAGATGGCCGGCAGCGAGGATACTTTGGTCGTCTCTGAGGTGCTGAAGAGCATCGACCAGTACCGAACCCTCACCATCGCGGAGCAGCGCAACAGCGACAACGTCGACGCCGTCAAACTCGTGCTGATGCATCCCGAGAGCGTCGATGCCGACGGGCCGGCGCCGTTCGTCAAGGTGCGCGACATCGACACGCTGTACCTGACGGCCGACTCGGCGGCCCAAATCGACTGGTCGAAGTCCTCGGTCTACTTCGACTCCTCGGCGGTCGAGCAGAAGGGACGTTCCCGGTGAAACCATGACGGGACAACTCTACGAACGACTGCGGAACCTGAGTCGTCACCCGTCGCTCATCGTGCCCGACGAGATGGACACCAGCGTCAACTCGCAGGGCCAGCGCTCGGAGATGGCGACGTTCCGGGCCACGACCGCCCACCTGCTGCGCGACGACAAGGCGTTTCGCGTGGCTGTGCCCGCCTACTACGGGGACACGACTAACGCGACTGCCGACGACGCGGAGCAGTTCAACCTGCCTCACAGCGTCACCGACACGCCGGCCACCGAATCGGTCGTGGTCTGGCTCGACGACGTCTACCACGGCAGCCCGGACTCGGTGGACTACGACAACAACACCATCACCGTCACCGACTCGGGCACCGGGAGCAACCTGCACGTCTACTACGTGAGCGACGAACCGGCCAGTATCGAACTGCGGAAGTCGGTCCCCGGCAGTACGTCGGAATCGAGCCAGCGCATCTACGGCGAGAATCTGGCGCTGGTCCACGGTACGAAGCAGACGGACCAGCCCGAGACGCTGGACCTGAACCAGTCGGACCTGCACCCGTGGCTCGGCACCGACATGGTGCTGACGGCGTACATCGACGCGCCGTATACGGTGCGCTGGACCGACCCGGACGGCGACGGCACCGAGCCGACGAACGCCATGCTCAATGTCCCGGTGAAAGTGGGCCGCAACTCCGTCAGCGGGCTGACGGCGGCGGTCAAGCGGGACATGGGCGAGGCGTAGGAGTCTTCCCATGATTTCTGATTCCGCGAGCAAGCAATGGGAGCCGACGGCACAGCGACCCGACCCGGCCGAATCCTCGTCGAGGACGACCGCGACGACGACCTCGGCCGAGGCGGGGAACAACAGCGGCGGCACCGGCCCGCTCACCGTCAGCGTCACCACCTCTGAGTGGTCGCACCAAGAGAAGATGCTGGCGTTACAGACCGCGAACGCGCTGATGTTCGCTATCCTCATCGCAATGACGTGGCGGGGGGATACCTGATGGGGCAGTTCGACGGCCTATTCGGTGGCGCGACCGGCACCGACTCCGACGACGGATTCGGCACCGACTCTGACGGCGACGGCGTGACCGCCGAGAACGACCCCGACGAGGAAGTCAACACCGGCGAGACCATCGCTCATCGCTGGTCGACCGAACGATGGGAGAAAGCCAAGGACGCCGTGCAGCAGGCGCTCAACTTCGGCGCTGGCCCGCTCACAGCCGGCGAGGAGGACGAAGCTGTCGCAATCTACGCCTCGGGCTACACGGGCAGCGGCATGGACGCCGTGCGCTACGCTGAAGCGGGCGTCACGGCCGAGATGATAGAGCAGGTTACGGGCTTCACCGAGGTGATGCAGCCCGCCGAAATCAAGGCGCAGTACGACCCCGATGGCGTGGTCGACGGCGGCGAGGGCGGCGTTCACGCTGGTAGCCCGACGACCGGCGTTGACGACGGCGAGATGGGCGAGAACGACGGTCCAACCGGCGCCGACGACGGTGGGAGCGACCACACCATCATCGACGGGCGAAACGAAGCCTCGTCAGACGAGACGGTGGGGCCGACCGACCCGACGCCGACCGGAGGCGACGACTCTCAGAGCAGTGAGGACGGTCCGACCACCGACCCCGACGAAGCCGAGAGTGGTGGGGACGACTCCCCAACCGGAGATAGTGGCGACGAGCAGCAGGAGAGCAGCCAGACCGACCAGATAGACGAGATACTGTCTCGTATCTCGGTCGAGCAGGCCGTGGCTGGCGCCGTCGTGAGCGGCGTGCTGGCGCTACTGCTGGCCGAGGCACAGGAGGGAACCCATGCCTGACGTGACTGTGGACGTCGACCAGATGGACGAGGAGGAACGCGAACGAGAGCGTCGGCGCATCGAGGAGGTGGGGCCGTCGTGACGGTCGTGCCCGCCCCGGCGCCCGATGACGTGCCGTTCAACGACCCCGTGACCCGGACGCTCGACGGGGGCGAGGTGCTGACGGTGACGTTCAGTCCCGTGCAGCAGGTGAGCCAGTTCCGGCTTCCCATCCTCGCTATCTCGAAGCACCCGGAATCCTCCTACGAGGTGTGGGCCGACGGCCAGCGCATCTACGGACCGGCACCCATCCCGCCGACGGACATAGACGACCTCTCGCCGGTCTGGATGCCCGCAAAGGAGTTCCGCTCGTCGCTCACCGTCTACGTGAGAAACCTCAGCAGCAGCACCACGCGGGAGTATTCGGTGCAGCCGGTTGGCTGGGAGGTGGCGGAGTGACGCTCTACTCCAACGCCGACGTGAACCAGATGCTCAAGGTACAGGACGGCAACGGCGATAAGGTTCCTCCGGCCAACGAGAACCGGCAGGAGGAGATTCGAGACGCCGTCTCGAACCCGTCCGGCGCGACCATCGAGACGTACCGGACGGGCGGCACGACGCCCGAGCAACTACCGGACTACGCCATCCCCGACGGTGTGACGGCGCTCATCGTCTACCTGCCGGGCAACGCCGGGGACGTGTACCTGGGGGACGCCAACGAGCAACCCGTGCCGCTCACCGACACCGGCCACGTCTTCGAGTGGTCGGGCGCGTCGACGGCGCCGCTGCACATCAAGACGAACACCGCCGGGGACGGCGTGGCGGTCGTCATGGAGGGGGCGCAGTAGATGGCTGACATTCGCGTCCGATTCGTGGATTATCGGGACGAGCAGGCCGCGCACCAGCCCTTCCCCATCGAGGTGGGCATCAACAACCTCGAAACGGTCGGCCCGGTCGGCTGGGGGCCAGTCGTCTGCCCCGACTCCGGTGCGGTCAACAGCGGCCACATGACCGACGTGACGCTCACCATCCGCAACCCGGCGGGCGGCGTCGTCAGAGAGATGACTGAACCGCTGTGTGTGCCGGTCAATCGCCCGTCGCTGATGGGACAGGCCAACGCGATAGCGGAGTTCAATCCGTCGCTGCCAGCGGGAGACTACACCGTGACTGCCGAGGTCGTCGTTCGTGGCGACAACGGTACCGACACGTCCCAGCCGAAGAGTCTCGCCGTCGAGGACGGCACCGACAGCCTGCCCGACGGCGATGCTGACCGTGGCATCACCACCGACCCCGGCCCGGACGACAGCAACGACGGTAGCGAGGGCGGCGGCGGCGTGCCTGACCTGCTGCCCGGCGACGTGAGCGAGCGTCAGGTAAAGCTCGGTATCGGCGCTCTCGGGCTGCTGGTCGTGCTGTGGGTTCTCTCGCCGTACGCACAACTCGGGGCGTCTCTCGCGGGAGGTGGGCGGTGATGGACCCGCTCACCAGCTATATCGTGCAGGCGGCGGCCATCATCACGGCGGCGGCCGCGACGTACGGTGCGGGCGTTCTCCGGTCCATCAAGCGGCAGGTATCGACCAACAGCCAGCGGAGCAAGCGCAACAGACAGATGCTCACGGGCAGAGACACGCATCTGCGCGGCGTGTTGCCGCGCCTCGGGCGCATCGAGCAGGAGATACTCGGCGCCGTACAGACCGTCGACGCCGACGAGGAGGAGGGCCAATAGCATGGCCGGACTTACCGCCAACTCGGGCGGCGGATTCGACTACGTGCAGGCCGCTGAACCCGCGAATCCCGAGAACGCCGAACTATGGTTCGACACCGACGGTGGTGCTGACGGGACGGGTGAGGTGAAGGTCTACGACGGCGCCAACGGCGCGTGGGAAGCGACCGGCTACGTCTCGCACGACCAGTTGGAGAGCGTCGCACCCGGCGACCACCACCAGCCCGTCACCGTGACGGCGCCACTCACTGAGGACGGGACGCAGGGTCTCGCTCTTTCCATCGCCAACGCGCTCATCGTCGACGCGAACGACGACCTCGCGGTAGACGAGTCGGCTATCTCGCACGACAACATCAGCGACGTGTCGGCGGCAGACCACCACAAGCCCGTCACGGTCTCGAACCCGCTCACGGAGGACGGAACACAGGGCCTCGGTCTGTCTATCGGCAACGCTCTGACGCTCGTGAACGGCGCTCTCGCCGTCGCAGGCAACTCGATAGGGACTGGTGAACTGTCGTTTGACCCGGCGACGCAGAGCGAGTTAGACGGCCACGCTGGCGACACGAGCAACCCGCACAACGTCACGGACGACCAGACAGGGGCGGCAACGGCGCTCTCGAACCATGCGGGCGACTCCGGGGCACACCACACCCGGCCCGGCTCAACGCAGACGAGCGCGTACGACTGGGAGGGCCATCTCGGTGAGGCAGATACCGGGACGTACTGGGGAACGGCTATGTCCATCACCGCCACCCACCGCTCGGGATACGTCGCCTGCGACGTGACTGTGACGGCGAAAGACGGCGCTACGACGACGTTCACGTACGACAACGGCGAGACGACGACGCACAGCTTCGGCCCGCTCCCCATCAAGTCGTGGAGCATCAGCGACCCCGGTTCTCTGCAAGATGGGAGCGTGGACCTGCACGTTGTCGCACCGTACCCTCACCCTCACACCATCTAACCATGCAAGCAGCAATCGCTTCGATTCCGACCCCTGACGCACAGACCGCAGCAATCGCCCTCCTGTTCTTCTTCGGAGGGTTGGCAGTCCCGACCCGCTACGGCATCGAGCGGGTGGAGGGCTTCGGCCGAGTCGTCGCCTCGAAGCTCCCGTACAAGGCACCGCCGGGCATGGACGCCGAGACGGGGATGCGCCGGGCAGTCTACGGCCCCGGCCGTGTCGACGAGGACGGTAGCGAGAAGCAGACCGACCCCGACGCGGCGCCGGTCGAGAGTGAGGCCGGCGGGGAGGGCACGCAGTCGTGATGTGGCCGTATCACGTCGTGCCGGACGGCAACGCGGCGCTACCCCACCACTACATGACGTTCCTGCTGGCGGCGCTCGTCCCGTTGCTCATCGTCTGGGACGACCACCGCGACCGCGAACCGTGGCTGGTGCTATGCGGCATCCTCGGCGGCCTCGCGTCGTTCGGGCTGGTGTGGGCGCGGTATCCGGTCATCGGCGCCACGCTGTCGCTCGTCGCCAACGCGCTGGTGATACTCGCGCCCCTCCGGCCGGCGTGGTCGGAGTTCTGGCCCCGGCGGCATCGGGTCGCGGTCATCCTGCTGGGACTCGGTGCCGCCGACGACGTCGTGCAGCACGCGATGGGCTGGCCGACGCCGATTGACGCGCTCTGGAAGGCCGGCGGGCGGGCGGCGGTGGTCGACATCTTCGGCGCGGTCGTCGGCGCTCTCTAACTTTCTGAGCGCCTTCTCACGCTACAGACTCTGATTCATTTTACCTATTAGTATACTTCTGAATAGTCGCCAGTTATATTCAATACCAGTTACAAACTTCAGAAAATGTCTATTCGGGAATTATTCTTTGATAAAATCGGGTTCAGGCGTGAAAATATGATGTTATTATTAGTCTCAGTGCTGTATTTTTTATTGGCACAACATCTATTAGTGGATGGAATAATTCTCTCCGGTTTATTTCTACCAGCATGGTTTGGAATTGTATTTTTATTCATATCTTTATCGGGAGTTTTTGTATTAGTGTACGGTATTGCAAGAACATTTGCTCCAAACAGAATTCCGAGCGAGTCTTTGTACAAAAAGAGGATGTCGATAATCAAAATAGTTGGTATAACCACGGCCGCTATCTGGACTGTAGGTTTTATATCAGCTAACTTTTTGGATCTACCAGAGAGTATGTTGAAGCCCTATGCTTGGGTATTCGCAGTATCTCTGTATATATTTGTCACATTCACTGGTTGGGATAGTGGCAGAGTACGTAATGAGGAGGAATTACTCCGTTCACTGATGGTGCTTGACAGACCACCGGAGTATACTCCTTTGGCTCAGTTATTCACCTCCGAAACGAAAGAACGATTCTGGCTGTTATTTTCGATATGTCTCCTCTCGGGTATCGTCGCTGGAATAACGTTTCAAAGTTTACTTGCTTCCTTGACTGTCGCTACATCTATGTTTGGGCTCTTTGAATTTGTCAGGACATTTTACCCAGATCCAGATTGAGTTTGATGTCCGCTCTTCGAAAATTGAGTATCCAGTGCCCGAGAACTCGGCACTCTGATGCAACCATCAGAACGACATCAAATTAATATTCCACCGTGTAATCGTGTATAGATATGCTGGAGAGTTTGCCAGAAAGAAGGCTGGAAGAAAGAGAATTTGATAAGCTCAAGGAACAGAACCCGGGATTCCACAGTGTCATTGGTGCCCCCTGTGGTGACGGTCGGGTTTCGGGGATAATGGTACATGACGACGGGCAAGATCATCTCGTACTATTTTCTCCACGTGAGGATTGCTGGGTTCACTATGACACGATCTCCTCAGATTTAGATGTAGAAGAGCAGGGTGCTCGAATTCAAGAGTTCATTTCAGTTCATTATCCTGACGACCACGTTCTGAATGAAGATGGAAAGGGATACTCTCAGTAGCTGGTTGCCGACCAAGTTAGTATCTCGGCTGGCACCAATACGTAACTCGGGGTCGTACTTGATGTTGCCCGAGAATCCGGCATTCTGGTGCAATCTCGCTCGATTTAACCCCTCCTGACCCCCGAGTTCACCGAAAAAACTAGATGTTTTGCAATAGAACTGGGGAACGAGTGCATGAGGCTGAAGGACTACGACAACGACGACGGTAAGCGGGTGTGGCTGTCCGACGACGAACTGAAGCGATTCATCGAGCAGGCCGAGACGCCACACCAGCGACTGTCCTTCCTGCTCGGCGGTCGGGTCGGACTACGTCGCTCGGAAATCATCAAGGTGTGTCCGCAGGACCTCGTCGACGGGCCAACCGGCGACCATATCCGAGTCTGGGAGAGCTACGCGAAGCGAGACAAGTACCGAGAGCCGCCGGTCCCGAAGGAGGTTGTGACCATCGCTGAGACGCTGGCGTACCAGCAGGACGACGACGAGCCGCTGCTGGACGTGGCAGGGTCGACCGTCTACCGCTGGGTCCGGCGGGCGGCCGACGCCCTGGAGGAAGAGACGGGCGATCGGGGTTGGCAGTACCTCGACGTCCACGACCTCCGACGAACGTGGGGCACGTATCTACTTGAGCAGGGTGTGATTCCGTCGGTTGTGATGTCCTTCGGCGGGTGGGAGGACTGGGACACGTTCAGAAAGCACTATCTTGGCGAGTTCAGTCCAGAGGCGATTCGGCGGGAGCGTGGGAAGGTCGACTTCCTCGAGGGCGGCGACGAGGAGACGGAGGTTGTGCATCCCGGTACACTTCGAGCATCGACAGCACCCTGCTCAATGAACTGAATTATCTAAGAGACTCTACTTTGGTCTCAATTGCGCGTTTCGAGAACTCTGAAGCCAGTCCGTAGGCTTCCTCCCGTAATGCCGGCCGGTTTCGTCTGTCAGCACGCTCATGTGCTTGTTCCATTCGAACTTTTCGGATGATTGTATACAGTCTCTCATGGCTCGTGTACGTTGGTGCCTCGCCCTCACCAGCGGTATAGAGAATCCAAGTAAACCCGTCGGTTGCTATCCCGATTATAGGACGCTCTGTCGCCATGTTGAGATATTCAACTGATTCTTTACGAGCCTGCGTGATTCCTCCGGGTGTTTTCACTTCACCGAAATTCTCAACATCAAGACTTAGAGCGGTGAAATCCGGGATACGACCACCCAATCCAGCAAATCCTTTCGGACGAAAGCGCAGGTTCAGGTTCAGAACATTGGCGATTGGTTCGATAAGTGTCTCCTCGATAAACCGTTCTGGTTCTTGATTTATTTCTTGTCCATACAGGGTTTTATTGTCTAGAATGACCTCTGCTGCGTGACTTCCAGCACGCTCCTCGAAAGTATGGACAAACCGTTCTATCTCTCGTACGATCGCCTGTGCTTGTGGGTCGTTTCTTTTGCTATTGAAATCAGACTGTTCTGTCATTAACTGATTTCAAACACCGTATTCTGATTCTATTGTCAGGTTAGAGCCTTTGAAAACTCTGTAAGCGCCAAATAGTGCAATCGGGATACCAACGATAACAATAGACGTTACCAGACCTATGACGAAAATAATTGCACCAGTAACTTGCATCGATTTCTGGGGTCTGTAGTCGCACCGGGGACATTTTTGAGTCCCCTCCTCTGCCGTTTCATCACATCTCGCACACGTAATTGCCATACGACAGATGAATTAGGCATTAGTAATCAAAGTTGCCAAACGTATAATTCATTGCCGTACGATCTCGATTACTAGTAATAGCACTCCGAGAATTCCTGTAAACAAAGCTGATATCGTTGCGATTGCCATCTGTGTATTCGTTAAGCTGAGGAACATTGTTGATATTAACATCGAAATGAAATATGTCGATAAGGCAATTATTCCTGATCTAGATGCCGATTCTATGAGCAAATCGCTGGTTCTAGATAGCCCGTTCTTGAGCAATTTTCCGGTTCTATATAACCCATTCTTGGTTTTATGTACGATCACTTCCATAATGATTGCAGTTATTCTCAACAAAGCCGAGACAATTTCTTCCAGTACTAGGAAACTGATTTGATACGATAGGAAGTAATACAATATTAGAGCAAACGTAGTTAATATAACAAACCCAATAGTCACAATGGGCAAAAACTCATCGAATAGTACAACGATTGCCCACCCAACCGAGCTAATAGTGGCTAAAATAGATAAAAACAGTAATCCTCTGACCATCTCTTCTGTCGCATTTTCATCTTCATACTGAGATAGGAGCTTTTCATCGACTGACGCATCTATACTAACAGATTGGAGACTATCTACCAAACCCCTATCAATAACGTATTTTCCAACGGTCTCGGGTACCGTGTCCTGAGTCTGCTTTTCTAGTTCTCTCTCTGCCGCGAGGGCAGGAAGTCGATTGGCCTTTCTTCGCGCCAAATAGTATGATATAATTGCCAAACCTATCGCCGCTAGTGCTAGTCCGATTATATTTGTGAAAGTTCTAGCATCTGAACTGTAGGCGGCTGCAAGTGCACTAATGGGACTTCCTTGATTCGAATCTGAAAATATCTCCAACACTAGTGACATTAGAGAGACCGCCAGCGGAAGTATGAATAACTGTATACTTAAGATCTCCAATGCATCGCTTGCAAGATTTTCATAAATTCTAATTCTACATTCGAGTAAATTATAGAATTTATCGTCATCAAGCTTATATTCAGAATCTGAACCGGAGTTGCCGTCCATGTTTGTTAGATCAATTAGAACAAAAGATCACGGCCAGTACGGCTTCACTTCAGCGTGCGCCCAGTCCGACGGCGTAGCGAACCGATCCTTGAACACCTTGCTCGGCGTCGGCTCGGGATAGTGCTCGGCGTCGAGGTCGCCCTTGAGGTACAGAATGCCCTCGCTCGTCAGGTCATACATGTCGCCGTGGATTGGCTCGATGAAGCCGGCGTAGTGCAGGCACATACACCGCTCGCGGATACGGCCCTCGGAGGCGCTGAAGCCGCGTTCACCCTCCAGAAGGCGTGGTGACGCCCACCCCTCGGAGCGGATGAATTCCATGATTCGCTCGTCCAACTGTTCCATCCAGTACGCCGACTTTCTCCCGATCATGATTCAGGCCTGCTCGTGATTCTCACCGGCGTTCTGCTCTTCGTCGAAGATAGGTTCCACCTCGTCAGGCGCATCTTCAGAAGTGTCTATCTCGCCGTCGAGATACCTCTCTCCCCGCTCGGTGATGGTGTAGACACCGTTCCCCAAGTCGAGTAGGAGGCCATGCTCGACCATCTTCTTGCATCGCTGCGAGATGTATGAGCGGGTGTAACGGACATAGCCGCTGTCAACCATCTCTTTTGGACGACCAGACCCCTTCTCGCGGATATATTCGAGAATCCGGTCATCTGCGAGCACCATCCAGTCGCCGGAGTATCGCATCTTGATTAATTATCAAACCTCGTGGCTATCATAGTGCCGATTGGATGCTCAATTGTTCAACGGGTGTTCTGGCACTCGTTGTAAACTATAATACTCAGTGGTTAATTGGTTACCAACGCAATGGCTCAAAGAAGCCTGTCGGTTTCCATCTCGATGCCGCTAGAGATGGACCAAGACATACAGAGAGAAGCAGAGAAGCACGATATGGGGTACTCAGAGTACGTTCGCCACGTCATCCGACAGGCGACGGACTCACCATTCGAGTGCCCAGAGACGGTGCTGTGCGTCGACGAGAATCACGAGAATGTCGATGAGGGGGCCGCCTAAACTATGTCCAGTAGCTCACAGGCCCCCGAATCGGACGACGGCACCGGCGAGCAAAAGAGTGACGACGCGGAGGACGGCCCATGACCCGCGACGCCGTCGACCCCGAGGACCTGCCGCAGAATCCGCAGTACACGCCTGCGTTGGTGCAGGTCGAAGGGCAAGGGCCGGTATACGTCGCCAACTACCAGCGCCTCGATGGCGGCTGGACGCGCGTGACCGAGTGGTCCGGTCACTGCGTGAAGCTACCGCCGTTCCGCGTACAGGCTATCCGAGAGGTGCGTACGGAGACGTACGGCACTCGTGAGGAGGGGCTGAAGCGCCGGGTGGCGGACGACGACCGCCGCGAGCAGGCGACCGCCGACGAGTCGGCCGGTATGGCCGTGGTCGCCGATGACTGACAACCTCGAACCGCTCACACCCTTCGAGGCGGTGGAGATGTACCTTCACCACCGCGAGCCGGAATTGAGCGAGAAGTCCCTGCACAACCACAAGTACCGGCTCGACGTGTTCCTCGAGTTCTGCGAGGAGCGCGGCATCGAGAACCTGAACAACCTCTCCGGGCGGGACCTGCACAGGTTCCGTACGTGGCGGAGTCGGCAAGATATCTCGACGATGACCCTGCGGACGAACCTCGCCACGCTACGGGTGTTCTTGGGGTTCTGTGCGTCCGTCGACGGCGTCGAGCAGGGCCTTCGTGAGAAGGTCGTACTGCCGGAGGTGGACCGTGGTGAGCAGTCCAAGGACGTGAAACTCGAAACCGGACGAGCGCAGGAGATACTTGAGCACCTGAACCGCTTCGAGTACGCCAGCCGTGACCACGTCATCGTGGCGATTCTGTGGCACACGGGGATTCGTCTCGGGACGCTCCGGGCGCTGGACCTCGACGACGTCGACCTCGACACCCCGTGTCTTCGGATACGCCACCGACCGGAAACGGGGACGCCGCTGAAGAACCGGAAGGCCGCCGAGCGAGTGATCGCCGTCGGCGAGGACTACGCCCGTATCCTCGGTGACTACATCGAGCACAACCGGATTCCGTCCGAGGACTCGCACGGCCGCGAACCGCTGATTTCCTCGAATCAGGGGCGTCTCGCAGAGTCGTCCATCCGCACGACGGTCTACAAGTGGACCCGCCCGTGCATGGTGGGCGAGTGTCCGCACGACGAGGATCCGAAGACTTGCGACTACATGACGGCGAGACACGCCAGCGAGTGCCCGAGTTCGCACTCGCCGCACGGGATTCGTCGCGGGGCGCTCACCCGGATGCTTCGAGAGGGGACGCCCGAGGAAGTCGTCGGGGACCGGAGCAACGTTTCTCGGGACGTGCTGGAACAGCACTACGACCGACGCACCGAGCGAGAGCGTATGGAACTGCGGCGCGATCTACTGGAGGACCTATGACGCCACCAACGCCACCATCACGAGAGCCAGAGGAACAACCGACGGAACGCCGGACTGCGCGGTTTTCAGAACGTCCGCATCCCGGCGAGTCCACTTCGTTTTCACTCGTTTTACAGGGAGTAACTGTCGGTGTGTCGAGCGCAGTGAGAACCACTGTCGGACCCCCTCTTCGTCGACGTTCGTCGCACTCTGTACGGCTCTCTCGGTGCCAAACCGCGGACACTGGATGAGACGGCGCTCCCGGTCGTCTCAAACGTCGGCCCGGAGTTCCCGGTCGTTTTCGCCGACGCCGTAGAGGAACAGACAGACGAGCGTCAACCCAAGTAGCCAGAGGAAGACGCCGGCTAGAAGCAAGTCTGACATACTCGGCTGTAGACGGAACACCCACATTGCTATGGACGGCCTAAATCACCGTTCTGTCCGTCAAGGGTGCCTACGAGAGCAATAATCGGCGGTTAGTGGTTGGAGAACCAACTCGTTCGGCGGTGCGGCACAGACTCCGACGGCCGCTCAGAGGCCGAACGGGCCGAGCACGCCGAAGTCGATACGGAGAGCTTCGACCATCGTCGCCGCCTGACTCCGCATGAACACGTCGGCGCCGCGGAGGCGGTCGTTCCCCCACGTCTCCAGCGTGGCTTCCGCGGTGACGCGGGACGTCTCGTCGAGGTAAGCGGCGAACGTCTCCCAGAGGTTCGTCGGCTGGCGTGCTTGGACGACCTCTCCGAAGTCGACGGTGGCGATGACCTCCCGGGCGTTGGCTTCGAGGTCCCTGACGAACGCTCGCTGGGTCCGGACGTCCTCGGGGGTTCCGAGACGAGTCAGGTGGCCCGCGACGAGCGTGTCGAAGTCGTAGTCGAGAATCTGGTCGTGTGCCCTGATGAAGCCGTGGACGTCTGCCGTCTCGGCGAGGTTCTGGAAGGGAATCCAGCCCGGGAACACGACGTCCACGAACGTGAGGACCCGGTGGTCGGGCGCGTACACGAAGATGTTGTCGACGGAGTGGTTGGGGCCGCGGTGGGCCAGTTCGAGGCGCTGGTCGCCGACCGCGAGGGTGTAGCTGTCGCCGGCGACGTGGCGGCGCTCGCGGCCGGTGGGTGTGGTCGTTGGCGTCCCAGTCGCGGGCGTGCCGGACTCCGTTTGTCGTTCGTCGTCTCCGGGCGTCGTCGCCGTCGAACCGAACACGGTGGTCGGCGACGGGCGGTTCTCGTCGTCGAATCGGTCGAGGAAGGTGGCCGTCTCGACGTGGGCGACGTACTCGGCGTCGTCGGGGTACAGCGTCGCGGCGCCGATGTGGTCCGCGTGGTAGTGAGTGTAGACGACGTGGGTTATCGGTTCGTCGGTCACCTCCTCGATTGCGTCGAGGATGTTCTGCCCGATGGTCGGCGGCGCGTCGACCACGACGACGCCGTCGCCCGTCGTGAGGAACAGCATCTGGTAGACGCCCTCGGTAATCCAGTAGATGCCGTCGCCCAGTTCCGCCACCAGATACCCCTTCTCGGGTATCTCGGGGTCTTCGGGCGTCGACTGCTGGGCCGCGAGCGCCGCCGTCTGATTCGATAGCGCCTCGCTGGACGCCGAGCCACGCAGGCCGGTCAGTCCGAGTAGCCCCGCCGCGCCGGCGGCGAGGTAGTTCCGGCGTGATACATCGGGGTCGAACGGTCGCCCGGGCTCTCTCATGGTACCATTTAGCACGCTCGAACCGCGCAAAGTTATGACCGAGATACTGTGTACGCCCCGCGTGGCGGTGTTTCGGCCGACCATTCGGCACTTCTCAGACGGTCAGGAACGGGGCCGTCCGCGTCCTGCCTACTCGGCGGGTTCCCCCAGATTACTTCGGGACGGACGACGGCGAGAGCAGGTGTCCAGCGCCGTCAGAGAGAATCGGCGCGGTTACCCGACGGCCATCCACACGGTGAGGGCAATCGTCGAGAGGACGACGGCGAACTTCACCCCCGCCATGAGGCTCACCTCGCGGATGTAACCCGCGATGAACGAGGAGAGCAACGCCTGCAGGGTGACGGCGTGGAAGAACAGCATCGACAGGAGGTCGACGTCAACGCTCCCGCCGAACCCGCCGCCGGGGGCCCCGCCGGCGTCGGCCCCGGAAGCTTGCGTCGCCAACCCGGACATCACGTCGAGGAACTGCGTTTTAAGCAGGGCCATCACACCCAGCAGGGTGAGGTAGGTCATGATGATGATGACCATCTGCATCCGGGTGCGGGACTTCCGTTCGCGCTCGATGTCGTCCTGATTCTCGGAGGCTTGGGCGGCCGTCGAGAGGACGTCCTGAATCTGGCTGGACGCCTCCTGCGCCTCGGCGATGAGCTTCACCGTTCGCGCCAGCCGCGGGACGTGGTACTTGTTGTTGAACTCCCGGAGGGCGTTCTTGAGGCTCGTCCCGTAGTTGACCTTCGCGTGCATCGTCTCGAACTCGTCGGAGAGCTTCCCGGCCGACGTCTCGGAGACGACTTTGATGGACTCCAGCAGGGTCATCCCGGTGTCGTTGGCCGAGGCGAGTTTCCGGAGGTTGTCCGAGAGGTTGCCGATGATGGCCTTCCGGGAGCGCTGGTTCCACTCGTAGAACACCGCCAGCGGGACGAAGTTGATGTACATCGGGACGTACACCCAGAAGAACGTCCCCGGAACCGGCCTGTTAATCATCCCTTCGAGCGTGAGTGGGGCCTGCCCGAGGACGACGGCGGTGACGAGCGCGAGGATGGAGAGCGGGACCGTCAGCCCCAACACGAGCAGCGGGTGGTCGCGGAAGAACAGGTGGGGTTTCTTCAGAATCTGGAGGAGTTCGTAAGTCCCCTCTCGGCTCTTGACCCGGTCGAAGACGCCGTAGCTCCCGGTGTACTGCTCGACGAGGCCGAGGTTGAACACGCCGATGCCCTCGTCGACGACGACCTGTTCCTCGCCGGCGTTCGGGCGGAGGTAGCCGTCGCCGACGGCGTCCTGCGTGACCGTCGAGACGAGCACCAGAAACGCCATCCCGGTCAGCGGGATGAGGCCGTAGACGGTGCCGTAGATGAGCATCTGCTGGGCGTTGCCCATCATCGACATGATGACGAGGATGATGATGAGCAAGAGGGGGAACAGCGAGAGGGTCATGTACATCTCGCCGAACAGCTCCAGCGTCTCCAGCATCTTCTCCTGTTCCTGCCGGGCCGTCCGCATGTGCTTCTCCTTCTGGTCTTCGAGGAAGGAGGTCATGTCACCCCCCGAGTTGATGATGGAGAGCATGTCGGTGAGGAACTGCGACAGCTCGTCCGATGGCGTCTCCAGCGCCTGATTGCGCACCGCCGTCCGGTAGTCCGTGTCGAAGTACTCCGTCTCCAGAACGATGGACTGGAACTCCTTCGCCGCCTCCCCGTAGGTGTCCTCGGCCTTCCCCATGGCCTGTAGGATTTCGAGTTGGTTCAGCCCGCCCACCGAGAGGGCGTACATGAACGAGATGGCGTCCGAGAGGAGGATGTTGATTTCGCGTTCCCGAGCGCTGGCCCGGAAGTACGGTATCGAGACGAGCGACCCGAAGCCGATGCCGAAACCTATGGCCCCGAACACGACGCCCGTGACCAGCACCAGAAAGGGGAGTTTCAGCGCGTCGATGACGGCCAACAGCGCCTCGTTCTGGATGACGACGCCGATGAACGTCGGTCCCTCCGTGCCGGCAAAGAGGACGCTGACGAGCAGATACCCCAGCAGAGTCCCGACGAGCCAGAGGGCGAGGCCGGCGATGACGCCCACGGCCAGCGCCCGCGCGAGGAACATCTCCACGTTGTCGGCCATCCGAGCCTCCGCGAGTTTCCCCTCCACGCTGTCGACGAAGTCCCCATCTTCGTCGAACAGCGTCTGGTAGGCGGGGTAGAAGGCGTCGCCGAGGGTGCCGCCGCTCCCGAGTTGTTGCTGGCCCGTCGTGTCGAGGCTCATCCGCTATCTGCCTCCTTGCCCGCCTTCGGGACGAACTGGCCGAACCCGCCGGTGTCCTCGTCCTCGTCTTCGTCGTCCTCGGCGTCGTCCGCTTCTTCCAGCCCGGTTCCCTCCATGAGCGCAGACACGATTTCCGTCGTGTCTCCGCTCGTGAACTGGTCGAACAGCCGACCGGCGTTGTCGAGTATCTCCTTAGTCTCCTCGACCATCTCCGGCGGGGCCTCCGGCCGCGGCACCATCTCCTCTTTCTCCGGTTCGATGTTGATTTTGACCGACTCCATCTCGCGCAGGTCCTCCAGCGACCGCTCTAGCTGGTCGTTGGCGATGAGCGTGAGGATGGTCTCGGGGTCGTTGATGAACGCCTGAATCGTCGCGGCGACCTGCGTGTAGGTGTTCAGCCCCCGTTCGATGAGGTACGCGAGGACGACCTTGCGCTTGAACAGTTCCTCGTCGAGTTTCTCCTGGGTCCACCCGCGGTCGAACTTGATTTCCTCCAGCGTGTTGGAGTTGCCCATCTGGATGTACTCGTCCGTCTCGGCCCGCCACTCGTAGACGTCCCGGACGTTGATTTCGTCGTTCTCGGCGGAGTATTCGTTGATTTCGGTCAGCGACTTGTTCCGGCGGACCTTGTTGCCGTCGACGCGGGTCTGGGTCTGAATCGAGACCAAGTCCAGCGCCGTAAAGAGCGTCTTCGAGACGTTGATTGGTTCGGTCGTGAACCGCTTGATGACCTCGCCGACGGAGTCGGCGTGGAAGGTGGTGTAGGTGGTGTGACCCGTCGACATGACCTGAAACAGCGTCCGACCCTCCTCGCCACGAATCTCGCCCATGACGATGTAGTCGGGGCGCTGTCGGAGTGCGGCCTCCAGCAGGTCGAACTCGTCTACGTCACCCTTGTCGTCCTCCCCGAAGGAGGGGCGGGTGACGCTGGCGACCCAGTTGCGCTGAGGGAGTTCGACCTCACGGGTGTCCTCGATGGAGACGATTTTGGAGTTCGAGGGGATGAACAGCGAGACGGCGTTCAGACTCGTGGTCTTCCCCGAGGCGGTACCGCCGGCGAAGATGAGGCTCTTGTTGTTCTCGATGCAGAGCCAGAGGAAGGCCATCTCGTCCAGCGAGAACGTGTTCCAGTTGATGAGGTCGATGGGGGTGAACGGAACGTCCTTGAACTGCCGGATGGTGTAGTTCGTCCCGTGGTCGGACACTTCCCGTCCCAGCGTCAACTGCGCACGAGAGCCGTCGGGTAGCGTCGCGTCGACCTGCGGTTGCCGCTTCGAGATGCCCTTCCCCGACCGCTGGGCGAGTTTCACCACGAAGTCGTCGAGTTCGGTCTGGCCGTGTTCGACGTTGCTGATTATCTGTTCGTAGTCGGTGTGGTAGACGAACACCCGGGAGTTGTACCCGTCACAGGAGATGTCCTCGACGTTGATGTCGTGTTTCACCGGGTCGATGCGGGCGTAGCCGATGAAGTCCCGCTTGAGCATGTACAGCAGTTTCTCGACCTGGTACTCGTTCAGCGTCGACGGGTCGTCCTCGATGATGGCGGGTTCCGGTCGGGTGGAGATGCCGTCGAGTTGGCCTGGCTCCTCCTCGTCGTCGGTCTGGTCGCCGATGTCCAGCATCGCCTTCACTTGGTCGAGGATGCCGTCGCCACCACCGCCGACCGACCCGTCGTAGAGGTCGTACCGGGAGAGGAGTTGCTCGGCCTCTCGCTGGATGACCGACGCCCGGTCGGCGTCCGACCCCTGCACGATGACCTCGTCCTCGGAGTACTTGATGGCCGTCTTGAGTTTCCCGGAGAGGAACTCCTGCAGGTCGCCCTCGATGGCGTTCAGGTACGGTTCGACGACGTAGTACTTCTTCTCGTTCTCCTTTCGGGAGTGGAAGATGACGACGCAGGCGTACGGCTTGTTGACCCAGTAGCGCTCCAGTTCCTTGAAGTGGGTCTTCTTGTTCGGCGGGACGGCCTTCTCCAAGTCGTAGCGGTTGACGACGGTGGTGTGACCGGTCCGCGTCGAGAAGAAGGCGTCCTCGTCGAGGTCGGGGTTGACGTCGACGGTGTTCTCGTCGACGAACTCGTCGAGTTCAGCGGCGAGGTCTTCGGCCCGCGACAGACGGTTCTCGGTGTGGTCGGGGTCGAAGCCGAGGTGCTCCTCGGCGTCGAACGGGACCACCTCGCCCTCGTCGGTCCGAGGTAGGTCGCCGTCTTCGTAGTAGTACTCCTGCTTGAAGTGTTCCCACGTGTAGACGTCCTTCGTCACCGGCGTCGTCGTCGGGTCGACGTACTCCTCGAACGGGCCGTTCAGCGTGAGGGCCGCACTCGCCGCCGCCTCCAGTTTGTCCGCGAGTTGGTGTGGCTCGAACCCGAGATACTCACTTCGGTCGAAGCGCCCCCCGTCGTGGAACTCCCGCCGCAGGTCGTCCCACGTGTACTCTCCCACTGCGGCCGGTCGGCCGGCCTGTGGACCCCCCTCGCCGACCGACTCTGACCCCGCCCCCGTGTCATCAATTGCCATTGTGTTTCATCTGCTGGTTTGCGTGAAAAAACTTTTTGCCGGTGAACTGACCCGCGATTCCCCAGACGGTGCCACTGTGCAGCACAGTTTGCCCCTGCTACAGCAGGAGCTATACTTAAACTTTCGGCACGCCTATTACGGTTGATAACTGGAGCGGGGAAAGAAGCGGTGACGTCCGTCCGGTCGCTATCGGACGAACGACTCCATGCGGTTCATGGCCTCTTTGAGGTCGTCTAAGCCAGTCGCGTACGAGAGTCGGAGGTGACCGTCCCCGCCCTCGCCGAAAGCGGTGCCCGGCACCACGGCGACGCCCTCGGACTGAAGCAGCGCCTCGGCGAACTCGTTGGCGTCGTCCCACGGGCACTCGGGGAAGGCGTAGAACGCCCCGGCCGCGGGGAAGCAGTCCAGTCCCATCCCGTCCAGTCGGGAGAGGACGTAGTTCCGTCGGCGGTCGTACTGCGAGGTCATGTCCTCGACGTCCTCCCAGCAGGACTCCAGCGCCTCGATGGCCGCGTGCTGGGCGGTGGTCGGCGCCGACAGCATCGCGTACTGGTGGACGCGGTTCATCGCTGTGATGGCCTCTGGCGGCCCCATCGCGTAGCCGAGGCGGAACCCGGTCATCGCGAACGCCTTGGAGAACCCGTTGAACACGACGGTCCGCTCGCGCATCCCGGGGAGCGTCGCGATGGACGTGTGGTCGTGTTCGTAGGTGAGGTCCGCGTAGATTTCGTCGGCGAACACCACGAGGTCGTTCTCGCGGCAGAACGCCGCCACCTCGGCGAGTTCGTCGCCGGTCATCGTCGCCCCCGTCGGGTTGTTCGGGTAGCAGTACACGAGGGCGTCGGCGTCGGCGGCACCGGACTCCTCCAACACCTCGCGGGTGAGTTTGAACTCGTCCTCGACGCGGGTCGGCACGTCGACGACGTCGACACCCGCGAACGTCGCGCCGGGGACGTAGGAGACGTAACACGGCTGGACGACGGCGACGCTGTCGCCGGGGTTCAACAGCGCCCGGAACGCCAAATCGAGGCCCTCGCTCGCGCCGGCGGTGACGAGAATCTCCTCGTCGGGGTCGTATGTCAGGTCGTGGCGTTCGGCCTCGTACCCGGCGATGCGCTCGCGGAGTTCGCGCTTGCCGCGGTTGGCGGTGTAGGACGTCTGGCCCCGTTCGAGCGACGTGATGGCGGCCTCGCGGGCGGCCCACGGCGCGGAGAAGTCGGGTTCCCCGACGCCCAGCGAGATGATGTCGTCCATCTCCTCGGCCAACTCGAAGAACCGGCGGATACCCGACGGTGGCACCGCGTCGACTCGGTCTGCTGGTTCGAACGTCATGGCGAGACGGAGAGTCTATCGTCGTCGTCGTGGTCGTCGAAGGTCATCCCCTGTTCTTTGTAGGACTCCATGATGTAGTGGGTCACCGTCTGGGTGATTTCGGGGATGGGCGCTATCTTGTCGCTGATGAAGTGCGACACCTCCCGCATGGAGTCGCCCTCGACTTCGAGGTCGAAGTCGTAGTCGCCGCTGACGAGACGGAGCGACGTGACCTCGGGGAACTTCGCGACGCGGTCGGCGATGTCGCTGTAGTTGGTCTCGCGGTCCAGGGCGACGTTGAGTTCGACCGTCGCGCGCACTCGCTCCTCGTCGGTGTCGACGGCGCTCCAGTCGACGACGGCCTGATAGCCACAGATGACACCGGCCTCCTCGAACTCTTCGACGATGGTCTCCACCTCGCTCTCGGAGAACCCGGTCATGTGGGCGAGGTCCTCCGTGGTGTAGCGGGCGTTCTCCCGTAGCAGGTTCAGAATCTCGCGGCGACTGCTCATACACAGGGGCGGACGGTCGCGGACAAAAGCCTTGCTCAATGGTGAGAGGGGTTGGCACGCCGTTCCGGGTCGCCGGTCGAAACCGTCACGAGTTTTAAAAGGGTGTGGTACTTCGGGTCGGGTGATGTTCGAGGACGCCGCGAGCGCGGAGACAGGGGAGACGGGGTGGGACCACGTCGCGTCGCACGACGGCGCGCCGGCAATCATCGACACGCTCCTCCGACTGGACGCGGATGCGACGTACACGAAGACGGAACTCAGCGAGGAGACGGGCGTCGCCCTGAAGACGCTCTACCTCGACGGGACGCTCGACCACCTCGTCGAGATGGGATTTCTGGAGAGACACGAGGCCGAGGGCGAGGAAGTCGAGTTCGCCGTCGCCACCGAGACGGACGTCTACCGCACCGCGGCGGCGTTCGACGCCGCCATCGCCGACCGGTTGGAGGACACGGAGTGAGGGGACGGGCGACCGAACCGCACCGTTCTTTGCGACGGACCGTCGACTCGGCGTATCGTGGTCTCTGACACACAGTCACGGCTCGTCGTCGGCCTCGTCGGCGGGTCCCATCTGGTCAACCACGCCTACTTCATGCTGCTGCCGCCGATTTTCGGCCCGTTGAAGGCCGACCTCGGGGTGACCGACGCCCAACTGGGCATCGCGCTCGGCACCGTCGGCGTCGTCGTCACGGCGTTGCAGTTGCCGTTCGGGTCGCTGTCGGACTCGCGCAGTCGGACGTCGGTGCTGGCTATCTCGCTCACGTTCGGCGCACTCGGTGCGGTTCTCACTGCCACCGCACAGAGCTACGAGTGGCTACTCGTCGCGAGCGTCGTCGTCGGCGTCGGCATTGCCGGCCACCACCCGGCCCACTACCCGCTCATCGGCGCGGCGACGACGGCGGACACGCGGGGGCGTGCGTACAGCGTCCACGGCTTCACTGGGGCGCTCGGGTTCGCCGCGCCGCCGGCCATCGTCGCCACGGCGAGCACGCTCGGCGTGGACTGGCGCGTCGCCGTCGGCGCTATCGCCGCCGTCGGTGCCGTCTACGGCGTCGCCTGTCTCCTCGCGTTCGACCGCTACGTGGACGAGTCCGTCACGCACCCGACGACTACCGACGGACCCGTGGAGGGCCCGCTCCTCGACAGAGTCCGAAGCGAACTCCGGAGCGTCGTCGCCTCGCCGCCCATCGTCGCGCTCACCGTCCTCTGGTTCGTCACGTCGATGGCTGGGTGGGGCATCAAGCAGTATACGGCGACGCTCCTCTCGTCGGGCTACCCGATTCCCGACGCCACCGCGAACTTCGCCGTCTCGGCGATGCTCGTCACCGGTGCGATACTCATCTTCGCCGGCGGGTGGCTCACCGACCGCTACGCGCCGGCCCCGGTGCTGGTCGGCGGCTACGCCGCATTGGTGGTCGTCGCCGGCTTGCTCGCACTCGGGTCGCTCCCGGTGCTCGGTGCGCTGGCGCTCGTCCTCGTCCTCTCGGCGACGGTGGACGGAAGCCGACCCGCGCGGGCGTCGCTGGCCGACGCCCTCTCGTCGGCGGACTCGGCGGGCAAGAACTTCGGCCTGCTCACCATCGGCATCTCGGGGGGCGCGGCCGTCGCTCCACCTGTACTGGCCGTCCTCGTCGAACGGGCCGGCGTCGCGGCGGCGTTCTGGGCCGTCGCCGGTATCGGCGTCCTCGCTATCGGACTGACGGCACTCGTGCTCGCCGTCGGCGGCGAGAGCGGCCGACAGCGCCCCCAACCCGGCGACTGACCTGCCGTGCGTTTTTACCGACCGACCACGTAGCTCCGCTCACAATGGTTTCGCTCGACTCCGAGTCCGACGTCCTCGAACGGGGTGACGCCGCCCCGTCGTTCGAACTGCCCGGCACCGACGGGGCGACGTACGCGCTCGACGACTTCGCCGAGTACGACGCGCTCCTCGTGGTGTTCACCTGCAACCACTGCCCCTACGCGAAGGCGAAGATTCCGGAGTTGAACCGCCTCGCCGAGGAGTACGACGACCTCGCCGTCGTGGGTATCAACCCGAACGACGAGGGAGCCTACCCCGACGACTCCTTCGACCGGATGCGGGAACTCGTCGAGGGCGGCGAGGTGGCCTACGACGCGTACCTCCGAGACGAAGGGCAGTCCGTCGCGGCGGCGTACGGGGCCCGCTGTACCCCCGACCCGTTCCTGTTCCGGAACGACGGGGGGACCTTCCGACTGGCCTACCACGGCCGTCTGGACGACGCGCCGAACCCCGACGACGACCCGAGCGACCGGGAGATGGCACGCCACGTCGAGGCGTTGCTCGCGGGTGACGAGGTAACGGCCGCCGAGAAGCCCTCCCGTGGCTGTTCCATCAAGTGGCGAAAGGGTAACGAACCGGACTACTGGGACGTCTGACACCTCAGCTGAGGGAACCGCGACGAACCGCTTCTGCCGAGTGGGTTACGATTCGGACCCCGGCGTGTCCCGAGTCGCTCGCGTCCGTCACTCGGGTCACGGCCGGAATCGCCGTCTCTTGTTCCTGACGCGCCCCTCGCTCAACTTTAAGGACCAGTGCGGCGATTGTCATCGTGTACCATGAAGAAGCTCATCAACGACCCGGACGACGTGGTCGACGAGATGTTAGACGGGATGGTCGCGGCGTACCCGGACCGCGTCCGTCGGCTCGACGGGACGAACGTACTGGTCAGAGCGGACGCACCGGTCGACGGGAAGGTCGGCGTCGTCAGCGGCGGCGGGAGCGGCCACGAACCGACACACGCCGGCTACCTCGGCGAGGGGATGCTGGACGGCGCGGCCGCGGGCGAGGTGTTCACGTCGCCGACGGCCGACGAACTGGAGGAGATGGTCGCCGCCGCCGACAGCGGCGAGGGCGTCCTGATGGTCGTGAAGAACTACGAGGGCGACGTGATGAACTTCGAGACGGCCGGCGAGATGGTCGAGATGGAGGGCACCGAGGTAGCCGAAGTCGTCGTGGACGACGACGTGGCCGTCGAGGACTCGTTGTACACCTCTGGTCGCCGCGGGGTCTGCGGCACTATCCTCGTGCACAAGGCGGCGGGCGCGAAAGCCGCCGAGGGAGCGGACCTCGAAGAGGTCCAGCGGGTCGCCCAGAAGGTGGTCGACAACGTCGGGACGATGGGGATGGCCCTGACCTCCTGCGTCACCCCGGAGAAGGGCGAACCGACCTTCGACCTCGGGGAGGACGAGATAGAACTGGGCATCGGCATCCACGGCGAACCCGGCGTCGAACGGACCGAGATGATGTCGGCCGACGAGATTACCGAGGAACTCACGGAGTCGGTGCTCGACGACCTCGAGTTGGACGAGGGGCAAGAGGTCGTCACCATCGTCAACGGGATGGGCGGCACGCCGCAGATGGAACTGTTCGTCGTCAACCGGAAACTGCAGGCGCTGCTCGGCGACCACGGACTGGAGACGTGGGACGCGTGGGTCGGCGACTACATGACGTCGCTGGACATGATGGGGTGTTCCATCACCGTCTGTGCTGTCGACGACGAGTTGCAGGAGTTGCTCGGTGCGCCGGCCGACACCCCGGCGCTGACGGTCCGATGAGCGACGAGGGCGCTGCGGTGGTCGCGGCGGTGCAGGCCGTCGCCGAGCGGTTGGAGGCCGAGCGGAGCTACCTGACCGACCTCGACTCGGCCATCGGCGACGCCGACCACGGGGGGAACATGGCCCGTGGCTGGAAGGCGGCCGCGGAGGAGGTGGCGGCACTGGACGACCCCGACCCGGCGACGGTGGTCAAGACAGCGGGCAAGACACTCCTCTCGGAGGTCGGCGGCGCGTCCGGGCCGCTCTATGGCGGGTCGCTCGTCTTCGCCAGTCCGGAACTCGACGAGGGCATCACCGCCGAGACGGCGGTGGCGTTCGCCGAGACCTACCTCGAGAAGGTGCAGGACCGCGGCGACGCGCGAGTCGGCGACAAGACGATGGTCGACGCGCTGGTGCCGGCCGTCCACACGTTCAAGAAGTCCGTCGAGACGGACGACCTGCCGCCGGTGGAGGCGCTGGCGAAGGCCGTCGCGGCCGCGGAACGCGGCGTCGACTTCACGGTTCCCATCCGGGCCTCGAAGGGGCGAGCGTCGTATCTCGGGTGGCGCTCCGTCGGCCATCAGGACCCCGGTGCGACCAGCACGCTGTACATCTTAGAGGAACTGCTGGCCGCCGCAGAAGAGCAGTTAGACGTGGCCGAGACGCCCCCCGTCGACGCCACGTCGCCGACGGTTCCGGACGGCGAGGAGGCCGCCGAGGACTGATGGTCGGACTCGTCGTCGTCTCGCACGGGCGGAAGGCCGCGGAGGGCATCGCCGAAGTCGCGGCCGAGATGGGCGGAGACACTCGCATCGAACCGGTCGGTGGCGACGGACAGGGTGGGTTCGGGACGGTGCCCGACGACATCGAGGACGCCCTCGAAGCGGCGGACGACGGCGACGGCGTCGTCGTCCTCGTGGACCTCGGGAGCGCGGTGATGAACGCCGACGTCGCAATCGAGATGAGCGACGTGGAGGCGGTCATCGCCGACGCGCCGGTCCTCGAAGGGACGGTCAACGCCGCCGTCGCGGCGACCAGTCCGAAGGCGACGCTCGACTCGGTGCGCGAACAGGCCGAGGCGGCCCGCGATATCGACAAGCTCTGACCGGGCGCTATCGCCCCGCGTGGCCCTCGGCGATGCCGTTGAGTTTCGTTATCCGGAGGCGCGCCAACTCGAAGTCGATGTCGTCGACCGGCCTGTCGTGCACCTCGTAGTACGGGATGTCGAGGTGTCTGGTAGCCTCCTCGACGGCCGAGTCGACGTCGCCCTCGGAGACGACCTTGAGGGTGCCCTCGGCCACGACGCTCTTCCAGCCGTCGTCAGTCTGGTCGTAGACGACGAAGGTGACGTGTTCGGCCGCGTCGAGGAACTTCCGCTTCTGACTCCCGGGGGCGAACCCCAACCGGAAGTAGATGCTCGAATCGTCCCCGTGGTAGTTGAACGAGAGCGGCACGCCGTAGCCGTCGTTCTCGCGGCCGAGACAGAGGACCCCGGTCCGTTGGCTCTCGAGGAAGTCGGCTATCTCGATGCTGTCCATGTCGAGTCGGCTCATACGAGTACCGTTGGTCCCGGACGGACGTATAGAATTGCCAATATTTTCAGCGGGTCGGGACGCCTACGTTAGTCGAGACGGGCCGCCACCGCCGCCCGCGTCTCGCAGGCCAGAACCTCGTCCGCGAGGGCCGCCGCCGTCTCGCTGTCTGTCTCGCGAACCCGCTGTTTGACCGCGGGGACGGTGACGGCGCTCATCGAGAGTTCGTCGAGGCCGAGACCGACGAGCAGTTCGGTCAGGTCGGGGTCGCCGGCCATCTCGCCGCACATCCCGACCCACGCGCCCTTCGCGTGGGCGGCGGTCACGGTCCGGTGGATTGCCCGGAGGACGCCGGGGTGAAGCGGGTCGTGGAGGGCGGCGACGCCGTCGTTCTCGCGGTCGGCGGCCATCACGTACTGCGTGAGGTCGTTCGTTCCGATAGAGAGGAAGTCCAGTCGGTCCGCCAGTGCGTCGGCCACGTGGGCGGCCGCGGGCGTCTCGACCATCGCGCCGATGGCCGGTATCTCGTGGTCGACGCCCTCGCTACCGAGGCTGGCGGCCACGGACTCCACGCACCCCAACACGGCTTCGACTTCTTCGACGCGGGACACCATCGGGACCATCACGGCGAGGCCATCGCCGGCGTCGGTCGCGGCGGCCCGGAGCAGTGCCCGCAACTGCGTCTCGAAGAGGTCGGCGTGGTCCCCGAGCGAGAGGCGGACCCCGCGGCGGCCGAGGAACGGGTTCGGTTCCTCTGGCAGGTCGAGGTAGGGTACCTGCTTGTCGCCGCCGATGTCCAGCGTCCGGACGACGACGCGCTCGTCGGGGAACGCCTCCAGCGCGGCCGTGACGGCCTCGAACTGCTCGTCCTCGTCCGGCGGCGACTCACGGTCGAGGAAGAGGAACTCGGTGCGGTAGAGGCCGATGCCGTCGGCCCCGCGTGCCGTCGCGGGGTCGAGTTCCGCGGGGCGTCCGACGTTGGCCGCCACCTCGACTTCGCGGCCGTCGGCCGTCGTGACGCGGTCCTCGACGACCGGCGCGTCGGGCGTCGCCGCCGCCGCGCGCCGCTCCTCGTCCGGGTCGACCACCACCTCGCCGGCGTCGCCGTCGACCAGTACGGTCGCTCCCTCTGAAACGCCGTCGAGGGCCTCCCCGACGCCGACGACGGCGGGAATCGCGAGCGACCGGGCGATGATGGCGGCGTGGGAGGTGCGCCCGCCGGTGACCGTGGCGAGGCCGGCGACGGTCTCGGGGTCGAGTCCCGCGGTGTCGCTCGGTGTGAGTCGGTCGGCCAGCAGGACCGTCCCTTCCGGGAGCGCGGTGAGGTCGGTCCCTTCGACGCCGAGCAACGCCCGCAGCAACCGGTCGCGCACGTCCCGCAGGTCGTCCGCCCGTTCGGCCATCCGCCCCTCCATCCCTTCGAACTGCTCGATTGCGTCGGCGTAGGCGTCGGAGACGGCGTGCTCCGCGGTCGTCCCGTCGTCGATGGCGGTCTCGATAGCGTCGACCAGTTGCGGGTCGTCGAGGAACTGCTCGTGGGCCTCGAAGACGGCGGCCTCGTCCTCGCCGACGGACTCCGCGGCCCGGTCTCGGGCCGCACGGATGGCCTCGCGGGCGTCGCGCTGTGCCTTCTCGAACCGTTCGCGCTCCGCGTCCGTGTCCACGGTCGCGGGGTCCGGTCGGTCCGGCAGTTCGAGGGCGGTTGGGCGATACCAACGGGCGGTCCCGACCCCCGACAGCGGCGTACTCCCGACGCCCGAGAGCGTCGTCACGGGCCCTACGCCTCCTCGACCGGGGTGGTCAGCACCGCTTCGAGGGCGTCGAGGGCCGCGGCCGCGTCGGGACCGTCGGCGACGATGCGAACCGACTCGCCGTGTTCGACGTTGAGACCGGTGACGGCCAGCATGCTGTTCGCGTCGACCATCTCGTCGGGTTCTGCCCCGTCCCGACCGACGGTCACGGGGGCGTCGTACTGGTTGACGGTCTGTACGAACTCCGAGGCCGGACGGGCGTGCAGGCCCGCTTCGGGGACGACTTGGACGGTTCGCTCCATACCTCCCCATGGAGTGGGCCGACCATTACCGTGTTGCTGGTCGCCGGTGGGTTCGCCCCTCGACGACGATGAACCGACTCGACGGGCCGAGACTTTACGCCCTACCCGCTCGGACGCCCCGTATGGACGAGACACCGCTTCCAGAGGTGACCGAACAGTTCGCGCGAACGTTGGCTCCCGACCCGGACGAGGTCATCACCGAGATGGACGAGAAGGCCGACAGCGAGGGGTTCCCGACGGTCGGCCCTGCCGTCGGTGGATGGCTCCGATTGCTCGCCCGTATGACGGACGCCCGACGGGTGTTCGAGTTCGGGTCTGGGTTCGGCTACTCGGCGTACTGGATGGCGCCGGCGATTCCTGCAGACGGCGAGATAGTCCTGACCGAAATCGACGCCGACGAACTCGACGAGGCGCGCGACTTTCTCTCGCGGGGCGGGTACGCCGACCGCGCGTCGTTCGAACACGGCGACGCCATCGACGTCGTCGAGCGCTACGACGGTCCCTTCGACGTGGTGCTGATAGACAACGAGAAGGACCGCTACGCGAAGGCGTTCGAGGCCGTCCGCGAGAAAGTGCCCGTCGGTGGCGTCGTCGCGGCCGACAACGCCATCGAGGCCGGCCCGCTCTCCTTCGAGGACGTGCAGGCGCTCCTCGCGGGCGAGGACGTCGACGCCAACGCGACGAGTCGCGGCATCGCGTCGTACCTCGAACGGGTCGTCGACGACTCGGACTTCGAGACGGGGTTGCTCCCCCTTGGCGAGGGCGTCGCGGTGAGCGTCCGAGTGGACTGACTGGGGTCGTCGGCGACCCAGCCCAAAGGTGATACGGGGTCCGCCCGAATCCGCCGGTGGACGATGAGCGAGGACACTTCGGCCGAGGAGACTGCCGTAGACGAGGCACGAATCGACCGCGCCGCCGACGAGGTGGGCGTCGAGAGAGCGGCCGTCGCGGACGCGCTGACGGTCCTACACGCCGACCTCATCGGTCGGCACTCCGAGTTCGAGTCCGAACCGTACGTGACGGTGGACGGCGTGCGCGCGTATCGGCTATCCGCGTCCACGGTGGACGACGTGGTTGCGTCGTTCGACCTCGACCCCGACGTGGCGCGGGCCGCCGTCCTCGCCCACACGGAACAGGCGCGTCTCCTGTTCGCGCAGTCGGTCGAGGGGAGCGACGACTTCGACGCCGACGAACGCGGACTCGTCGTCGGCGTCGACACCGCCGAACAGTTCTGAACCCCCATTCTCGCCTGCGAAAATGGGAGTGCATAGCTTATGTGGCAGGCCCGGCAAGTCAGCGCCAACCGACCAGACATGAGCCTGATGATAGATATCCGGAAGCTCGGGCTGTTCAACAAGATGGCCAAGGAGGGGGGCAACACCGTGGCCAACCACCTGAGTCAGATGACGGGGATGGAGACCGAGATGGAGATTACCAAGATAAACTTCATCGACATCCCCGACATCAAGACTCACGTCGGCGACGAGAAGCAAATCGGCATCAGCATCGAGATGGTCGAGAAGCCCCACGGCTACATCCTCTTTCTGTTCAACGCCCAGAGCGCGAAGGACCTCGCACACGGCATGATTGGCGACATGGGCGAGACCGACCCGAACGCCTCCGGATTCACCGACATGGAGCGGTCGGCCATCCAAGAGATAGGCAACATCATGACCAGTGGCTTCATCGACGGGTGGGCGAACGTGCTGGATACGACCATCGACATCTCGACCCCGAACTTCACGTTCGGCCCCGGTAGCGGGATGGTAGACCAGTTGGTCGGCGGCCGGGACACCGACATGGCGCTCATGTTCGACTCGCGGGTCCACGCCCTCGACTCGAACATCAACGTGAAGGTGTACACGTTCCCGGAACTGGAGGAACTGGTCGACCTGATGCAACAGATAGAGGTCTGACCGGCCGACAACTCCGAGTCTATCACGATTAATTTACCGGGCTTCATGTAGGATGAGCCCTAGTGCCACGGTATGCCAGGTGGCTCAGCCCAGACCCTGCGACCGTTCCTGTGGCGCGCACAGCAGTTGTACTCCGAGACGGACGTGGTCTCTCGGACGCACGACGGAATCACGCGCTACGACTACGGGGAGTTCGGCGACCGGACCGCACAACTCGCCCACGCGCTGTCGGCGGCGGGGTACGGCGACGGCGAACGCATCGGGACGTTCTGCTGGAACCACCACCGGCACTTCGAGACGTACTTCGGCGTTCCGGGCATGGGGGCGCAACTCCACACCATCAATCCGCTCCTGCCGGACAAGCACGTCCAGTACATCGTCGAGAACGCGCAGGACCGGACTATCTTCGTGGACCAGTCGTTCCTGCCGAAACTCGAAGGGGCGGTGGCCGACGACCCCGACTCCTTCGAGTCCGTCGAGCGCTTCGTGGTGATGGGCGACTCCGTGCCCGACACCGACCTCGACGCGGTGGCCTACGAGTCGTTCCTCGACGGCCACCCGACGGAGTACGACTGGCCCGACCTAGAGGAGGACCGACCGGCGGGCCTCTGTTACACCTCGGGGACGACGGGCCGGCCGAAGGGCGTCGAGTACACCCAGCAGATGCTGTGGGCGCACACGATGGCTATCCAGTCCCCGCAGGGGATTCCGCTGGCCGACGACGACGTGATTATGCCCGTCGTCCCGATGTTCCACGTCAACGCGTGGGGCCTCCCGTTCTCGGGGACGGCCGGTGGCGCGAAGCACGTCTATCCGGGTCCGCAACCGGAACCGGCGGACCTCGCCCACCTCATCGAGGACGAGGGCGTCACCGTCACCGCCGGCGTCCCGACGGTGTGGCTCGGCCTGATGGAGTACGTGAAAGAGCACGACGTGGACCTCTCGTCGCTGGAGCGCCTCGTCGTCGGCGGGAGCGCCGCCCCCGAGGCGATGATTCGCTTCTTCGACGACCACGACGTCGAACTCGTCCACGCGTGGGGAATGACCGAGACGGCCCCCGTCGGCACCGTCGCCCACCTGAAGTCCGACCTCCGAGAGGCCGACTACGAGACGCAACTCCAGAAGCGGACGAAACAGGGGCTCATCGTCCCGGGACTGGAGTACCGGGTCATCGACGACGACGGGCAGGAAGTCCCACACGACGGGGAAGCGTACGGCGAACTCCACATCCGCGGGCCGTGGGTGACGACGGAGTACTTCAAACGCCCGGAGGCCACGGCGTCGGAGTTCGAGGACGGCTACCTCAAGACGGGCGACGTCGTCTCCGTCGACGAGGACGGGTACATCAAAATTGTGGACCGGGCGAAAGACGTCATCAAGAGCGGCGGCGAGTGGATATCCTCGCAGGAACTGGAGAACGAACTGATGGCCCACGAGCACGTCTCGGAGGCGGCAGTCATCGGCGTCCCGCACGAGCGCTGGCAGGAGCGACCGCTGGCCCTCGTCGTGCCGACGGCAGACGCCGACGCCGAGACGCTGGCCGACGAGTTGCGCGACCACGTCCTCGAATCGTACCCGAAGTGGTGGGTGCCGGACAACGTCGTCACCATCGAGGAAGTGCCGAAGACGGCCACCGGGAAGTTCGACAAGAAGACCCTGCGCGAGGAGTACGCCGACGAGACGCTGGTCGAGGGGCAGGTCCCCGAGGACGCCTCGCCCGAGTGAGGGACAGAGTGGCGGCCCGCCGACTTACTGTACGCCCGCGACGAGCGACCGGACCTCCTCCCGGTAGCGCTCGGGTTCGAGGCCGAGGTCCACGTCGACGGAGACGGTGATGCCCTCGCTCAGGTCGCTCTCGATTGTCTGCTGGAAGTTCTCCGCTGGGTGTGCGCCCCCGGAGACCAGCACGTAGTCGCCGTGGTGCCACACCGCCAGCACCGCGCTGATTCCGATGTCCGTCGGCGGAATCTCGACGCTCTCCGACTCGCTGACCGAGAAACTGATGCCCTCGAAGGGATAGACCGCCCGCAGGTTCACCGTCTCTGCCGTCTCGCCGGTGTCGACGTCGATGGTCCCGGTCCCAGCCTCCTCGATGTCGGTCAGCCCCTGGTTGCGCATCTGCTGTTCGAACTGCTGGCGGGCGCTGGCCTGCACCTGGTCGACGATTTGGGCCTGTCCGACGCCGGCCGGCAGGTTGTCGAGGTTCGGGCTGAAGTCGATTCGGGAGGCGAACCACACCGACAGCGCCGTCTCGACCTGTCCGAGCGTCCGTTCGGCGACGCGCTGTCGGAGTTGTGCGTCCTGATACTGGACGGTGTGCTGGACCGCTCGCAGGGTCACCGGCCCGTAGTCCTCTTCGAGGACCGTCCCGCTGTTCTCGCCCGACTGCTCCCACCCGCCGGAGTCCAGTCGGTCGTTCGGTACCGCCGGCGGCGGCGTCTCCGCGGCGGCAAAGAAGGACGAACACCCGCTCAGAGCGGCAGCACCGACACTCGCACCGACGGCCAGATAGTCACGACGGTTCATGTCTGGGCCTCGTCGTTCCCGTCAAAAAGCGTCCCGGCCCGATTATCAGATTTTTCGAGGGAACAACTCCGGAGAGGTTTCACCGAGTTCCACGAGGTATATGGTCACACCGTCCATGGGGAACTGCATGGAGTTACTCTCAGACTACCCGGTGCCGGACCACGCACTCGACGTCAAGCGTGAGGCGCGGGAGTTCGCCGAAGAACACATCGCACCCAACGCCGCCGACTACTACGAGTCGGGCGAGTATCCCCGCGATATTCTGGAGGCGGGGATGGACGCCGGCCTCGTCGCACAGGACCTCGGTGAGGACCTCGGTGGCAGAGGGCTCGACCTGCACCAGGTGCTGGCCATCGCCGAGGAGTTCTACAAGGCCGACGCCGGCATCGCGCTGACCCTCCAGTTGGCGAGTTTCGGCGCGGAAATCGTCGAGGAACACGGCGCGGACTGGCAACACGAGGAGTTCCTCCGCCCCGTCGCTCAGAACGACCAGATTACCGGCCTCGCCGTCTCCGAACCCGAGACGGGGAGCGACCTCGCCGGGATGACCACGAGCGCCGAGAAGGACGGCGACGAGTGGGTCATCAACGGCGAGAAGTACTGGGTCGGCAACGCCGTCGAGGCGGACTGGCTCACTCTCTACGCGAAGACGGGCGACGACCCGAACAACCGGTACGGGAACTACTCGATGTTCATCGTCCCGACGGACGCCCCCGGCTACCACGCCGAACACATCCCCGAGAAGATGGGGTTCCGGGCCTCGAAACAGGGCCACATCGTCTTGGAGGACTGCCGCATCCCCGAGGAGAACCTCGTCGGCGTCGAGGGCGCCGGGTTCTACATGCTCGCGGAGTTCTTCAACCACGGCCGCGTCGTCGTCGCCGGCCACGGCATCGGCCTCGCCGCGGCCGCCATCGAGGAGGCGTGGGAGTTCGTCCACGACCGCGAGGCGTTCGGCAAGACCGTGGACGAGTTCCAGGCGGTCCAGCACAAACTCGCCGACATGCACCTGAACTTCCAGTCCGCCCGGTCGCTGACGTGGGACGCCGCCGACCGCGTCGCAAATCAGGAGAACGCCGGCTACTGGGCCGCACTCGCGAAGACGAAAGCGACGGAGGCCGCGACGGACTGCGCCGAGAAAGGGATGCAACTCCACGGCGGCCGCTCGGTGCTGACCGAGAACCGCATCTCGCGGGTCTACCGCGACGTCCGAATCCCGGTCATCTACGAGGGAGCCAACGACATCCAGCGCAACCTCATCTACCGGCAGGCCCCGCAGTAAGACCGTCTTACCGCCGGCGAGCGTCGGGCGGAGACGGCTCGTCGTCTGTCGTGTGAAATCCTCTCACGCCGCGTTTTTGCTTTCAGACGCCCTACACGCTCCATGGACGACATCAGCGTCACGTTCGTCGACCGCGGGCGGGTACAGGCCGACCGGAACTTCGTCGTCGACGGCACCAGCGTCGCCACGGCGTCGAACCGCGACCCCGACCACGAGTACGAGACGTACGTGGTCTGGAACCTCGTCATCGAGACGCCGGAGACGACGATTCTCTGGGACACCGGGTCACATCCCGAGGCCGGCGACGGCTACTGGCCCGAACCGCTGTACGAGGCGTTCGCCCACGTCGACGCCGCCGAACACTCCCTGGCCGACGACCTCGGGGCCGCGGGGTATGGCATCGAAGACATAGACGCCGTCGTGATGAGCCACCTCCACCTCGACCACGCCGGCGGCCTGTACAACTTTGCCGGGACGGACACCCCGATTTACGTCCACCGCAAGGAACTCCCCTTCGCGTACTACAGCGCGAAGACCGACGAGGGCTCTATCGCCTACCTCGCCAGCGACTTCGACCACGACCTGAACTGGCAGGTCGTCCACGGGGACAGCTACCACCTCACCGACGGCGTGGAACTGCTCCACCTCCCCGGCCACACGCCGGGCCTGCTGGGTGCGTTCGTCGACCGGCCCGACGACCCCCTCCTCGTCGTCGGCGACGAGGCGTACGTCGAAGCGAACTTCGAGGGCCAACCGATGGCGACCAGTCTGCTCTGGAACAACGGCGCGTGGAAGGACAGTCTGGAGCGGTGCCGTGACGTACAGCGAGATACCGGTGCGGACGTCCTGTTGGGCCACGACCTCTCGGTGTTCGAGGACCTGTCGTAACCGTCACTCCTCGTCCGGCAGGAGCGTCAGTTCCTCGCCGTCGGCGTTCCGGACCGTCCACACGTCGCCGTCGCGGGCCACCACGCTCCAGACGCCGAAGAAGAGGTGACAGTCCAGTTCGACGGCGTTCACCCGCTGGCCGGTTTCCGTGATTCGGTAGGCGTCAGGGCCGGTCGTCATCGTCGTGTCGTGTTCGGGTCGTCGCTGCGCGCTTTCGAGGGGCGCGTTCCTTTCGTCACCCGTCCCTCGCTGTTGCTTCGCGGGCCCCTCCGGTCACCGCTTCGGTTCGAGGGCCGCTTACTTCGTTCGCCCCCCTCCTACTGCTCTACGAACCCGTAACTCGACTCCAGATGGTCGATTATCCAGTCCACCGTGTCGGGGTCGTAGGTCCAGAAGCCGTAGAACTCGCGGGGGTCGCGCTCCTCCGCCAAGAGGGCGCACTTCTGGGACGGGTCCCCACCGCCGTCGAAGACGACGAACCACGAGTCGGCTATCTCGTCGCTCCGTTCGAGGTGGAGCGTGAACGCACTCTGTTCGGGCGGGTCCACGTCCGGAACGGCGTAGGCGTGGACGTCGACGGCGGACTCGCCGAGGCGCTCGTACAGGTCGAGTTCGCCTTTCAGCGTCGAGAGGGTCTGGAACCCGGCGTAGAGCGAGCCACGCCCGACGCGCCACGCCCGGTCCTCTATCTCTCGGGAGGCCGCGACCATCCGGTCGATGGACCACGAGGTGAACATGGTCTCGTCCAGATGGTCGAGTATCGAGCGGTAGGGGGTGTCGCTGGCCGTGATGTGTCGGTCCCGGTCGTCGAGGGTGTCGTAGAACGCCTCTAAGTCCGTCGCCGTGACGACGCCGTCGTCGTCGCTCAGCGTGAGAAACTCACCGGGGCGGCCGCTCTCGGTCCGTTCCGAGACGACCCGGACGTTCCGGTCTGCGAACTGCTCGCGCAGTTCGTCTGCGACGGACGCCTCCGCATTGAACACCGTGAGCGTTTTTTGGTGGTGTTCAACGCCCGCGATAAGTTCCGAGAGCGACATTCACACCCACAATCTGGCGTGGAACCGATTTAGGCCTTGCGCCGCTCCCTTCTGGACACCCTGTCAGCGACGCGCTTGGTTTCAGTGGTTCCGCCGCAAAACTGAGTTACAGGCCCCATTAATCACGATTAATGAACCTTGATGTAGTGGAAAATCTTTAGTCGTGGCCCCCCAATCTCCCGGTACGGCACCAGAGCTGGGGCCGAGGATTTCACCATGACAGACAACGAACTAATCTGGCGAATCGCTGGGGGTTCCGGGGACGGAATCGACTCGACCAGCCAGAACTTCGCGAAGGCCCTGATGCGTTCGGGACTTCACGTTTTCACACATCGTCACTACCCGTCGCGCATCCGGGGCGGCCACACGTACGTAGAGGTACGCGCGAAGGACGAACCCGTCCAGTCGCGCGGAGACGGCTACAACTTCTTGCTGGCTCTGGGTGACTCCTTCGCCCGCAACCCGCAGGAAGAGGCCTACTACGGCAAAGAGGAACTGAAACCGCTGTACGAGAACTTCGACGAACTCCGCGAGGGCGGCGTCCTCCTGTACGACGAGGGGCTCCTCGACGAGGAAGACGTCGAGGAGATAGAACTCGAAGAGGCCGCCGAGGAGAACGGCTGGCACGTCGTTCCGATGGACCTCCGCGGCATCGCCAAGGAGCACGGCCGCGAGATTATGCGGAACACGGCCGGTATCGGCGCGACCGCGGCCATCCTCGACATCGGCACCGAGGAGTTCGAGGGACTCATCAAGCAGAACATGGCCGGCGACATGCAGGAGGCCAACCTCAACGTTCTGCAGGACGCCTACGAGGCGGCATCCGAACTCGACGTCGACCACGACATCGAGGTGCCCGAGAACTCCCACGACGAGGAGCAGGTCATCCTCTCCGGTTCCAACGCCATCTCCTACGGCGCGCTCGACGAGGGCTGTCGGTTCATCTCCGGATACCCGATGACCCCGTGGACCGACGTCTTCACAATCATGTCCCAACACCTGCCGGAGTTCGGCGGTATCTCCGAACAGGTCGAGGACGAAATCGCCGCGGCGGCGCTCGCACTCGGAGCGTCCCACGCCGGCGTGAAGGCCATGTCCGGGTCCTCCGGCGGTGGCTTCGCGCTGATGTCCGAACCGCTCGGACTGGCGGAGATGACCGAGACGCCCATCGTGCTGGTCGAAGCAATGCGTGCCGGTCCGTCGACCGGGATGCCGACCAAGCCCGAACAGGCCGACCTCGAACACGTCCTGTATACCTCGCAGGGCGACTCCGCTCGGGTCGTCTTCGCACCCGCGAACATCCGCGAGTGTTACACCCAGACCCGTTCGGCGTTCCGCATCGCCTACGAGTACCAGATTCCGGCCATCGTCGTCTACGACCAGAAGATTCAGGGCGAACTCCGGAACCTGCCGGCGAGCCACTTCGACGAGGAACCGAACGCCGACCCCGGGTCGGTGCTGACCGAAGAGGAGATTCAGGACGCGGCACATCACTCCTCGGGCAAGTTCCAGCGGTTCCTCCACGAACCGGAGGACGGCTCGAACGTCAGTCCGCGCTCGGTCCCCGGTCAGAAGGACGGGCGCTACCTCGCGACGGGTAACGAGCACAACCCGTCGGGTCACATCAGCGAGGACCCCGAGAACCGCATCGCCCAGATGGAGCGTCGGCTGAACAAGCTCGACGACATCCGGGCCGACCTCGACGAGAACGCGGGTCACCAGACCTACTACGGTCCCGAAGACGCCGACTACGGCATCCTCGTCTGGGGGAGCCAGCAGGACACCGCCTTCGAGGCAGTCGACCGGCTCAACGAGAACGGTCACTCCGTGAAGGCGCTGGGCGTCTCCGACATGATGCCCTACCCCGTCGAGGAGGTCAGCGACTGGCTCGACTCCGTCGACCAGGCGCTCGTCGTCGAGATGAACGCCACGGCGCAGTTCCGCGGCCTGACCCAGAAGGAAATCGGCAAGTACGGCGAGAAACTGTCGAGTCTGCTCAAGTACAACGGCAACCCCTTCGAACCCGCCGAAATCGTCGACGGGTTCGAATCGAGCATCAACGGCGAGGAACTCGCCGCGACCAACATGAAGTACCTCCCCGCAGCGGGTGACTAACCATGAGTGCATTCAGTGCAATCGGCGACGACCGCGAGATAGACCGAGACGAGTTCACACCCGGTATCGAACCGCAGGCGACGTGGTGTCCGGGCTGTGGTGACTTCGGCGTCCTCAAGGCGCTGAAGCAGGCCATGCCCGAGGTCGGGAAGAACCCCGACGAGGTCGCGCTCTTTACCGGTATCGGCTGTTCCGGGAAGCTCAACAGCTACTTCAACAGCTACGGGTTCCACACCATCCACGGCCGCTCGCTGCCCGTCGCCCGGGCCGCGAAACTGGCCAACCCCGAACTGGAGGTCATCGCCGCCGGCGGTGACGGTGACGGGTACGGCATCGGTGGGAACCACCTCATCCACACGGCCCGTGAGAACCACGACATGACGTACATCGTGTTCAACAACGAAATCTTCGGGCTCACCAAGGGCCAGACGTCGCCGACGTCGCCGAAGGGCCACAAGTCCAAGACCCAGCCCCACGGCTCGGCGAAGTCGCCCATCCGACCGCTCAGCCAGTCGCTGAACGCCGGCGCGACGTACATCGCTCGCACGGCGGCGGTCAACCCCAACCAGGCGAAGGAAATCATCGCCGAGGCCATCGAACACGACGGCTTCGCGCACATCGACTTCCTGACCCAGTGTCCGACGTGGAACAAGGACGCGAAACACTACGTCCCGTACACGGACGTCCAGCAGTCCGACGACTACGACTTCGACCTCTCGGACCGCGCGGAGGCCGCCGAGATGATGCGGCAGACCGAGGAGAAACTGTACGAGGGCGAAGTGCTCACCGGACGCATGTACGTAGAGGACGCGCGCCCCTCCTACGGCGAGGAGAAGCGCGCCATCGGCGAGATGCCGGAAGAACCGCTCGCGGAGCGGTACTTCGACGAGGACGCCGAGTGGGAGCGGACCTACGACAACCTCCTCGAACACCACAAGTAACCCGCTCGTACCGAGTCCGTCGAGTCGTTTCTCGGCGTCCTCGAACCCGGGTTTCTGGTTCGGAAGATATTTTTTTGTCCATGGAAAAGATTGGTGCATGAGTGCCGAGTCTACGGAGCGTCGAATCCTGTCGGTCTTAGAGGACGACGCTCAGGCATCCTACGCCGAGATAGCTGACCGGGCGGACGTCTCGAAACCGACGGTCCGGAAGTACATCAAGAAACTCGAAGACGAGGGGGTCATCGTCGGCTACTCGGCCGACGTGGACCCGAAGAAACTCGCGGGCCAGTCTATCGCCATGGTGGGTATCGACGTGGCCAGCGAGCGGTACGTCGAGGCGACCCGCGAGTTGAAGGGGATATCCGCCGTCGAGTCGCTGTACACCTCCAGCGGCGACCACATGTTGATGGCGGAAGTCCGCGCCGTGGACGGGGACTCGCTGGCGACAGTCATCGAAGACGAGATACTCGCCCTCGAAGGCGTCACGGCCGCCCACCCGTCGTTTCTGCAGGAACGACTGAAGTAACGGGTTTTTAGACGCTCCAGAGCGGACGGGAAGGCATGCCGTCTCGGCTGGTACTCGGGGCTGGGTCGACTGCGCTGTCGCTCGTCGACGCGATGAGCGACGACCACGGGTCGGTCCACGTCGTGACCGACGACGAGCACCGCGCCGAGACACTGCGGGCCGACGGCGTCGCCGTCACCGTCGCCGCCCCCACGGACCGGTCGACGCTCGCGCAGTTGGACGTCGACCCGGAGACGGTCGTGGTGGCGACGGAGGACCCCTCGGTCAACGCGACGGTCGCTCGCATGGTCGAGACACTGTATCCGGACGCGTTCGTCCTCGGCTACGTGGGGTACGGCGCCACCGAGGACGAGCGCCGCTCGGTCGCCGCCGTCGCCGACCGCGTCGTCGAACCGGAACGAATCGTCGTGGACCGTCTCTATCGGACCGTGGGCGCCGACGGGACGCGGACGCGCCAGTTACAGCAGGTCCTCCGCGACATCGACGGGCACCTCGCCATCGTCGCCCACGACAACCCCGACCCGGACGCCATCGCAAGCGCGGTGGCGCTGGGGGAACTCGCCGAGCGAGCGGGCTGTACCGTCTCGGTCTGTTACTACGGGGACATCTCCCACCAGGAGAATCGGGCGTTCGTGAACCTCCTCGAGTACGACCTCGTGAACCTCGACGGCGAGGGCTCCGATGCGTTGGACGAGTACGACGGGTTCGCGCTCGTCGACCACTCGCGACCCGGCGTCAACGACCAGTTACCGGAGGACCTACCGATAGACATCGTCATCGACCACCATCCGCCGCGGTTGCCGGTCGAAGCCCGATACGTGGACCTGCGGAGCGCCGTCGGCGCGACCAGTACGCTGTTGGTCGACTACTTCCGGCGGTTCGACGTATCACTCTCGGAACCCATCGCGACGGGTCTGCTGTTCGGCATCCGGGTCGACACGAAGGACTTCCGGCGGGAAGTCTCCGCCGAGGACTTCGAGGCCGCCGCACACCTCGTCGCCCGGGCCGACATGGGGGCGCTCCAGCGCATCGAGGACCCGAGCGTCAGCGCGGAGACGCTGACGGTCATCGGCCGGGCCATCGACAACCGGGAGCAGGAGGGGTCGGTCCTGTTGAGTTGCGTCGGCGAACTCGGAGACCGCGACGCGCTCGCACAGGCCGCCGACCGCCTGTTGGACCTCGAAGGGGTGCAGGCGACGATGGTGTACGGCGTCATCGACGGCACCATCTTCGCCTCTGCGAGGGCCCGAGGCGCGGACATCGACCTCGGTGAGGCGTTGCGCGACGCGTTCGGACAGATAGGGTCGGCGGGCGGTCACGCCGACATGGCCGGGGCGCAGATTACCCTCGGGGTCTTGGACGCCATCGACGACAGGGACGAGTCCTTACACGACGTGGTCCGGTCGGTCGTCAACGACCGGTTCCTCGAAGCGGTCCACTCCCGCTCTCACCGGTTGCTCGGCAGCGTCTACACGTCCTCGGAGTACGGCCCAGAGACCTACGCCGAGGTCCACAGTCCCGAACCGAGCGAGGAAGGGCGGACCGACGAGGACTAGGCGAGACTTTTTCAGCGCCGCGGGCCAACTCGGAGTGATGGACGAATCGAGTCGGCCGACGGTCGGGGAGTACATGACCCGCGAGGTAGCGACCGTCGAACTCGACGATACGGTCGCCGAGGTGGCGAAACGAATCGCCGAGAGCGACGAGTTCAGCGGCTTTCCGGTGACGGACGGCCGCCGCGTCGAGGGGTTCGTCAGCGCCCGGGACCTCCTGTTGGCGGAGGACCACGAACCGATGTTCCGGGTGATGAGCGACGACATCCTCGTCGCGCACCCCGACATGGCGGTGCAGGACGCGGCCCGCGTCATCCTCCGGTCCGGCATCCAGAAACTCCCTGTCGTCGACGACGCGGGGAACCTCGTCGGCATCATCTCGAACGCGGACGTCATCCGGTCACAGATAGAGCGAGCGACGCCGGGGAAGGTGGAGAAACTCGGGCGGACGCTCGAGAACATCCACGGCATCACCTCCCACGAGGAGCGCCGAGAAGTGGAGTTAGATAGCCTGACCCCGACCCAGAAGACGGTGTACGCCGACGAACTGGAGGGACGAGTGTACGAACTCGAACGGGGACTGGCCGAACCGCTGGTCGTCATCGACAACGGCGGGGACCTGCTACTGGCCGACGGCCACCACCGCGTGAAGGCGGCCGCCCGCCTCGACATCGACCGGATGGACGCCTACGTCATCGTCCTCGACCGGCCGGTCGAACTCGGCATGGCTGAGACGGCCGCCGACTCCGACCTCGAACGCATCGCCGACATCGAGGTGGTCGACTACGGGCGCCACCCGCTGGTCGAGACGACACAGCGGTTGCAGGACCCGGACTCGGAGTAGCCCCGTCGTCGTTCTCTCACACGGACAGTTTCACGTAGGCATTCGACGGCGACAGGCACGGAACGGCCACGCGGAACGGGCACTCGCCGGTCGACGAGGCCCGCCGACCCGCCCGAACACTCTTGCGAACCGGTGACATATGTCGCGGTATGTACGACGAGGAGGACCTCCAGCAGATTCGAGACGCCAAGGCCGAGTGGGAGGGTGACACACTCGACCCCGTACTCGACGCCTACGGCGAGCGCCAGGAGCGGTTCGCCACCGTCTCGAACCTCGACGTCGACCGCCTGTACACCCCGCTCGACGTGGCCGACACCGACTACGAGCGTGACCTCGGGTTCCCCGGGGAGGAACCGTACACGCGGGGCGTCTACCCGACGATGTACCGCGGCCGCCCGTGGACGATGCGCCAGTTCGCGGGGTTCGGCACCGCCGAGGAGACCAACGAGCGGTTCCACTACCTCATAGAGGAGGGCCAGACCGGCCTCTCGACGGCGTTCGACATGCCGACGCTGATGGGCATCGACTCCGACGCCGCGATGGCCGACGGCGAGGTGGGCAAGGAGGGTGTCGCCGTCGACACCCTCGCGGACATGGAACGCCTGTTCGACGGCATCGAACTCGACGAGGTGTCCACGTCGTTCACCATCAACCCCAGCGCACCCGTCGTCTACGCGATGTATCTGGCGCTGGCTGACCAGCAGGGCGTCCCTCGCGAGGAGATTCGGGGGACCCTCCAGAACGACATGTTCAAGGAGTTCATCGCGCAGAAGGAGTGGGTCGTCCCGCCGGAACCGTCCCTGAAGTTGGTCACGGACGTCATCGAGTTCGCCAGCCAGGAGACGCCGAAGTTCAAGCCCGTCTCCGTCTCGGGCTACCACATCCGCGAGGCCGGGGCCACCGCCGTCGAGGAACTCGCCTTCACCCTAGCGGACGGCTTCGCCTACGTCGAGGACTGTCTGGACCGGGGGCTGGACGTCGACGAGTTCGCCCCCCAACTGTCCTTCTTCTTCAACTCCCACAACTCCATCTTCGAGGAGGTGGCGAAGTTCCGCGCCGCGCGGCGCATCTACGCCCGCGTGATGGACGAGTGGTACGACGCCGAGGCCGACGCCAGCAAGCAACTGAAGTTCCACACCCAGACCGCCGGCCAGTCGCTCACCGCCCAGCAACCGCTCAACAACGTCGTCCGCGTGACGATTCAGGCGCTGGCCGGCGTGATGGGGGGCACCCAGAGCCTCCACACGAACAGTTTCGACGAGGCGCTGGCGCTCCCCTCCGAGGAGGCGGTCCGGGTCGCGCTCCGAACCCAGCAGATTATCGCCGAGGAGTCCGGCGCGGCGGACATCGTGGACCCATTGGGCGGCAGTTTCGCCGTCGAGGCGCTGACCGACGAAATCGAGGAGAAGGCGATGGCCCACATCGACCACGTCCGCGAGGAACTCGGCGAGGGGTCCGTCCGGGACGGCGTCCTCGCTGGCATCGAACAGGGGTACTTCCAGCGGGCGATTCAGGACTCGGCCTACGAGTACCAGGAACGCGTCGAGAGCGAGGACGAGGTGGTCGTCGGCGTCAACGCCTACACCGTCGAGGAGGAGACGGAACCCGACGTACTGACAGTCGACGAGGACGTCCAGCAGCGACAGCGCGAACGGCTCTCGGCGGTCAGGGGCGACCGGGACGAGGCGGCCGTCGAGGCGGCCCTCGACGACGTCCGGGCGGCCGTCGAAGCCGACGAGAACGTGATGCCCGCCATCGTCGACGCGGTGAAGGCCTACGCCACGATGGGCGAGATTATGGACGTGTTCAAACAGGAGTACGGGACGTATCGCGAGACGGCGGGCGTCGCCTGACCGCGCTTACTGCAGGTCCCGTTTCCCGGCCTCGTCGTCGGTCCGCCGCGAGACGAGGACGACCAGCGCCAGCAACACGCCGAGGCCGACGCCCACGGTGACGAAGCCGTAGACGGCGACGCCGAACGGCGTCGGCGGCAACGCGACGACCCCGAACAGTTCCGGTTCGAGGTCGGCCGGTCGGATGTTGCCAAGCACGAACCCCATCACGCCGGCGAGGGCGACGATGACGACGTACAACTGGACGACCACCCGTTCCCCCGACCGCCCGACCGGTTGTTCGCTCATGGGACAGGGTAGGGCGAGGAGACGATTAGCCTTTTTCACTTCCGGCCCGTAGCGTGACCATGACTCAGAAGGAACTGCTGTTCGTCGTTCTCTCCGGCATCGCCGTGATGATGTTCGTGACGGCTATCGTCCTCGTCTCGGGCGCCTGAGCGACGGACCGTTCTGAGAGGCGTCGCCGACAGCCGAGCGTGGTGTCGTCGTGACGAGTCGGCAGTCGAGAAGCGTGTTCGTTCAGTCGTCGCTACGACTGGCGGTGAGTGCGGACTGCTCTTCCTCTTCGCCGCCGTCGGTGACGGCCGTCTCCAGTTTGCGGTCGAACCACTGGAACTCGCGGTCGAGCATCCCGTCGCGTTCGAGGTTCCACGGGTCGCCGTCCTCGACTTTCGGCCCTTCGAGCCACGACTGGACGACGTTCCAGACGAAGATGAGTTGTCCCACGAACAGGATGATTGCGCCGAGGGTGGCGAGCAGGTGGTACGTCTGGACCTGTGCCAGTGGCGCGATGGCCCCGTCGAACTGGTAGGTCGCGTAACGGCGCGGCATCCCGAGGTAGCCCAGCGCCAGCATCGCGAAGAAGGTGACGTTCGTCCCCACCATCGACAGCCAGAAGTGAGCCTTCCCGAGCGTCCGCTGGTACATCCGACCGGTGAACACCGGGAACCAGTAGTAGATGCCCGCGAAGGCGGCGAAGCCGATGGCCCCCATCACGATGTAGTGGAAGTGGCCGACCACGTAGTAGGTGTCGTGGAGCACCAGGTCGACGGGAATCGCGGCCAGGAAGACGCCGGTGACGCCGCCGATGATGAAGTTCGAGACGAAGCCGATACAGAACAGCATCGGCGAAGTCAGGCGAAGTCGCCCGTTCCACAGCGTCGTAATCCAGTTGAACGTCTTGACGGCGCTCGGGATGGCGATAGCCAGCGAGACGGCCATGAAGGAGGCCCGCAGTCGCGGGTCCATGCCCGTCGAGAACATGTGGTGGGCCCAGACGCCGAACGAGAGCACGCCGATGGCCAGCGTCGAGTAGACGACGAACTTGAACCCGAACAGCTTCCGGCCGGCGAACTTCGGCAGGATGAGGCTCACCAGCCCCATCGGCGGCAACACGAGGATGTACACCTCGGGGTGGCCGAAGAACCAGAACAGGTGTTGCCACAGAAGCGGGCCACCGCCCTCGACGGCGAAGAACGTCGTCGAGAGGTTCCGGTCCAGCAGGAGCATGACGATAGCGCTCCCCAGCAGCGGGAACGCGAAGAGGATGAGCGCCGACTGGGTGAGCATGGTCCACGAGAAGATGTCCAGATTCGCCCACGTGACCTCGTCGTCACGCTCGGTGAAGATAGTCGCGATGAAGTTGATGGCACCCATCGTGGCGGCGACGCCCGAGAGGTGCAGGCCCAGCAACATCAGGTCGACGCCGGGGTTGGCCTGTTCGACCGACAGCGGCGTGTACATCGTCCACGCGGTCTGTGCCGGCTCTATCATGTTCTCGGTGACCGGCGCGAGGAAGAACCCGGCCCAGATGAGCAGCGCCGCCGGCGGGAGCAACCAGAACGCGATGGCGTTGATGCGCGGGAACGCCATGTCGTCGGCCCCGATGAGCAGCGGGATGAAGTAGTTCGCGAACGCCGCGAGGATGGGCGTCCCGAACAGGAACAGCATCGTGATGCCGTGACTCGTCAGGATAGAGTTGTAGGCGTTCGCACCCAGCAACGCCCCGCCGGGCGTGACGAGTTGCAGACGGATGAGCAGCGCCATGATGCCACCCACCGCGAAGGCGAGGACGGCGTAGACGCCGTAGAGGATGCCGATGTCTTTGTGGTCGACTGTCGTCAGCCAACGAACGATACCTGCGGGCTTCTCCCGGTGGACGACTGTCTCGCCCGTCGCCGTGCCGCCGCCCGCGAGCGGCGTGTACGACCGCCAGTTCTCGATGCGCGTGAGTAACGCGGCGATACCGACGAGGAGGACGGCCATCAACCCCGTCAGCACTAGATCTCCTGCTGCCATGGTCGCACGTCAGGACTGGCCGATAATGAAAGGGTCGGTTCCGCGGTGCCGCCGGCTGATTCCGTTTACTCGTCGTCGCCGTCCGAAGACGCCGATTCCAGCGCTGCGTCCGCCTCCTCGTCGCTCTCTAACCCCGTGACTTCACCCTCCGGTTCGTTCACTGCGCTGGCTTCCTCGAGGGATTCCTGTTTCTCTTCCGCGTTCTCGATGGCCCGCCCGGCGTAGTAGGTCAGTACTGCCAGTAGGAAGAACATCGATATCATCAGCGCGAACTGCAACCCGCTGAAGACGGGGTCGGTGCCGAACGCTGGCACGACGGCGAACGCCGCGATGAAAAAGAGGATTATTCCCAGCGGGATGACGTTGACGGTGAGGTCGAGCAGGGTGTCCTTTTCGAACCCGAACAGTGCCATGTATGTGTCGGCGTTGGCGTAGGCCGGTAAATAGACTGTTGGTTTGGCTCAGACTTTGGTCTGTTCGACTACCGACCCCGCTCCGCCCATCGCCACCATCACGGCACCGGCGACGACGACGGCGACGAGGCGGGTGAACAGCGGTCCCTCGCCGACGTTCGCCACGGTGAACGCGGACGTCGGCAACTGGAGGACGGCGATGAGCGCCGCGAGGGCGGCCAGCAACACGCCGACGCCGACGAGCGTCGGCCACGGCCGATTCGCGTACCCCGACTCCGTGAGGATGCCCGCGACGCTCCCGCCGAAGAGGATGAGGCCGAACACGGCGATGGGGAACAGCCCGATGAAGACTCCGACTTCCGAGAGTGCCAGCCCCAGCGCCACGAAGACGGGCCACGGACTCGCCATCCGGTATTGGTCGCTCAACCCCGGTTGCTCTTCCATACCCGACGTTCGAACTCGGTCGGCATATGCCCATCGGAGTCGCTCGCGGGAGCGGGCGCAGTCGGTCGAAAACCGACGGCACACGAGCGCTCGTCCGGGCCTGCTCTCACACCGATCAGCGGGAGGACACGTGTCTGACGGGGCACAAACTATTTGTCTGCCATCCGGCTTGGTGAAGGTAATGACCACGCGCACGGTAGAACTGGTTTCCGAGTGGGACTCGGTGCCCTTCGATGGCGGCTACGAAGGACTCCGGGCGCTCGCCACCGAGGAGTTCTCCGGTGCCGTCGTCGCCGGCCCGACCCGCCTGTTCATGCTGAACGGGACGGTGGTCGGCATCTTGGACGGCGACATCGAGGACTTCGAGGCCGGTGGGGGGACCGCCCGCGAGGCACCACACGAAGCGCTCCCCTTGCTCGCGGTGATGCAGGAGCGGTCGGACGAGGTTCGAGCGAAGTACTACACGCAGGATACGCCCATCTCGGACGTCGACAAGACGCTCTCGGACGGGAACTTCACTGGGTTCGTCGAACTCTCCGAGAACGTCCTCTCGGGCGACTACTATCTCGTCTATCATCAGGGCCGGTCGATGAGCGTCGCGTGGGTCGGGAGCGCAGAGCGTCTCGTCACGGACGACGACGCGTTCGAACAGGCCGACGACGAGGTGGGTATCTACGAGGTCAAGCCCGCAGAGATTTCGCCGGTCGAGATTCCGGAACCCGAACCGGAGCCCGAGCCAGCGCCGACGACGGACGCGGACGAGACAGACGCCACCGGCGCCGCCGCGACGGAGGCGGTGGACGACCCGTCGTCGGCCGACGGTTCCGCTCGGGACGACGCGGCGTCGCAGTCCGCTCCCGAGGAGTCCTCGCCCGCCGACCGGTCTGCCTCGGAAGAGCCTGAGACGCCGAGCGGCGGGAGCGGAGCGGGGCCGGCCGCTGGCGGTCCACCGGGGTCGAAGGCGGCGGGCGCGAATCAAGGCGCCTCGGCAGGGCGCACTCAGAATGCAGAGTCTGCCGACGGACCGGCGTCCGACCGACCCCAGGAGAACGGCGCTTCGACCCGCGACCAGAGTCCGCCGTCCGACCGACCGGAAGAGCAGCGGGCACAGTCGTCGGTCGAGACCGAGACAGCGTCGGGTTCAGCTAACCCCCGTCAGAGCGCGACCGAGCGTGAGCAGACGGTCGACGCATCGGCCGCCCCGTCGGACCGGTCGAGCCAACCGCCGAACGCGCCGACCGAACAACCTGCGACCACAGCACGTGGGGACTCGCCGGCGTCACAGCCGAGTTCGCAGCGCGGGAGCGAGACGACGGCGGCCGCGACGACGGCGGACCTCGAAACGCGGTCGATTCCGTCGCTGGACCCAGAGCGGTCCGCCTCGACGCCGGACGTCTCCGTCGAGGAGTCGCCACGGCCGACCAGGAGTGAGGAGTCGTCGCCGAGTGCACGGCGGTCCCCCGAGGAACGGACCACCGGGTCGTCGCCGGCGAGTGAACGACCGGCTGAGCGCCCCCCACAGGCGTCGACGGACCGACCGGAGGCGAGCGACCGCGTGGCCGACCTCGAATCGGAACTCGACGGCAAGGAGGCCGAAATCGCCCGCCTCGAATCGGAGGTTGACGACCTCTCCGAGACGGCCGAGGAGTTGCGGACCGAACGCGACCAGTTGCAGTCGGAACTGGAGGAGGCGCGAGCAGAGGTCAACCGCCTCGAAAGTCAACTGGAGACGGCACGTAGCGACGACGGGCCGCCCGCCGGGTCGCGCCTCTCGCCAGCGGAGGCCATCGACGGGACGAACCTCTTCGTCAGGTACCACTCCAAGGGCGAGGCGACCCTCTCGGAGGCTCACGACGGGAACGCAGACCCGTCGCAGGTCGAGGAGAACCTCAGACTGGAGTACCACACCCAGTTCGACGCCAGCGACGCCGTCGTCGACGGGACGGAGTTCGAGGCGTTCCTACAGGACAGCATCCACTACCGGTTCGTCGAGTGGCTGATTCGGAACCTCCTGTACGAGATTCGGGACACGGGCCACGCGAACGCGATGCAGGTGCTGTACGACGCACTGCCGGAGATAGACCGGGCGGAACTGAACGGCAACGTCTCCGTGACCTACACCGAGGACGGCCAGCAACACCGCTCGCAGGAGCAGTTCGACGTCGTCGTGCGCGACCGGATGGGGAACCCCCTCATCGTCGCCAACATCAACGACTCGCGCCAACCTGCGACCGACGGGCAGATGACGGACATCGTCCGCAACGCGGAGCGAGTCGGCAACGCCTCCGCGTCGCTGGCGTCGGCGTTCCTCGTCACCAGTAGCTTCTTCGAACCAGAGGCGCTCGAGACGGCGGAGGAAGCGACCTCCAGCGGTCTGTTCAGTCGCGACAAGCGCAAGAGCTTCGTGAACCTCTCACGGAAGGACGGCTACCACCTCTGCCTCCTCGAAGCGAGAAATCAAGAGTTCCACCTCGCGGTGCCGGAACTCTGAAGTCACAGCGAGACTGTCTTAGCTCTCTATCTCGGCCGCGTCCTCTATCTTCATGCCCTCTAGCTTCTCGATTATCTCGTCTATCTTCTCGTCCAGGTCGTCGACGAACTCGCTCGTCTGTTCGGTCGTGATGGCGCCTTGACTGGAGGGCTCGATGAGGTTCTCCTCTTCGAGGACGCGCAGTGAGTAGCGCACCTTGTGGTGGGGGTAGCCAGTCTCGTTGGACATCTTCACGATACCGATAGGCTCGTTCTCTATAACCATGCGGAGCACTTGCAGGTGACGCTCCAGCATGTCGACTTCCTTCTCAAGCCTGTCTATCATGGCAATTGTTAACTTGTGTTTGCAGGATTTAAAAGTTGCCCTCGTCCACCCGTCTTTGCCGGTTTTTACCTCCGTAGCGGTCGGTATTAAAAGCGTCGTAACGTCTCACATGGCACACTGTCTCCCACGTAGGGGTGGCGTGGGACCGTAATCTGTTTATCACGGTGGGCGGAACGTCCGGGCGATGACCGTAACCATCGTCGGCTCGCAGCTCGGCGACGAGGGGAAGGGCGGCATCGTCGACCTGTACGGCGACGACGCGGACGTCGTCGCGCGCTATCAGGGCGGCGACAACGCCGGCCACACCGTCGTCCACGAGGGCGAGGAGTACAAACTCTCCCTGGTCCCGAGCGGAGCCATCCGCGGCAAGGTCGGCGTCCTCGGCAACGGGTGCGTCGTCAACCCGCGAACGCTGTTCGACGAGATAGACACGTTGCAGAACCGCGGGCTCGACCCCGACGTGCGCGTGGCCGAACGCGCCCACGTCATCCTCCCGTTCCATCGGGTGCTCGACGGCATCGAGGAGGAGGTAAAGAGCGAGTCCGGCGACGAGGTGGGGACGACCGGACGAGGAATCGGCCCGACCTACGAGGACAAGGCCGGCCGCCGAGGCGTCCGCGTCGGCGACTTGCTCGACCCTGACGTCCTGCGCGAGCGACTGGAGTACGTCGTCCCGCAGAAGCGCGCCGTCGTCGAGGACGTCTACGGCCTCGACGTCGAGGACCTGGAGGACCCCGAGGCGCTGGACGTGGACGCCCTCTTCTCCGAGTTCCGCGAGTTCGGTCGCCGCTTCGAGGAGGAGGGGATGACGGTCAACGCCGGTGCCTTCCTGACGGAGGCCATGGCAGACGGCCAGAACGTCATGTTCGAGGGGGCGCAGGGGACCATCATCGACATCGACCACGGCAACTACCCCTACGTCACGTCCTCGAACCCGACGGCCGGCGGCGCGGCCGTCGGAACGGGTGTCAGCCCCGGCGTCGTCGGCGGGGGCGAAGTCATCGGCATCGTCAAAGGATACCTCACGCGTGTCGGGAGCGGCCCGCTCCCGACCGAACTCGGCGGCGTCGTCGGCGACACGCCCGGCTACGACGAGCAAGGCGAGGGCGAGAACGAGGAACTGGCGCACTACATCCGCGAGGAAGGCGGCGAGTACGGCACTGTGACCGGCCGCCCTCGGCGGGTGGGCTGGCTGGACATGCCGATGCTCCGACACGCCACGCGCGTCTCCGGGTTCTCGGGACTCGCCATCAACCACCTCGACGTGTTGGCCGGGTTGGACGAGGTGAAGGTCGGCCACACGTACACGCTCGACGGCGAGGAAATCGAATCGATGCCCGCGACGACCGAGCAGTGGGCCCGATGCGAGGCGAACCTCCGGACCTTCGACGGGTGGGACGAGTTCGACCCCGCCACGACGGCCGAGGAGGGCTACGAGGCCCTGCCTGAGAACGCACGGACCTACGTGGAGTACGTCGAGGACGAACTCGACACGCCGGCCTACGCCATCGGCGTCGGCCCCGGTCGCGGTGAGACCATCGTTCGCGAGAAACCCTTCTAGCGGTCCAGTATCTCCGCTTCGAGGTCAGCCACGGCCGACAGCACCGCCTCTCGGTCGTCCCCGGCCGCGCCGTTCGCGCAGGGCCGCGTCGCGGTGGTCCGCGACGGCGGCGGTCGGAAACTGTCGCTGGGGGGTTCGCAAATTCTCGGTGACTCACGCCAGTCAGTACGCTTTTAGGGCTACCGGACCGACGCTCGGGTATGAAAGAGGACCTGATGGACATCATCTGCTGTCCGCTGGACAAACACGACCTCGACCTCGAAGTCGACGAACGGGACGACGAGGAGATTCTGTCCGGCCGGTTGGTCTGTACCGAGTGTGGCGAGGCGTTCCCCATCGAGGACGGCATCCCGAACCTCCTCCCGCCGGACATGCGAGACGAGGCCCCGGCCTGAGACTCCTGAACCTTTTTTGCGTGTCCCCGCCGAGGGTCGCACGTGCCTGAATCGCTGCCCGTCCACGTCAACCGAGAGGAACTCCACGGGCTAGAGGTGCCCACGTCCTTCGAGACGAGCGAGAGCTTCGACGTGCGCCTCGTCAACCACGGAGAGTCGACCCACGTCCACCTCCACTTGGACGACGCGCTCTCCGGCCTCGCGACCATCGAGGCGACCAACCACCACGTCGGTCGGGACAGCGAGCGGCGGGTCCGCGTGACGCTGACGCGGGACGGCGCAGTGCGCGGAAAACTGAAGGTCGTCACCGCCTACGGGGCGACCACCCGCTACGTCGACGTCATCGTCACGGAACCCGAGACGACCGACGAACCCGTCGAGGTGGACGAGGAACTGGCGAAACCACAACCGAAGCCGGACACCGGGTCCCGGTCGGTCCTCGCCGAGGTTCCCGACCTCCCGGTTCTCGCCGTCGGCGCGGTGGCGATGGTCGCCGCCGTCACGGCCGCGTTCCTCTTCCAGAACGTCGTCGTCCTGCTGGCGTCGCTCGTCGTCGTCGTCGGCGTCCTCGTCGCCGTCTACGTCGTGTTGGCCGCGTAGCTCAGACCTCTGGCTCCGTCTCGACGCCACAGAGGTTCCCGTCGTCGTCGACCAGTTTCGCCCGGAGGAAGCGCGCCCGATAGCGGTTGGCTCCGTCGGACGTGTCCGCCTCGCGGATGTCGCCCGTCCGCCCCTCGGCGACGGCGTCGAGTATCGTCTCCAACTGCTCTTTCTCGCTGGGCGTCAACTCGAACTCGTAGCTCCGTGGCTCCTCGGCTTCGAGTTTGGTCCACTTGCGCGCGGCCGAGACGACGAGAGAGCACGGCTCCCTGCAAGGGAACTCGCCGACGCCGGCGTCCACGTCGAGGTCGGTGTCCTCGTCGTACTGCCACTCCCGGCGCTTCAGACACTGGGAGTCGTCACAGCAGGCCTCGGCCACCCAGTTCACGTGGTCGTGCCCCTCGCCGCGGTCCCACGTCTTGACGACGCCGTAGATGCCGGTTTGCCGCTCGACCGTCTCGTGCCAGTGGGTCACGTCGAGTTCGCCTTCGCGCTCCCGGTGCCAGTTCTGGACCGTCGCCGGGTAGAACGCGTGGACCGCCTCGACGAGCGCCGCGGGGTCGAGCGACGGGAATACCCACCCCGTCCGGAGCGACGGAGCGGTCTTGAGCGGGCGGTAGCGGCCGTCGTCGTCGTGTTTGGCGAGGTCACGGGCGGCCACGGGGTCTGCGTACGAATCGAGGTCCTCGACCGCCGTTCCGAGGTCACCCTCGTGCCGGAGGTCGTACACCCGCTCACCGGTCTCGGCCAGCGAGACGGTGATGGCGAGTTCGCCCCACTCGGTGGTCAGACCGCCGGCGAGCGCGCCGGTCCGCTCGGGGAACGGCGTCGAGTCGGCACCCTCGAGCCACCTGAGGAACGCCCACCGGGGTTCGGCCTGCGGCGCCGTCGCGTGCCAGAAGTACCAGTTGGCGACGTACAGCGAGTCTCGTGCGACCGACCGGAGGTCCTCCTCGTCGAGTTCCGGATGGGACTCCGCCGGCGTCTCGAACGTGTAGCGGTCCTCCTCTCGACCGACGTCGAGGCCGTCGAAGTCGATACCGTCCGGCGCTGTGGCCACCAACGCGTCCGCCGGGTCCTCGTGCATACCTGACAACAGGACTCCCGCGAAAAAAGTTAGCCGGTTCGCCCGTCTGTTGCCGATTGTTCCGGATATCGGGCGTCGCTCGTAGTAGACGGCTCAGTCGCCCGCCGCCGGGTTCCCGCCGCCGGTCTCCTCGCGGACCTGTTCGATAGCCGCGCTCACGTCGGCCCCCGCGTCGGCGGCCCGTTCGAGCACCACGTCGGCCATCAGCGGTTCCGTGCCGACGGCCCCGGCGTACCAGATGCGGTGCCCGTCGACGGTCTCCGGGGTGTCCCACCCAGTCCGGTAGTCGTCGGTCAGGCCCATGTCTTCAGGGATGTCCTCCTGCGTGTGGTAGCCGTCGGCGATGAACAGCGGAACGACCACCACGTCCTCGCTCTCGAAGTGGTCGGTGACGTCGTCCACTTCGGGGTCCTCGTCCATGAACAGCGCCTGTACCTCGTCGAAGCGCCCCATCTCACCGATGCGTTCGGCGTGGTACTCGATGGCCTTCGCGGAGTTCTCGTTGCGCTCGGTGCCGTGGCCGACGACGGCGAGGCCGAACCCGTCGCCCACGCCGTCGTCGCCGGTGACGGACTTCGCGCGCTGGACGATGACGTCGCTCATCGAGTCGTGGGTGCCGACCGGCCCGCAGTAGTGGACGGTCTGCCCGGTGTCCTCGGCGGTCAGCGTCGCGTGCGTGGCGCTCGTCCCGTCGGAGTCCCACAGGTCGGGGTCCCACTCCGCGAGGCGGAACTCCCGCGGGATGACCTGTTCGGTGAAGTACCCCTCCGAGATGAACAGCGGCACCAGGTACACCTCCTCGGCGTCGACGGTGCGCAGACCCTCCCGGAAGGACGGCTCTTCCTTCCAGAACGCTTCGCGAACCTCGCCGAACGCGCCGGTCGCTCGGATGGTGTCCGCGTGCGAGAAGGTCGGCGTGCTCGACTCGGCGTTGAGGTGCGAGCCGTGGGCCGCGATGACGAGCGCTTCTTCCATACCCCGCCGTTGGGACGAACCGCTCTTAGGGGCTTCGCTGGCGGGCCACGCCGCCGGTGTCTCCTCGCCACCCACCCGGGAGGTCACTCCGGGCGCGTCGCCAGCGGTTCCGAGTCGGCCCTGACAGAGTCGAAGACGCGCTTGGCCCACTCGCGGGCGAAGGGGTCGTCGGTGTCGACGAACACCTCCATCAGCCCGGTCCGCTCGTCGTAGCCGCCGATACCCACTCGCTCGTCGAATATCGCTAGACCGTAGGGTAGGTCCTCGCGGGTGCGGAGCGTCAGGTGGCCGCGGTCGACGGCCTCGCTGGCCCGGTCGGGGTAGGTCTCGAACAGTTTCTCGGCGATGTGGGGCAGGTAGATAATCTCGGTCTCCGTCGCCTCGAACACCTGCTGGTGGAACTCGCCGAGGACGAGCGGTGCCATGTGCGTCGTGTTGAACCCTTGGAGCGTCTCCGAACCCCGGACGAGCGAGACGAACCGCTCGACCGGTCGATATGGGTCCTCGGGCGCAGCGGTCGTCACGCTGGCGTCGACGAACGGTTCGATGACGAACTCCTGATGGTCGTCACAGATAGCGTCCAGCAGGGGGGACAGGCGATGGGCGGTCCGCACGTTCGCCTCGAACCGGAGGACTTCCTCCGCGACGGCCTCGCCGCGGCCGGTCAGTCGGAAGCGACTGTCCACTTTCTCGACGAACCCCTGACTGTCGAGCCACTGCGTGAACCGGTGGCTGGTCGCCCGCGAAACCCCGAGTCGCTCCTCTATCTCGCCGCGGTCCAGCGGTCGTTCGAGGAGGGCTTCGAGGACCGGGCCGTGGCGGACGACGTCGCCGAGGTAGTCCGTTCCGAAGCGTTCGTCGGCCGACGCGAGCCGCTCCCCGAGATACCGGCGGGTCCGCGCGTTCTCGAGGAGGGACTCCAGTACCGGGGACCCCGGCGGCAGGTCACCGCCCTCGGACGCGTCGTCGCCCGTCTCGTCCCTCTGGTGCGTCGTCATGGTACTCTCTAGCTAGGGTGGGTCGTCCACAGTAGTAACTCTAGCTCCGCCGCGACGTGAACCGTGTTTCACGGGGTGAAACGGTCCTCACACGGTCGAACGCTCGGTCACGAATGAGGCTAACAGACCGCACGGCGTCAGTTCGAGTATGAATCGGGAGCAGGAGACGGTCCCGGGAACCGAACAGTTCGCCGAGCGCGTCCGCGGGACCGTGATTCGGCCGACAGACGAGGGGTACGACGACGCCCGTGCGGTGTGGAACGGGATGATAGACAAGCGCCCCGCCCTCGTCGTCCGGTGTGCCGGCGTCGCAGACGTCGTCGCGACGATAGCATTCGCGCACGAGTCCGACGTCCCACTCGCGATTCGCGGCGGTGGGCACAACGTCGCGGGAACCGCCGTTTGTGACGACGGCGTGGTCTGTGACCTCTCGGAGACGACCGCCGTGCGCGTCGACCCCGACGAGCGAACGGCGTGGGTGCAGGCGGGCGCGACGTGGGCCGACGTCGACCACGAGACGCAGGCGTTCGGACTGGCGACCCCCGGCGGCGTCGTCTCGGACACCGGCGTCGCGGGCCTGACACTCGGCGGCGGCATCGGTCACCTCCGCTGTCGTCACGGACTGACCTGCGACAACCTCCGGTCGGTCGAACTCGTCACGGCCGACGGGGAGTTCCTGACGGCCAGCGAGGACGAGCATCCGGACCTGTTCTGGGCACTCCGGGGCGGCGGCGGGAACTTCGGCGTCGTCACGGCGTTCGAGTTCGACCTCCACCCGGTCGGCCCCGAGGTGGCGACCGCGTTCGTCTTCTACCACGGGTCGGCGGCGAAATCGTGTCTGCGAGCGTATCGGGAGTACGTCGAGACGGCACCCGACGAGGTGAGCACGCTCACGTCGACGGGCGTGATGTACGACGAGGACCTCTTCGAATCGGACGTCGTCGGCGACCTGAAGTTCGCGGTCATGGGGTGTTACGCCGGCCCACCGGACGAGGGCGAGGACGTACTGGCCCCGCTTCGGGAGTTCGGGGACCCCATCGCCGATTTCAGCGCGGTGCGGCCCTACACCGAGTTCCAGCGGATGCTCGACGCGGACTACCCCGAGGGGATGCGGTACTACTGGAAGTCGCTGTACCTCGACGCCCTCCCCGAGTCGGCCGTCGACCGCATCGCGTACTGGGGAGAGCAGTCGCCCTCGCCGCTGTCGACCGTCGACGTCTGGGAACTCGGCGGTGCCATCACCGACACCGGCGTCGAGGAGAGCGCCTTCGCCGGCCGACACGCGCCCTTCCTCCTCGGCGTGGAAGCGAACTGGGAGGACCCCGCGGCCGACGACGCGAACGTCCAGTGGGTCCGAGACTGCCTCGACGACATGCGGCAGTTCTCGGACGGGTCGGTGTACCTGAACTTCCCGGGCCTTCTGGAGGACAACGACGAGACGATGGCGACCACCTTCGGGTCGGCCTACGACCGACTCGTCGCGGTGAAAGACGCGTACGACCCGACGAACGTGTTCGCGCTGAATCAGAACGTGAAGCCGTCGGAACCGGCCGGTGACGGCACAGAACGAAGCGGGTAGTGCTCTCCCTGGACGCGAACCGGCGTTCGCGGTGAGGCCGCGTCACTCGCCCGCGTTCGATGCTCTCGCTGCAAGAAGTGGCCGGTGTGTCGTGCGTCGACGACACCGGTGGTTACAGCGCGGTCACGAGCAGGAACGCCAGCGTGACGGCGGTGCCGACCAGTGCGGCGTGACCCGCGATGCCGACTGCGAGGACGAGTCCGGCGACGGTACGCTCTATCTGTGTGAGTGGGTGCCCGAAGGCTTTCCGCTCTCGTTGTGCTACAGCCATCTGTCTTCCCTCACGTAGAGAGACGGGCCCTCTCGTCTCAAAACGATAGGACGATTCCCAGCAATTGAGAGGGGCGATAGAACCGTTTTTGCTCCTGCCGCCGCGACCGTGTACCATGTCACTCGCTTCCGCCACTCGCGACGCGGTCCGGAGTCGTCCGTTCCTCTACGACGCACTCCGGGCGGGCGTCGTCAACTACACCGCCGCCGCGCGGACGCTGGACGTCGAGGGCGACACCGAGGCCGTCGCCACGGCCTTGCGCCGCTTCGCCGACGAGTTGTCCGACGACCCGGCACACCGGAGCGAGGCCCGCGTGTCGATGCGAAGTGGGCTCGGCCGAGCGGCGTCAGACGCGGAGGACGCCGTGCTCACCGTCGGCGGCGTCGCCTTCGTGGACGGTTCGGGGTCGCTCACCGGCATCGTCGCAAGCGGTGACCTCTCGCCGGCGGCCCTCGGGGACGTGTTGAGACGGTTGCGGGCCGCCGACGTGCCGGTCGAAGCGGCCGGCGTCTGCGACGGGACCCTCGTCGTCGTGGTGGAACGCCGTCACGGTCCCGACGCCGTCAGGGTCGCGGAGAGCGCCGTCGGTCACTGAGTCCCGTCCCACAACCGCGCGGTTCCGACGCCTTGAAGCGGCCCCACACAGTCTGATTCGACAATGACGCTGCGCGTGACGAACACGCTGACCGGCGAGACAGAGCCGTTCGAGCCACGCGACCCCAACTCCGTTCTCCTGTACTACTGCGGTCTCACGACGTCCGACCCGCCCCACCTCGGTCACGCCCGGGGCTGGGTCCACGTCGACGTGATGTGCCGCTGGCTGGAGTGGCTCGGGTACGACGTGCGCCACGTCGAGAACTTCACCGACGTGAACGAGAAGATAGTCGCCCGGGTCGGCGAAGACGGGGACAGCGAGGCGAGCGTAGCCCGCCACTACGTCCGGCAGGTCATCGAGGACATGCGCTCGCTCAACCTCGACCGGGCCGACGTCTACCCGCGCGTCTCCGAGCACATCCCCGAGATAATCTCGCTGGTCGAGCGACTCGTCGAGGGCGGGCACGCCTACGAGGCCAACGGGTCGGTGTACTTCGACGTGACGAGTTTCGAGGAGTACGGCAAACTCTCGAACCAGACCGTCGAGGACATCGAGGCACAGGGCGAAGACGCCGAGTCGGAGAAGCGCCACCCCGCCGACTTCGCGCTCTGGAAGGCCGACGGCGTCGCGCCCGAGGACATCGAGGACCACCAGCACCCGGAGGCCGCTCCCGCCGAAGAAGCCTGCCAGACGGCCCAGACGTGGGACTCGCCGTGGGGCGAGGGACGACCGGGCTGGCACATCGAGTGTTCGGCCATGTCGATGACCCATCTGGACGAGACCATCGACGTCCACGTCGGCGGGCAGGACCTCGTTTTCCCCCACCACGAGAACGAGGTGGCCCAGAGCGAGGCCGCGACCGGCCAGCGCTTCGCCGACTACTGGTTGCACGTCCGACTGCTGGAGACGAAAGGCGAGAAGATGTCCTCCTCGCTGGGGAACTTTTTCACCGTCGCCGACGCCGTCGAGGAGTTCGGCGCCGACGTGCTCCGCACCTTCCTGCTCTCGACGGCGTACTCCTCGCGGGCCACCTACAGCGAGGAGACCATCGGCGAAGCCGAGGAGCGCTGGGACCGCCTCCAGCGCGGGTACGAGCGAGCGGTCGAGGCCTGCGACAGCGTCGACGCATACGCGAAGGTGACCGACGAATCCCTCCGGGCGGCCGTCGACGACGTCCGCGCGGACTTCGAGGCCGCGATGAACGACGACTTCAACACCCGCGAGGCGACGACGGCCCTGTTGGACCTCACCAGCGCGGTCAACACCCACGTCGACGGTCACGAGGACGCGTACGACTACCGCGGCCTCCGCCGGGCCGTCGAGACGTTCGAGGAGTTCGGCCGCGGTATCCTGGGCCTCTCCTTCGGTGACGCGGGCGGCGAGAGCGACGTCTCGCTCGCCGGTGACCTCGTGGAAATCGTCCTCGACGTGCGCGAACGGGAGCGCGCGGACGGCAACTACGAGCGTGCCGACGAGTTGCGCGACGAACTCGAAGCTCTCGGCGTCGAGGTGCAGGACACCGACGACGGCCCGACCTACCGGCTCTGACTGTCGGGAGCGCCCGGTCCGGCCGTGTCCGGGACGAGCCCGTGTGTCAAATTGAGTTCTAGTTTTCCGAGAGAGGAGCGTAAAGACGTGCTATCTCCCGACAGTATGTCTTTATCTCCTCTCGAGATAACTATATGTTAGCTATGACTATCGTACCACTCGATACCCGGTTAGTGACGCTCACGCTGGTTTTCGCGCTCGTCTTCGGGGCAGGGGCCGCCCCGGTCGCCGCCCAGAGCGACCAACCCGAGTGGGGCGACGAGATGTTCACAGAGCTAGAGGGGATGGTCGGGACGTACAACGAGAACGTCGACGCCAGCGACCTCGGCGTCGCGGGCGACCAGTTGAAGGGCGAGACGGTGAACCTCGTCGTCACGGATTCGAACGGGACGCAGGCGACGGCTTCCTTCCGGATGGACGCTGACCTACAGATTCAGGACCTCCAGCAGGGGAGTCGCGACGACGCGACGATGAAGATGACCACCGACCGGGAGACGCTGACCGGCATCGTCGAGTCCGACACGCCCGCCCGAGTGTTCCAGAACGCCATCACGGGCGGTGACATCACCATCGACGGCCTCGGCCCCGTCAACGCGGTGAAGTGGGTCGTCATCAACACGCTCGTCAGCCTGTTCGGGTAGACCGGCGAATAGACTTTTCACGCGGCATCGCCTCGTATCTAACACGCATGCGCAAGGCACTACTCTCCGCCCTCGTCGCCCTCCTCGTCGTCTCTTCGGGGTGTATGGGCCTCATCACGGGCGAGACGGTAGCGTTCGAAGCCGCTCCCGCCGCCGTCGAGGACAGCACGCTGGAGTCGACCGGCTACGAACTGACCAACGCGACCGAACAGAACATCACCCGTGACGTCACGTTCGCCGGGCAGGAGCGGACGATTCGGGTCGTCAACCACGTCTCGCAGTACCAGCGCGGGGTCGACCTCGGACCGCTCGGGACGGTGGAACTCGCCCGCTTCGTCGTCGTCTCCACGCCGGGGGCACAGGTCGCCGGCCAGACGCTGAACCCCGCCGCACAGTGGTCGAATCGCCGCGTCGTCGAACAGTTCGCCGGCCGCGCGGGTGGCGTCAGCGACGTCCAGTTGGAGCAGAACCGCACCGTCGAGGCGCTCGGCGAACCGCGCGACGTGGGGATGTTCTCGGGAACGACCACGGTCCAAGGACAGGAATTCGACGTGACCATGCACGTCGCCAGTTTCGAACACGAGGGCGACGTCATCATCGTGGTCGCCGTCCACCCCGAACAGGTCGACGAGCGAGCGAAGGTCGACGCGATGTTCGGCGGCCTCACTCACAGCGGCGACTGACCGCGCGTCAGACGGGGGTACGCTTTTTTGTCGATAGCGTGATTGCTTGGCCATGCAGTCCGTTTCGTTCGCGGGCGCGGTCCTCACCGCTGCCGGTCTAGCGGGGTACGTGGTCGGCGTCGCGACCCCCTATCCCGGCCGGGCGCTCTCGCTGACCGCGCTCATGGTCGGGTTGACGGCACTGGCGGTCGGGCGGTCCGGGCGAGCGGAGGGGTCGCCGTGATTTCCGCGCTCGTCTATCACGACCAGACCGCGGTCGCCTACGACGACCTCGACAGCGCCCGCCGCGCCGTCGGGACCACGTGGGTCCACGCCGCCGACGCCTCGGACGCCGAGATAGACGCCATCGCCTCGGCGTTCGACCTGCATCCGCTGGCTATCGACGACCTCCGAGGCGACGTCAGAGCCAAGACCGAGGAGTACACCGACCACACGTTCGTTCTCGTCAAGAGTGCCACCCTCACAGCGGGGGAGACCACGTTCGAGAAGGAGGTCCGGACCTCCCCTATCGGCATCTTCGTCGGGCGTGACTGGGTCGTCACCCTCTCGCTCGGTCCGGCGGCCCCGGTCCGCCGGGTGATGGACGCGGTCGAACGCGGCGACGAACGCCTCCTCCACCGTGGCCCGGACTTCACGGCCTACCGCGTCGTCGACGTGGTCGTCGACGCCTACTTCGACCTGCTGGACGACGTCGAGACGGACATCGAGGAGATAGAGGAGGAGGTGCTCGTCTCGACGGACATCGAGACGCTGGAGAAGATAAACGACGTGCGCCGGGATCTGCTCTCCTTCCGCAAGCAGGTGTGGCCCGCCCGCGAGGCCGTGGGCGTCCTCGCCCGCGGCGACCCGGCCCAGATTCAGGGCGCGACTGAGAAGTACTTCCGGGACGTCCACGACCACCTCGTCCAGATAGTGGACCTGACGGAGACGTACCGCGACCTCGTCTCGGGCGCGCGTGACATCTACCTCAACACGCTCTCGCAGTCGACAAACGAGGTGATGAAAGTGCTCACCGTCGTCGCCACCATCTTCATCCCGCTCACGTTCGTCGTCGGCGTCTACGGCATGAACTTCGGCGAGAGCGCGTACAACATGCCGGAACTCGGCTGGACGTTCGCCTACCCCGCGACGGTGCTCGGGATGGCCCTCATGGTCGCGGTGATGCTCGTTCACTTTCGCCGTCGGGGTTACCTATAAACAGAGGGGGACGAGCAAGACGCCCATCGACGCGGCCCGGCGACAGTCGAACCGTGGCGGGAGGTGGCCGACGAGCGTTGCGGCGCCGAACGCGGCGACGCCGACCGCACCGGCGAACACGGCCGAGAGGCCGACGAGACCGGCCAACACGGCAACCGAGAGCCACGCGGGGTCCAGACGGCCGACGGTTCGGAGATAGCGGTCGCCGACAACCGGCACGAGGACGGCGCCGACGACGGACGCGACACCGACCGCCGTCAGCAGGATCGGCAGGTCGAGTGGGACTGCGGCCCGGTTCAGTGCGACGAGGACGCCGGTCCGCGGGTCGCCGAAGGTGAGGAGCGCGAACAGCGCGAACACCGCCGTCGCCGTGTTCACTCCGCTGGTCACGACGACGAACGCGCGCGGCCCGCGGCCGGAGGTGACGCCGAGTGCCAGCGTCGCCGCGATAGCACTCGACACGGCGGGGAGGTAGCCGACCACGGCGCCACACAGGGTCCCGACGGTCGCCAACTTCGCCACGGCACCGGGCGGCGTCGTCACGCACGGGTCCGCCTGCGGCGGGACGCCGTCGCCCTCGATGGCCGCGAGCAACACCGGTGCACCGAACAGGCCCGCGAACAGGGGGACGAGAACGTCGGCGACCGGCAGCACGCTCGACACGGCGGCGTCGAGGAAGACGAGGCCGAGGCCGCCGCTGGCCGCGAGTGAGACGACTGCCCCGACTCGCCGCCGCAGTCCCCGCTCGGTCGCGACGAGGAGGAGCGCCACGCCGCCGAGGACGAGCGGGAGGTTGGCCGAGACGAGCGGGTAGAGCCGCGTCATGGCCCCCGTCACCGGGAGCGCGAGCGGTGCCGCGAGGACGACGGCCCCGCCGCTTCCGAGCGCTGACAGACGAAGGGCCTCCCGCCCCCGTCCCTCGACGACGAGGCGGTGGCCCGGTAGTGCCCCGGCCGCCATCGCGGGGTCCGGGACGCCCAGCGTCAGCGCCGGTACCACGTCCAGAAAGGTGTGGGTCACGCCCGCCGCGAGCATGGCGGCCCCGACCAGCACGCGGGGCCCCGGTACCTCGGCGGCCGTCGCCGCGAGCAACAGCGCCAGCGTGTTGGCGTGCAGTCCCGGGACGAGGCCGCTCAGGGTCCCGAGACAGACCCCGCCTGCGATTGCAACCAACACTCCCGCGACTGCCAGCGGGTCCGCCGTCAGTCTGACCGGGAGCATACGCTCGCTGGTCCCGGCTTCCTACTTCAACGTCCGGTCGACGGCGCGGCCGCTATCGGAGCGGCGCGTGAAAGAAATGAAGTCTGGCGCCTGCCGAGTTAGCCGAAGAGTTCGCCGAGGCCTTCACCGCTGGCGTCGTCGTCCTCGTCGTCGTCGTCGCCGCCGTCGTCGTCGGCCTCTTCCTCGGCCTCGTCCTCGTCGCCTTCGTCGGCGCTCTCGTCACCCTCGGCGGGCGCGGCGGCACCGCCACTGGCGGGGACGGGCGCGGCAGCGGCCTCCTCGACGGCCTCCTCGATGTCGACGTCCTCGAGGGCGGCGACGAGGGCCTTGACGCGGGACTCCTCGACGTCGACGCCGGCGGCGTCGAGCACGTCGGTGAGGTTGTCTTCGTTGATTTCTTCGCCCGATTCGTTCAGGATGAGTGCAGCGTAAACGTATTCCATTGTTCTGTAGTGGTGGTAGTGTTAGAACATCGCTCCGAGCGCGTCGCCGGCGTCTTCGTCGTCGTCGTCCTCGGCCTCGTCAGCCTCGGCCTCGGCGTCGTCGGCGTCGTCCTCGGATGCGGTGTCCTCGGTTTGCTCGTCGGTCGATTCCTCGGTGGCCTGCGAAACTTCCACGTCCTGGAGTTCCTCAGGAAGAGCCTCTTTGTCGTCGATTTGCGAGGCGAGCGCGCGGACCTGTGCGTCGGCCTTGCTCACGAGGTCGGGGACGACCTCGGGGTCCTCGATGGCGGCCTGGAGCGCGAGGCTCTTGGCGTCGCCACGGGCGGACTGGAGCATGGTCGGCACGGTCTGTGCGGTCGGGTAGCCGGCGTTGACCGAGAGGTTGAACGCCTGCCCGGCGGCCGCACGGATGTTCTGCTCGTACTCGTCGACGTCCAGTTCGAGTTCCTCGGGTTCGAAGAGGACGCCGTCGGCGAAGACGCCGCGCAGGTCGAGACCGACCTCTTTGGGTTCGATACCCAGTTCGTTGAGGACGTTCGCGAGGTCCTGCGAGACCTCCTCGCCGGCGTCGAGCACCGTCGAGTCGGAGAGGACCTGAATCGACCCCTCCTGGATGCGGGCGTCCGCACCGACGGCCTGCAGTTCGCCGACGAACGGACCCGGGTCGACACCGGTGTCGCCCTCGGGGATGACGATGTCGTTCGGGGCGACTTCGCCGGCGCCGATGGGCGCGGGCGTCTTCGACGCTTCGAGTTCCTGGAACAGCGAGAACGGGTTGCTGTCCGTGCCGATGAGGCCGACCTGCCCGCTGACGAACTGCGTCAGGTCTTCGAGGCCGTCGTCGACCTCTTCGAGGGCGCGTCGGAGCAGCGTGTTCCGGGAGACCCGGAGCTCTGCGGTACCGTGCAGGTCGCGGCGCATGTCCTGCAGTTGTCGGGACGGAATCCCGGCGATGTTGACGACGCCGACGCTCTCGTAGGACTCGACCATCTCCACGATGGCGTCGACCTCTTCCTGTTTCCACTGTGGGATGGTGTCTGTCTTGCGTTCGGATTCGGCGCTCATATCAGGCCACCTCCACGGCGGGGCCCATCGTCGTCTTCACGAAGACGGTGTCGATGTTGAGCGGCCCCTTCTCGAGGTCGGCGTGCAGTCGACGGATGATGACGTCGATGTTGTCGGCGATGTCCTCTGCGGACATGTCTTCGGCGCCGACCCGCGTGTGGAAGGTTCTTCGCTCCCCACTGCGGAGCTGCACGGTGTTCTTCATGCGGTTGATGACCTCGACGACGTCGTCGTCGGGGTCGAGCGGTTCCGGCATCTTCCCGCGCGGGCCGAGGACGGTACCGAGATATCGACCGATGTCCTGCATCATGTCCTTCTCTGCGATGAAGAAGTCGGTCTCGTCGGCGAGGTCCTTGGCGGCGTCGTCGTCGCCACCCAGTTCCTCGAGTTCGTCCTCGTCGAGTACGTCGTCTGCTGCCTCCTCGGCACGAAGGGCTGTCTCGCCCTCGGCGAAGACCACAATCCGGGTCTCCTGACCGGTGCCGGCAGGCAGAACGACGGACTCGTCGACGCGGTTCGACGGGTCGTTAAGATCTAAGTCGCGCAGGTTGACTGCGAGGTCGACCGTCTCGCGGAAGTTCCGCTCAGGTGCGTCCTCGAGTGCGCGAGAGACTGCGTTCTCTATTTCCTGGTCTGCCATTGTTCACCTCCGTAGTACGCCAAACGGCTTCTACGGGTCAGTGAAACAGGCGGATGCCTGTCTCGTGCGGCAAGAGGCCAATGCGACACTTAAAGCCGTCGAACCGACACTCCCACGGTTTATTACGCGACGGGCAATGGGTCGATGTAATGCGTCTCCGGTCGGGGTTCCTCGGCGTGCTGTTCGTCGTCGCCCTCGTGTTGTCGACGGTCGTGCTCGCCGGGTTCGCCCTCCACCGCTCGGAGATTACGACACAGGAGCGAGCGGCACTCGAATCGGACGCGCGCACCGTCGCGGCCGACATCGACACCCGGTTGCGCGAGAAGCGCTCGACGGTCGCCCTGTGGGCGAGCAACGACGCCGTCGCCGACCACGGGTCCGTCGACCAACAGCGAGCGGTCGGGACGTTCCGTCGCCAGACGGTGTTCGAGGGGACGTCCGTGGTGGCCGCCAACGGGACGATGACCGCCTTCGACGCGGCGGATGCCTCGCTGGCGGACCGAGCCACGCTGGTCGGGCAGGACTTCGGTGACCGGACGTACGTGCGGACGGCGCTCCGGGGGAAGTCGTACATCAGCGCCCCGTTCGAGGCCGAGAGCGGCAACTTCGTCGTCATCCTGTCGGCCCCCATCCGCGCGAACGGGACCGTCGTCGGGACGCTCAACGCCGCCTTCCACCTGACGGCGACGGACTTCTTCGAGCGGTCGACTGACACGCTTCCCTCCGGCCATTCCCTGCGCATCGTCACCGGGTCGGGGACCACGCTGTACGACCAGCCACGGGGGTTCCAGTCGCCGCTCACCGCCACGGCGACCGTCGAGTCGACGGGATGGCACGTCGCTGTCACCGCCGACCGGACGCCCCTCCAGCAGCGCCTGCGCCAGTCGACCGGGCTACAGGCCGGGGCCATACTGGCGACGCTACTGGTCGTCGCGAGCCTCGGCGTCTGGGCCTCACGACGGACGATTCGGCAGATAGAGAGGCTCTCCGAAGGGTTGGGTTCGCTCGAGGCTGGCGAGTACGACACGTCGCTGGACCTCGGCCCCGCGACGGAGTGGCGGCGAATCAGCGACCAGTTCGACGCGCTCGCGGCGACGCTCGACCGCCGGGAGTCCCAGTTGTCGGTGTTCAACAGGGTGTTCCGACACAACCTCCGAAACGACATGTCGGTCATCATGCTCTCGACCGAACAGATTATGGCCGCCGAAGACACCCCCGAATCGGTTCAGAGCGCGGCCGAGCGAATCTACAACCGCGCGGAGTCGTTCATGGCGACGACCGAACACGCCCGGGCCATCCACGACGAACTCTTAGACGGGGGGCCGTCGGCTCCAATTCCGGCCGACGTGTCGACCGTCGTCGAGGAGGTGGCCCACTCGCTCCGGACGAGTTATCCCGACGCGTCCGTCGCGGTGTCCGTGGCTGAGACTGCAGTCGTCAACGGTGGGCGGCGACTCCCCCTCGTCCTCACCGAACTCGGGGAGAACGCCATCGCGCACAGCGACCACCCATCCGACGCACGCCATCTCACGTTCGACGTGCGTCGAGAGGGTGAGATGGTCGCAATCGCCGTCAGTGACGACGGGCCGGGGATGCCCGAGACCGAACGGGAGTTACTGGTCGGGGACCGCGAGGAGACGCCGACGGCCCACGGGAACGGTCTCGGCCTCTGGTTGGTCAGGTGGCTGGTCGGTTCGTTGGACGGGTCGATAGCCGTCTCGACGCCGGACGACGGCGGGACCACGGTCACCGTCCGGATGCCTGCCGACCCGGACGACGAGGGATAGGTGGCGCTCTGCGCTTCCGACCCCTGTCGGCACTCGGCACGGAGAGGAGACCGCAAAATCGCTGTGTGAGTTGCTGCCCGCGTTCAAGCCGCGGCGGCTTCGGCGAACTCGTCGTCGTACTCGCCCTCGTCGATGCGCTTCTTGAACTCGCGGGGGTCGTTGCCCTCGATGGTGACGCCCAGCGAGGTGCAGGTGCCCACGACTTCCTTCGCGGCGTTCTTCAGGTCGTACGCGAGCAGGTCGGACTGCTTCTGCTCGGCAATCTGCATCACTTGGTCGACCGTGAGGTCGGCGACGAACTCCTCGTGGGGTTCGCCGCTCCCGGTGTCGAAGCCGGCCTCGTCCTTGACGAGTTCGGCCGTCGGCGGGACACCGACGTCGATGGAGAAGGAGCCGTCGTCCTCGTACTCGATGGTGACGGGGACCTCGGTGCCGTCGAACGCCTCTGTCCGGTCGTTAATCTCCTGCACGACTGCCTGCACGTCCACGGGCGTCGGTCCCAGCTCGGGGCCGAGGGGCGGGCCAGGGTTGGCCTGCCCGCCGGGGACGAGCACTTCGATAGTTCCAGCCATGTTCGGTCAAACCGTCCCGGCAGTTTAAAGGATTGCGTTTCAGCCATCTCCGCGTGAGGTCCACACACGGTGCCGTGCGGAGATAGCTACGCACCGTCGGCCGACCCGAGCACGCCGGTAATCAGCACACGTGAAAAACCGGCTGGAGTGTCGTCTGGCGACCTCAGGCGAACGTGACGCCGTTCATCGCGAGGAAGTCGCCAGCGTCCTTGATTTCGACGGGAGAGCCGATGATTCGAACCCGTCCGTCTTCCTTCCGGACGGTGACCATGAACCGGGTCTCGAGTTCCTCCCTGATGCCTTCGAGCGCACCAGCAGGTAACAGAATCTGCGTGCTGTCACGAAACCGATCAGCACCAGCCATTATCGGATTTTGATAGCGGCGCTCGTATAGGTGTGTCGGAATCCCCGAGTGACGGTCGGTCCGCTCGCGGACCGCAGTGTCCACAGACGGCGCCCGTGGGCTTCTCGTTCGCGATACTCGGGGCGTCACCGCTCGCGGCGGGGCGTCGCTGACAGCAGGTGGTGACCGACCTGTTCGGAAAGGGAAGAAAGCCTTATTCGGTGGGAGCGGCCGACGTACAACTAATGGGGCTCGAAGAGGAGATACAGGAACTCGAAGACGAGATAGCGGACACGCCCTACAACAAGTCGACAGAGGCCCACATCGGACGGCTGAAGTCGAAGCTCGCGGAGAAGAAGGAGAAGCTCGAACAACAGTCCGGCTCCGGCGGCGGCGGCGGGTACGGCGTGGAGAAGCACGGCGACGCGACGGTGGCGCTCGTCGGGTTCCCCAGCGTCGGGAAGTCCACCCTGTTGAACGCCCTGACGAACGCGGAGTCCGAGACGGGCGCCTACGAGTTTACTACGCTCGACGTCTATCCCGGGATGCTCAAGCACAAGGGCGCGAACATACAGATTCTGGACGTCCCGGGTCTCATCGAGGGGGCGGCCGGCGGTCGCGGCGGCGGCAAGGAGGTGCTGTCGGTGGTCCGGACCGCCGACCTCATCGTCTTCATGGTCTCCGTCTTCGAGATAGACCAGTACGACCGCCTGCGCGAGGAACTGTACGAGAACAAGATTCGCCTCGACACGGAACCCCCGCGCGTGAACATCCGGAAGAAGGCCAAGGACGGGTTGACGGTCAACAGCTCCGTCGACCTCGAACTGGACGAAGAGACCATCAAGAGCGTGCTGCGCGAACACGGCTACGTCAACGCCGACGTCACCATCGGCGAACAGGTCGACCTCGACAGACTCATCGACGGCGTGATGGACAACCGCGAGTACGTCCCCTCCCTCGTCGCGGTCAACAAGGCCGACCTCATCGAACCGGACTACCTCCCGACGGTGAAAGCCGAACTGAAAGAGCGGGACATCGACCCCGAGGAGGCCATCTTCATCAGCGCCGAGGAGGAAAAGGGACTCGACGGCCTCACAGAGCGCATCTGGGAGGAACTCGGTCTCATCCGCATCTACATGGACAAGCCCGGCCGCGGCGTCGACTACGAGGAACCGCTCATCCTCCGGGAGGGCGACACCGTCGACGACGCCTGCGAGAAACTCGGCGGGAGCTTCGACGAGCGGTTCCGCTTCGCGCGGGTGACCGGCCCGAGCGCCAAGCACGACGAACAGCAGGTCGGCCGCGACCACGAACTGGCCGACGAGGACGTCCTCCGAATCGTCGCTCGAAAGTGACGCGCCGGGGGCGGTCGGTGCAGCCACCGTGCGTGCGCGAATGACTGTACTCTTTGCCACCGGGCCCTGCACGCAACCATGGTCGCTGGCCCTCGCCGTCGCCTCGCTGCCGTCGTCGTCGCCGGTCTCGTCCCGTGGACGGTCCTCGTCGTCGGCGGCGAACTGACGCTGGTGTTCACGTTCGGCCTGTTCAACACGAACCCCCCGCAGGTGGTCTCGGTGTACGACTTCTTCTTCCGGTTCACCGACGGCCTCCCGCGGTTCATCGAATCGTGGGGGACGGGCGTCCTGCTGTACCTCCTCGCACTCGGGAGCGCAGTCTCGGGGGTCCTCTGGCGGGAGGACCACCGCATCACAGCGTTGGCGCTCGCCGGTGCGGGCCTCTCCCAACTCGGGGTGGCACTTGGGTTCAACAGGCGTCTCGGCTACGTCGCACTCCCGGTCGCGACCGTCGTCTTGCCCGCGCTCGCGTGGTGGTACTACTGGCCGCTCGTCCGGCCACCTACGTTCGCTGGTTCGGAGTAATCGTGCGTTCGCCGAAGCCCTCGAAGGTAGTGAATGGCGACGTACACGACCTCTCAATCCGTATCCTCCTCAACATAACCGTCTCTCCTCCGTCGGTTAGAGTCAGTCAACTGGTGCAGACTACGTGGATACAGCGCTCGTGTCTGAACGAACATTCCCTGATTAGTAACCGTGGATGTCAGACAGTCGCATGACACAGTTCTGAGATGAACCACAAAGTGCTTATACCCGCCCGAAATCGCTTCTACGGCCCGTTATGCAGTGTGTAACTTGCTCTCATGCATCTCGTCTGACCACAAAGCATTTATAACATCCGGCATAGGTTTACATCGTACCCCTACCCATGGCGCCAGAAGTGAGTACACCGGTTCGGTCTATGCGCGGTCACCGTGGCCGCGTACCGACCACGTGGAAAACGGCTGACGCCGCCCGATAGCAACCAACAAACTATGACAGATACTAACGAAAAAATCCGCAGCCTGTTCCTGACAGCGCTGATGGTCTTCTCGGTGTTCGCGATGAGCACCGCGTTCGCTGGCGGTGCGGCAGCGTCGAGCCACGCAGTCCAGGACGCTGTGGAATTCGATTCTGGCAACGTCGAAGTTGTCTTCGACCAGTCTGCCAGTGGCGTATCGGTTTCGCAAGTGTACATCGACGGTGAGACTTCGAACTCCGCCGGTTCCTTCACGGCCGCCAACGTCGTGAACAACGGCAACACGAAGGAGTTCCAGGTTCAGGCCGGCGGTAGCAACATCGACGTTACCCCGAACCAGAACCTGACGGTCGAATTCAGCAACGGCGAGGTCGCCCAGGACATCGACGTGTCCGCGAACGTCATCCAGCAGGGTGGCACCAGTGGCGACCAGTCGTCCGCTGAAATCGTCCGCCGTGGTGCCCCGGTCGCCATCGTGGCGAGCGGTGACAACACGGACCTCACCATCAACGGTGCAGGCACCACCATCAGCACCACGACCGGCTCCGGTAGTAACGTGTTCGTTCTGGACACGGACGACCTGGACACCGGCGAGACGTACCGCGTCCGCTACGGTGGCTCCAGCACCGGTCAGCAGTACTTCAACGTGACCAGCCTCGGCCTCAGCGCCGAAGCCCAGGACACGGAACTGACCACTGACGACACCCTCGAGGTCGACGTCACCGCCAACCGCGGTGGCCCGGCCGTCGCCGAACTCATCGACGAGGACGGCGACGTCGTCAAGGCCAACACGGTCTCCATGACCGGTGGCCAGACGGTCACGACCGAGTTCACCTTCACGGACGACGAAGCCGGTTCGTACACGGTCAACGTGACCGACAACAACACCGGTACCACGGTCACCACCGACCAGATCAACGTCACCGAAGCCCAGGCAGGTCAGGCTTCCTTCGGTTCCTCGGTCGTCACCGAGAACCAGGGTGACGTCGCGTCCATCCCGATCGAACTCGAGAACACCGACCAGGCTACCCTGAACATCGGGAACCGGGTCAACGACAACTACAACATCACGGTGCAGGTCGAGGACGGTAACGACGACGGTCGCGTCGAAGTGCTGTTCAACACCTTCTCCGCAGGTTCGACCAGCAACTACGACGCCGTCATCGTCGCTAACGACAGCGACGACGACGTCACCGTCCAGAACGAGGCCGGTGAGTTCGTCCGCTCGGGTGACGGTACCCTGAACGACGGCTTCGACCGCCCGTCCTTCGGTGGCAACATGCTCGACCCGACCGAGTACGACATGAACGTCACGGCGGGTCACACCACGTTCGTCACGGACGAGGACGACGTCGCGGCTCTCTCCCTGCAGGAGAGCTCCGTCGACAGCGCCCAGGTCTGGACGGCCCCCGGCAGCATCGAGAGCGACCTCAACAACGAGGACGCTGAAGCCGCCGACGTCTACGACTTCGTCTCGACCAACAACATCACGCAGTCCGAAACGGTCGCGCAGGACGACCTCGCGATCGTTCAGGTTCAGGCCTCCGGCTTCGAGGGTGCCTTCCAGTACTACGACGCCCAGAGCGACCTGAACGCCACGTCCACGTACAAGGCGCTCGACAACGCGACTGGTACGGTCAACTTCACGCTCGAAGAGGCCGACGCCGGTCCGAACGCTAACGCGAACGACTTCCGCGTTGGCACGGACATCAACAACGAGAACGTCCACGTCATCTACGACGAGCAGAACGACACCCACTTCGTCGTCATCGACGAGGCGGGTCTCGACATCGCCGACGGTAAGGAATACGTCGCCAACTTCACCGCCGAAGACGACCTCGACAACGTCGAGGACACGGTCGAAGTGAACGACTCCTTCACCGTCGAAGAGCGCACGTCCACGCTCAACGAGGACGAAGACATCACGGTGCAGGCTGCCAGCGGGCAGGAGATCACCGGTACGACCAACGTCGCACCCGGTACTGAAGTCACCATCCAGGTCCGCAGCTCGGACGACAACAGTCCGTTCCTACTCCAGCCCGAAGCCATCGTTCAGGCCGACGGTAGCTTCACCGCTGTCGCCGACTTCAGCGACCGCAGCCCCGGCACGAACTTCACGGTTTCGTCCGGCATCTCGGACGACGAGATCGACGGTCAGATCACCGAGGCAGCCTCTGCCTCCGTGAGCATCAGTGACCAGGAGTCCAACGGTGACACGGTCGTCGTCGACAGCGCCACGCTGTCCGAGGGCGGCTTCATCGCCATCCACGAGGGCTCCGCCTCCGGTGACGTCATCGGGGCCTCCAGCTACCTCGAAGCTGGCAGCCACGAGGACGTCGAAGTCACGCTGAACACCACGCAGGACGAGGACTTCACCGCGGTCGCCATGCCGCACCTCGACACTGACGGTGACCAGACGTACGACTTCCCGTCCAACGACGGCCCGTACACGGCTAACGGCTCCGCTGTGACCGACTCTGCCAACGTGACCATCGTCTCCGACGACGGTACCACGACGGAAGAGCCGACCACGGAAGAGCCGACCACGGAAGAGCCGACCACCGAGGAGCCGACCACGGAAGAGCCCGAAGAGCCGACCACCGAGCAGACCGAAGAGACGACCACTGGTGACAGTGGCCCCGGCTTCACTGCCGTCATCGCGCTCGTCGCGCTCGTCGCCGCTGCGCTCCTCGCGGTCCGCCGCGACAACTAACGGGAACAGTTCCCGTCCCTGACTTTCGCCCTTTCTTTCGCGCGGTACGTCGGTAGCGGCAGCACCGGCGCCACGGGTGGGAACGGCGGCCACACGTCGGCGCAACGACAAAGCATATAGGCAGTATTAGCCAACGTAGGCACAATGCGTCCCCCCGTCCTGCAGTCTACCGTCTCGCTCGGTGGGCTGTCGTTCGACCCGCTGGTGTGGTCGGAGCCCCTGATGTGGCTGGTACTCGCGACCTTTCTCGGAAGTGCCGTCCTCCACCGGTACGACGAGGAGTGGGCTCGCCGCGTCGCAGTCACGGGGTGGGGACTGTTCGCCGTGTTCTGGCTGGTGCTCGCACCGCACTTCATCCTGACACAGAAGAGCGCCATCGAAGGCGTGGGGGGGCTGGCGGCCGTGCCGTTGTCGCTGTACGCGGGCTACCTGCTCTGGAACGGGCGGGACTCGCTGTTCGTGCTGACGCGAGCGGTGGGGTTGATGGGTATCGTCTACGTCCCGTTCATCACCGTCGACCCGCTGCGACAGTGGCTGGTCGAACTGGTCACCGACCAGACGGCGTTCTTGCTGTCGCTGGTCGGCGTCGACCCGCTGGTCGTCGACGGCTTCACGCACGAGGGCATCCGAATCGCCACGAAGCAGTACCCCTACGAGAGCACGTTCTGGTTCGAACACGAGGAGGGCCCAATCACGTACAACATCCTGCTTGCGTGTACGGGCATGGGCAGTATCTCCATCTTCGCCGGCGGCATCCTCGCTGTGTCGGCGCCGTGGCGCCGAAAGCTCCGGGCGCTCGCGGTGACGGTGCCGGTCATCTACGTCCTGAACCTGTTCAGAAACGTCTTCATCGCCATCTCGTTCGGCCAGCAGCGGATGCAGTGGTTCGAAGGGGTAATCATCTCGCTGTTCGGCCTCTCGGACCCGCGCATGGTGTCGTACTACGTCGCCGACCGCATCCTCGCACAGACGGGGTCGGTGGTGGTGCTGGTCGTCATCACGTGGCTCCTCGTCCGAGAGCTACCGGAGATAACCGTGCTCGTCGAAGACCTGCTCTTCCTCGTGACGGGGACGGAGTACGACCTCCAGAGCGCGTTCGCTACCGACGCCGAGGAGACGGAAACGGCGGCCGCACCGGGCGACGACTAGGGAGCGCCGGCGATGGCGCTCAGGGCGTCCTCCTCTATCGGGTGGCGCTCGGCCGGAATGACCAACATGTGAAGCGGGTCGCCGAAGGACTGCGTGGCGAGTTCGTCGAGCGTGTCGGCGACGATTGTCGGGTCGGGGCTGCCGGCGCGGGCCACGACGACGCCCAGCGTCTCGGGGAACTCCGGCGCGAGTAACCCGGCGGCGTGGTCGGCGGTCATGTACGTGTCGTCGCTGTCGTCCCAGTGGGGGTCGTCGACCTTGATGTCCAGATAGACCAGCGTGTGGAGGTCGCGGGACCGGTTGTCTTCGATGGTTCGGACGACGCTGTCGGGGACGCCGTCGCCGCCGTGGGCCTGTTCGAACGGGAGCGTCGTCGCCTTCCCGAAGCGGTAGTTCTGGAGGCCGGTCAGCGACGCCGCGGCGGTCTGTGCGGTGGTCCCGTGGATTACGCGGGTCTCGATGCCGCGCTCCTCGGCGCGCAGGCGGAGGTCCGTGTGGGTCGTCGAGACCATCGTGTCACCGGCGGTGAGGAAGACGACGTCTGCCGTCTCCGCGGCGTCGAGAACCGGTTCGGGGTCCTGTTCGACGCCGGCGCGGTCACGAACCTCGATGGTCGTGTCGTGGTAGGCTTCCAGCGATTCGAGGTCTGTGCCGACCAGCCGACTGGTGTAGAACTCCGCGAAGACGCGGTCGGCGTCCCGGATGGCGTCCCGCCCGGCGACGGTGACGGACCGCTCGTCGTAGAGGCCGAGTCCGACGAAGGTGAGCATACCCTCCGTCGGTCGCCGCGGGGGATAAAGGGCGCGAAGCGTCAGGCTTACCGCCCGTGGTCGGGGAGAGAGCGTATGGGCGTTCCCTGCGTTCGCGTCGCTCGCGAGGACGGCGAGGCGACCCGCAAGCGACTTGCCGAGGCTGGCCTCGTCGAGGACGGCTACGACATCACTGTCGAGGACGGGTCGCTGTACATCCCGGTCACCGACCCGACGGCCGTCCCCGACGACCTCGCAGTCGTGGAGTTCGACGCGCCGGTCCGCGAAGGCCAGACGATGCCGGCGGACGTCCTCGGCTTCGACCCGAGTTACGAGCGCATCGGGAACATCGTCATCGTCGACGAAGACGACCCACAGCGGGCACGCGAGATAGCCGACGCCATCGTGTCTTCGGACTTGCCAGTCGAGGGCGTGCTGAACCGCGCCTCGAAGATTAAAGGCGAACAGCGGGTCCGGGACTGGGAGGTGCTGGCGGGCGACACCACCGAAGTCCTCCACCGCGAGTACGGCTGCGCGTTCGAACTGGACCTCGCGAAGATGTACTTCTCGCCCCGTCTCGCGACCGAACGCCACCGCGTCGTCGAACAGGTCCGCGAGGGCGAACAGGCGTTCGACATGTTCGCAGGCGTCGGGCCGTTCGTCGTCCCGTTCGCCAAGCGCGGGGCCACCTGCGTCGGGACGGACATCAACGAGGCGGCCATCGAGTACCTCCGGCGGAACGCCGAACGCAACGGTGTCGCCGACCGCATCACGGCCATCTGCGGGGACGTCCGCGACGTCGCGGCAGAGTACGAGGGGTGGGCCGACCGCGTCGTGATGAATCTCCCGCACAGCGCCGACGAGTTCGTGGACACGGCGGTCAGACTGGCGGGCGACGACTGCGTGGTCCACTACTACGACATCCAACCCGACGAGGACCTGTACGGCCCCGGAGAGCGGGCGATACGCGCCGCGGCCGAACCCGAGTACGAGGTGTCCGTCGAGACGCGCCGGGCCGTCCGGTCGTACGCGCCGGGCGAACAGAACGTCGTGTTGGACGTACGACTCCGCCGGTGACCGCCTCCCGGCCGGCCTGTGACGAACAGTTATGTGGGTCGGGCAGGTGGTGCGAACTAGCGACAGATGGGTGTGAGCGCGGCCGACGACATCGACGTTCGTGACATCTCGCCCATGGCGTGGCGACTACTCCGCGTCGCGGCCGGGTTCGGACAGCGAGAGGTCGAGGCGGAAGTCGACGACATCATGCAGGCACACGTCTCGATGCTCGAGAGCGACACCCGTAGCCTCTCGGAGGCGCGACTGGAGGAACTGTTCGACCTGTATCGCGCCGAGATGACCGACGAACAGCTGTGCGTACTGGTGGAGAACTTCTGAGAATGACGGGGGTACACACGCGGCCGACGGAGGGTAGAGGGACGAGAGAACGATGCGGCTGGGGGTGTCGGCGGTGACGTGGAACGGACACGCGCGGCCCCGGCGCCTCGCCGCCGCACTCGGCACCGCTGTCGTCGTCACCGCGCTCGTCGCCGGGGCACCGGCGCCGTCGGGACTGGACCCGGCGGCCCAGTACGCGCTGGCGACGATGGCGCTGGCGGCCATCCTCTGGGTGACCAAGGCGCTCCCGTTACCCGTGACGGCGCTGCTCATCCCGGTGGCGCTGACCACCTTCGGTATCTACGACTCGATGGAGCGGGCGCTGTCGGGCTTCGCCGACCCGCTCATCTTCCTGTTCGTCGCGGGGTTCATGCTCGCGAAGGCGCTCCAGACACACAACATCGACCGCCGGCTGGCGCTGACACTCATCAACCGGATGGGGCGGTCGCCGCGTCTGCTCATCCTCGCCATCATGCTCGCGACGGCGTTCATGTCGATGTGGGTGTCGAACACCGCGACGACGGCGATGATGACGCCCGTCGCGCTCGGCGTCCTCGCGCAGGTGGTCGGCAGAGAGTCCCCCGACGGCGAAGTGTCGAACATGCGTGTGGCGACGCTTCTGGGGACGGCCTACGCCGCGAGCGTCGGCGGGGTCGGGACGCTCATCGGGACGCCGCCGAACGTCGTCGCGGTCGCCTTCCTCGACCGACTGGTCGGCGTCGAGATATCCTTCGCGCAGTGGCTCGCCGTGGGCCTCCCGGTCGTCGTCGTCACGCTCCCACTGACGTGGTACGTCCTGACCTTCTGGCTGTACCCGCCCGAAATCGACAGCGTGCAGGGCGCACAGGAGCAGGCGGCGACGTACCTCGAAGAGGAGGGCGCCCTCTCCTCGCGGGGCCGGCGTGCGGCCTACATCTTCGCGGCGACGGCCGGCCTGTGGATTCTCGGCGGCCTGGGGTTCCTCTTCGAGGGCGTCCTCCCGGACCCGTGGTTCGTGACGCTGTTCGGCGGCGAGGGCGAGAGCGTCTTCGGGTTGACCGGTCACCGGGGCGTCCTGTACTTCGTCGTCGTCGGTCTGCTGGCCATCCCCGCGCTGGTGCTCGCCGACGCGGACGACTGGGAGAACCTCGTCGACATCGACTGGGGGACCATCGTCCTGTTCGGCGGGGGCATCTCGCTGGCCGACGCGCTGGCCGAGACCGACGCGACGGAGTGGCTGGCCCGGCGCGTCTTCGACGCCGTCGTCGGCGCGCCGCTGGTGTTGGTCGTCCTCTCGGTCGTCGTCTTCACCATCCTCGTCACCGAACTCTCCTCGAACACGGCCACGACGACGATTGTCGCGCCGATTCTCGTCGGCCTGGGGGGCGTCCTCGCGGGGACGCTCGGCGTCGACCCGGTCCCGGCGGCGGTGTTCCTCACGGTGACGGGCGCCATCGCCGCCAGTTTCGCCTTCGCGCTCCCCGTGGCGACGCCGCCCAACGCTATCGTCTTCGGGAGCGGCCACCTCGAACAGCGGGACATGATTCGCGCGGGCGTCGTCCTGAACGTCCTGATGACGGTCGTCCTCACGCTGTTGCTCGTCGTCTTCTTCTCGGTGCTGTGGCCGACCGTCCTCTGGTGAGGGCCCACAGCCCACGCGACTCGGTGTCCCTCGGCACCGACTGCCAAGCAATCCTTAATGTTTAATAGAGTCCATCACATTGGCCCGTACAGAGCGTGTATCACTGATACACGCGCTACACAAACCAATGACCCGAAAACACGACCGACGGCAGTTTATCAAGGTTGCGGGGAGCGCAGGCGTGCTAGGACTGACCGGACTCGCTGGCTGTTCCGGTGATGGCGGCGACGGCGGTGGCGGTGACGGCGGCGAGGGCGGCGACGGCGGCAGCGACGGTGGTTCCACCGGCGACGGCAGCGGCGGGACGAACACTATCCGCCTCGGCGGGTCGATGAGTCTCTCCGGCGACAACGCCGACCTCGGGAAACTGTACAAGGACGCGTACGAACTCACCATCCAGCGAATCAACGAGTCGGGCGGGTTCGAGGCCGGCGACGGCAACACGTACGAACTGGAGATGGTGTTGCGCGACGACGGGACGGACGCCTCGGCGTCGAAGTCCATCTACCAGGAACTCATCGACCGGGAGAACATCGACTATCTGTTGGGGCCGTACTCCAGTACGGTGACGCTGCCGGCCAGCGCGGTGGCCGCACAGAACCAGAAGCCGATGGTCGAGGGCGGCGGTGCCAGCCCCGAAATCTTCAGTCAGGGCAACGAGTGGATATTCGGCCTCCTGCCGACGGCCAACAAGTACGCGAAGAGTTTCATCGACATGTGCCTCGCGCAGGACCAGGCGCCGGAGTCCATCGCCATCCTCGCGGAGGACGGGACGTTCAGCCAGTCCACCGCCGAGGGGGCACGGCAGAAGATTTCGAACACCGACCTCGAAATCGTCGTCGACGCGACGTTCCCGTCCGATACGTCGGACCTCTCGACGAACCTCGGGAAGGTCCGGAACCAGGACGCCGACATCCTCCTGCTGTGTGCCCACCAGAAGCACAACATCATCCTGGCCAACCAGATGGAGAGCCAGAACGTCAACGTCGACGCGGCGATGGGGACCGTCGGCAGCCTCAACGAGTCGTTCAAGAACGAGGTCGGCCCGAACGGCGACTACATGTACGGCCCCTCCTCGTGGGCGGTCAACGCCGACTTCGAGGACCCGGTCTTCGGCACCACGGGCGACTTCGTCTCCGCCATCGAGGAGAACTACGGCTACACGCCGGACTACCACAGCGCCGCCGGGGAGGGCGTCATCCTGACGTTCATGAACGCGTTCAAGAACGTCAGCGAACTCGGGCCCACGCCGGTCCGGAACCAGATTCGGAAGTCGGACTTCTCGTCGGTGTACGGCAACGTCGCCTTCGACGACAGCGGGGTCATCGACAAGAACATGCTCGTCTACCAGTGGCAGCCGGACCCCGGACTCCAGATTACGTACCCCGAGAACGTCGCCCAGTCCGACCCCATCTACCCGATGCCAGACTGGAGTGAGCGCTGAGACAGATGCCGTTCACGCAGTTCGTCGTCAACGGCCTGCTCATCGGAGCTCTGTTCGCGGCGGTAGCCGTCGGGTTCGCGCTCATCTGGGGCGTCGTCGACATCATCAACCTCGCCCACGGCGAGATGGTGATGCTCGGCGGCTACACCTCCTACTGGGTGTTGTCCCTCATCACCGGCAACGCCGAGGGGTCGCCGTTGCTGTTCCTCGCGACCATCCCGGTGGCCATCCTGGTGCTGTTCGGCGTCGGCTACGCGCTCCAGCGGACGCTGGTCTCGCGGGTCATCGGGACGGACATCTTCCTGACCCTGCTGGTCACGTTCGGCATCAGCATCGCCATCCAGCAACTGGCGTTGCAGGCGTGGTCGGCGAACCCGCGGTCGATTCAGGTCAGCTTCGCCGACCCGTCGTTCACGGTGGTGGGGCTCGTCGTCCCGAAGATGAAACTGGTCGCGTTCGTCGGCGCCATCGTCCTGACGGCGCTGCTGTGGGTGTTCCTCCAGCGGACCCGGACGGGGCGGGCCATCCGCGCCGTCTCACAGAACCCGGAGGCCGCGGCGCTGGTCGGCATCGACGTCGAACACACCCGCGCGGTGACGTTCGGCGTCTCCTCGGCCATCGCCGGGGGCGTCGGCGCGTTCATCGCGACCATCCTGAACATCCAGCCACAGATGGGGCTCATCTACACGCTGAAGAGCTTCGTCATCGTCGTGTTCGGCGGCGTCGGCTCCATCCCCGGTGCCCTCGTCGGCGGGCTGCTACTGGGGTCTGTCGAGGAACTGACCGCGGGGTTCATCTCCTCGAAGTGGACGCTGGCGGTGAGCTTCACGCTGCTCATAGTCCTGCTCGTCGTCAAACCGCAGGGCCTGTTCGGTGAGGGGGCAGAACAATGAGTGCGGAGTCGGAGTCGAGCAGCGGATTGCTCCGCTCTATCCTCCCGCCGGACCAGGTGGACCGGCTGTTCGACGTCTGTGGCGCTCACGGCTGGAAGCTCCTGGCGGCCGGCGCGGTGGTCGGCGCGCTCCCGCCGGTGCTCGGCCTCCAGCAGGGGTACTACATGACGGTCGTTTCGGAGATGTTCCTGTTCGGCATCCTCGCGCTCTCGTGGGACATCGTCGGTGGACAGACCGGCTACCCGAGTTTCGGGAACATGGCCTTCTTCGGCATCGGTGCGTACACCACGGCCATCCTCGTCAAGGACTTCGCCGTCTCGTTCCCGGTCGCACTCGTCGTCGCCGGCCTCGTCGCCGTGGCCTTCGCGGCGGTCATCGGCGCCGTCGTGTTGCGCCTCCGGGGCCACTACTTCGCCATCGCGACGCTGGGCGTCCTGCTCGCGGCCCAGCAGATATCCCGGAACCTCGACATCACCGGGGGTGCGAGCGGGAAGATTCTGCTCGAAGTCCCGTCGGGGACCGTCTTCTACTACCTGTTCTTCGCCGTCCTCGTCGCCGAGATGGCAGTGGTCTACTACCTCTCGAACACGCGCTTTGGCTTCATCCTGAACGCCATCCGCGACGACGAGGAAAAGGCCACTGCCATGGGGTTCAACACGACCTACTACAAGACGGCGGCGTGGATGCTGGCCAGCCTCTTCACGGGGCTTGCTGGCGGCGCCTACAGCCTGTTCAACACGTTCATCGACCCACAGACGGCCTACAACGGCGCGTGGAACGTCGAACTCATCGCCATGGCGCTGCTCGGCGGGTCCGGCACCGTCGCCGGCCCGGTCATCGGTGCGTTCGGCCTCCACACCGTCATCGAAATCGTGGAGACGGCCTTCGTCGGGTGGCAACTCGTGTTGCTCGGCGTCGTCGTCATCGTGACGGTCATCGGGTTCCCCGAGGGGTTCGTCGGCACCCTCCGGGAGTACGCGAGCCAGATGGACTACTACAAGCGCGGTGGCATGGCCGCCACCGACAGCGGTGAGGAGGTGAACGAGGATGAGTAAGGCGACCGACGCCGCTGCGACCGACCCGCAGGGCGACCGCGCAGTTCTGCGGACCGACGGCGTCACCAAACGCTTCGGCGGCCTCACCGCCGTCGACGACGTCGACGTCGAGGTACACAAGGGCGAAATCGTCGGTCTCATCGGCCCGAACGGGGCCGGCAAGTCGACCCTGTTCAACTGCATCACCGGGACGCTCAACGCCGACGAGGGGAGCGTCTACTTGCAGGGACAGGACGTCACCGACTGGCCCGAGTACAAGATTGCACGGGCCGGTCTCGGGCGGATGTTCCAGGAGACGCGCATCTTCGGGGACATGACCGTCCGCAAGAACTTGCTACTGGCCGCCCAGGAGGGCGGTGCGAACGTCGGGAACCTGCTTCGCAGACCCGACGATTCGCTGCTCGAACGGACCGAAGAACTGCTGGATTACGTCGACCTCGGCGGCCTCGCGGACACTCGCGCGGGTCGACTGAGCTTCGGCCAGCAGAAACTCATCGAGTTCGCGATGGAGTTGATGGCCGAACCGGACCTGCTGTTGATGGACGAACCGGCGGGGGGTATCAACCCCTCCATGCTGGAGAACCTCATACAGTACATCCGCACCGCCAACGAGGACGAGGAGGCGACCATCTTCCTCATCGAACACAACATGGACTTCGTGATGGAGATAGCGGACCGCATCTACGTCCTCGCCCACGGCGAGCGCATCGCCGAGGGCACGCCGGAGGAGATTCAGAACGACCAGCGCGTCCTCGACGCGTACCTCGGGAGGGAGTGAGATGGCCACGACAGACACAGACACCACCACGACGACCGACCCGATACTCTCGATGGACGACGTGACCTCGGGGTACGGCAACACGACCGTACTCCACGACGTCAGCATGTCCGTCGAGGAGGGACAGATAGCGTGTCTCATCGGCCCGAACGGGTCTGGGAAGTCCACGCTGATGAAGAGCATCTACGGCTTCGCCGACGTGCAGTCGGGGACCATCACGTTCCGGGACGAGGAGATTACGGGGCGCTCGCCCCAGGAGAACCTCAAGAACCGGATGAGCTACGTCCTGCAGGACGCCAGCGTGTTCCCGGGCATGACCGTCCAGGAGAACATGCTGATGGGCGGCTACGTCTTCGACGACGACGAACAGGCCGCCCAGCGCGCCGAGGTGCTGTACGACGAGTTCCCGGTGCTGGGCGACATCCGCCAGCAGAAGGCCGGCACCCTCTCCGGGGGCCAGCGCCGACTGCTGGAACTGGCCCGTGCGCTGATGGTCGACCCGGACCTGATGATGCTCGACGAACCGTCTATCGGTCTCGAACCGCGGTTCATCGACGACGTGTTCGAGCGCATCGAGCAACTCAACGACCTCGGGACGACCATCCTGCTCGTCGAACAGAACGCCGAGAAGGGCCTCTCGGTCGCCGACCGCGGGTTCGTCCTCGCCAGCGGGGAGATAAAGTTTACCGGCACCGGCACCGAACTCCTGAACGACGAGGAGGTCGGACGACTCTACCTCGGTGGCTAACATGTACCGCATACTCGTACCCGTCGACGCCGACCCGGACCGTGCCCGCGGCCAGGCCGCCTTCGTGGCGGAACTGCCGACCGCCGCGGAGAACATCGAAGCGATAGTGACCCACGCGCTGACCCCGGAGGAGATAGACGCACCGGAAGAACTGCAGTCGGTCGACCGCGTCGAGACCGTCCGGTTGGTCCGCGACTACCTCGAAGAGCGCGACATCGCCGTCGAACTGGCCGAGGGCAGTCTGCCGCCGGCCGACGGCATCCTCGGACTGGCAGAGGAGTTCGACGTCGACCACATCGCCATGGGGTCCCGAAAGCGCTCGCCGACGGGGAAAGTCGTGTTCGGGAGCGTCGCCCAGCAGGTGTTGCTGGAGTCGGACGTCCCGGTCACCGTCGTCGGCGCCCGCGAGGCGTGAGAACGCGTCCCTCGACGGCCCCGATTCGCAATCCTTATTGCGGTTATCGCTGCAAGTAAGGGTTGCAGACAGGCACACCCGAGACGAGTTGTCGCAACGTGCGTCTGGCAGTGTGTGCCCGCGCCGGTGTAGCTCAGACTGGCAGAGCGAATCCTTCGTAAGGATTAGGCCGAGGGTTCAAATCCCTCCACCGGCTCTTTCTGACCGAGTACCACGAGGTCGAGAGAGACCTCTGTGGCGGGATTTGAATCAGGGAGGGCTTTACTCCGACCGTGGTACACAATCCCCTCCACCGGCTTGTGTCTCTCGACACTAGCCGTCAGTAACGTCGCTATCGTCGCGCCCTTACTCCGCAGTCTCGAACTCGAACCCGGTAATCGCCCCGCGCCAGTAGGGCAGGTCACCCTCGGGGAGGTTCCACTCGACTGTCCCACGCGTCGGCACGAGCATCCCTCCGCGCTCGGCGTAGTCCCCGAAGTACCCGGTCCAGCGTGCCGTCTCGAACCCGTCGTCGACGGCGCGGTATCGCTCGTCGGCGACCACTCGGTCGACTAGGTCGTCCTCGTCGAAGTGGAAGTCGAGCGACGTCGAGAGGTCGCCGTCGGTGATGGTGGCCCGCGCGGTGCTGTCGTCGACGGGCGTCCACTCGACGCCGCTCTCGGGCAGGAGCGCCGTCGGGAACCAGACGGCCTCGGCGAGATAGCGGGTCAGTTCGCCGGCGTCGAGTTCCGGCGACGGGTCGGCGTCGGCGACGGGAACCGTCCAGAGGAGGTGGGCGGCGAGCGACCCCGTCCCGCCGACGTAGCTATCGACCACGTGTACCGGCAGCACCGACCCCAACCGTATCGTCGCGTCCCAGACGAACCCCGGCGGGTCGACGGCGTACGCTTGCGTGGCGTCGAAGGGGTACCACGCCGAGTCGGCGTCGCCGAGGCGGAACTCGCCTCGCTGGGTCAGTCTCGCGGTGCGGACGTGGGGTGTCCCGGGGCCGAGGACCGTCTCGAAGTACCGGCGGACCGGGTCCGGCAGGTCGGCGACGTCGCTTTCGGTGACGACACCGGCGCCCCCATCGGACGCGCCACGCAGGTCGGCCGTCAGTCGCGTCGTGCGCGACGCTAGCCGGTGCTTTGCCGCGAGGACGGTACCGACCACGGCGGCCGCTAGACCGAGCAGGACGGTTCGACGTGACACCCGTCGTGTCTGGTGCTCCGACGCCGAGTGGTGAGTGGACTCTAGGGACATCGTCGCTCGTGTGCTAGTCGTCGCGGAGGCGAGAAATAGGTGGCTGAGGCGTGTGATAGCACGACAGCGCCGCAGAGGGACGAGCGCCCACCGTCACGAGCGCGGTATAAACGTCCCTCACAGGTGGTGCAGTAGACAGACTCGCAGTGCGGTCGAAGGACAGGTCGAGCGCCGATGTCACGACGCACTCACAGACGGCCCGAGACGCCCGACGACCACGTGCGGAGCGGAGGTGACTGAGCCGTGTCGTATCGGAACGCGTGGCACCGCGACGGCGGCGAGGTGACCTGTCTCGCCTGCGGCGAATCGGTGGCACGCGACGACGCCCGCGAGTACGACAAGCACGGCGACCGCTGGAACCGCGAGGAGAAGTCCTTCGAGTTCCTCTGTAAGCCCTGCTACCGCGAGTGCTGTCACAGTCCGCGACGAGGGCTGGAAGAGCGACTGGTCGAGGCCGGCGCGGGAACGACCGACCGGGAGACCTTCCTCCGGCGGTACTGTGGTCTCGCGCGCGACGAGGCACCCGAGGGCCGGCGCTGACCCGCCCAGCAGTCAGGGCGTGATGACCGCCCGGCCCTCGATTTCGCCGTGTTCCAGTTTCTCGGCCACGGTGTTGATTTCGTCCAGTTCGTACTGGGTCGTATGTAACTGGACGGCGTCGCGTTCGACCAGTGCCACCAGTTCCTGCAGTTCGGTGTACTGGCCGACGATGTTGCCCTGATAGGCGAACTCGCCGTTGACGAGCGCCTGTGCAGGTTCGTGGATGTGGCCGCCGTAGCCGATGATGTGGTGGTCGCCGCCCGCGGCACAGATGTCCGGGGCCAGCGCCGTCGTCTCGTCGGCCCCGACGAAGTCGAGCACCTGCGCCGCGCCGACGCCGTCGGTGATGTCGGCTATCTCGCTCGCCACGTCCTCGCTCTGGGGGTCGACGGTGTAGTGAGCGCCGAGGTCTGTGGCGAGGTCACGGGCTTCCTGTTTGATGTCGACGGCGACGATGTCGGCGGCGCTCATCTCGTCGATGCACTGGAGGCCGATGTGACCGAGACCACCGATGCCGACGACGACGGCCGTGTCACCGGGGTTCAGCCCGCGAACGGCTTTCTTCGCGGCGTGGTAGGCCGTGATGCCGGCGTCGGCGTGCGGGGCGATGGCCGCCGGGTCGACGCCGTCGGGGAGCGGGATGACCGACCGCTCGCTGGTGTGGAGTTGGTCGGCGAAGCCGCCATCGACCGTGAGACCGTTGAACGCCGAATTCTCGCAGTACATCGTCTCGCCCTGCCGGCAGGGGCGACAGGTCCCGCAGGTCTGGACGGGGTGACAGATGACCTGGTCGCCCTCCGAGACTATCGTCACCTCGTCGCCCGTCTCGACCACCGTGCCCGCGTTCTCGTGACCCAGCGTCAGCGGGAGCGTCTGCTCGACGTAGTCGGTCCACATCCCCTCGATGATGTGGTTGTCCGTCTGGCACCAGCCAGCGCCCTCGATGTCGACCACGACGTCGCCGCTGTTCGTTACCTGTGGCGCGTCGACCTCGTCTATCGAGAGGCCGTGTGCCATGTCGTCCGTGTACTGGTGGAGTCTCGCTGCGCGCATCGCATCAATCTGCGGCAGACACCATCATAAACATACATTATAAATTATACATCACATCGATGACCGACATATGGCGTCGGTAAATAACATCTAAACGACAGCCCCACAGTATTACCTAATTATTTTCAATGATAGTTATCTGGGTTGCGTCCTCATTCGTGGCTGTATGTACGAGGCAAACGGCGAGGAGATATTCGTCATCGACGGACACGTTCACCTGTGGGACGCGTCCGAGGAGAACATCAAGCACGAGGGGGGTGAGCAGTTCATCCAGTGTTTCTACGACTATCACACGGGGTTCACACCGGAAGAGCGAGAGTGGACGCTCGAAGAGTACCGGAAGTACGGGGCCGACCGAATGGTTCGGGACCTCTTCGAGAACGCCGCCGTCGACATGGGCATCTTCCAGCCGTCCTACCTCACTGATTTCTACAAGGAGGGGTTCAACACCATCGACCAGAACGCCGAACTGGCCGAGAAGTACCCAGAGCGGTTCGTCAACAACGGGCGGTTCGACCCCCGGGACGGCGAGGCGGGCCTTCGCGACCTCGAACGGCAGAAAGAGCAGTACGACATCGAGGGCGTGAAACTGTACACCGCCGAGTGGAACGGCGACTCGAAAGGGTGGCGGCTGGACAGCGAGGAGTCGTTCGAGTTCCTCGACAAGTGCGCCGAACTGGGTATCGACAAGATACACGCGCACAAGGGGCCGACGATTCGCCCGCTCAACCGCGACGCCTTCGACGTGGCCGACGTCGACGACGCCGCCAGTTCCTACCCCGAACTGGACTTCGTCGTCGAACACGTGGGCCTCCCACGACTCGACGACTTCTGCTGGATAGCCGCACAGGAACCGAACGTCTACGGGGGGCTGGCAGTCGCGGCGCCGATGGCCCAGAACCGGCCCCGGAAGTTCGGCGAGATAATGGGCGAACTGCTGTACTGGCTGGGCGAGGACCGCATCCTGTTCGGGTCGGACTACGCGCTCTGGAACCCGGATTGGCTGGTCGAGACGGTGATGAACGCCGAGATGACCGACGAGCAGAGAGACGAGTACGGCGTCGAACTCGACATCGACGTGATGAAGAAGATAATGGGCGAGAACGCCGCGGAACTGTACGACATCGACATCGAGGCCAAAAAGAAGACGTTCCAGAACGACGACATCACCGACCAGTTCGGACTCTCGGACCACTACGGCGCTCCGGACGCCGCCGCAGACTGATGTCGGGGAGTTCGCCCGAGCGCTCGGCGGGCACCTCGTCGGCCGCCGCGACCACCGACCCGCCCCGAGATGCGGTCTGGGACCGACTGGACCGCGTGGACGACCCCGAACTCGACGCTTCTATCGTCGAACTGGACTACGTCGACCGGGTCGACGTCGAAGACGGGGCGGTCGACGTCGCGTTCACCCTTCCGACGGCGTGGTGTTCGCCGGCGTTCGCGTGGATGATGGCCACCGACGCTCGCGACGAAATCGAGGACCTCCCCGAGACCGAGTCGGTGCGTATCGAACTCCGCGACCACATGCACGGCGAGGAGATAACCCGGGGCGTCAACGCCCGCGACTCGTTCGGGTCGGTGTTCCCCGACGCCGACGGCGGCGTGGACGCCGTCCGGGCCACGCTGGACGACAAGGCCCGCTTCGCCCGGCAACACGACGCCGTCTCGGCGTGCCGTGCGGCGGGCCTCTCTCCCGAGCAGATAGTCGGTCTCAGACGCGGCGACGTCGACCTGACCGAGACCGGGGCCGTGGTCGGACTTGACGGCGTCAACGTCGTCGTCGAGCGGTCCCCGGTCGCCGAGTATCTGGAGAAGGCGCGGGCCAGCGGCCACGTGACAGACGCCGACGACCGCCTGTTCCGTACCCAAGACGGGGACCCGATTCCGGTCGAGCAGTTCGAGACGATGCAGAAGCGGACCCGTCTGGCGAGCGTCAACGTCGGTGGGCAGGGCGCGGTCTGTGACGCGCTGAACGAGTCCAGACGGGCAAAACTAGACCGGGACTGACGGGGCCGGAGACCCGCTTCTGTCCCGCCGTCAGTGTGTCAACACCAGTATCTGTTCGTCGGTGCGGACGAGACAGAACGGGCTCCCGGGTTTCCCGAACGTGCTGGTCCGGTTTTCGGTGACGAACAGACGCTCGAACGGTTCGTCGCACGCCGGACAGGCGAACCCGTCTCGGTTCTCCAGCGTCAACGTGCCACGGTCCTGTTTCAGGAGTTTCATGCCGTGGCGGTAGTCGTGGACGTCGAAGCCGTCGCTGACGTCGAGTCGGTCCATAGAGAACGGAGGGAAGGGAGTCGCTTAAACCTTAGACGAGGTTCGCGCCCATGTAGAGGACGACCACGAGGAACACCCAGACGACGTCCACGAAGTGCCAGTACATCGAGGCCGTCGAGACGGAGGTGTGCCGCTCCGGGGAGTACTGGCCGTAGTACGCCCGGACGAAGACGATGCCCAGCAGGACGGCCCCCATCGTGACGTGGAGTCCGTGTAGGCCGGTCAGGCCGTAGAACGCAGAACCGTAGATACCCTCCGCGATAGTGAAGTTCTCGTGGACGATGAACTCGTAGTACTCGTACACCTGCCCGCCGATGAAGACGATTCCCAGCAGGAGCGTCAGACCGAGCAGTTTCATGAACCGCGAGCGGTCCCCGTTGAGCAGGGCGACGTGGCTGTAGTGCAGCGTCACCGAACTGATTAGCAGGATGACGGTGTTGACGACGACGAGCGAGCCCCATACGTGGGGGATGGCGGCCTGAGTCCACACGTCCGTCCCGCGCACGATGAAGTAGTAGACGAAGCCGGCGCCGAACGTCGCCACCTCGGACCCGAGGAACAGCAACATCGCGAACTTCAGCGTCCGACCGGAGTGGTGATTCGTGCCGCGTTCCCAGAAGTCAGAGACGAACGCGTGGTAGAGCCAGCCGTATATCCCGACGAGGAACAGGCCGACGCTGGCGACTGTCGCGCCGGCACCGATAGTCGTACTCACGAGTGCGTTCTCGCCCACCGAGAGGACGAGCAGTGCCGCCCCGATGTAGATGCCCGACCCGCCGATTGCGGTCACGAACGGCCACCAACTCGCCTCGCCGAAACCGCGGGGCCAGTCCTCCGTGGCCGGGAGGTGGTGGTCCCCGTGTCCGCTCTCCGTGTGTTCTTCAATCTGGCTCATACCGGTCCCTTGCGAAGCGATTACTAAAAGCCCATCCAATTCCGCGCGCCCGACGGAGGCCGATGTCGGAAACTACACGGCCCCGAAGGTCCTAGCCCCGCCGATGACAGCACGCCGACGCCGCGTCGCCGCGATGGTCGTCGCGTCGCTCTGTTGGCTGTTCGCCGCCGGGACGGCGAGCGCCCACGGCGGGAGTCTGGCCACCGGCGGGCGCGAGTCGCTGACGATTCCAACGTGGCTGTTCCTCTCGACGGGCGGGGCGGCCGTCGGCGCGTCGTTCCTGCTGGCGTCGTTCGTCACGGACCGCTCGTTCGTCGAACGGGTCCACGCGTGGGGCGCCCCGATAGTCGACGGCGGCGTCCGGATTCCCAGGCTGGTCGGCCGGGCCGTCGGACTCGTCGGCCTCGCCGCCGTCCTCGTCGTGGGCTTTCTCGGCCCGACGACGCCGCGCACGAACCTCGCAATCCTGCTCGTGTGGGTGGGGTGGTGGGCCGGCCTCGCCATGACGACGTATCTGGTCGGCAATAGCTGGCGGGTTCTCAACCCGCTCTCGACCATCGCGCTGGCCCTCCCGTCGCTGGACCGGCCGTACCCCGACCGACTGGGCGCGTGGCCCAGTGTCGTCGGTCTGTTGGCGCTCGTCTGGTTGGAGGTGGTGAGTCCGCTGGCCGACGACGCGAGACTGCTGGCGACGGCCGTCCTCGGATACAGCGTCCTGACGCTCGCCGGAAGCGTCGTCTTCGGCCGCGAGACGTGGTTCGCCGAGGCCGACCCGGTCGAGCGCGTCTTTCGCTACTACGGCCGCGTCGCCCCCGTCGGCCGCGACGAGGCGGGCAACCTCCGCATTCGACTGCCCGGCACGGCCCTCTCGACCCCCCGACTCGTCGACGGGCGCGACGAAGTGGCGTTCGTCGTCGCGCTCCTGTGGGTGACCACCTACGACGGCCTCGTGACGACGCCGGCGTGGCGCGACCTGACGAGGCCGCTGGTGGACGCTGGCCTCCCGCCGCACCTGCTGTATCCGCTCGCCCTCCTCCTCGGGTTCGGCCTCTTTCTCGGCGTCTACCGACTCGCGGTGCGAGTGAGCACGCGGACGGCCGAGACGTACCTCGAACCCGACGAACTCGCCGAGCGGTTCGCCCCGCCGCTGTTGGCCATCGCCGCCGGCTACCACTTCGCGCACTACCTCGGGTACTTCCTCTTTCTCGCACCGGCGCTGGGGACGGCGCTCGTCGGCCCCTTCGCCGACCCCGCGTCGGTGCCCGTCTACCAACTGCCGGGCTGGTTCGGGGGCCTCGCACTGGCGGCGGTCATCGTCGGCCACCTCGTCGCCATCTGGGTGGCCCACGCCGCCGCGTTCGACCTCTTTCCCGCCCGGTTGCAGGCCATCCGCTCGCAGTACCCCTTCGTCGCCGTGATGGTGTTCTACACGATGACCAGCCTGTGGGTCGTCTCGCGCCCGGAGGTGCCCCTTCCCCACCTATGACAGCAGACCACGAGTACGACGTGCCCGCCGACGCATCGCCCTACGAGTGTGGCTACTGCGGCCGCCCGTTCGCCCGCGAGGAGTGGGTGGCGCTCCACCGCGGCCTCGACCACCCCGGCGAACTCGACGACGACGAAGTGGCGGCGTTCCGCGAGGCCCACGACGAGGAGGAAGATGCGCTGGCCTCGTTCCGCCTGCAGGCGCTGGGTGCGCTGGTGGCCATATACTTCGTCCTCCTGATGATATACGCCCTCGTCTGAGTACGATTGGCCCGTGTTCCGTCCGGTCGGCTGCTCGGAGTGGGAGAGGTCACACGACGCCGCGCCCAACTACGGAGAAGCGACACGTTGATGGGTGCCAGCGCCAGTACACGTAGGCATGGACCTTCGCGTCATCGACAAATCCGACACGGAACTCTCTATCGAGATTGCGGGCGAGGACCACACGTTCATGAACGTCATCAAGGGGGCCCTGCTGGAGACCGAGGGGGTCACCGCGGCGACGTACGACGTGAACCCCGAGCAGTCCGGTGGACAGACCGACCCCGTCCTCACCATCAAGACGGAGGCCGACGTGGACGCGCTGGACGCCCTCGAGGACGGGACGGACCGCGTCATCGAGAAGGCCGACAGCCTCACCGAAGCGTTCGAAGCCGCCGCGTAACGTTTCTCTCTCCTCTCAGCAGACGACGTAGGTGACAAACACGCTCCCGTCCGGCGCGACGTGGACGTCGACGCCGACGGTGCCCGACTCTGCGGCGCGGAAGCGGTTCCCGCGCTCGACGTAGCTATCGACCAGCGCCGACGCAAGCGCCGCCTCGCCGTCGAAGTCGCTCACCGACCGCCCGGTCCGGTCGTAGGCCACCTGATAGGCGACGACGCTGGGGCGCTCGCAGGCGAGGTCGAACCGCTGGAACGCGTCCTGCTCGGGCCCGGACCCGTCGCCGGCGCGGGCGGCGACGATGGCCTTGTTGTAGTAGGCCGCGGCGTCGTCGGCCGTGGCGTTCCGACTCAGCGCGCTAGCTCCCTCGCTCGACCGACGCTCGTTCAGCGCCTCGACGTAGGCGTCTTCGGTCGCGGCCAGCGAGAGGCCGTCAACCGAGTCCGCACTCCCGGGCGCGTCGGGAATCGCGGGCGGCCCGGCCGCCGTCGCCCCGCCGAACCCCGGAAGCGTGACGACGCCGAGGACGCTCAGGAGGACGACGCCCAGCAGGAGAGCGACCGCGGCGTAACCGGCGACGTACTTCGGTTCGAGGATGTCTCGCCAACTCGTGCCGATGTCCGCGAGCGGGTCGGTAGCGGCGACCGGTTCGCGCTCGAAGTCCGCGCCCCCACACCGTCTGCAGGGCGGGGAGTTGCGCTGGTGCTGGCGGCCACAGTCCTGACAGACCCAGACGGAGCCGCCGTGGGCCTCGCCGTCGTCGGTCCGGTCCGGGCCGACGGGCTGGACCGCCCGCTCGAAGGTGCCGTGGCCACAGTTGTCACAGGGCGGGTCGTTCTCCTCGTGCGGCTTGCCACACCACTCACACCGCCATTCCATTGGGTAACCGTAGGTGACCGAGCTACAAAGAGTACGCGGAACCGGCGTTCGACTGTGTGAGAGTCAGCGTCCGCGACGGCCCCCGACCCGTCCTACAACCTGACCGGAATCCCCTTGCTGTCCAGATACCCCGTTCCCACCTTTTTCCGACTCGGGTGCGCCACGGGCGCACCACTCGCCGCAAAAACGTGGGCGAAAAAGGCGCGTCGTCGCTCGCGATGCTCGCTCCGACCCGTCCTACAACCTGACCGGAATCCCCTTGCTGTCCAGATACTCTTTCGTCTCCGCGATGGAGTACTCGCCGAAGTGGAAGATGGAGGCAGCCAGTCCGGCGTCGGCACCCGCCTCGACGAACACCTCTTCCATGTCGGCGGGACTGCCACACCCGGAGGAGGCGATGACGGGCGTCGAGACGGCGTCACAGACGGCTTTCATCAGCGGGATGTCGTAGCCGTCCTTCGTCCCGTCGGCGTCGATGGAGTTGACGAAGATTTCGCCGGCACCGCGTTCCTCGGCCTCTTTGGCCCACGTGACGGCGTCGAGTCCGGTGCCCTCGCGGCCCCCTTTGACCGTACACTCGAACCAGCAGGACTCGCCGTCCACCTCGACGTAGTGGTCGCCCTCGTCGTCGAAGCGCCGGCGGGCGTCCAGCGAGATGACGATACACTGACTGCCGAAGGCGGCGGCCCCCTCCTCGATGAGTTCGGGGTCCGCGATGGCGCCGGAGTTGATGGACACCTTGTCGGCGCCCGCCCGCAGGGTCTCCTTGATGTCCTCGCGGGTGCGGATGCCGCCGCCGACCGTGAGGGGGATGAACACCTCGTCAGCGACAGCCGAGACGGTTTCGAGCATCGTCTCGCGCCCCTCGGCGGAGGCGGTGATGTCCAGAAAGACGAACTCGTCGGCCCCGGACTCGTTGTAGGCTTTGGCCATCTCCACCGGGTCGCCGGTGTACTCCAAGTCCTCGAAGTTGACGCCGGTGTAGACGGCGGCCTCCCCGTTCTCGTCGACGTCGACGTCGATACAGGGGATGATGCGCTTGGTGAGGGTCATCTGATACTCGAACCTTTGCCACAGGGCCGTTTGACGGTTTCGACTGGTGCAACGTCTCGGAGGCCCGCCACTGGGCCGGGGGTCAGTTCAGGTCGCCGCGCCGGAGCGCGAACAGGCCGTCGTGACTGCCGACGACGAGTCGGTCGCCGACCACGACGGGCGTGGCGGAACTGTACCCGACCGGGACCGACCAGCGTTCGCTCCCGTCGGTCATCGACACCGCGTAGCAGTTGCCGTCGTTGCTCCCGACGTAGGCCGTCCCGCGGTCGGAGGCGATAGCTGGCTGGGTCACCAGCCAGTCGTCGGCGTCGAAGCGCCACCGCTGGTCCCCGGTGTCTCGGCGGTGGGCGTGTAGGGACCCGCTCGCCGTGCCGAGCAACACGGTTTCGTCGGAGAGAACCGGCCGACTGTCGGCCAGCGCCTGTCCGGTGTCGACTCGCCAGCGCTCGCGCCCGTCGGCCGCGTCCAGCGCCACCAACTCGCCTCGGTCCTCGTCCGGGACGCTCGTCGCGACGTACACCGTGCCGTCGGTGAGTGTCGGCGTCTGCGTCCGGTCGTCCCCGAGGTCGGTTCGCCACTGCTCGGAGCCGTCGGCGGCGTCCAGCGCGTAGACGGTGCCGTGGTCGCTCCCGACGACGACAGTCTCCGCCGTCGCCCCCGGGGGCGTGAGTCCGTCGGCGTCGTCGAGCGCCGTCCACCGGACGGACCCGTCGGCGCTGGCGAGGGCCGTCAGCCCACCGCCGCTCACGTAGACTGTCCCGCCGACCGCGGTAATGGACTCCTGTGACGCCACGTCCGGCGTCTCCCAGACCTGCGTGCCGTCGGCGCTCGCAAACGCCTGCGTGCTCGCACAGCCAGAGACGTACACGAAGCCGTCGCTGTCGGCGTCTCCGACGGCGAGACCCGAATCGTAACAGACGGTGTCGTCGGGGTCGTCCAGCAGAACGCGCCAGCGTTCGGTTCCGCCGGTGTCGAAAGAGAGCGCGCGCCACATCGTCAGGAGGGTCAGCGTTCCGTCCCGGAAGGCGAGCGCACCGATGGTGCCCTCCGTCGAGACGTGCCAGTCGATGCGTTCGTGGCGCCGGCCGGTCACTCGGTCCAGACAACCGGCGACGCTCGCGGCGCCGAGGCCGCCGACCGTCGCCAACAGACGTCGTCGCGTGTACTCCATAGCCGCTATCGACTCGGTACCGGAAAATGCCTTCAGGTAGCTCAAACCCGGCTTTGACCGAGCGAATCCGACAGTTACAGGTAGCCGCTGTTAGAACGCCCGTACATGGGAGACGACCACCACGCCGAGGACCGACCGGAGTTCGACCCCGAGAACGTCGACCTGCCATCGAAGGAACCGCCGCTCCGAGAGACGGCGCCACAGAGCGACTTCACGATGTCGCAGGTGTCGAAGGGTGCTGTGGTCGCGCTCGTCGGACTGGCGCTCACGTTCGGTATCGCGTTCGCGCTCGTCTGAGGGTTCTCCAAAAAATTGTGGAGTCGGGTCGAATTACGTTCCGACAGTCGCAGAGTCGCTGGTGTCGCCGTCGCCGTCCTCGTCACCGAATCCCGCCGTCGCCGTCTGGTTGTTGACGGTGACGACGAACGAAGACTTGGTCGTCGGCCGGTCGGGGTAGCCGCTCTGGCCCGTGAGTTCGTTGCCGTCGGCGTCGAACAGCAGGTACTCGCTCCGGAGGACGACTTTCGTCGCTGTCTCGGACCCGTCGGCATCCGCGAACAGCGGCGCCACGGGGCCTGGGTTCTTTGGGAGTCCGTATCCGTCGTTGTAGATGTGGTTCCCGTTCTTCTGGAGGATGCCCCAGTCCGCGTCGGAGGCGATGTACCCCTCCTGTCCGTCGCTGCTGTCGCCGCTCAGGCCGACGTCTTCGCCGGTGCCTCCCCAACTGTCGGTCAATTCGAACATCCCGGTGTCGTGGATGAGGTTCTCGCCCCAGATGGTCGACCCGTTTCGCTTCAGCGTCACGTACACCATGATACGTGCCTTCGCGACGGGCGTGTCGAACCCGTCCCACGTGAGTCGACCGGTCGTCTGGGTCGCGACCCACTTGATGGAACCGTCGTCCGTTTCCACTTCCGGTGGGTTGTCGATGGACCCTCCCGCAGTCGCTGTCGCTCCGCCCGTCGCGGCGATGAGTCCGGCGCCGCCCACGGTGGTTGCAGTTGCGATTCCGCCAATCGTCTTGAGATAGTCGCGTCGTTGCATCGTTCACTCCCCCACGACCCCCACTCCAATCCGGGCCGGCGCAGTCACAGCGTGTCCCGGTCCGGTGCGGGGAACGCAGGTGCCTACCGCCAGAAGTGTTAGTTCATTTAGTATTCAGACACTTACCACTCGTAGACGGCGTATACTCACGGTTCGAACGGTGAAAACGGTGTTCGGCGATGCCTTCTCAGGCCAGTTCGTCGTCGATGGTCGACCGGAGGTCGGCGATTTCGCTCGCGTGGTACTGGAGCGTGTCGTCGTTGACGGTGAGCGAGAGGTGGTTCGAGCCGTCGGCCTCGCCCAGTTCCGTCACGGGGGCGACGCCGTCGAACGCTTCGGACACCGCGTCGGGGTCGGTCGTCTCGAAGACGACGCGGCCCGGCCGTTCGTTGAACAGGAGGCGCTTGCGCGTGCCGCGTTCGACCGTCTCTATCTCGACGCTGGCCCCGGCGTCCTCGTGGACCATCTCGGCGAGGGCGACGGCGAGGCCGCCGTGGCTCACGTCGTGACTGGCCAGCACGTGGTCATCGTCGGCAACCTCGGCGATTGTGTCGACGAGGCCCGTCGGGTCAGCCGGGAGTTCGGGGAACGCGTCCGTGCCGCCGAACTGTGCGGTGTACTCGGAGCCACCGAGACGCGGGTCGGCCTCGCCTTCGAGGGCGGCGTCGCCGACGACGACGAGGGTGCCCTCGCCCGACAGTTCCATCGGCGGGGCGTCGTAGCCCTCCTTGACGCCGACGAGTGCGAGCGTCGGCGTCGGCGGGATGGGACCTGCGTTCGAGTCGTTGTACAGCGAGACGTTGCCGCCGACGACGGGCACGTCTAAGTCGCTACACATGTCGGCGAGACCGTCGACGATGCCCTTGAAGCCGCCGTACACGTCGGGCTTCTCGGGGTTGCCGCCGTTCAGACAGTCGACGGCGGCGTGGGGCACGGCCCCCTTCGCGGCGACGTTGGTGGCGTTCTCCAGTGCGACGGCGCGGGCGCCCTCGTAGGGCGCGGCGTCGGTCCAGTTGGGGTCCGCGCCGGCCGAGAAGGCCAGTCCGGTGCCGGCCTCCCGGATGGCGAGGAGGGCAGCGTCGTCGCCCGGTAGGACGCTCGTGCGGACCTGCACCTCGTGGTCGTACTGGCGGTAGACCCACCGCTTGGAGGCGGTGTTGGGGCTGGCGACGATGCGCTCGAACGCCTCCGAGAGGTCGACCGTCGGGAGGTCGCGCTCCTGTTCGGGCGGTTCCTCGGCGGGGAGGTCGTTCATCGGTGCGCCGTCCCCGAGGAACTCCGCGTCCACGTCGACGACCGTCTCCCCCTCGAACGTGCAGACGTAGTTCGTCCCGGGTTCGGTGAGTTCGCCGATGACCGAACAGCCGAGGTCGTACCGGTCGGCGAGTTCGGCCACGCGGTCGACGTTCTCGGGGTCGACCTCGTACACCATGCGCTCCTGACTCTCGGCCAGCAGGTACTCCATGGCGTTCATGTTCGGTTCGCGCTCGTGGACGCGGTCCAGTTCGATTTCGGCGCCGAGACCGCCCTTGGCGACGAGTTCGGAGGACGCCCCACCGAGGCCGGCCGCCCCGAGGTCACGTGCGGACTCGACGAGTTCCTCGTCCAGTAGCGCCTCGTTGCACTCGATGAGGAGTTTCTCCGTGTAGGGGTCCCCGACCTGCACGGCCGGGCGGTCCTCCGTCTCGGCGTCCTCCGCGAGGTCTTCGCTGGCGAAGGAGGCCCCGCCGAGGCCGTCCCGACCCGTCGAGTTCCCGACGAGGACGAGTTTGTTGCCCGGTTCCTGCGCCTCGGCGGTGATGGTGCGCTCTGGCTCCATCAGGCCGATACAGGAGACGTTGACGAGGGGGTTGCCCTCGTAGTCGTCGTGGAAGGCCACCGACCCGGTGACCGTCGGGACGCCGATGCAGTTGCCGTAGTGGGAGATGCCCTCGACGACGCCCTCGAAGAGGTAACGGGAGTGTTCGCGCTCGAAGTCGCCGAAGTACAACGAGTCCGCGAGCGCGATGGGATACGCGCCCATCGAGAGGGTGTCGCGGACGATGCCGCCGACGCCGGTGGCGGCGCCGTCGAACGGGTCGACGTAGGAGGGGTGGTTGTGGGACTCGACGCCCATGGTGATGTACATCTCCTCGCCGTCGCCGTGGCTCGGAAGCGAGACGACGGCGGCGTCGTCGCCGGGGCCGATGACGACTTGCTCGCCGTCGGAGTCGAACGCGGTCAGGAGCGGCCGAGAGGAGCGGTACGCGCAGTGCTCGCTCCAGAGGTTCTCGAAGAGAGCGGCCTCCGCCCGGGTTGGCTCCCGACCGATTTCGTCGACCACGACGTCGTGGTCAGCGTCGGACAGGCTCATTAGGTGGTCGGTGCCTCCGGCCGGCTAAATCGCTTTCCATGCGGGCGCGTCGTCGCGTGCGCTCGTCACGCCTCGGGCGGCGCTAACAGACCGTCGATATACGCCGACCACCCGGCCCGCAGGTCCGCTCCCACGTCCATCCCCAGTGCGATGTGAAACCCGGTCGACCCGTCGGCCGCGGCCAGCAGGAACGCGGCCGTCGCTCGCGGGTCCACGTCCCGAAATACGCCCTCCTCGACGCCCTCGGCGACGATTCGTTCGAGTTCGTCCAGCGTGGCGGATTCGAGCGCGAGGAGCGGTTCTCGGAGCGTCTCGTTGTACGGCGCGTGCGAGAGCAGTTCCATGATGGCGACGTGGACGCCCGCGCCCGCGTCGTCCGGCGAGAGAAACAGCGACTCGCAGGCCGCCCGCAACTCCGCTTCTGGACCGTCGGCGGAAAGCGCCGCCAGTTCGTCGGCCAACCCGCCGGCCGCGTGGTCGAGGAACGCGGCAATCATCTCGTCCTTGCTGTCGAAGTAGTAGTAGAGGCTCGCCTCGCTGTTCGCGTAGTGTTCGGCTATCTTCGCCGTCGTGAGCCGTTCGTACCCGTGTTCGGCCAGCGCTCGCCGAACCGCGAGGGCGACTTCGGCCCGGGCGTCGGCGTCCATCTCCGGCATACCTTCGAGTGAGTACTCACTCGCTTCAGCCTTTCGCACCGCCTCACTCGACGACGTACGAGCGGTGTTCGGCGCGGCTCTCGACGTCGACGAACCGGTAGCGCCGCGCGTCGGTCAACTGGCCGGCGAACGCCGCGTCGTCGGCCCCGTCGGCGTCGTACACCTCGTCGGCGCCGACGAACCCACGGGCGCGGAGCGTCTCCACGACGCCGTCGGGGAGGTCGCGGTCGGCCGGGAGCTCGACGACGAGCAGTCGGTCGGTGAAGCTCTTGGCCGTCCACGCGTCGGCGACGTCTGGGCGAGCGGCGAGGTCGGCAGCCAGCGAACGGACTGTCTCGGCACGGTCGGACATACGCGTGGGTTCGCTCCCCGTCCGGGAGTGACCGGTCCCGAAGGTGTTCGCCCGCTCAGAACGGCGTCTCCACGTCGGTCTCCTCGGGCAGGTCGTCACCGTCGTCCGAACCGCCCACGTCCTTCGGTATCTCGCCCGTCTCGCGATACGTCTCCTCCAGTTGGGACAGTTTGCCGTTGATGGCGACGCTCTGGTGGTGCATCGAGTCGACGCGGACCGTCACGAGGTCGTACTCGTGGCGCTCCGCGAGGCCGTTCCACGCGCGGAACGCGCCGACGGTGAGCGTGTCGCTCTGCGGGCAGAACTCCGTGGTCGGCGTGAACTCCGCGCGCAGGACCGCCGGGTCGTCGGCCTCGCGCGCGTACCGGAACCCGGCGTCGGGGTGTCGGTGGTCCAGGTTCAGGCGGGCGAGGTTGTAGCCGAACGTCATGTCGTAGACGCCGCGCTCGGCGAACAGGCCCATCGTCAGGCGGTGGAACGCGGCGTGGTCGGCGTCGGTCAACACGTCGTGGCCGTCGAGGAACGCGCCGGGGTCGGGGACGTGCTCGGGGACGAACGCGTCGTAGTCGTCGAACCCGGTGTCGTCGCCGCCGCGGATGCCGGAGAGGAAACTCATGGGCGGACGTACGGGCCACACCCCACAGACGCTGGCCCCGAACACGTTCGGCGGAAGCCCCTCCGCCGAACGGCGTCCACCACTACGTGATGGTCACCACCAGCCTCGACGCCGAGCGGAGCTACGACGACGACCGGTTCTCGGCGCAGACGATTCAGCAGACGGAGCGCCAGAAGGTCGTCCTCGGCTACTTCGAACCCGACCAGTTCATCCCGGTCCACGCGCCCGGAAGCGACGTGGCGATGACCGTCGTCGCGGGCGAGGGAACGGTCCGCGACGGCGACGAGGAACACGCCGTCGGCCCCGGGGACGTGGTCGCCGTCCCCGCCGGCGAAGACAGGGGTATCCGGGCCGAGGGCGGCCGGTTGGAGGCGACGCTCGTCACCGCGCCCCCGCCGACGGACGCCGAACACGACCCGGTCCGTCGGGGGTTGAAACGTGGCGAGTTCGACCCCGAGTAACGAACATATTCGGGAGAAGCCCCTCCAGCGGCGATGGCGAACCGTCGGGTGATGCCCGCCGCGAAACTCGACCTGCGCGACATGGCACCGCCCGAGCGACACCCCACCATCCACTCTGCGTTCGAAGCGCTGGACCCGGGAGAGACGCTCCGCATCGTCAACGACCACGAACCGAAGCCGCTGTTCTACGAACTGCAGGCCGAGGTGGAAGCGTTCGACGCCGAACGCTACGACTGCCGCAAGGAGGAGGAGGGCAAGTACGTCGCAGACCTCCCGAAGAAAGCATGAGGGAGGCCGACGCGGCCGGCCTCGAACGCGTCTCGCTGTCGGACCTCGACGGGTCGGGCCGCGCGCGCCTGTTCGAGGGCGAACCGAAGACGGTCCGACTGACGCTGTCGACCGGTGACGAGGTGCCGCCCCACCAGCATCCGGGCCGGGACATCGTCTTTCACGTGCTCGACGGCGAGGTGGACCTGACGCTCGGCGAGACGACGCTGTCGCTGTCTACCGGGGACGTGGTGCGGTTCGACGGCGAACAGGACATCTCGCCCGCCGCTGTCACCGACTGCGAGGCGTTGCTGGTCCTCGCCGAGTCGACGTGAGCGCGGCCGGTCAACCGCCGTGGCGGGGCCGGGACGAACGACGTTTTCCGACCCGCCCACCTACGCTCCAACATGGACCACACGCGAAGTGCGCCACGGACTCGGGGGGAGGGGACGGCGTGACCGACGACGAGACCACTGACGCGCCGGTTTTGCTGTTCGACGGGGTCTGTAACCTCTGTAACGGCGTCGTCCAGTTCGTCGTCCCGCGGGACCCCACGGGAATCCTCAGATTCGCGCCGCTCCAGTCCGAGACGGGGGCGGCGCTGTTGGAGCGGGTTGGTCTGCCGACCGACGACATGGAGTCGGTCGTCCTCGTCGAGGGCGACGACGTCTACCGGAAGTCGGCCGCGGCCATCAGAGTGGCCGAACTGCTCGGGTGGCCCTACAGTCTGGTGAGCGTCGGGCGACTCGTCCCCGAGGGACTGCGCGACGCCGCCTACGACGTCGTCGCCGAGAACCGGTACGACTGGTTCGGGCGCAAGGACCGGTGTATGGTGCCCGACGACGACGTTACCGACCGATTCCTCGACTGAGCGGTCAGCCGAACAGGTCGACGGCCGTCTCGACGGCGGCCTCCCGGCGGACGCTCGACTGTCGCAGGCTCTCCCGAGGCACCGCGAGCAGTCGCTCGGCGAGGCGTTCGCTCAGACGTTCGACGGCGGCCGCTTGCTCGTCGGTCAGGTCGCCCTGTGCCCGCAACTGCGTGAGGGCCTGTTCGAGTTGCTCGGCCCGCACCTCGGCGGCTCGGGCCTCCATCTGTCCGATAGCCTGTTCCACGTCGGCCGTCGTCTCTTGGGTGTCGTCGTTCACGCTCATGGCTTCCAGATGACGGTCACGGTGGCGTCGTCGCGTTCGACGGTCTCGTAGTCGTATCCGCGGTCTGCGAGTTTCGGGTAGAGGTGCTGTGGCGCGCGGTCGTTGTACTGGAAGAGGACCGTGTCGTCGTCGAGTTCGACGAGCAGTTCCAGCGTCTCGGCCAGCGGTTTCGGCGGCCCCAGTTCGCGCACGTCGAGTCGTTCGGTCGGGGCGTCGGTCGGTGCGTCCGTCTGGGCGAGGACGGCGTCGGTCGCACGTGGCATACCCGATGGTTCGTCCCCCTACGCGCCGACGGTTTCCCCGAACACGTTCGGCCACACCGACAGCAGGGAGGCGCTCCAACCACAGGGTGATGAGCGCGATACCCGGAGACGTCGATACGGACGCCGGCCCACCGATGACGGTCCCCCTTCGCCACTTCGTCGTCGCGCTGGCATTTCTCGTCGCGGGCGTGGCGGTGGGTGCGGCCGGGGGCCGCGGCGGCCACCTCGCGCAGGTCCACCTGCTGGTGGCCGGATGGGTCTGTCTCACCATCATGGGCGCGATGACCCAGTTCGTCCCCGTCTGGTCCGGGGTCCCCCTGCACTCCCGCCGCCTCGCGGCGGCGCAATTGCCCCTCGCGGCCGTGGGGTTCGCCGGACTCGCCGGCGGTCTCCTGACGGGGTTCACCGCCGTCCTCCCCGTGGCGGGCGCACTCGCCCTCGCCGGCGTCTGGACGTTCGTCTACACGCTCGGCCGGACGCTCGCGGCCGCCGAGTGGGACGTGACGACTGCCCACTTCGCCGCCGCGCTGGTCTTTTTCGTTCTCGTGACGACCGCCGGCCTCGGACTGGCCCTCGACCACGCCGTCGGCGTCCTCCCCGCGTTCGGCGTCTCGCGGGGACACCTCCTGCTCGCACACGCGACGCTCGCGGTGTTCGGCGCGGTCCTGACGACGGTGGCGGGCGCGCTCGCCCAACTTGCACCCATGTTTACGCAGACGGAGAGCACTCGACTCGGCGTCCACCTCCAGCGAGCGGAGACGGTCGGCTATCCGCTCGGCGTCCTCGCCCTCGCTGGGGGTCGACTGGTCGGCAATCCGTGGCTCGCCCGCTTCGGCGGCGTCCTCGTCGCGGGCGGCGTCGCCGTGGTCGGACTGCTGTTGGCCCGTCGCCTCGTGGCCGCGAGCGTCGAGCGGACGCCGATGCTCACCCGCTACGCCGTCGCCGCCGTGTCGTTGGTCCTCTGGGCCCCGCTCTCGGCGTGGGCGTGGTGGTCCGACCCGCTGGCGTACGGCGCGTTGTTCGGCCACCCGGCCGCTGGGACGCTGCTTCTCGTCGGCGGCGTCGGCTTCGTCGTCCTCGGCACGTTATACCACGTCGTCCCGTTCATCGTCTGGGTCCACCGGTACAGCGACCGCCTCGGGTTCGAGGACGTGCCGATGATAGACGACCTGTACGACGGCCGACTGGCAGTCGCCGACGGTGCCTGTCTCGCGGCGGCGACGGCGCTCGCCGTCGCGGGCGACGCCCTGTGGATGCCTACGGGTACGGGGGTACTCGCGGGCGTCCTCGCGTTCGTCGGGGCCGCGTCGTTCGCCGCGAACCTCCTCGGGGTCCTCGTCGAACACAGTCCGCAGTCGCTGTCGGCGCTCGTCGGCGGCCGGTTCCTCGCGGACTCGGACCCGTAGACGCCTCATTCCTCGCTCGGTTGCTCGGTGTACAGGGAGTAGGTCAGGACGGCGAACCCGGCGGCCGTGAACACGCTCTCGACGGCGGTGCTGGTCGCCACCGGGAACTCCAGCACTTGATGCAGGCTCCCCGCCAGTAGCGCGCCGGCGGTGACGAGGCCGATACCGACCCAGAGGGCCCGCATCGCCGTCGCCTTCGTTCGTTGGTACGCCCGGTACGTCAACGTCGTGAGGACGACCCCGCAGACGAGCGTCACCGTCTTGGCCGCCACGAGGAGGACCGTGCTCGGGTGCATCGTACCGACTGCTGGCCGACGCTGTAAAATATAACCCGCCTCGCGTTGCCAGCGAGTGAGAACCCCGGTCGGTGCCGAGACTGCCCCGCTCAGCGGACGTACAGCGAGTAGAGGATGATGCCGAGGCCGACGGCGGTCATTCCGCTGGAGAGGAAGACGCTGGTGTAGATGAGGTCCAGATTGAACAGGCGACCCACGATGATGTCGAGGACGCCCCCCACTATCGCCCCCAATGTGACCACCCCGAACCCGTACGTGAGCCACTTGTGCTCGGGCGACCCCGTGCGGTCGTAGGCCTGATAGGAGTAGTACGTGATGAGGCCCCCGATGATGAGGATGAGGGTCTTCGAGACGACGATACCGACCTGTGAACTGGGGATGTGTGGACTCATGTTTCTTTTCGCACCTCGGACCAGAGGTTCTCCAGCCGTTGGTCCGGCGACCGGGCGCGGTGGGTGATGTCCACCTCGAACGCCCGCTGTTCGTCGAGCGCGATGACGACTTCCTCGAAGTCGATGGCGTACCGACTTGCGTGCTGGCCGTCGGGACGGACCTCGACCCCCTCGTAGAGCAGGGAGGACTCGGTCAGTAACTCCAGCTTACGGTACGTCGTCGACAGCGGTACGTCGCTCTCCTCCGAAATCTCGCTGGCCGTCATGGGCTCTTCGAGTACGCTGACGATTTCCCGGCAGTCCTCGTCGTCGAGTGCGTCGAGAACCGTCGTTAGTTCGGGGGTGTCGTCGTCAGCGAACGGGTCCCGGACCATCCTTAGCCAGAACTCATCTCCCGCGACCTTTAACCTAACCGACTTGCGGCGAACGGGTGATTCAGCGGTTCTACCTCGAACCCCAAAATATTCTGGGTGCCCTATATTGACTCTGGAGCCCCATTCCCGGCCACTGAGAACGGTTCTGCCGGCCTGAGAACTCCCCTACGGGGGTATATATGCACACTCCAAAGGTGGAAGCGTAATGAGTGAACGAGTCGGTGCACCCGGTTCAGGTATCTCGCGTCGTGATTTCGTGAAGGCGTCCGGCCTCGGCGGCACGCTTGCGCTCGCTGGCTGTGCGGCCCCCGGAGACCCCCAGCAGTCCGTCGGCGCGTCGTCGGCCACGAACGCCAGTCAGACCGGCGGCGACCTGCCGACGACGTCCCCGCCCGAGGTCGTGAACGTGGACGAACAGGGCGGGGAAGTGACGCTCTCGTCGGTTCCCGCCCGCCACTCGGCCCACCCCGGCGAGTCGATGGGCGGTCCGGTCGAACTCCCGCAGGTGTGGGCGTTCAAGGCCGACGACGGCAAGCCGAGCGTCCCCGGCCCCATCCTTCGGACGACGGAGGGCGAGGACATGGAGGTGACGCTGGACAATACCGACGGCATGCGCCCGCACACGCTGCACTTCCACGCCGTCTCGAAGAAGTGGGAGGACGACGGCGTTCCGACGACGACGGGCATCCGCGTCGACCCCGGCGAAAGCCACACCTACACCATCCCCGCGGACGTGCCCGGCACGCACCTCTACCACTGCCACTACCAGACCCCGCGGCACCTCGACATGGGGATGTACGGCATCTTCCGCGTCGACCCGAAAGGGTACGAACCGGCCGACAAGGAGTACTTCCTCTCGTTCAAGGAGTGGGACTCCCGGCTCAACCGCCAGATGGCGGGGATGGACGCCACCTACGACCCGCGGAACCGCCAGCCCGACACGTTCACGGTCAACGGCAAGTCCGCACCGCGGACGCTCCACCCCGAGGACGGGTCGCCCATCATCGTCGAGCAGGGCGATACGGTCCGCCTGCACATGCTCAACGCGGGCTACATGGACCACCCGATGCACATCCACAACCACCGCTTCCAGGTGACCCACAAGGACGGCGGCGAGATTCCGGAGGTGGCTCGCCACGACCAGGACGTCTGCTCGATTCCGCCCGCGGGCCGTCGGACCGTCGAGTTCACGGCGGACGCCGACCCCGGCATCTACCTCATGCACTGCCACAAGGTCAACCACGTCATGAACGGCAACGCCTACCCCGGCGGGATGCTCACCGGCCTCGTCTACAAGGAAGCGATGAACACGGACATCTTCAAGAAGTTGATGGAGTACGCGGGGTACGAGGGTTGAGCGGAGCGAAACCCTCGGAACAGGCGAACGGGGAGTGAAGCGACCCTCGGGCCACGAGGACTGAACGGAGTCTGGTTTTCGCCGCGCGCTGACGAGACCAAACAGACGGCTTTCTACGGAGGCGACTCGCGAAACGGACGCAGCCCGATTCTTTCTAGGCTCGCCTAAATAACGTCGGTCTTCGGTCGAACGTGTTCGCCCCCGTCGTCGCCGGCCGGGAACCCGCTCGGGGGTACAAACCCACCGAGGGCGCAGGCCCACCTGTATGCAAGTGAGTCGAGAGACGCTCGCGAAACTGCTCGTCGCCGCGTTCGTCGTGAACCTCGTGGTGATGGGCGCTGGCGCCGCACTCGCCTACGAGAAGGCGCCGCCCATCCCCGAGCGAATCGCCGGGCCCGACGGCGAGACGATAGCGACCGCCGAGGACGTACAGCACGGCAAGGAGGCGTTCCAGAAGGACGGCCTGATGAACCACGGGTCGATTCTGGGCAACGGCGCGTACTATGGCGTCGACTACACCGCCGACACGCTGGACCTGAAGGTCCAGTACATGCGCCAGTACCACGCCCGGGAGGACTACGGGACGGACTTCGACGCGCTCTCGGCGGAGCGACAGGCCGCCATCGAGACGCGCGTCGAACAGCGCCTCGACCGGCAGGGCGGGGGCGACGTGGTGCGCTACTCCGCCGCCGAGGTGTACGCCCACCAGCAGATTCGACAGGAGTACGTCGAGCGCTACCACGAGGGGAGTCACGAGCGCGGGGTCCCCGAGGGGATGATTGCCAGCGAGGACGCCGCCCGTGACTTCGCCGACTTCGCCCTCTGGACGGCGTGGTTCTCCCACGCCGACCGGCCGGCCGGTGACCACTCCTACACGAACGAGTGGCCCTACGCGCCGGGTGCAGGTAACGACGCCACCGCCGCGGCGATGACGTGGAGCGTCGTCGCCATGGTGTTGCTCGTCGCCGGCGCGGGCGCGGCCGTGTGGCTCTACCGCAGTATCGACCTGCCCGAACCCGAAGTCGAAGGTATCGACGTGCCCGAACCCGACGAGGTGGCGCTGTTCCCCGGGCAGCGGGCGGCGACGCGGTTCATCCCCATCGCGGCCGGGTTGTTCCTCGGGCAAGTGCTGCTTGGCGGTCTGCTCGCCCACTTCTACATCGAGCGGGCGTCGTTCTTCGGCCTCGGCGAACTCGTCGGGGTGAACGTCCTCCAGTGGCTACCGTTCGCCATCGCGAAGACGTGGCACATCGACATGGGTATCCTCTGGATAGCGACGCTGTGGCTCGGTGCGGGGCTGTTCCTCCCGCCGCTGTTGACCGGTCACGAACCCGAGCGACAGGGCACCCTCGTCAACGTCCTGCTGGGTGCGCTCGTGGTCGTCGTCGTCGGCGGCCTCGTCGGCATCTGGCTGGGCATGCAGGGCTTCTTCGAGGGCGACCTCTGGTGGTGGCTCGGCAACGAGGGACTGGAGTACCTCGAAGTCGGCCGCGTCTGGCAACTCGGCCTGCTCGCGGGCTTCCTCATCTGGGCCGGTCTCGCCTACCGCGGCTTCAAACCGCTGCTGGACGACGAACCGAAGTACGGCCTCTCGCATCTCATCCTCTACGCAGGCGGTTCAATCGCCCTGCTGTTCACCGCGGGCCTGCTGTACACTCCGAAGACGAACATGGCCGTCACGGAGTTCTGGCGCTGGTGGGTCGTCCACATGTGGGTCGAGGGCGCCTTCGAGTTCTTCATCGTCGCCATCGTCGGCATCACGCTGGTGTCGATGAACCTCCTGAAGCGGCAGAGCGCCGCCAAGGCCGTGATGTTCGAGGCGCTTCTGGTGATGGGCACCGGCGTCATCGGCGTCTCCCACCACTACTGGTGGATAGGGATGCCCGACATCTGGGTGCCCCTCGGGAGCGCCTTCTCCACGCTGGAGCTCGTCCCGCTGGTGTTCATCCTCTACGAGGCCATCAACGAGTACCGGGCGATGGCCACCGCTGGCGAGAGCTTCCCGTACACGATTCCGTTCATGTTCATCGTCGCCTCCGGCGTCTGGAACTTCGTCGGGGCCGGCGTGCTCGGGTTCTTCATCAACCTGCCGCTCATCAACTACTACGAGCACGGCACCTACCTCACCGTCGCCCACGCCCACGCGGCGATGTTCGGCGCGTTCGGCTTCCTCGCGCTGGGGATGGCCAGTTACATGCTCCGCATCAGCGTCGACCCCGGACAGTGGGACGGGTCGTGGCTCCGCGCGGCGTTCTGGTGTTGGAACGTCGGCCTCGCGCTGATGGTGCTCGGTTCCGTCACCCCGGTCGGCTTCCTCCAACTGGAGGTGGCGTTCACCGAGGGCTACGCCGCCGCCCGGAGCGTCGCGTTCTACGAGCGCCCGCTGGTGGAACTGCTGTTCTGGGCCCGGATGCCCGGTGACACGCTCATCATCCTCGGGACGGCAATCTTCACCGCCGACGTGTTCCGCAAGCGGTTCTCCCTCCGGTCGGTGCTGGCCGACGACGCGCCGGTGTCCGACCCGGTCGTCTCCGACGACTGAGCGACCGCGCGCCGTCCGCTTCCCGTTCTTTCGAGAGATGGCGACCCGATAGCCACGGTTCGTGCCGAGAGCCGCTTTTTCTGAGATAAACGGGATGCGACTATATCGAATCCGGACGGGTTCGGTCCGGTTCCCAACCCGTGGGAACACGCTCGACCCGTTTTTTGTAGGGCAGACAAGTGACGGGTATGGGAGAACTCGACCACGAGGTGGACGCCCCTCGCGGCGCGACTAGCCGCGAGTGGGAGGTGTTCTGTCGGGAGACGTCGGCGGACGCGCTCACGCACGTCGGGAGCGTCAGCGCCCCGTCGGCGGACATCGCCCGCGAACAGGCGACCCAACTGTTCGCCCACGCCGCCGAGGCGCTGTGGCTCTGCCCGGCCGACGAGACGGTCCGGGTGCAAGCGGAGTCGCTGGCGCTCGACCCGGCGTCGGACGAGGCGGACGCGACGATGGACGAACAGGCCATGCACGCGGAGACGCTTCGGGGTGAACAGGAGTGATTTCCGTCTCGAAACTGCTGACGGACCTCGACGCGGAGGGCGACGGCCTGCGCTACGACGCCGCCGAGGAGTCCACGAAGTCACAGATTCGCGACGAGAAACAGCGCCGTCCGGTCGTCGTCTGGAACGTCACCAAGCAGTGCAACCTCTACTGTGACCACTGCTACGCCGCCGCCGACACCGACATCGCCGACGGGGAACTCACGACGGCGGAGGGGAAGGCCCTGCTCGACGACCTCGCCGACTACGGTGCGCCGGTGATTCTGTTCTCCGGCGGCGAACCGCTCGTCCGGCAGGACCTCGAAGAACTCGTCGCGTACGCAGACGATGTGGGGGTCCGTCCGGTCCTCTCGACCAACGGCACCCTCATCACCGAGGAGCGTGCGGCGTCGCTGAAAGCGGCGGGGCTGAAGTACGCCGGCGTCTCCGTCGACGGTCTCCCGGAGCGCAACGACGACTTCCGGGGGATGGACGGCGCGTTCGACGGCGCGGTACAGGGCATCAGGAACTGTCTGGACGCCGGCCTGAAGACGGGCCTTCGCTACACCATCACGGAGCGCAACGCGCCCGACTTGGAGGGGGTCGTCGACCTGCTGACCGACGTAGGCGTCGACCGCTTCTGCTTCTACCATCTGGACTACGGCGGCCGCGGGACCGAAATCGTCGACGCCGACCTCACCCCGGTCGAGCGCCGTGAGGCCGTAAAGCGGGTGTGTGATATGACCTGCGAGTACCACGACCGGGGCGAGGAGATAGAGACGCTGCTGGTGGGGAACTACGCCGACGCGGCCTACCTCGTCGAGTACGCCCGCGAGCACATGGGCGAGGCACAGGCCCGCCGGGTGTACGAGTACCTCCGGGTCAACGGCGGCGACCCGACCGGGGAACGCGTCGCCGACGTGGACTACCAGGGCAACGTCCACCTCACCCAGTTCTGGCAGGGGTACTCGCTGGGCAACGTCCGCGACCGGCCGTTCGGGGACATCTGGGAGGACGAGTCGAACCCGCTGTTGCGGTCGCTTCGGCGGCGGGAGGACCGACTGTCGGGGAAGTGTGCGGACTGTCGCTACGCGAGCATCTGCCGCGGGGCGTCTCGACTCCGGGCGCTCACCGTCGAGGACGACCTGTTCGCCCCCGACCCGCAGTGTTACCTCGACGACGAGGAGGTACGGGGCCCCGAACCCTTCGCCGGTGGCGACGCGACCAGTCCGGCGGACTGACGCCGGCGGTGCGCCCTCTCTCGAAACCTCGCCGTATGAACCCCCTCCGAACTGAGGCCGCCCCCTCAATCCGGGCCGTCCCGTACCTTCGAGTGCGGCCGTCGCACCGACGGTCGCGGCGTATCGTATCCGTAACGCCAGTCTCGTGGGAACGCGGTACGGTTCGTTCGGGCCGCAGACCGCCCGCTGGGCACGGGCGGTCCTCGGGTGTTCTCCTTTCCTGACAGTCTGTCGGCTGTACCGGGGCGTTTTTGCCCGACCCACCTCTATGACTGGTCGTGCTGTCGGTCGAGCTTCACACGCACTCGGCGCTGTCCCACGACGGCCGCGACCCGGTCGAGCTACTGCTCGCGCAGGCGGAAGCCGTCGGCCTCGACGCGCTCGCAGTCACGGACCACGACGAGTTAGACGCCAGTCTGGAGGCCGCCGAACTCGCGCCGGAGTACGGCCTCGTGGGCATCCCCGGGATGGAGGTCACCTGTTCTGCCGGGCACGTCCTCGCGCTGGGTATCGAGGAGCCGATTCCGCCGGGCCTCTCGTTCGCCGAGACCATCGACGGCATCCGCGACCAAGGCGGCCTCGCCGTCGTCCCCCACCCGTTTCAGGAGTCGCGCCACGGCGTCCTCGAACACATTACGAAGGACGAACTGGCGACGGCCGACGCCATCGAGGTGTACAACTCCCGCCTGCTCACCGGGCGGTCGAACCGGCAGGCCGAGCGGTTCGCCCGCCGCCGCAGTCTCCCGATGACGGCGGGGAGCGACGCCCACATCGCCGAGATGGTCGGGCAGGCGGTCACGAAAGTCGACACCGACGAACGCTCCGTCGACGCTATCCTGGAGGCCATCGGCAAGGGCCGAACCACGGTCGAGGGCGAGCGGACGCCGTGGCGCATCAGTTTCCGGCAGGCCGCCGGGGGCGCCAAGCGCCGCGTGGTGAGCAGACTCGGGAGCTTTCTGGACTGAGCGATGGAGGGCGCAGACCCCGCGACCGTCCGTGCGGCGCTCGATTCCGCCGACCCGCTTCCCGGGACCGCCGGGTTCGCCGGGTCCGTCGACGGTGCACTCGCTCGCGATGTCCTCGGGCGGTACCCGCTGTTCGTCGAGTCCCACGCGGCCGAGGGTCGGGTGGCCGACGCTGACTGGAGTGCCGCCCCCACCGACCTCGACGACCCGACGCCGTTCCCCGCGGGCCACGTCCGCGACGCCGACGGGACCCGTGAGGTGTGGCGGCTTCCGACTCCCGAACCGTTCGCAGACCGCGAGACGGCGGTCGCCGAGGTCCGTGAGGCCGTCGAGCGGAGCGTCGACGCCGTCGACGCCGACGGACTGGCCGTCGCGTTCTCCGGTGGCGTCGACTCCGCGTTGCTCGCCGCGCGACTGGACGCGCCGCTGTACGTCGCCGGGTTCCCCGACAGCCACGACGTCGAAGCGGCCCGGTCTGCCGCCGACCTCATGGACCGCGAGGTGCGCGTCGTCGAGTTGACCCACGACGCAATCGAGCGGGCGGTCCCCCGAATCGTCGCCGCGACCGGGCGGACGAACGCGATGGCGGTCCAGATAGCCCTGCCGCTGTACATGACCGCGGAGCGCGTGGCCGCCGACGGGTTCGACTACCTCGCGCTCGGACAGGGCGCTGACGAACTGTTCGGCGGGTACGCGAAGGTGGCGAAGGCGCCCGACGACCCGCGCGTCGACGCGAGTACGGTCCGGGGTGCCCAGCGAGAGGTCGTCTCGACGCTCCCCGACCAACTCTCGCGGGACGTACTGGCCCTCCGGGCGGCCGGCGTCGAACCGGTGACGCCGCTGCTCCACGACCGCGTGGTGGCGGCGGCCCTGCGACTGGACGACCGGATGCTCGTCGACGGCGAGACGCGAAAGTGGACGCTCCGGCGGGCGGCCCTCGGGTCGCTCCCGGCGGCCGTCGCCACGCGAGACAAGAAGGCCGCCCAGTACGGGTCGCTGGCCGCCCGCGAACTCGACCGACTGGCCCGGCAGGCCGGCTACAAGCGGCGGATGGACGACCACGTCACCAAGTACGTCGAGTCGCTAGTCGAGTAACTACTCCTCGGCCGGGCCGCTCCCGGTGACGGCGACCGGTCGCTCCGAGTCGAGGATGACCGCCTGACTCACGCTCCCGAACACCAGCGCGCCGAGCGGCGACCGCTTCCGACCGCCGAGGATAATCATGTCGACGTCGTGGTCCTCGGCGACGGTCACGATTCGCTCTTCCGGGTCGCCGTGGGTGGTCTGTGTCTGCAGCGAGACGCCCGCGTCCCGCAACTGCTCGACCATCGCCTTCCCCGCTGGCGTCTGTTCGACCGTCGTCTTCTCGGCGGTCTCCTCGTCGTCGAAGACGTGCAACACGGTCGCTTCGACCTCCTCGTCGGCGTACGGGAGCGCCGTCGTCGCGGCGACCTGCGCGGTCGCTCGCTCCTCGCTCGCGTCCACCGGCAGTAACACCTGATACATGGCCCCCGCGACGGGTCTCGCGGCGTTAGTTACAGACCGCTTACCGTCTCGATTGCCCGCGTCCCTATCTCCACGACGTCGGCCGGAATCTCGCCGCGTCGGGCGGCCAGTTCGTCGGGGGTGAACCACGTCCAGTCGGCGGCGGGTTGCTCGCCGGGCCCGGGGTCGATGTCACGAGACGGCGCGTCGCCGTAGAAGATGAAGTCGACGTGCTGGTGGCCCACCTCGCCGCTCTCGTCGACGTTGATGTCCTCCAGCAGGAAGTGCTGTGGCTGGGGAATCGACCGGACCGTCTCGCTCTCGATGCCCTCTTGCGGGGCGACGAGGTCGACGCGCATCCCGAGTTCCTCGCGCGTCTCCCGGAGGGCGGCCTCGTGGGGGAGTTCGTCCCTATCGACGTGCCCGCCGGCCGGGAGCCACATGTCGAGCTTGTCGTGTTCGTGCAGGGCGACAGCGCCGTCGCTCACGGCGTAGACGGTGGCGACGAAGTGGCGAGTGGTCTCCATACGACCGCCGAGGGGACCCGACCAAGTCTACGTTACGGAGTTCAGGGGTGGACGCTGTCCTCGGCTTCCAGCAGTTCGTGGTAGCGGTTGCGGATGGTGACCTCCGAGATGTTCGCGACTTCGCTGACCTCGCTCTGGGTGACCTTCTCGTTGGTCAGCAGGGAGGCCGCGTAGACGGCCGCGGCCGCGAGTCCGACCGGCGACTTCCCGGAGTGGACGCCCTCCGCCTTGGCGTTCTTCAGGAGCTGGCGGGCCCGGCGCTCGACCTCCTCGGAGAGGTTGAGGTCCGAGGCGAAGCGAGGGACGTAGCTCTCGGGGTCGGCGGGCTGGATTTCGAGGCTCAGTTCCCGGACGACGTAGCGGTAGGTGCGGGCGATCTCGTCTTTCTCGACCCGGGAGACGTTCGAAATCTCGTCGAGCGAGCGCGGGGTACCGGCCTGTCGGGCGGCGGCGTACAGCGACGCCGTCGAGACGCCCTCGATGGACCGTCCCGGGAGGAGGTCCTCGTCGAGCGCACGGCGGTAGATGACGCTGGCCGTCTCGCGTACGTTCTCGGGCAGGCCGAGCGCGGAGGCCATGCGGTCGATTTCGCCGAGGGCCTGCTTGAGGTTGCGCTCCTTGGAGTCGCGGGTGCGGAACCGCTCGTTCCACGTGCGCAGACGCTGCATCTTCTCTCGCTGGCGCGAGGACAGGGAGTTGCCGTAGGCGTCCTTGTCCTGCCAGCCGATGTTGGTCGACAGGCCCTTGTCGTGCATCATGTTCGTCGTCGGCGCACCCACGCGGGACTTCTGGTCTTTCTCCTTCGAGTCGAACGCGCGCCACTCGGGGCCGGGGTCTATCTCGTCCTCCTCGACGACGAGGCCACAGTCCTCACAGACGGTCTCGCCACGCTCACTGTCGGAGAGCAGGGAGCCACCACACTCGGGACAGATGAGGCTCTCTTCCTCCTCGTCTGCTGTCTCCTCGACGTCGGTCTCCGTTTCATTCGTGTATCGGCGGATGGTGGTATCTGTCATTGGTTGCGAACTGACGGGTCTGGATACCCGAAAAACGTCTCTTGTACCCTTCTGTTGTGGCCGGAGCAACTTAAAACCTTTCCCGATTTGCAAAGCTGAAGTTGGCGTTTCGGAAAACACTCTTGCCAGTTCTGTCCGATTCCCTTCCGTTGCGAGAACTGCCCCAAACAGTTTGGACCCCGGTTTCGAAACGCTTACCGCCGGTCCACTACTCCGCCCGGACATGAGCGACAACACCGTCGACCCGGACGAGGTGCGCCACATCGCCGACCTCGCCCGCATCGACCTCGACGAAGACGAGGTCGAGCGGTTCACCGAGCAGTTCGGCGAGATTCTGGCCGCGTTCGAGGCGCTGGACGAGGTGCCCGAGACCGACCGCGAGGCCGACCTCGCGAACGTCATGCGCCCCGACGAGGTCCGCGAGGGCCTGAGTCAGGAGGAAGCGCTCCGGAACGCCCCCGAGACGGAGGCGGGCCAGTTCAAAGGGCCGAAGGTGTCGTGAGATGACCGACTACAACGGCTACATCGCCACGGAGACCATCGAGGGGGCCGACGACGGCCCCCTCGCCGGCCGCACCGTCGCCGTCAAGGACAACATCTCCACCGAGGGCGTCCAGACCACCTGCGGGTCCGCGATGCTCGACGGCTACGTTCCGCCGTACGACGCGACGGTCGTCCGTCGCCTGAAGGAGGCCGGCGCGACCATCCCCGGAAAGACCAACATGGACGAGTTCGGGATGGGGACGACGACGGAAACCTCGGCCTACGGTCCCGTCGAGAACCCCGTCGCCGAGGGACGCGTCCCGGGTGGTTCCTCCGGTGGTTCCGCGGCAGTCGTCGCGGCGGGCGACGCCGACATGGCGCTGGGGAGCGACACCGGTGGCTCGATTCGATGTCCCGCCGCGTTCTGCGGCGTCGTCGGCATCAAACCCACCTACGGACTGGTCTCCCGGTACGGCCTCGTCGCGTACGCCAACAGCCTCGAACAGATTGGCCCCATCGCGCCGTCCGTCGAGGAGGCCGCCGAACTGCTGGAAGTCATCGCCGGCCCCGACGAGCGCGACGGCACGACGCGGGACGCCAGCGAGGAGGTCGAGGACTACGAGTTCGCCGACGCCGCCGACGGCGACGTCGACGGTCTCTCCGTCGGCGTCCCGACGGAACTGCTCGACGGTGCGGACGAACAGGTCGTCGAGACGTTCTGGGACGCGATGACCGACCTCGAATCGCAGGGCGCGACCTACCACGAGGTCGACCTCCCGAGCGTCGAACACGCCGTCGAGGCGTACTACGTCATCGCGATGTCGGAGGCGTCCTCGAACCTCGCCCGCTTCGACGGCGTCCGGTACGGGCAGTCGGGCGGCTACGAGGGCAACTGGAACGAGTCGTTCGCCAATTCGCGCGAGGAGGGCTTCGGCGAGGAGGTCAAGCGCCGCGTCCTGCTGGGGACGTACGCCCTCTCGGCCGGCTACCACGACAAGTACTACAAGAAGGCCCAGGACGCCCGCGCGTGGGTCAAGCAGGACTTCGACGAGGCGCTCTCGGAGGCCGACGTGCTGGCGTCGCCGACGATGCCGGTCCCGCCGATGAAACGCGGCGAGAGTCTGTCCGACCCGCTGACGATGTATCTGGCCGACGCCAACACGACCCCCGTGAACCTCGCGAACCTCCCGGCCATCTCGGTGCCCGCCGGCGAGACCGAGGACGGCCTCCCAGTCGGTCTGCAACTCGTCGGACCGGCGTTCGGCGAGCGGACGATTATCCGGGCGGGCAGTGCGTTAGCGTAGCGCACGAGCATCCGGGCGGGCAGTGCGCTGGCCCGAAAGAGACGCTTTTGTCACTCCGTCTCCACGGTCGGGTATGAGCGACGACGAGGGACGACTCGCGTGGATTCACTGGCCGACCATGGCGAAGGGGGCCGCCGTCGGCGTCGGCGTCGGCCTCATCCTCGCACTGATGCTGGAGGACTTCGTGTTCGGGATGACGCTGGGGCTCGTGAACGGTCTCGCGTTCGGCGTCGGGTGGTCACACTCTCAGTAGTGATACCCCGATAATCAGGCGTCCCGCTTTTGCCCGGGAGCGACGAACCGACACTGTGAGCGACGTGGTCGTCGGCGAGGACTCCCACTCTCCGGTGGTCGACTACGACCACGAGGCGACGCGGGCGAGCCGACTGTTCGCTGACCTCGCGGACCGGGCCGAGGAAGCGCTCTCGGACCCGTCGGTGCGCCGTCGCTGTTCGTTCTCGAACCGAGGCCGAAGTCGGACTGACGGCGACGACGGGCCGTCGGGATAGGCCAGCCTCTCGGACCTCTGACCTACAGGACGGCGTCGTAGACGGTCGCTAGTCGGTCGACGGCGTGGTCGACGCTGACCTGCTCCCGGCGGGCGAGGCAGGTCTCCCGCAGGCGCTCGCGCTCGTCGAGCGTCCGCTCGATGGCGCGTCGGAACCCGTCGATGTCTCCCTCCGGGTACGAGTAGCCCGTCTCGCCGTCGTCGATAGTGTCCGAGAGCGCGCCGGCGTCGACGCCGGCGACCGGGGTCCCACAGCAGTTGGCCTCCAGCGCGACCAGTCCCTGCGTCTCGACGGGACTGGGGAACGCGAAGACGTCCAGCGCGCCGTACAGTTCCGGGAGTTCCTCGCGGTCGAGGAAGCCCAGAAACCGAACGTCGAGGTCCGTCTCGGCGGCCATCGCTTCGAGGCCCTCGCGGGCCGGGCCGTCCCCGCCGAAGACCACGGTCACGTCGAGTCCCTCGCAGGCGGTGACGATGTCTTCGAGACACTTCTCGTGGCCGTGCCGACCGGTGTAGCCGACGAGGGGGCCCTCCGGCAGGCCGTGACGCGCCCGGAAGTCGCTGTCCGGTCGCGGCGCGAAGAAGTCGACGTCGACGCCGTTGGAGATGACCTCGACGGCGGTGTCCGCCTCCACCGTCTCCCGGACGTGGGCGGCGGCCTGTTCGCTCGGGGCGACGACGACGGCGGCGTGGTCCAAGAACCACCGTTCGTAGTGTTCGGCGCTGGACTGGACCGCCGACTCGACGGTTGTGTTCGAGGAGACGTACTCGGCGTACTCGCCGGTCGGCGTGTGGTAGGAGGCGACCAGCGGCGCGTCGAGTTTCCGGGCGAGACGCTGGCCCGCCATCCCGAGGCTGAACGGCGTGTGGGCGTGGACGACGTCGGCATCGGAGACGGCGTCGGGAATCTGGGGCATCCCGAGGCGGAACCCCTCGTAGAACGGGAACGGGAAGCTCCTGACGGGGTACTCGCCGTCCGCGGGGTCGTGGTCGCTCTTGGGGTAGACGACGTCCATGCGGCCGCCGCGGGCGTGCCAGCGGTCCCGCCACGTCTTGACCGTGTACGTCACGCCGTTGACGGTCGGGAGGTACGTGTCGGTGAACGCGGCCACCTGCGGCAGTGCCATCGACGCGGCGTAAACAGACCAACGAGTAAACCCTTGCCATTGGGCCCGACGAGGGTGCCGAGGGTCGGTGCGTTTTTCACTCCCCGACCTGTCCACCTGCCAATGGCTTCGGACCGGTGGTTGTACGCGTGGGCACTCGGGTCCGTCGCGCTCGGTGCGGCGTCGCTGTTGGTCCCCCTGTACTTCGTGACAATCGGCGGCGGTACGCTGTTGCTCGGCGTCCTCGCCGGCGTCGCCGCCGCGGCGGGCGCGCCCGGTGCGCTCGTCTTCGGCCGCCTCGCGGACCGAACGGGCAGGCGGCGCTCGCTCGTCCTCGCCGCGATGGGGCTCGCCGCGGGGTCGCTCGTTCTCGTCTCGCTGACCGAATCGGCGTGGCTCGTCATCCTCGGCAACGGCCTGCTGTGGTTCGCCGCCGGCGCCGCCGCGCCGGTGCTCACTCTCCTCGTCACCGTCGGGTCGGTCGAACGGGACTGGCCGGGTCGGTTCGCGACGCTCAACCGCTATCAGGGGTGGGGCTGGGCCGGTGGCCTCGTCCTCGGACTCGTGTGGACGACGGTCCTCTCGGGACCGCTCGGTGCGACGGTCGCTCAGCAGGTCCTGCTGTGGGTCTGTGCCGGGGTGGCCGCCGTCGCGGCCGTCCTCGTCGGTCGATTGCTCCCGCCGGACCCGACGCTGGCGGACAGTCCCCGTCCCAGCCGTCTCGCTCGGGCGCTCACCCGCACCCGTCGACTGCCGGTTCGCAGTGCGACCTTCCCGGTCGGACCGGGGCGCGTCTACTGGCTCACGCGGTCGTTCCACCCCCGGCGGGTCCTCGCTCGACTCACGCCGACGCTGTCCCTGTACTTCGCCGCCGTCGTCGCCGTCTTCGTAGGCTTCGGGGTGTTCTGGGGGCCGCTCCCCTCGTATCTCGCCGGAACGCTCCGCTACGACTCGGGAACGATATTCGCGCTGTATCTGGCGTCCAGCCTCGGGTCGGCGCTGTTCTACGGTGGGGCCGGTCGGCTTGCGGAACGGTACGACGCGGCGGGCGTCCAGACCGGTGGCCTGCTGGCCCGGTCGGTACTCCACCCAACCGTCGCCGTCGTCGGCGGCCTCGTCCCGGTTGCGTCGCTGGCCCTCCTGACCAACGGCGTGGTGTTCGCTCTCATCGGCGTCGCGTGGGCGCTCGTCGCGGTCACCGCGGCCAGTATCGTCACGCGCCTCGCCCCCTCCGCCATCCGCGGCGAGGCACTCGGTCTTTACACGGCGTTCTCCGGGCTAGCGAGCGGCGTCGGGTCGGTTGTCGGGGGATGGCTCGCGGGCTACGGGTTCACGCTGGCGTTCGGCGTCGCCGGCGGGTTCGTCTTCGTCGGGACGGCAATCGTCGCCGTCCTCTGGCGGCGCGAGGGGCGACGACTGTCGAGCGCCGCACCGACGACCGACTGACCGCTCACTCGGTCGTCGTCTCGGACGGCGGTGACGCTCGCACGTGGGCGCGCGTCCAATACACCTCGCCGTCGTAGTCGACGAGATAGAGGCTCCCGCCCTCGTCCTCGGCGCTGTCGGCGAGCGAGTGAGGCGACTCGTGCGCCCGGAACCGCTCGACGAGCGACCTGACGGCGTCCGGTGCCGTCTCGTCCGGGCCGACGACGTAGCCGTCCTCGCTGATGGCCGTCGTCACGACGTCTCGCTCCGCGTCCGTGAGGTCGGTCAGTTCGAAGGCGAACCGCTCGCGCATCCGCCCCCCGTACGCTCGGGCCGACGCGACCCGGTCGGCACCGTACCGATAGGTCTTCAGCGTGCGGTCGTACGCGTCGTCGACGACCCACTCGGCCTTCGCCCCGTTCGCCCACGTGACGGCCTCGTAGTCGGATTCGGGGACGAGCGCCGACCGCTCGCGCTCCGAATCGGTGTAGCGGAACGTCGTCCCGATACCGACCGGGTCGCCGTCTTCGAGGCCGTGTTCGGCGAACGCCTCGCGGTCGACGGCGGGGAGGTCCGAGAACTGCACCGTCGCGCTGTCGGGCGGGTCCGTCTCCAAAATGTCGACCTTCACCGAGTAGAGGGTGGCCGGCGTCTCGGAGACCACGTCGTAGTCGAGGCGGTAGACGGCGTCGCCGTAGCTGAGGTGCCGGTCCTCGGGGAACGGCGGGTCCAGTCGCTCGACGGTCGCTCCGCCGTCGACGATAGCCGCCATCGTCTCGGCCCGGTCGTCCGGCTTCTCGGTCTCGACGGTGTAGAGTACCTTCTCGGGGAGTTCGGCGTCGTCGACGGGCGTCATCTCGACGCGGGCGGTCGGCACCTCTGCGGCGAGACTCCCACTCGTGCCGTAGCCGGCGGGGCTGGTACACCCGGCGACAGCGGTGGGGAGGGCGGCCGCGACGGCGGCGAGGTACGAACGGCGGTCCATAGCTGGTCTGTCAGCCCCCCAGAGTAAGTAGCGACCGGTGGCTCAAACCGGAGTTTGAGTGAGCGGTTTGCTCCGGCTCAGACTAGTTCCTCGTACGTCTCGACGAGTCGTTCCCCGACCCGGTCCAAGCCGTGTTCGCGGGCCGTCTCCGTCGCGTTCTCGCCCAGTCGCTCCCGGAGGTCCGGGTTCGCTTCGAGGCGTTCGAGGGCCTCGCGGAACTCGGCCTCGTCCGAGCATATGAGACAGTCGTGGCCGTCCTCGTAGTACTCGCGGAACACGGGGATGTCCGAGAGGACGACGGCCTTCCCGCAGGCCATCGCTTCGAGGACGACGATACCTTGGTTCTCCACCTTGGAGGGGAACAGGAACACGTCGCCCGCGCCGTAGGCCCCGCGGATGTCGTCGACCCACCCGGTGAACGTGACGTTCTCGGGCGGGTCGGAGGTCCACGTTCGCACCTCGCTGGACCCGTGCGGGCCGTCGTCGTAGGTGCCGAACCACGCGAAGTCGTAGTCCGTCTGCTGGGCCAGTTCGCAGAACGTGGTCAACCCCTTCCGCTCGAAGACGCTCCCGACGGCGAAGACGACCATCCCCTCCAGGTCGTACCGCTCGCGGTACTCCTCGCGGAAGGACTCGAACCCCTCCAGCGGGGCCGTGTCGACGCCGTTGGTGACGGGGCGGATGGGCGCGTCGACGGGGTACTCTTCGAGGACGCCCTTCGTGTACTCGGAGGGACAGAGGACCATATCCGCCTGCGAGTAGAACCACTGCAGGTACTCGCCGAGCGCGGGCGCGACGAGGTTCGACCCGCGGAAACTGCCGCGGAAGTCCTCCCGGGTGACGTGGGCGTGGAGGACCAACGGGATGTCGTTGCGTGTGGCGTGACGGGCGACGGCGACCGACCCCGGTCCAATCATGTTGCAGTGGGCGACGTCGTACTCGCGGAACACCGGGTCGTCGAAGGCGAGGTTCCCGCCCAAGGCCCATCCGGGGTGGCCGTCGGTCCACGGGGACGTGAGGACACCGACGTCGGTGTCTGCGAGCGCCTGCCGCTGGTGGTCGACGGAGGTGCCGATGCCCGACCGGTCCAAGCGGTCGGCGAGTTCGAGGTAGTTCAGGACGCGCACGGGCGGTCGGACCGGGGCCGCGAGCAAAACTGTACCGACTCGGCGTCACCGCGGTCCGGAAGGCGTTTTTAGCTTCCGACCGGACAGTCGGTGATGACAGACGAGGCGACCATCGCCCGAGAGCGCATCGAGCGACTCCAGTCGATGGCCCGCGACGCCGTCCGCGAGGGGCGCGAGGACCGCGCCCGGACGTACGTTCGACGCGCTCGGCGCATCGCAGAGCGCCACCGCCTCCGTCTCCCCCGGGCGTTCGAGCGCTCGATTTGCCGGTCCTGTGACACGTACCTCGTCCCCGGTCGAAACGCGCGCGTTCGGACGCAGTCGGGTCACGTCGTCGTCTCCTGTGAGTGCGGGTCACACGCTCGCTACCCCTACGAGTGAGGGAACCACGACTATTGGTTTTAAGGCTGTGACGCCCTTTGGTCGGCCACATGCCTGATACATCTCGCGAGCAGCGGATTCACGACCTCGACGCGACGCTCCGCGTCGGGAAGAACGGTATCGACCCGGTCGCCGACGAACTGAAGACGCAACTCGACAACAGCGAGTTCGTGAAGGTGAAGTTCCTCCGGTCGGCCCGCGGCGGGACGACGAGTGAGGCACTCGCCGACGAACTCGCCGCGCAAGCAGGGGCCTCCGTCGTCCGCGTTCGCGGGCATACAGCGGTGTTCGAGCGATGATGCAGGTCGCTCCCATCGCCAACTTCCTCGAACAGTTCCTTCCGACCGGCCTCGCCACCACGGCCGCGCAGGCCATCGTGTTCGTGCTGGTCGCCGTCCTCGTCTATCTGGTTGGCAAAGCCGTCGTCATCCCCATCGTCGACCGGTCGCTGCAGTCCCGTGACCTCGACGAACACGCCCGGAAACCGCTGAAGAAGTTGACGAGTCTCGTCATCGTCTTCGTCGCAATCGCGACGGCGTTCGGCTTGGCGCAGTACGGCGACTTTCTGCAGTCCCTCGCGACCATCGCCGCCGCGGCGACGCTGGCAATCGGGTTCGCCATGCAGGACGTCCTCTCGAACTTCGTCGCGGGCATCTTCATCTTCACCGACAAACCGTTCCGCATCGGCGACTGGATAGAGTGGGACGACAACGCCGGCGTCGTCGAGGACATCAGCCTCCGCGTCTCCCGCGTCCGCACGTTCGACAACGAACTGCTGACGGTCCCGAACTCCGAACTCACCGACGGCGTCATCAAGAACCCCGTCGCGAAGGACCAACTCCGCCTGAAGTTCGTCTTCGGCATCGGCTACGACGACGACATCGACCGAGCAACTGACATCATCCTCGAAGAGGCCCAGAAGCACGCGGGCATCCTCGAAGACCCCGCGCCCTCGGTCCGACTGGTCGAACTCGGCGACTCCTCCGTGGGCCTCCAGTCCCGCATCTGGATAGACAACCCCAGTCGCTCGGACTTCGTGAAGACCCGCGGCGAGTACGTGCAGGCGGTCAAAGAGCGGTTCGACGAGGAGGGCATCGACATCCCCTACCCGAACCGCACCATCGGCGGCGGCCTCGAACTCGCCGGCCTCGACGGCGTCGTGGAACCGGCCGACGACTAACCACCTCTCGGTGCGGTGACGTCCTTGGGCCTTCGGGCCTGCGGGAACCTCCCTGCCCACGGTCGACGAGTCGCCCGTTCGCACGGTGCGAGCGGTCGGCGGTCCCTCACTATCGCCAAGATGGGGCGACGGCCGGAATCTCGGACTGCGGCCCCGGGAGACCGGTCCCGGCCGAAACCGCCGCTCGGAGCGACAGACCGCTCGTACCGCTCGTAGGTGTTCTGGCCTCGTTGGCTATCGCGGGATGGGAGGAATCAGCTATGCGCATCGACCTCCCGGAAATCTACTGACTCCCGGTACTGCTCTCAGCAGGTCGCTGAATGGTGCGGACATCGACAGATTAAGACGGGGCGCTCGCTGGAGACACGAGCGCTTCAGGCTGGCGGGCGTGTCGGGAAAATCGACCGGAGGCGTATCCAATACCCGATAAGGACGTGCTTACGGCCGTGGGCGACCGAGGTGGGACTCCCGCCGGTGGTTCGGTGTCTTCAGACCTACTGTCGTCTGTCGAATAGCGGACGATAACGGCGGGTAAGGAACATGTAGTGATGTATCCCGATTCGAATGTCACGGTATGCGCTCGGTCATCACCACAGTCGGCAAATGGATGCTCGTCAAGGCCGACAAACTCGGCATCGCCACTCCCGACGTTATCTATGGATTCGGCGACCGCTGGCTTCGCTTGGTGTCCTTCACGCCGACCGAGGAAGCCCACGCAGTCGCCGACGTCCTCTATCGAGAGTACGAGCCTGACTCCGTGATAGACTTCGGGTGTGGGCTCGGCAGGTACCTCACCGGGTTCCAGGCCCACGGCGCCACAGTCCACGGCGTCGAAGGCTTTTCAGAGGCCCGAGACCACGCCGAGATACCGACCGACGCGCTCACCATCCACGACCTCCGCGAACCGCTGGTACTCGACGACCGGTACGATTTGGCGCTGTGTATCGAGACCGCCGAACACATTCCGCCACGATTCGCAGACACCCTCGTCGAGACCGTCACGGCCGCGGCGCCGCGCGTAATCTTCACCGCCGCCCCACCCGGACACCGAGGGACACACCACGTAAACGAGGCACCACGAGAGTACTGGATCGAGAAGTTTCGGTCGAACGGCTTCTCGTACGCCGCCGAGGAGACGGACCGGCTCCAAGAATCGATTCGCTCCGAGATAGACGCCGCGGAGTGGGTCGCCGACCGGCCCTTCATCTTCGTCGAACGATAACCCACGCTCGCCGCTGTGCCGTGTACTCGCTGTCTCGTCCGCGTACCGTACGTGTGAAACGAAGACTGTCGCTTCCCACCGTCGGCACGCGACCCCGGTTCTGACCGTGTTCGTCACGCCGTCGTAGCACTCCCGCAGGCCGCGAGCGGGCCACGGAACCCTCTGTAGAAGACAGTACTCAGGTATGAATGGGTGGACGGCCGGGATTGCCCGACGTTCGGACGTGGGTAATCCCGTTTGCCTCCTCCACCCCGCGACCCCACGAGCGACGGGTGTCCGATGGTCCGCTGCTCACTTCCGTGCCTGACGGGCTGCCATCGATCAACCACGAGGGCGCATCCCTGCAGATGCGACCACGTGGACCGCCGTCCCCGTGGGACGAGGCTTCTACGTTGGCTCACGGGGTCCACGTCCGTCTGACCGGACGCACCCGGAGTTCGGTCCCCGCTCATGACCACAGTGCGGGCGAGGAGGGGGGCCAAGCCCCCCGACCTAGTCCACTTCGATGGTCCGCCGCCGCCGCATAAGGGCCTTTCGGAACATCCGGGGACCGCGCGGGGACGCGGTCAGAACAGACCCAGCGCGCGAGCGAACCACGCGGCCCCAATCGGCACCGGCACGCTGGCGAGGACGACTGCCCACCGGTGGTGTTCCATGAGCGTCGCCTCCGACAGACCGAGGACGAGGCTGTTGGGCACCGTCGCCGCCCACAGCAGACTGAGGCCCACGATGAACAGCCCCAAGACGAGTGCGGCCCCGGCGGCGACGCCGGGGTCCGTCCGACCCTCGCGACCTGCCGCGAGGACGATGACGGCCACCAGCGAGAGGACGGCCGGGATGGCGGGCGTGACGCCGCCGGCGTCGTAGTACGCGCCGACGGCCGACGTCGTCTCGACGAGGATGAACGGTACCGCGAGAGCGAGGAGATAGAGGATACAGCCGACGATACCGACGGTCGGGGCGGTCCGTAAGTCGTCCATATCGGTCGTCCGGTCGGCGGCGTCTTAACGCCGACGCTCGAGCGTAACGACGAAATGGACGCCCGTAGTAGCCTGCGCCATGGGACTTGGCTCGACGGCGAAGAAGATACAGAAAGTGGCCGACGTCGCCGACGACCTCTACACGAAGGTCAACGAACTCAAAGCACAGTTACAGGAGCTCAGAGAGACGGTCGAGGACACCAACGCCCGCGTCGACGACGTAGACCGCGAGCTAGCCGAACAGCGAGCGCTGCTCGAAGCCCTCGCCGAGGAACAGGGCGTCGACGTCGATTCGGTGCTCGCCGCCGAACACATCGACGACGCGGAGTCTGCGGACGCTGACCGAACGGACGAGTCCGGGTCGACACAGACCTAGCGGTAACGGTGTCCGTCAGAGGTCGACGGTCCGGTCGTCGGCCCCTGGGAGCCTCACCGTCGCCCGTCCCTCGCGGGTCACGGATACGGTCCCGTCGAACAGTTGAGCGAGCGTCTCCACTGCGTCGTCGTCGTGTGCCGTCGAACAGATGGTGTAGACGCCGAGCGCACCGGCGTTCTCGACGCGTGACGTGAACGCGTGGACGAATCGGAACGCGGTCTGGAGCGTCGAGTAGACCAGTACCGGCGACAGCGAATCCACGAGGACGCGCGTTCGCTCGATGCCCCCGGCGTCGTAGGCGGACTGCACGAACTCGGAGTACGCGAGTCCGATGTCGGTCACGGCTCTCGGCGAGTCGACGTACCTCGTGTGCCGGTGGTCGTCGGCGTCGCCCCCGTTCTGTTCCGTGACGGCGTCGACGACGTACAACGGCGGTACGTCCCCCTCAACGTCGCGGAGACACGCCCGGTAGTCCGTGCGGACCCTGTCGGCGGTGTCACGCGTCGTCACGGCGAGGGTTTCGTCACCCCTTCGGGTCCCCTCTGCCACCGCGGTCATCGCGAGTCGCCGCGCACCGCTCATCGGCGGCCCCGCGACGAGTACGTTCGTGCCGGGGTCCAGGGGAACGTCGGGCCACGCCTCACCGAGACAGTACATACCTATGGTAGTTCTGATAGGTGTCGAACGGCCACGTCGGACGGCTAGCAGTACCGTCTGCCGACAGGCGTATATGCGTTGTCCTATAGGTGACAGTGAGACCGCGTCACCGCTACACGCGTGGTGTCGATTCACGAACGCGAGACGGAACCGGTTGGTTTAAACCACAACACCGAATTACGTATGACGTAGGGCGCTTAGCTCAGCCTGGACAGAGTGCTTGGCTTCGGACCAAACCGTCGGGGGTTCAAATCCCTCAGCGCCCGTCCCGTTTTGTGACGGTCCACATTTGGCAGACGGCAGTACGACGTTTATAAACCACATCCCCTCCAGCCGATTTGATTTCGTTACGCTGCGTAACGGGGTCGACGGCGTCTTGCGATTCGCTAAGATTTAGATGACAGAACAGCGGCAAATAGCTTGTGGTGTGGTGCCATGTTTAGTCACTCTCGTCTTCGAGACTCTCCTTCGCTTGTTCCATGGTCTCGATACGTTTGTCCGATAGCTCTGCTTCCCATTCCGTGGCGAAATTCTGGTTTTAGCGACGGAGAAGGCGAAACAGTTCAAGACGCATCAATCTCATTGCCGCACTTGGTACGGTATAGGTGATTCTATCTCGTGTGGGATAGAGAAGGCTGCTCTGACTGATACGCTCGTCAGCAGAGCAGAAGATACAGCCAGTACGGCAACTGGATGACACTGTCGTCGATCCGCTGGATTGGTTCTAAGCCGCGAACCGTGTCGCCTGCGAGGAGGAAACCTACCGGCGCGTCGTATTCGGCTTGGAATTCCCGGACGGCGGCAAGTGCTGTGTCTCTGTCGCGCGACCGATACGCAAGTGCAATCGGGACTGGTGTGTCATCAATTTCGAAGACGAAGTCGACTTCTCCCTCTCGGCCGCGCCAGTACTGGACACTCGGTGTTGGGTCGTTTCCTTGTGCTGCGTTGACGCCGTAGGCGAAGCGCATCGTGTGGTCGAAGGCGGCGACGCGGGCGAGTTCTGCTTCGCGCTGGAAGTCGTTGCGTACCGCCGATGCGTCGCCGTCCGATAGTGCCGTTGCGAGGCCAGTATCACGAAGATAGAGTCGGACACCGCGCGGGCGACTGTTGTCGTATTCCGTGACGCCCGTGAGTACGTACAGTTCGCTGAGTGCGGGCAAGTAGCTATCTGCGATTGTGCGACGGTCGACGTCGAACAACTCGACGAGTTCTTGGTAGCGGAACGATTCTGTGGCGCGATTCCGAGCGGCCAACGCGCAGAGGCGTTCGAGATCGGCAATTGTTTGAATCGATTCGAAACCGGGAACATCCTGATACAGAGCTGCCCTGACGTTGTCACGGAGTCGCGCGTAGTCTTTCGCGGTGAGGTCGCTGGCTGATTCGACGGCTCCGTCGTGTTCGTAACTGATGATGCCGCCCATCGTCAGGTACTCGACGACTTGCGACTGGATCCGGCGTTCCGCATCGCCGACTTTCTCGTATTTGTGCTGCAGTTCCTCAATGAGTGCCGTTGTATCCTCTTTGGCTATCGCTTCCGGGAGGCTGTAATCGCCTGCGCGTATCGAACTCGGGCTGACACGGGTACCTTCGGCTTCGAGGTCGGGGTAGAGGGTGAACAGGTAGTCGCGGAACTTCTCAGGGAGAATCGGCTGCACGTCGTAGACGTCTGGAGAGACACCGCTGTCGGCAAGTTCTCGTTCGATTTGGACTTCGGCGCTGGCGGTCATGATAACGTGCCGGTCCGGTGCGTGATCGATGAGTTCGGCGACGGGTGCACCCCATCCGTCGATTGTGGGTTTGTTCGCGTGTTCGATCTGGTGGATGTCGTCCAAGAGGATGAACTGTGGTCCGTCGTCATGTGTGCGACCGTAGACGCGGCTTTCGTAGTATCGGACCGCGCGCGCGAGTTGCTCGTCGGACTGGAGCTGATATAGCGGGTCAGCGTCGAACGGCAGATAGAGGAACTGTTCGGGGGCGTCACCGGTTTCGATTCGGTGGTGAATGAACTGGTGGAGGAGCGTGGTTTTCCCGACGTCGCGCCGCCCGACGAGGGCGAGCATGGATTGGTCCTCGAATTGGCTCCCGGCCTCGTTCGGACGCGCGAGGTGGTAGAAATCGCTTTTTTGACGAGCCGGCAGGTCGAAGGCGTCGGCACCATCGTCCCACCAGGGGTTGTGTTCCCGGAGGGACTCGACTAAGGTGTCACCAGCATCGAGAGACATTGAACTGTTGCTTAGTCCTTGAGCGCCATCGCAATGATTGTTACGCCCGTTTACTCTGCGCCGCAACGTGTGGTTTCCGAGTCAGAACTCCGCCTAATATCCAATTCTCCTACCGATATAGAATAAACGCCATCGCATTGTAGTTTGTGGAGACAAATAAGTCTCTATAGTGCATTTAGACGAAACATTTATGCCACCATGAGACATAATGTTGGGTGTAAGTGTGACAAAAGCGCCACTGTAATGGTGCTTACTTCGTTGCACGCGAGGAAGGCGCGTGTACTGTAATTAAGGGGCCCGCAGGCTGCCCGGGTGAGCGGCAGCCATCAACGAACAATGGATGGGATATTCGCGGACGCACGACCCGGCGCACGACTCGACCTCTCGGTCGAGTTCATCACTAAACGACCACTCGATTGCGATGGCGCGACGGTGTTCCGACTGCTTGTCGCCGACCAGGCAGGCAACCAGTTCAGCATACTCGCCGCGCCCGAGAGCGACTCGCTGTGGCATCTCGAAACCGGCGGAACGTACGAGGTTACCGGGCTGCTCGGTGCCGATCCCGTCGATGGGTCACCAGCAGTCGCGCACGAGTGCCCACACTGTGGCGATACGCTCCGAGCGGGGGAGGCCATAGACACTGCCGGTTCCGAAATCGTTGACGCAGCGGCGCAACTCGATCTCGACAAGCGGTTCGGTATCCTCGACGAGACCTCGTCCATCACGCCCGTCGATGACGGGTCCGGGACTGTCGACGATTGGCTCCCGATGCAAGACGACGAACCGGTCGAGACACCTGACTTCGTGTGCACGTCATGTGGCCGTCATATCGACGAGAGGGATCTTCACCGGGGCAACCACGCTGTCGTGGACGAGGCGCATGCGGAGCCGATGATGGGTAGCTTCCAGAACAACATGGCGAGTCCGGAGACGGTCGGGCTCGCGGCCGGCGGTGCGAAAGACGTGACCAACTTCCGGGAGAACATCCGGAATGGGTACACGCCGGAGCCCGAGGCAATCAGCGATGAGGGGCTGTTCTACGACTACTACTTCGAAACTGGTGAGCGGACTGCGACGGATTCGCTGTTCGCACCGCGGTACGCGGCCGCTGTCAGCAACCACACGCTGAACGGCGAGACTGAACAGTACCTCTCGGTCGGCCTGGATTCGACGTTGTCTGTTGACGCGTTCGAACGCCCGCGCCTCGATCTCGTGGCAGTCCTCGACGTGTCCGGGTCCATGAGCAGCGCGTTTGACCAGTACTACTACGACGAGCAAGGGAACCGGCAGGAAGCCGAGGCTGACAGCCAGACGAAACTCGCCGCGGCGACGCAGTCACTGTGCGCGCTCACCGAGCAACTCCACGCCGAGGACCGACTCGGCGTCGTGCTGTACAATCACCGTGCCCACGTGGCGAAGCCGCTCCGGGATGTCGGTGCGACGGACATGCCCGCGATTCGACAGCACATCCGTGACATCGCCGCTGGCGGCAGCACGAACATGGAAGACGGGTTCGAGGCAGCCGTCGATATGCTCGCCGATGGGACAACCAGTTACGATGTCGAGCGCCGCGTCATCTTCATGACCGACATGATGCCCAACACCGGGCGGACCGGCGCGAACGAGCTGACCGAGCGATTCGCCGGGGCTGCCGCCGACGGGATTCACACGACTTTCATTGGCATGGGCTTGGACGCGAACGCTGAGTTAGCCGACACTGTCTCGGGGATTCGCGGGGCGAACCACTACTTCATCCACTCCGCCGACGAGTTCGAACAGCGACTCGGCGAAGAGTTCGACTACATGGTGACACCGCTCGTGTACGACCTCGACCTGGAGCTGGACGCGACGGGCTACGAGGTAGAAGCAGTCCACGGCTCTCCGTCGGTCGACGGTGCGAGTGACCAACTGATGCACGTCGGAACGCTGTTCCCCTCCGCCAAGCAGGACGGTGAGGCGCGTGGCGGGGTCGTCCTCGTTCGACTCACCGAGACAGCATCGGACGGGACGCTCGAACTGCAAGCGTCGTGGACAGAACGAGATGGGAGTGAAGAGACCGAGCGCGTGGCCGTCTCGATGCCAGGTGCACCAGAGTCGTTCGCACACGGCGGGGTCCGGAAGGCTGTGGCGCTCGCTCGGTATGCTCGTGAACTCCGCACGTGGGCGCGGGACGTTCACGACAGGGCTGACGGAGCGACTGGCGTCGACGACTGGCTACTTCCCAACCAGCGCGGCGAACACGAGCGCGAGTCCGTCCCGCTGGCCGTCCCCGACGAGTACACCGCCCGGTTCGACAGTCTGCGGACGTACCTTGTCGAGGAGATGGAGGCCGTCGGTGACGAGTCGCTCCAGCAGGAACTGGAGTTACTCGACATGCTGTGCCGGCCGGCGGTACGGGAGGCGGAGGTTTCGGAGTGAGCCTGGTCTTTGCGTTCGACCGGGACTGGACTGTCGACGTGAACGCGCACCCGCGGCACGAAGCCGTTCCACTGGAGTGGGTCCGCCACCTCGCACACGAGACTGACCACGCCGTGTACGCCATCGGGAATCAGGACCTCGCGGAGGAAGCAGCGATTCCCGGCGTCGTCGACATCGTCGGTCGACACGACGACTCGTGGGACGAATGGCTCGGTGAGAAACAACCCGACGGGTACTACGAACAGTTCCCGCTGCGTCGGGAGCGACTCGCACTCATCGCGGACCTGCACCCGGACGCGGACGGCTATATCGTCATTGACGACCTCGACCTAAGTGACGTCGCCGAGTGGGAGCACTATCACGCGTGGGAGTTCGTTCCGGCCGTCGAGCAAGGCGATATCGACCCGGCACTGCCGTGGGCGGGTGATCCGGTCACGGACGGAGGTCAGCCTGTGACTGCCGGCGTCGCTCCCGTCGATGCATCACACCTCTCATCGTGGCTCAGCAAGCACCGGTCAGCCCCGGGCTTCGAACTCACGTACACCGACGACAACGGTGAGTCAACAATACTCCTGTCGAGCATCTCGGTTGACGCTGTATTTCTCGAAGAACCGTCGAAAGCACCCGGGGTGATCTGTACGCCGTTCGCACCGGGTGAGGACAAGTTCATTGTCGGTATCGAGGCGATCGAACAGGTATCTGCTGTCGATCTCTCGGCTGACATCGTTCCGAGACTCACTTCGCAAGCGGAGACGCTGACTGCAGAGGCGACCCTGCTTCGACGACTGGCAGCGGCCGACCCTGCGATCGTCCGTGTCTCGGCTGTGTTGTCGCTGTTAGATCGAACGGAGACGAGTCCACTCCTGCAGCGAGAAGCCTTGCAGGCGCTCCGATCGATCGCAACGGTCCGTCCCGAAGACTGTACGCCGGCGGTTCCGATTCTTCGGTCGCTGTTGGGCCGGTCGGATTTGGTTTCGCCGGGCGATGCCCTGGCGACACTCAGTTCGATTGGCGAGCAGCGTCCCGGTACGATTGCGCCGGCGACGGGAGAGATTACCCCGTATCTCGACTCTAACCGCGTGTCGGCTCGTCGTGAAGCGGCTGCGTGTATCGCACACATCGCGTCAGCAGCCCCGAGCGATGTAGTGGATGCCGTCCCGGGATTAGTGACAGTTATCGAAGACCGTGCTGACGGGACCCACGATGCTGTTGCTGCACTTACCGATATTGCGAGCGAGTACCCGGACGCCGTCGTCCCGGCCGCAGACCCGCTCGGGTCGATTGTACTGGACGAGTCACAGCCAGACAATGTTCGATTGTGCGCGACCGCTGCGCTCGGCCGTGCTGTCGAGACGGAACCAAGCCTCGCAGTCGACATTGTCGATGACGTCGCACAGTTGCTGGCTGCGGAGAACCCCCGGCTTCGAAACAACGCGGTCGCGCTGCTCTTCGACGTCTCGGCGGTCCACACCGATGTCGTCAAACCGTTCGCTGACGACATCGCCGACCTGCTTACCGTCGAGGATGCCTACACGCGAACCAACGCGAGCGGGACGCTGGCTCGCGTAGCAGGGGACTTCCCGGCAGCCATCGAGCACGTGACACCGACGTTCGTCGACCTACTGGCTGACGATGAGTCGGCCGTTCGGGAGAACGCGTGTTGGGCACTCGGCTATCTCCGCGCCACAGACAGCGAAGACGCGCTTCGAGAATGCCTGCAGGAAGACGCCGACAAAGGCGTGCGGGCCCGAGCCTCGTGGGCGCTCTCACGGCTGGAGGAGTAACGTGCAGGTGAACGCTTATCATAATGTGGTGACGTGATAGGCATGATGAATAATGTGTGGGTGAGTTCGGGGAGTACGACCGTCGAGGCGATGGTGAACCCCATAGCCGCGGCGTGCGCCGGGGACGGCTTGGATAATACATTTGTGCCCGACACCGTGTATTTCCTCGACAACCCCGGACTCGGCGATGCGCTGTCCGATACGAAGGTCCTGACCCGGACGCTGCTGGAGCAGTACGGTGTCGAGAGCCCGACGATCAAAACGGGGAACGTTGATCACGAGACGGACTTCCAGGGAATTGCGACTCACTTCCAAGAGGCAATCACCGAAGCACGCGACGCAGCTGCGAACGTCGCCGTTGACGTCACGCCCGGCCGGAAATTCATGTCCGTCATCGCGTTCAACGCCGGGATGACCTACGACGCTGACCACATCTTCTACTTCTACCTGGAATCAAGCGACTACTTCAGCCGCATCTACCCCGAGATACCACGCACAGCAGCGAAACTGTTCGATTTCACGGAGATACTCTAATGGAACTCGCACATGAGGACTTGATACTCCTGTTGAACGGCCTCTACGAGCTCGGTGAGGAATCCTTCTCGGTGGATCATCCGTCCGAAGAAATGGGGGAGCTGTTTCGTGTCAATCTCGGCGACGCTACGGACAGCACGGTCAGCATGACCACCGGTGCTGTGACGTATGAGGACGCACTCGATGAGATCGAACGCGAGCACGGTCCGACGATTCGCAAAGAACTCCCGAACGAAGCCGCGTACGTCAAAGCCGTCACCGCCAGCGGGCTCGTCGATATTCAGAACCGCGAGGAGCTCGACAAATTCATCACCCGGTACGGATACCAAGATCTGCAGGAAGGGCATCCGCCGCGATACGCTGGTTTCGACACCAATATCCTGCCGTGGCGGATGCACGACGTCCTCGGTATCGACCCGGTGTTACACACGAAACAAGGTGGGAGAGCACCGGTCGACGGGTACGCTCTGGCCGCGGGCGTCGAGTCGGAGCTGAGCATCAGCTACCGGTACGGCAAGAACGCGATGCCCGCTTCCGCACTGGCCGATGCGTTCGGCTCCGAGTACGAGCGACTTGCCGGCCAACCAACCGAGGACAACCGGGAAACGCGGCTCGGACTCCGAGAGTTCCGTCGGTTACGCGAGACGAGACCGCACGACATCGTCGCTACGGAGACTGGTGATACGAACATCATCGACGGCTGCGCGGAGTACTACGCCGACAAACCCACTGGCGTCATCCTGTTCTCAAACGACTACGGGTTCATCGATGAGGCACGCGAGCGGAAAGTCCCGGCCGTCCACGTCGATTTCAGCATCGACTTCCCACGCCGCATCACCGGGACATGGGGGCAGATAGCGACGTTGCTCTACGAACTCGCTGTGCTCTTCGGTGTGCTGGTCCTTCCACGAGCGACGCTGTATGGCGTGTGGAACGGCAAGACCGAACGCAACTGGAAACACGAAGAAATCGACATCGACACGCGAAGTGAGAAGCTAGCGGCTATTCTTGAACGCGATCAGCCAATCGTCGAAACTCACCGGGCGCAACAATAATTCGGCGAAACGACAGCTGATAAATTGGGTGTATGGTACTTCCAAATCCGAACTACGATTGTACTAAAGATTAGGTAGACTTAGTAGTAAATATATGAGAGAGAAGATGTTTCCGACAAACCCGATTCTACTAACTTTTAGAGATTCCTTTTTGCTTCTGCGAGAGTAACATATTTCTTCTCTATTCGTGTTCCACATTTGGGGCATTCATGATTAACAACGGTTTTTTCACCTTCTCCCGGTTTCGGGTCATCTACTTTTTCGACCTTACCACTCATAGATGTCCCACAATTATGACACTCCATGGATTAAAAATTGGTATAAACCCGTATAATACTATTGGAGATATTTTTCCCATTTTTGTCTGTAAATAAAACCTGCATTTATGTCATCTTTGATAGCACTATGAGGAGGTATTAATATTGATGAAAATACACTTAACATATGGTCGCACCAGTTGTTGTTGGCATCGCTGCAGCAGGAGCCGTTGGTTATGGGATATACAAAAAGGGCAAATCTAAGGGCAAAAAAAAAAGAAAAAGAACAAGAAATTGATGAGGAAGTTAAGGAAGAAATCAAAGATCAATTGCGTCACGAAGCTCAAGAAGAATATGAAAAAGAACAATCAAAAAAAGCTCACCAGCAGGCAAAAAATAGATCTCCACCTGTGGATATCGGCGATATTGTTGATGTCGGTGTCAAAAGTATCAAAGCCCACCACTCTGGTATAAAAACAGCTGTCTGTAAAAAAGAAGGATTTGTTATTTTTGTAGATGGTTGCCCTGAAGATACTTCTTCAGGTGACAAAATTAGCGATAAAATAACTTCATACGGCCGAGATCAGTCCTCGGCTGAGGCAGAGTATCTCAACAAAGTTGATTAATTTGTATCTTGCCACGATGATTAGAATTGATCAAGTTTGAATTAACTAGCCATTCAAATTACTGCTTAAGATTATTTTCCCACTCCAACTGGTGCCGCACACGATAGTTCGTTGTGCGTACACCATCGACAGTGAGAGTCCGCGACGAAGTCGTCGTACGATAGCTCGCTAATCGTTGCGAGCATTTCTCGGATTTCCGTCTGGACGTCTTCCAAGTCGGTCTCGGAGAACGTTTTTGTCTCAACGGCCGGTCCAAGTGGTCCGACGTACGCGTAGCCGGCTTGGTGAACCGGTTCGTCGTACAGGTCACGGCACGCGAGCAGGTACAGCGGTAACTGCCGATTGCCTTCGATGTCGCGCTCGCGTTGAGTGGCCTTGTAGTCTATAACGACGAGATCTTCGTCAGGGGTCCGGTAGACGGCATCGATGTATCCGACGATTTCCTCGCCGTCGAGTTCCATAGCGAACTCGCGTTCCGCGTCAACGACATCCCACTCGCTGAGCTCAAGTTCGAAGTACCGATCGATACACGCCTTCGCGTCGGGGAGTGCGTCGAGGGCCCGCTTTTGATTAGCGAGTCGCTCACAGATCTCGTACCACTCGGCTGGTGACGACGCGTTCTCGTCGGCCGCGATTTCGGCCGTGTCGTGAAACAGTATCCCGACGGTTTGCTGTGACGGGCCGGTGTCGTTCTCTGTCCACGCCTCATCGCTTGACGTGTAATCCCGGAAGGCGTTGACGACGTAATCGAGGTAGTGTTGCCGCGGGCAGTCTTCGAACGATTTGAGCGACGTATAGCTGTGCTGGATCTCCGGGGCAACGTCGGGTGCGCCGGTAAGCGACTCAAGCGTGAGTCGAGACGGTGCAGTGCGTTCCACGGCTCCTGCTGCCAGATCGGTGCCGAGTGTGAGGATTTCCTCTCGGGCCGTTTCGGGGCTAATAGCGTCGCCGTTGTGCGTCACCGTCCCGCCGAGGTCGCCGAGGACAGTCGCGGCCAGTGAGTCGGTCCAATCGGCGGCTTCCGGCGGGAGGCAGTGCTGGATGTCCCGCCAGATAGGGAGATGGTCGGCGTCCGGTTCCCACGGCAGTCCTGGTGAGAGTGTTTCCCGGAGGAAGTCCTGCATTGCATCGTCACTCGCGTCATCGTCTTCGCTCGATCCGTGCAGAACGAGTACGTCCTCGGCGCGTGTCAGACCGACGTGGAGGACACGCCGCGTTTCCCGCGCATCGTTGGCGACGAAGTCCTGTGAGAACGCCGCTTCGGGGCCGTCAGTCAGTGACGCTTCCAGCGCGTCGTAGGACCGGCCGCGCGGCCCCCACTCGTCGGCCGTGAGTCGCGGCATTAAGACGACGGGGAAATCCAGTCCCTTGCTTTTGTGGATGGTCATGACGTTGACGGCGTCGTCGGCTAATTCTGGTTGATCGGTTGGTGTTCCACCGTTCTCGGCGAACACCTCGTCGTGGTGTCTGAGTGCTTCCACGAACTCCCCGGTTAGTGACGGCTGCACCGCGTCCTCTCCGAACTGTTCGATGACGTCCTCTAACTGGTCGAGGCTCCGGCGGTCCTGTTCGCTGAGATACCATTCGATGTCGGTCAGGTCCTTCAATTCGCGGTAAAGGCGCGCAAGTGACGCGCTATCTCGAAGCTCCAGTAGATGCGATACGTGGGTTCTCGCGGTTTCGACGCGGTCTGGTTCCTGAAACTCCGATAGCGGTGTCTCAAGCAGGGTTGTGACGAGAGCGCTGTCTCGCGTGTTGAGGTCCCGGAGGTCCGCGTCAGCGAGGCGGTACCGCATCGTCAACACGCGGTTCCAACTGACTTCATCGTCCTCTGGTCGAGCGAGTGCCTTGAGATACGCGATGACCGTGCCCACACCGACAGAATCCGTTGCTAGGTCACCAGCTACTTCGTACGGAATCCCGAGGTCCTCAAACCGTTCAACAAGTGGTTCGGCGTGCTTGTTCTTCCGAACGAGTAACGCGATATCACCGGGGTCGTACGCCCGGTCGAGTTCATTAGCAGTACCTGACAGCATGTTCTGGACGACGGCGACAAGCTGGTCGGCCCGATCGGCTTCCTCCTCAGCCTCTTCGACTGTGACGACGCTGTCGCCGTCGTAGTTCGGCTCGTCGACGCGCGTGAGTGTCTTCTCGCTTTTCCGCTCGTCAAGTTCGTCGAGTGCGGCGTTGGCGAGGTCAAGAATGGGTTGCCGGGAGCGGAAGTTCTGTTCGAGAGGCTCGTCGGCGAGTGCGTCGCCGAACTCGCTGTCGAGTTCACTGGTGATGTTGGCGACGTTCGCGCCCCGCCACTCGTAGATCGCCTGGTCGTCGTCACCGACGACGAACAGGTTCTCGTTGCTGACGAGGGACGTGACGAGGTCGAACTGTAACTGGTCAGTGTCCTGGAACTCGTCACAGAACACGTAGTCCCATCGACCCGCAATGTCGTCGACCGCATTAGTTTCTAAGAGCTTGACCGTCTCGACGACGAGGTCGTCGTAATCGAGGAGTCCACGCTCGGCTAGTTCCTGTTCGTACGCGTCGTACCCGGCGACAAGGTCGCGGGCCTGCAGGCAATCGTCCAGGAAGTCAGCGAGATACTGCGGGAGTTCGAGCCCGACCTCCGGGATGCCTTTCGGCGCGCCACTGGCGTACCCGCCGAACAGGTACTTCGGAATCTTGTGTGCGTTCTCCGGCAGGTCACGGTCGCCAGACTCAGCGGCTTCGAACGCTGCAATGAGCGAGTCACACACCGCGGTGGCACCGTCGAGGAAAACCGAGATGCTTGCCTCGACGCCGTCGTCACCGATGTCTTCGCGTGCCTCTACCAGTGCTTCCCGGACTGCCGGCAGTCCGTCGAGTACTGTAGAGACCGACCGCCCGCCGAGGTTATCGCTCGCGGCGTCTTCGATGGTTTCCGGGATGTCTGCGAGTTCGTACAATCGGTCAGCCGAGCCGAGATACGCGTCGATAGCGTCCGGGTCGATACCGCTGCGTTTCATCGAGCTGATGAAGCCGGTGAGTGCGTCAGCTGCACCGCTGCCGTGTGAGTTCGGTCCGTAGACATTCGGCTTAACTGTCCGGTACTCGATTTCATCGAGCACTTCCAGTGCCACGGCGTACTTCTCGGCGTCCGTTGCCACGTCGAAATCCGGGTCGATCCCGGCCGTGTACGCGTAGTCCTGCAGAATTGCGTTACAGATAGAGTGGTACGTGTACGCGTCGATGTCGTACCCGGCGGTCCCAAGTTTCTCCTGCAGTTTTTCCTGCATCGAATCGGCCGCGTTGTTCGTGAACGTCAACGCGAGAATCCGGTCCGGGGACACGCCTTCCTCGTCGATGAGATGCTCGATTTTCCGGACCATCGTGAACGTCTTCCCGGTCCCTGCACCCGCCAACACTCGCATCGGGTACTCGCCCGACCTGATAATCTTCTTTTGCTGGTCCTTCGGGTCAACGTCATCCTCGATAGTGGGGAGCCACACGGGCAGGCTGCCCTCGCTGTCGGTCATTGCTGAACCTCCGTGGCGATGTAATCCGCGCACATCGACTGGTAATCACAATCGTCGCAGGCTTCCGCCCGGATGAGGTCAAACGGGTCCGGGGCGAACCGTCCAGTTGTGATACCTTCGTGCGCGGCGCTGATGAGGTCCCAAACCGTCTCGTAATACTCCTCGTACGCTTCGGTCGTCTCCCGTTCCCGGCCGCTCGCCGTCACGGTGTACCCGGCTGGAGTGCTCTGTTTCTCCGTCGAGTGCAACAACCCGTAGAAGCTGAACCGAACGGACATCCCTGGTTCGTACAGCGAGGAGTCTTTGATGCCTTCTGTGTACGCGGCGGTCTGGAACGCGTTCTTGACTCGTTGGGCCTCGTGGGCTTCCTCGTTCAGGTGCTCTTCGAGCCTGTCAGCACTCCAAGACCCGAGCACACCTCTGACGTTCCGCTTGTAATCAATCAGATGCAACGTGTCACCGTCACGCAACACGTTGTCCGTGTACCCGTGTAGTCCGATGTCGTCATGTTCGCACTGGATTCGTTTCTCCGTCGCCACCGATTTCTGTGCGTGCTCGATTCCGTCGCCGTCCTCGGGATCGAAGAACGATTTGATGCCGGCGAGTGTCTCCCGACGTTGATACTCTTGGTGGGCGTTCGACGCGTAGTCCTCGGGGTCGATGTGCTTGGTCCACGCCGAATCGAACACGTCCATCGCTCGCTCGTATATGACTCCAGGGTCATCGTCGCGGCCTGTAGCGTCACAGACGCGCTCAATCATTTCGTGGTACGCTTTCCCCTGATGGAGGTACAATTTCGTCTCGTCGGGCGAGGAGACACTCTGGACGTGCTTGTACTCGTATTGGCGCGGACACGTCGCGTACGTTGCGAGTCGCGTCGGCGACACGGACACGACGTCACTCACGGCGCACCCTCCCGGCCGCAAAGTCAACACGCGCCTGCAACGCCTCCCGCATCGCGTCCCCCCGCTCTCCACTCTCATCGAGGACGCGGTGAATCTCACCGAGATCATCCGACAGGTCGTCGAGGGACACCGTCATCTCACGACTCTGCGTTCGCCGCACGTCGGCCAACGCGCGGTCGATGCGCGACAGGACGAACTCTTCGGCGCGCCGTTCGCTCCGAATCTCGTCATCGGACTCGCCTTGGATCCACGGCAACTGCCGATACGCATCGGTGAGGAACCGTGACGGCTGTACTTTCTCGTCCAGCGCGCTGCTCTCGTGGTCGTACAGGCAGAAGTACAGTCGTTCCGACGCGGCGTTCGCACCGACCGCCAACCGCCGCCGGGATTGCTCGACATGATACTGCATGAGCGGATCACTCGACGCCGTCGATTGCGTCTGGAACGTCGCCGCGACCTCACTCCCCGTCACGTCCGTTACACCCGGGAAATCAGGCATCTCTACGACGCGGTCCTGCGGGAACAATCGCGTCAGGAACGGTTCACCCGGGAACGCCTGGTCGACAACGTCAGGAACGAAGACGGCTCGCCACGACCCGTTTTTCAGTGACTCCAGCCGGTCGACGCGAACGCCGCCGTCGAGGTCCGTTGAACTCGTTCGCGTTTCTGAGTCAGCGTGTTCGTGAGCGCGTTCCAACATCTCAACGAATACGGGCCACGACGCCTCGATGAACTCCGTGTCCTCAATGAACTCGGCCATCGAAAACACCCGTCGGACATTCCCGAACTGCGACCGCGCGTCCAGCGGCGACGCTCGCGTCGCAATCCGATCTTTCAACCCCGACGCCGTCGCCCACCGACGCAACACATCCGCAAGCGAATCCTCCTCTGCACGAATCGTCGACAGCAGCGCCGTATCGAACTCACTCTCGTCGACAGACAGGGTCTCCTCACCCTCACTCTCAGCAGCGTAGTACCGCGTGACTTCCAACAGTTCCAGAATCGCCGGATCATCACCGAACCCCGTGACAGTCGTCGATTCAGTCGGGATACCTGCCTGCGTGAGTGCATGAATCGCGTCCGATACCCCATCAGTCCCGTGCCCGGTTGCGACCGCGAACGAGTCATACTGCCACCCGTGAACCTCCCGGAGCCGCTCGATCTCATCAGCAATCCGGTCAAACTGCTCATCACCAGACTCAGCACTCATCACCGTAACAGCACCACTCTCCGGGTCGTCCAGCACGTCCCCGGTCGCCAAGTACCGGGCTGTAGCCGCCGGCCGCGACGCTGGTGCCTTCTTTATCTCGGAGGTACTGTCGGTCAGCGAGACGTAGTCTGTTACCGGGCCTGTCTCGACGCCAGTGCGGCGAACGCTACTCGCTCGCTCACGCACACAGACCAACTCAAGGTCAGTGGTCAGTGCAGCCAAGTACCGCCGATCAAGCGGAAAGAACTCCTCGAACTCGACAGCGAGGACCGCATCAACATCAACCGCGATCTCTCGCTGCTCAGGCTCACCGAGCTGTTCAATTGCGGTCGACAGCAACTGCCCACGTTCGATGTGCCCGTGTTCAGCGAGCCACGCTTGGAACTCGCCGATAGCCTCTTCGACCTCAATTAGTTCCCGCGTCGTATCAAGCGTCGCGTCTTGCCACGTCGCCGTCTCCATGAGTTGCGCCACGTCTCCGGCAAACGAATCTAATTCAGCAGCCGTCTCGAAATACTCCGACTCCCACTCCTTGTCAGCGAGGAACCGATGCACGAGCTCCCGCCGCAACATATCCGACAGGATCACCTCGTCAGTTACCGCGTTCACCACGTCGGTCGCGTGCACCACGAGCGACGAGACACGCGGCACTCTAGCCCCCGGAACCTCCGGACCGATCACTTCCTCAAATGTGTCCATGCTCGTCGGGGACCCCGTTAGCACGAGTACGTTCTCAGACCCGTGCTCATCACGCAACTCCTGGTAAGCGTCCCGAACTGCCGATTCCGTTTCAGACTGGCCGAATGGGACTGAGATAAGCTCCCCTTCCAAGTCTCTTCTTGTGCTCATTGCGCCTCTCCCCGCCCATGAGAATCCATATATTCGATATGAGAGAAGGACATAGGTCTAATCATCTTAACTGGTTAATTAATTCATCGCCACAGCCACAATCCAGGACTGGCCGATGCAGTGCAAGTCGGTCACGATCAGACACCTGTGAAATAGTCCCGGGCACGTGACAGGAGCCCACCTGCGTTGTGGTCAGTGGCAGACTCGCCAAGCCAATCAAAGAACTCGTCCGGAGTCTTGATGATAAGATCTAGTCCACGTTTTTCTATTCGGACTGTCATCGGTGGATCGCGTTTGTATTCGTGAAGTTCGAAGCTCATGGACTCCGGGAACGAGACTTTCAGCGTTTCTCCGTCTTCCGTAATCTCGATATCATCGTGATTAGTGAGATTTCGCCATCGTTCACGACCCGTATCGTAAGCCTGCTCAGCCGGTGTTTCAGGGAAGTAGTCAGGTATCTCACGCTCAGCAAAATCATAGAGATCTTTCATCGTGGCTCTAACCTCACGGAGTGCATCTGAGTCCTCCCCTAATTCAAGATCGCGTGTAAGATACTTATGCCCAAACCACTGGAATAGGGGGTTTTCGGTGTTGATGAGGCGGTTTACTTTCGCTTCTCCCTGATGTGACGTCCTGAAGTTTACGTCGAATCGAAGTATCTTGGCTCGGTTCCGGAACCACTCGCCTGGTCGTTTGTCATTGGAGATGAACGCGAACAGCGGGTAGGTTGTTTCACCAGTCCAGCCACTCCAATAGTTTCGCAGCGTATCCAGTGAGTTCACTTTCTGTTTTGTGATGTCATCAACGACAACCGGGAATGAGGTATGAGCTGACCGTAGATTCCGAACTTTCCTCTTTCCGATTTCATCAGCATCAACCGGTGCTTCAACCCGATTCGCGCTGATAAGCGACAGGGCGAATCGACAGAATGTTCCTTTCCCTCCATTGGATTCGCCGAAAATATACAGCGACGGTAACGCCTTATCCAGATTGATTCCGTGTTCTTGGTAAAACGCTGCTTGTCGATTTACGAATGGTGCCCAAAAGAACCAGAGGAGGGCTTCGTACATGTGTGCCTTCACCGCGGTGGGGTTATTCGAATTCCCGTACTCGTCTACCGTGGCGAAGTACGTCTCGATTTCCTCCAAGGCCTCGTCAACGGCTTCTGGATCAGTTGGTGGTTGTGTTACGCGGTAGACCGTCCCGTCATAATGGAATTTGAGCTGCTCGTTGTCCTCGGTTAGGTGCATCGTCGGCACGTCAAATACCTGTTGTGAGTACCGTTGGAAGGCATCTGGCGTTGTACTGAGTGTGTCTTTTGACACCGTCGCATCAAAATCAGTCATTTGAGACAGAGTATCAACTGTCGACTCATCATATCCTCGCAGAGAGAGCGTGATACGGTCTTTCGGTGCGTCCTCTATTGTCTGAGTGTCGTCGTTATCAGACGCTGTTGCATCTTCTCTCGCTCAGTTCGCTGATCGTAGTGCTGTTCGATCACGCGCTGAGTGACATTTGCACGGTCGCTAACCACCTTGTCAGGCATGTTACTATTGAGGCTATGCGTGATGCTCCCGCGTCGAATCGCGTGAGGGCTCACGCTAGATGGGCATTTTGACGCTCTGTCGTGCTCCATCGCTTCGCACTCATCGGGATCACGGCCGTGTGGGCATTCGCTGCCGAGAGCACATGGTCGAGTCCAGCGGTAGACATAGCTGCGAAGTGTACTCTTGCGAGTTCGCCCCTGACGTGATGCCAGTAGCGGACGACGTCCATAGTCATCAGTGACTTCGGGTCGCTGCGAGGCGAGCCAGTCGTCGATCAAGTCACATAACGACTCAGAGATTGCAACGAGGCGTTCGCCATCAGCTTTATTTTTGATTGGTGTCCCGGTCTCCGGTCGGTGATGGACTTCTAGGAACTGCTCCTCGGAGTCATAATCCTCGACATCAAGCGCATGCGCACCCCCAACGCGCATCATCGTATGCCACATAATCGCAATTCCGACGTGCTTGACCGAAGCATACTCGAATTTCTCAAGCTGCGTGAGAACCTCGCTTGCGCGGTCAGTATCGAGCATCACATCACGAGAATTTTCCGACGGCGTGATCGACGGTGACAGAACCTTCTCACTCAAGTCCTGTTCGACGGCATCGATCGATTCCAGCCATCGGATGAATACGCGGACCGTGTCCATCTGCGTTTTCTCCGTCACTTTACCGAGGTCACCCTCGTTCCGACGCCAGAGCCGGTACTCGTGGAGCTGTCGACCAGTGAGCGTGTTCAGATTCTCGATGCCCTTCTCGTCACACCAGCGAACGACATGCTGGAGCCGATACCTGTGCGCCTCCAGCGATGCTTCCGCCAAGTCGTTTTCTTTGTCTGCCAGATACAGTTCGAGCGCGGTTTCCGGATCGATTGGTTCAAGACTCATGATTGAGTTCTCGTGCGCGAACCGCGCAACGCACGACGACCGACCCACACTGACTTGCCGACACAGCAGTCAGATCAGCCAAAAGGGGGTGCGGTCACGAAACGTCGCTGAAGCCCTCAGCGCCCGTGAATTCTGCGCGAACGACAGTGAGCGCTGAGGAGCGTCGGCTGTGGGATTTGAGCCCTAGAAGACGAGCGAAGCGAGTCTTCATCCGGTTCAAATCCCTCAGCGCCCGTAGCCGGTTTTCACGTTCCAAACCAAAAGACGTCGGGGGAGAGATATTTTTAATGGACGGAATGGGGCTTGCTTTCCGTTCGGCGGCCAGACGGTTCCGAACGACGTCGCGCCGTTCGGTGATTCGCCTACATATCCACTGGTCACCGCGAAAAAGACCAATCGTCGATTGACGTACTGCCATCGGTCGTGTCAGCGAGCCTGCCTCAATTTCCAACCGTCTCAGGTTCTGTCATCTGGTTCGTGGCGAATACAGCAGGTGCGTTCAGCAGTCGGGACCCGCTCTGTGGGTCAGTGAGACGGTGGCGGCCGGAGAGGTAACATCGGAGAGCGACGCAGAACGAGTGATACGCTGACCCAGAACGACGTGCCGAAAGAGTCCGCAACGCAGGGACTCTTCCGGGGTCGGTATAAACAGGTTATACGATTAAGCTACAGAACAATGCGGTCACGGGTCGCCAATTCACTCGTATGACACAGAGAAACCGTGTCGACGATCGAGCCAGGGCTATTGAAACGGATTTATATCTCCCCGCCGGGTCCGACCCGTCGTTCGTAGTCAGCGGGTTGGAGCGGATCTGGTCGACGCTGTTCAATCATGGCATCGAAACGTCGACATAGCTGCGAACGACTGCGTCGAAACAGTCGGCTCAGATAGGTTGTGTCACTATCTGACTGGCTCTCCTGGATTGGTCGACGTGCACGAGATGGACGTCCATGAACAGTGTCTCCGTCTCCGAAAGCGGGACCAACCGACTCGCTTAAGCTACCACGGGGCACACTACGACCCAGATAGCAAGCGTTGCAATATCGATTTTCACCAACCGTCTCGAAGTCAGTTGATTGCAAAACTCCATCCATCGAATATTACTTCCCCATGGAACGATGACCGATATTAAGGCGGTCGTTCGAGTCAAGCATCCCGACATAGTGCTCACAGAGACAGTCACTCACGACCGGAGTTCGAAAGTCAGGTCGGTGTCGGAGGCCGGAACTGACCCAACATCGGGAAAGTTCTTCTATCACATAGAGTCGTCAGACTTCTCTCGGTTCGAGGACGGATTGCGGAGTGATAACACCGTCGGCGAATTCGAGCGAGTTACTGAAACCAGAAACCAGGAAGCGATCTATAGCTTCGAGTATACGGACGAAGCGAAGGTCCTCTCACCGGTCATCTCGACCGCGAATGGTGTCATCCTCGAAATGGAGAACGATGGGGAGGCTTGGAACTTCACGATCTGGCTGCCCGACCGAACGAATCTGATACACCTCTGGGACTACGCACAACAGAACGACGTCGACATCGAGTTACTCCGCGTGAACGAATACGCTAGTTTGAGTGACACGGACGCTGGGTTGACCGACAGCCAACGAGAAGCGCTCCTCCTTGCGTTCGAAACAGGATATTTCGAAGAACCGCGGAACGCGACTCTCAGCGAGGTCGCCGCCGATCTGGGTATCTCTCAACCTGCGGCTAGTGGTCTCCTCCGACGTGGAATCAAGCGACTCATCGTATCGTCCCTGATGGACGGCAGTGAGAAGCCAGACTGACCGACGGCTACTCGGGGGCAGTAGCGACGACGGCACCTCGAGGGGGCGACTTGTGTCTCCGTCAGCGTGACGAGGCAGGTGTCGTGACCGAGACGCGTTGCGTGTGCAGCGTGAGTCGGCAAATCGACCGAGAAAGTCACACAAGAGCGAGAGGGGAAACCGTCGAATTCGGCCCCTCCACGCCCGAAAAGGGGTGCGGTCGATGTGCGACGGCTCTCCGCGTCGTCCGTCGCCTCCTCTCACCCACCGAACCACGGGTAGTGTGGGGACTGTCTCTGCTTTGTCGAGATGGTGAAACCGCCGTCCGAAGGTCGGCCGAGGCCGGCCCGATAGTGGCCCGCGTACTGGGACAGCGAACCCTGTGCTGTCCGGGCCGGTCACCACGAGCGGAACTGACCGCGTTCGAACGTCGCCGCTTGGTTGCGGACGTACTCGCGTTGCGTGTCGTGGACGGCACGCTCGAACGGTGCGCCATCGTCCAGTCGTGTCTGGACCTGATTCACCTTCCACCGCGCGGGCGTCCGCCGGTTTCTGACCCGCGACTCGAACTGGGAGACGTGTCTGTCCACGCGAGAGCGGTCGAACCCGGCCGCACGGAGCCCACGCCGGGCACACTCGAAGACGTCCGCGTACACCCGGTCGACGGAAGACACGCGGTCGCCGTGGCGGTCGATCCACTCGAAGTCGGCCGTCAGTCCGTCCGCCGCCGCCGCGTAGAAGTTCGACCGGGCGTCCTCCCAGTCGAGTTCCCTGACCGGATGCTTTCGACGGGCGAAATCGGTCAGGAGGCCAGCGAAGAGGGCGACGAACCCGATACTGCCTTGCAGCGTCGGTTGGCCGGGGAGCGGGCGGAACTCGATGCGAACGTTCGCTTCGCCGGCGAGTCCCTCGTCGAAGACCGGCCGAATCCAACGCCAGTAACAGCCGTGTTTGTGCGTGAAGTGGCTGAGCTTCGACGTGTCGTCGAAGACTCGTGGGATGATGGTCGGGTCCGAGGCGATGGAGTCGACGGCGTCGGAAACCGAGTCGATGTCCTCCGGGAACGTCACCTTTGCGGGGGACTCCTCGGCGTTCATCACCGTCTCGAAGACGCCGATTCGGTTCTCCATGCGGGCGGCGTCGATGACCGTCGAGCCGTCTGCCTCGTCGTACAGGTCGGGCGGGAACAGCGGCGAGTTGACGCCGAGCGCGAGCAACGGTCCGGCCACGCGAAGCGCGTACCGGAAGTACTCCGGGAGGTCCGTCGCCGACTGGACGACGAAGTGTGGCTGTATCGACGTCGTGAAACTGTTCAACAGCACCGTCTCGCCCTCGTACGTGACGTGGGGCGTGTCGATTTTGGTGGCCGACGACTGGCTCTGGACGTGGTATCTGACGGTGTCGTTCATGTTCTCCGCGAGGACGGCACCGTCGTTGCCGGCGTGTGCAGTCAGGTACTCGAGGGTCGATTCGTACTGCGGCGGGATGGTCCAGATGCCGTCGCTGACCAGTTGCTCCCCCGATTCGAGGAGGGCGTCGTCCGCCGCTTCGAACCGCGCCCGCATCTCGGACGCGACGGTTTCGATACCCGCGGCGGTGAACGGCTGCGGGCTCGATTGAAACTCTATCTGGTGGCGGCCGACCTCCTCGTCACAGCCCGGCAACTCTGCGATGCGCTGTGGCAGCGTGGTGAGTGCGCCCTCGCTGTCGACGACGTAGTACTCGTACTCCAGCCCCGTCGTCGTAATTTCGCTGTCGAACTCCCCCGCCTCGATGGCGGAGACGAGCCAAGCGGCTTCATCTTGGACCCGCGAATCGAACTCCGAGGGGTCACGCGTACAGATTGTCTCGACCTTCGAGGCCAGTTCTGCGGTGTCCATGTCGAACAATCGTGTCCCAACCACCTCAACGGAGAGCTTGTATATGCAGAACTGCGGTACGGCGACGGGACCGGTGCGCGAAAACCGACGGGGAACCCGCACGCGTTCAGCGGTTCGGACGGGGGACTCAGCCCCGCTGTTGACTCTCTTCGGGGGCAGTACGTGCTTCCCGGTCGCTCCGGGCGTGGTGGTCCTCGGAAGCGTCGCCGGCGGTGACGCCTCGCTCGGTGTCACCGACCCAGTCCTCGAAGTAGCCGTGGTCCCGCATCGTGGTCATCCCGGCGACCGCCGCACGGAGACTGATGCCGATTAGCGGGACGTCCGCGACCGTGACGATGACGTCGGCCTGCAGGACGACGCCGTCCCGCAGGAGTACGTCCAGCAGGTCGACGACGGCGTCCCCGTCACGAGTTGGCTCCACCGGTCACTCCATCGCCGCTCTGACGCGGCCCAATCTCATTGGTTGCCCTCTAGGTCCGGCGTGAACGTGTAGGGCGGCCACGGGCCGGTGTAGCGCACTCGGACGCCGGGTCGTCCCGCGACCTCGTCGAGTCCCTCACCGATGGCACTCGCTCCCTGTTCGTCCGCGAGGATGGCGAACGTCGTCTCGAAGTCGGCGTCGTCGGAGCGGTCGGCCTCGGCGAGCGACGAGGCGGGTCGGTCGACGGTCTGGACGTCCGCCGCGTGGTCGGCGAGCGACTGCCGGACGGTCGCCGTGGTCTCTTGCCACTGGTTCGCGACGAGCGACCGCTCGCGTCTGTCTGCTTGTTTCCCTCGCAAATACGCGGTCCCGGTACTCTGCTCGTCCGCCGCGGCCTGCAGTTCGCCGAGGCGGTCGTCGGCCGCGACGGCACCCGCTTCGAAGGCGTCGGCGTCACATCGGAGTTCGATACGGTACTCGCTGAGACCTGCGAACGCGTCGAGCGCCGGCCGCAACGTCGACCGCTGCCGGTCCAGCCACGAGGTGAGCGCGTCGTCGCCACCGTCGACGAGCGTGTCGAAACGGACCGGGAGCGGCGTTCCGAAGCGGTCGTGAGCGGCGTCGACGACACCTTGATGCTGGAGAAGCCACCGTTTGATGGTCGCCTCGTCCGAGGAGTCGTAGGGTCGGGCGCGTCGATGGACGACCGCCGCGATACCGTCCTCGACGACGAGGGTCGGCTGTTCGCCGTCGACGCCGTCCGTCTCGAGGGGCGTCCCGGTGGCAACGTCTGGGACGTCTGAGACGTCGACGATGCAGTAGAGGTATCGTCCGTCGTCGTCCGTGCCGTCGGTCGTTTCGAGTTCGTCAGTCATGGGTTCCTGTCTCGCTGTCGGGCGTTCGTGGGGCGGCCGTGCCGGTGGCCTCACCGACATCGCCGCTCGGTGTGTCGACGTCTATCGTTCGGAGGGCGTCGGCGACGAGGCCGTCGAGGTTCTCCCGCACGGAATCGACCTCCGTCGTTATCCCCGACGTCGCCTTGATGTCGTCTATCTCGGCCTCGATAGCTTGCAACTGCTGTCCGAGTCGTTCTATCTCGTCGTCGGTTAGCTGGCCGGACTCCATCCGCCGAATCGCCTCGCGCTCCATCGCTTCGACGAGCAACTCGACGACGGCGACCACGAGCGAGAGCAACCCGTCGCTCGCGTCCTCACCGTCGACGTCAATCGTCGTCACCGGCGTCGCCTCCCTCGACGGTCTCGGCCGCTCGCGTCTGGTCGTCCTCGTCGTTCGGTATCTCGGGGTTCGGCGTCTCGGTGACGTCGTCGACCGTCTGGAACCTGCCCTCGGACGCCGGTCCCAACCGGTTCCGGTTCGCGACCTGTTCGATACGCTCCTCGTCGGTCCCCTCGGGGAACTCGAGGCCGTACTGGGCGGCCGTCTCGAAGGAGGCGACTGCCGCCCGAATCTGTATCCCGAGCAGTTCCGTATCGCCGACGGAGACCGTGATATCCGCGTTCACCACGAGCCCTTTGTCCAACAGGAGTTCGACCACGTCGGCGAGGTCGGCGGAGGCACGCGTCGGTCCCGCGTTAGGCATCGTTCTCACCGTCCCCGAACCGGGAACCGTAGATGCGGCGTCTGTTCGGCGCGGTCGAGTATCGCGTCTCTTCGGGGACCGTGGAGAACGTGGCTCGACCGACGCCGGCGTCTCGCGAGGGGAGCGTCGAGACGGCAGTCGGATTGCGCGAGTTGGTCTCGTTCGACCCCTGACGGTCGCGATTCTCCTCCAGACTCTGTTGCAACCGTGCACGCGCGTCGAGGATGCTCTCTCGGAACTCTCGGACCGAATCGCTGATGCGGGACTGGATGGCGTTCTCCAGCGACTCGGCATCGAAACCCCCGTCCGAGGGCCCAAGTCCCTCGAGACTATCGTCGCTCGTCTCACTCGGGGCCCTGTCGTCGCCGTCGTCGGAGAAGAAGCCCCCGTCAGAGTCGTCGCTCTCCTCCTCGTCGGAGAGCGGAGTGTCCAGCGAACACTCCCCGAAGAACGACTCCTCGGACGCCGACTCGTCTTCGGAGACGTCGTCCAGTTCGCCGTCCAGTTCCCGGGACTGTCGCCAGAACTCTCTGGCGTCGACGTTATCCCACACGTCGGCCATGTCCGACACCGACAGCAGCTTTCGCAACCGAACCGCTGTCCGAGGGTTGCGGTCCTCGATGGCGTCGGGGACGTCCTCCAACTCGACGGCGGCGGGGAGGTTCTCCCAGTCGATTTCGCCGAGGAGGTCGGTCACGTCGACGGTGTCGAGCAGGTCCTCGACGTTGTCGGCCACGTCGTGGACGTCGTCTAAGCGTTCGACTGTCTCCTCGGCGGTGTCGTGACCCTCGACCGCGTGTTCCGCCTTCTCTATCATCTCCTCGACACCTTCGAGGAGGGACTCTACTGTCGGCGCTGTCTCGTTCCGTTCTGTCATTGTCTGAGTGTCCGTCTCGTCGAGGTCCGCCGTCTCTCGTCGCCCGCGTACTCGTTCGTCGTCGGTTCTGTGAGGGCGTGGCCGCCCGTCCGTGAGCGCGTTCGTGCCCTCGTCATCCTTTTATTTCGACCCTGTCGCTGAGGCGCTCGCGGGCCTCTCGGGCGACGTCCAGTTCGGCCTGCAACGTCTCTTTGCGGCGCTCGAACGCCGCCTCGTCGAGGTCACCGACCTCGTACAGCAGGTGCGTCTCCTTGAGGTCCTCGCGGATTCCCTCGACGTCGTACCGCTCTTCGAGGGCCATGTCGTGGATGACCGACAGCAGAGAGACCCACGGCTTGAGGAAGAGGTCGTCTATGAGGAACATCTCACCCCTCCTTCTTGATGGTGAAGTCGACGAAACTGTACGGGGCCCACGGACCCGAGTACTGCACCGTGAGGTCCGAGTGGGCCTCGCGGACGGTGTCGACGGCGTCGTCGAACGTCTCGCGCTCCTCGCGGTCGACGAGGTAGGACCGGTTCATCAGTAATCGGTCGCTGAAGAGGTCCCCCTCCGAGACGGCCGCCGCCTTGTCGTCAAGTTGGGTCTCGATAGCCGTCTGCACCGAGTCGGCGTCGGCAATCCCTTCTTCGGGGACGAGGACCTTGATGCCGACTTCTTCGCGGCTGTCGGCCTGCCGGAGCGACCCTCTGAGTTCGACGCTGCTGTTCCGGAGGACGTTCTTCAGGGCTCGTTCGGACTCGAACACCATCCCGAAACGCATCGGGACGACGCCTCGCCCGTCACCTGCGTCCATCACTTCGCGGAGCACTTCGTCGTGCGCACGGGCGTTCTCGTCGGTCTCGTCCGGGTCGAGCGTGTCGATGTCGGTGACGACCGCGGCGTGGGTGCGATGTGCGACCGTGTACACGTCACTCGCACCTTCGACGCCGGTCGTCGAGACGTCAATTGACTCGTCTTCGATTACACCGTACACGTAGAGTTTGTCCCCTGCCGCGGGTTGGTCGGCTCCCATTGGACCGTTATTCTCGGTATAGTGTAGTATTCCTACTGCCGGCAGTTGCAAGGGGGATTTCCCGCGCTGTGGTGCGGATAAAGCCGCGTGGGTTTCTCGGCGACGCCGCTCGGGACTACCGAAGACGAACGGAGGGGCCTCCGGGTGGTTGCCGTCGCAAGCAGCAACGTCAGGTAACTTTGCCTCGGTTAGTAGGTATGGCACAACCAGACTCCAGTAGTCTCGCAGCAGTGCTTGACCGAATCCTCGACAAAGGACTCGTCGTCGACATCTGGGCACGCGTCTCGGTGGTCGGTATCGAGATTCTCACCGTCGAGGCCCGGGTCGTAGCGGCCTCCGTGGACACGTTCCTCCACTACGCGGAGAACATCACCAAGATAGAACAGGCCAGTCAGTCTGGCGACCTCGACGACATGAAAGACATCGAGATAGAGAAACCCGCTCGCCCGGACAACTACCAGCAGGCACCGACTCAGTAACGGTCGGGTATCACAACTGTAGCTATGTCCCAAACAGACGCCGAGTCGGCTGACCAGTGTCAGGCGCTCACCAGCGACGGCGACCAGTGCCAGCACTCGGCCACGGACGGCAAGTTCTGTCATCACCACGACGAGTCGGATTCCACCGTCGACCGGGAGTCGTCCAGCGAATCGGGCGAATCCGAGGCGGGTTCGAACGGCGGAGCGGCGGAGGAGACGACCGAGTCAGCGGACGACTCCGGTTCTGCAGACGGCGACGGGAGCGGTTCCGTCGTGGACGTGGGCCCGCTCGTCGAGATTCGTCGGAAAGTCCAAGCCGTCGCCGCCGAACTAATCGAGCGGCCGTTAGACGGGGTCGTCGAGGTCCGCGAGGGCGGCGACGGCGGATGGCTGGCGGTCGTCGAAGTGGTCGAACGCCGGGCGATTCCGGACACCCAAGACATCTTGGGACGGTACGAACTCACCTTCGACGACGCCGGGACAGTGACCGGCTATCAGCGACGCTCGCGATACCGTCGGCTCGACACCGACCAACAGGAGCCAATCGAATGACGACTCCATCGATTACGGCGCGTAGCGGCTGTTCGTGTTCACGGCCACCCTCGGTCGTCGGCCGAACGCGTCGTCGGACCGAACGCCTGGAGGTGCGGTAACCCGTGGCGACGATTGTCACGGGGTCGGTGCCCGCCGAGGAGTTCGCGCTCGCTCACACGCTCGAGGCGCTCCCCGACGTCCACTTCGAGTGTGAGCGCATCATCAAGAGCGGCGACGACGCGGTCATGCCGTTACTGTGGGCGCGCAACGTCGATGCGGCGGAACTCGAAGCGGCGTTCGACGAGGACCAGAGCGTCGACAACGTCCGCCCCCTCGCCGAGTTCGACGACGAACTGCTCTACCGGATGGACTGGATAAGCCGCATCGAACTCCTGTTGAACATGATTACGAACTCCGAAGCGACCGTCCTCGACGCCTACGGGAGACGTGACGAGTGGAACCTTCGAGTCATGTTCCCGACTCGGGACAAGTTCTCGATGACCCACGATTTCTGCGACGAACACGGCCTCACGTACGACGTCGACTCGATTCGCGAGATGGAGGACAAGCCCGCCGCCCGGTTCGGCCTCACCGACGGCCAGTATCAGGCGCTCGTGTTGGCCGCGGAAGAAGGGTACTACTCGGTCCCGCAGGAACAGACGCTCGAGGAACTGGCCGAGCAACTCGACATCACCCATCAGGCGCTCTCGGAGCGACTCCACCGAGCAGTCGAATCGCTCGTCGAGGACACGCTCATCGTCGGGACCGACTCGACCTGACGTGAGCCCTCGGTCGGGCGTGTCTCTCCGACCGCCGCCGACGGTTAGTCCTCGTCCAGTGGTCCCGTGTGGTCGCCACCACCAGCGTCGTTGATACCGCCGGCGTCCGGACCGGCGTCGTCTTGCAGGTCGCCGACTTCGGATGCGAGTACGCCGCTCTCCCCGAGATACGGTTCGATGGTCTCTCGTAGCGGCGGCCCGGGGAGCGCTTCCTCGTCCAGTTCGACGAGCGTCTCGGCGACGACCTCTACGTCGACGTTTTCGACGGCGACGCGGAACGTCTTGACCGCGACACGACTGCCGAGTTCGCTCCCAATCGTCTTCTTCGCGAGACCGGTCGGCCCGCTCCCGCTGAGTAGGTGCGAGACGAGGAGTCGTCCGACCGGCCGACCGATTGCCTCGGCGAGGTGGTCGACGTCGACGGGGTCTCTGGCTGGTTCGTCGTCCAGTATCGCCTCGACGTCGACCGCCTGAAATATCTCTTTGACGACGTCGGCGGCGAACACGGCGTCGAGGGTCTGTTCGAGGCGTTCGACTCTGGTGTCGACGGGAGCGTCACTCATCGTACGACAACAACGGTGCGCGGCGCGGATACGGCTCTGGCCTTCGAGTGCAAGCGGCGGTGCAACGGCGGACACGACGGCGACTCCTGTTTCGCCCCGCTTCGACGGTATCCCGCGGCGACGTCGCCGAACCCGGCGCGCTCCGACGACGTGACCCGTGAGAGCGGTCGGACTGAGGGGCCACGCCGTGCCACACGAGAGGCCGACACCGGGTTGTCTGTGCAAGCAACAGTGGAACCGCCGCGGCTTGCGAACGGTCGGTGACACAACGTGAGCGAGTCAGAGACGGACGCCGGCCCGAGCGCCGACTGAAGCGCCGCAGGACTGGGCGTGCGTCGACATCGACGGGCGACTCGTCGAAAAGAGCGTCGGAGACCGTGACGTCGTTCGCACTTTCGGGGTCCCGTTCGAAGCCTCGCGGGAGTGTTACTCGAACTCCAGCTCTGTTCGGCTGTCCTCGTCCCCCGTCTCGCTCTGCCAACTGAGTTCGAACTCGACCTCGTGTTCGGTCTGAGAGCCGACGAACGACGAGTCCGACTCTGCCGCCACGTCGAACGTCACCGTCTCCGGCGGGTCGATAGTCTGGCTGTCCTCGCCGACCATGAACGTGATTCGCGTGTCCTCGTCCGAGTCGGTGTCCGGTGTCAGGGCTGACCCGCTCTCGCTGGTTTCGAGTTGCGAGGCGAACGAACGGAGGTACTCGGCGATTTCGGTCCGCGTCATCTCTCCTTGTGATTCGAGTGCGCTCATGTTGAACCGTCTAAAGACTGGGTCCTACTAGCAATGAGGGCCCTGCTTGCAAATACGAGAGCGTGCTCGGATTCGGTCGGACTGCGGGCTTGCCTTTGCAGACAGAACGTGGAGGGGCGGGGACGATGTAGCGTGACCGCAGACACCAACGCTCGTCGCCCGTCCGAACCACTCGTGGGCGACGCCGGCGGGGGCAACTGAGATGATTAGTGAATTCACAGTCGGTACAGCATACGTCCCGGCAGAGATAGAGAGTCGGGTGAGAACGTCGTGAGGCGAAAGGCGTTGGCACGCAACCTCGTCGCCCTCGCTCGGGAGAAGCGCGTCACCGCGAACGCGGCGAGTCTCGCGTTCTACGCGTTCGACGTGTTCGTCGCACTAGTCGTGTTGGGCTACGCGGTGCTGACGCAGTTCGAGAGCAGCGACGCACTCGTGGAGGCGCTCCGTCTCCTCACGGGCGTCGGTGGGGAGAAGTTCCGCCAACTCGTCGGGCGAGTCGGGGGTAACACGTCCGGCCGAGGGCGAGCCATCGTGCTGGCGGGTCTCATCTCCACGTGGAGTTCGCTACGGTTGTTCCGAGCGCTTGAGGGCGTCTTCTCGGAGATATACGACATCCGGAAAGAGCGCTCGCTCGGCCGCCACCTCGTCAACAGTCTCTTCGTGTGGGTGTCGGTGACGTTGGCAATCGGTGTGATGGGATTCGTCGGGTCGCTCTTTCTGTTCCGAGCGCCCGGATTGCTGTGGACTGTCGTCGGACCGGTGTTGCTGTGGCTGGCGCTGTGTATCCTGTTTCTCCCCCTGTACTACACGTTCTCCGGCGGCGGGGTGACCCTGCGGGAAGTCGTCCCCGGAACCGCTGTCGCGGCGCTTGGCTGGACGGTGTCGGCCATCGGCCTCCGACTGTACGTCAGCGTCTCGAAGAGCGTCGACCTCTACGGCCTCGTCGGTGCCGTACTGCTCGTCCTCACGTGGCTGTACGTCGTCGGACTCGCTATCGTCTTGGGCGTCGTCCTGAACGCACATCTGGCCGACCGCATCGAAGCGGAGCAAGAGTGGTACATGTTCGACAGCTAACCGAACTCGTCGACGGGCCGAATCGGGACGAGACCGGTTGCCGTCCGTTCCGGCAGCGAGACGGGTCCGGCCTTCGAATACAGGCCAGTCGTTGATTCCCGCTGGGCCCCCACAGGGAGTCACCGATGGAGAGAGCGATACTGACGGAGGAGTACGAGATTGCCGCGCCGGACGCACGCGCTGGAAAACTGCGGTCGACGCTCGAAAAGGCGTCCACGGCGGCCGTTCTCGTCGTCGACGAGGGAGAGGTCCTCGGTGCCGTCCTCCCGCGAGACCTGCTTCGGTCGCGGTTGAGTGACGACGCACAGGCACAGGCCGTCATGGGTACGGTCCCGAAACTGGACCCGGAGACCGGCGTCCGCGAGATAGCCAGAGTGCTCGTGGAAAACGAGACGACTGTCGCGCCACTCGTCGACGACACGGGCATCGTCGGCGTCGTCACTCGCGACAGCCTCCTCGAAGAGGCGAGGGAGGGCCTCGAAGCGGTGGAGGTGTCGGACGTCTACACGAAGGACCCGATAACGGCCGACCGCAAGACCGAGATGGGGAAAGTCGTCAACACGCTCCGTGAGAACGGCGTCTCCCGGTTACCGGTCGTCGACGGCGACGAACTCGTCGGCATCGCGACGACGGACGACCTCGTCGAGTTCGTCGTTCGGGGAACTGATACCACGACCAACGGCAGTAGGGGCGGGGACAAATCGACGCTCGTGGACCTCCCCGTCGAGAACGTGATGAGCCGACCCGCGGAGACGACGACGCCGTCTGCGACGGTCGAATCGGTCGTAGAGACGATGTTCGAAAAGGAGTACGACGGCATGGTGGTCGAGGACGATTCGACGGCGGGACCCGCCGGCATCGTCACGAAGACGGACGTCCTCCGGGCGCTGACCGGCGTCGAAACGCCGGACCTCGAAGTCGAGGTGGTCAATCCGGAGTACTTCCGCACCGAGGAGCGCGAAGCGGTCGCCGAGCGCATCGAAGCCGTCTCCGAGAAGTATCAGGATCTGGACGTGTTCGACGCCCGTGTGGTGCTCCAGAAACACGACGAGAACCACCGCGGGTTGTCGCTCATGCGGTGTCAGGTCCGCCTGTTCACCGACACGGAGCAACTCGCGGGGACCGGCGAGGAGTACGGTGCGGCCGACGCGTTCTCGGCGGCACTGGAGACGCTGGAACGCAACGTCCTCGAACTGAAAGGCAAACGGTCCGAGGCCGAACAGAGCGAGACGGTCCCCGTCGAACGACAGGAGCCCTGAACCGGCCCCTCCGGTCGCCGCCGACACGGGGTCGAAAGCGGCGTCGACCTATTCGGCGTCGTCCGGTCGTCGTCCGTCCCGCGTGTACAACTGCTCGGTGAAGCGTTCGCCGCCGATTTCGACCGGGTCGTTCTGACACGCGTAGAGGCTGAACCGCTCCAGGAACGGGGTCCCCTCCCGGGCGCTCTGGAGCGGGCGGGCGCTAAACTGGTTCGACCGGGTGTCGCTCTCGCTTCTGAGTCGCTCGACGAGCGACCGACCGTGCCCTCTCCCTCGGACTTTGGGACGGACGTGGAGCCACCGTAGCGTCGCTTCGTCGTCGACTTCGCCGAAGCCCAGCAGCGAGAACTCCCTGTTGGTGGCCGTGTCCTCGGCGACGAGGACCTGCCGGTCCCGGCCGTCGATTCGGGCGCGGAGCGATTCCGAGGCGAACTCGTCGTCGACAATCGCCGCTATCTTCGCCGGACTGAGGACGTACGAGGAGCGGAGCGAGCGCCACACTATCTCTTCGATTTCTCGGCTGTCGTCGGCCCTAGCGGGACGAATCTCCATACCCTTTGCTCGGTGGCAGACTGGAAGTGAACTGTCCCTGCAAACGCAGGGACGGTCGGTTCCGACGAGGAGCGCACCGGAACCGGCGCTTCACGTCGGCCCCGTCCGGTTCTCTCCCCCGCTCGCACTCCCTTGTATGTGCAGGGCCAGCCGCTTTGCCCGCGGGAGACGGATATCCACCTGCAATGTCGAAGGCAACGTCACAGATTACGGAAGCGCTGCGACCGATAGTGTCGAATGGTACGGAGGCGACCCAGCAGGGTCGCTCGGACGGGTCCGACCGTCCCGACCGCGACGACATCAAGTCGGCGGTGAAAGAGGGCGTCAGAGAAGGACTCGAGGAGTACCACGGTGGCGAGAACGCCCAATCCGGGGTCCAGTCCCAATCCGAGTCCGACTCCGCGGAAGCCACCGAGTCGTCTTCCAGCTCCACTGGACGACGACTGTTGACTCTCGGTGCGCTCGCGTCGTCGGCGTATCTCGTTCGACGCCGTCGACGGGCCAGCGGTGATACTGCCACGTCCGAAGACGGCTCCTCGAACGAATAGGGGTCTCTCCCGCCGCAGTTACACTGTTTCCCAACCCGCAGAGGCGTCTGCACACGGTCACTACGGCGCGGTCGCGGCGAAGCAGAGAGCCCGTCTCAGACGAGGGTCGTGAGGGCCGCGGCGTCGTGCGAAATCGTGCTCGGTCGTTCGACGGACGAGACCACCACAATCGACGCGTACGACAGACGCTGCCTGTACCTGAAAGCAGTCGTGCTATAACGTATTGCGTCGTGTATCCAGTGTGTGGATAGCGACATCCGATACCTCTCTGGGCGTGTCTCGTCGGAAAGGCGACCGAGCGGTACCGTCTATCGACGAATTCGCCGGAGGTATCGATGGCGAGTAGTGAATACGACTGCTGGGAGTACGAAACGATTCAGGTTCCGAAGGAAGCGACCCAGAAGGAGTCTGCCGACCCGAAAGCGGAGCTCAACGAACTCGGACGTGCCGGTTGGGAACTCGTAGAAACCGTCGAGTACACCGGCGGCGGGACGAAATACCTGCTGTTCAAGCGTCCGGCCGATTCGGAGCGGAGCGCTGCACGATGAGAAAGGGCGACCGACAGACGGGCGCGAACGTCGACATCGACACTGAAGTCGACTCAGATGCCGACACCGACATCGGGACGGCAAACACGATGCGCGAGCGGGCGAACGAGAGTCGACTCAAACTCTGGGTCATGCTCGGTGCGAACCGCCTGCTCATCACTGGACTCCTCGCGTGTGTCGTCTGCGGCGTCTTCGTCGCCGTCGGGACCGAGTTCTATCCGCCGGGGATAACGGCGTTGAAGTCGACGCGGACTATCGAGCGAACGTTCGCCACGATGATCGGTGCTATCATCACCGGGACGACGCTCGTGGTCACTATCAGCCAACTCGTCATCTCGGAGGAGAACGGCCCGCTGGGCGACCAGCACGAGCGGATGAGCAGGACGATGGACGTCCGGTCGTACACCCGAGAACTGATAGAGCGCCCGGTCCCAGCGGACCCGTCGGCGTTCCTCCTGCACATCGTCAGTACGTCCGAGGGGTACGCGCGGGAGTTACGAGAGACGGTCACCGAAAACGACGACGACGAGTTGCGTGAAGAGATAGACGAGTTCACGAGCAGTCTCCTCGAGAACGCACAACAGGTGCAGGACCAACTGGACGGCGCGAAGTTCGGTACGTTCCACGTCCTGTTCGCGGCGCTCAACTACAACTACGGGTGGAAGATATTCCAGGTCGAGCGGATTGCACACGACCACGATGGGAGCCTCACCGAGGGAGAGCGCGAACTCCTCGACGGCCTGAAGACGACTCTCTCTATGTTCGGGCCCGCCCGTGAACACATCAAGACGCTCTACTTCGAGTGGGCGCTCATCAACCTCTCCCAACTCATCCTGTACATGTCCGTTCCTGCACTCGTCGTCGCCGGGTCGATGCTCACGTTCGTCGACAGCACGTCTATCGTCGGGTCGACGTTCGGCGTCATGCACGTGACGCTGCTCGTCTCCGTCGCGTTGACCGTGACGCTGCTTCCGTTCCTGCTTCTGGTCTCCTACATCGCGCGAATCGCGACGATTGCGAAACGGACGCTGGCCATCGGCCCGCTCATCCTCAGGGACTCCCAACGGTGAGCGCTCCGAGGAGACGCGGCCGTCTTCCGGTACGGACTCACCCGTGCGAACACGGACGCGACAGTTGCTCGACCGGTTCCGATACGGCTGCTCTCTCTGTCGGTGCGAATCTCGTGGGCCGTCCAACTCGCAGCGCCCGCTGGCGACAGTCTCTGCAGTAGACGACCGACATCGGTTAGAGAAACCGGACGCGGGCCGTGTCCCCTCGCGTCGAGGCAATCGACACGGCCCACGGACCCGGTGTGTCGCGAATTACTCGAGGTCGAAGCGGTCGAGGGTCATCACTTTGTGCCACGCGTCGACGAAGTCGCGAACGAACTTCTCCTCGGTGTCGTCACTGCCGTAGACGTCCGTGATGGCTCGAAGCCGGGCGTGCGACCCGAAGATGAGGTCCGCACGGGTCCCCGTCCACTCGAGTTCGCCCGTATCGCGGTCCCGCAGTTCGTACAGGTTCTCGGAGTCGTCGGCCTGTTCCCACTCCAAGTCCATGTCGAGCAGGGTCACGAAGAAGTCGTTGGTCAGCGTCCCCGGCCGGTCGGTGAAGACACCGTGGTCGGCGTCGCCGTAGGTCGCGTCGAGCGCTCGCATGCCGCCGACCAGCACCGTCATCTCGGCCGGTGTCAGGTCCAGCAGGCTCGCTCTGTCCACGAGCATCTCCTCGGCCGGTTGGTCGGCCTCGTCCGAGCGGTAGTTACGGAACCCGTCTGCCTCCGGCTTGAGCGCCTCGAAGGACTCGACGTCGGTCTGTTCCTGCGACGCGTCGGTTCGGCCCGGTTCGAACGGGACGTCGACGTCGTAGCCGGCGTCCGCCGCCGCCTGTTCGACGGCCGCGTTGCCGCCCAGAACGATGAGGTCGGCGAGCGAGACTCTGGTCCCGTCGGACCGCGAACTGTTGAACTCCTCCTGTATCCCTTCGAGCGTGTCGAGCACGGTGGCCAACTGTTCCGGCTCGTTCACTTCCCAGTTCTTCTGCGGTTCGAGGCGGATGCGCGCTCCGTTCGCGCCGCCGCGCTTGTCGCTGTCGCGGTACGTCGACGCCGACGCCCACGCGGTCTGGACCAGTTCGGAGACGGACAGGTCCGAGTCGAGAATCTCCGCCTTCAGGTCGGCGGCGGCCTCCTCGCCGATGAGGCCGTATTCGGCGTCGGGGATGGGGTCCTGCCACAGCATCTCCTCGTCGGGGACCTCGGGGCCGAGGAACCGCTCGGGCGGGCCCATGTCGCGGTGGGTCAGCTTGTACCAGGCCTTGGCGAAGTTGATGCCGAACTCCATCGGGTTGTCCTGGAACCGCTCGATTATCTCCCGGTAGTCCGGGTCCTTCTTCAGCGCGATGTCCGTCGTGAGCATCATCGGCGTCCGCGTCTCCGAGGAGTCGTGGGCGTCCGGAACCGTGTCCTCTAGCTCCTCGCTCTTCGGCGTCCACTGCCACGCGCCGCCGGGACCCTTCTCCGGTTCCCACTCGTAGTCCAGCAGGTTGTCGATGTACCCGAGGTCCCAGTCGATAGGTGACTGGGTCCAGGGCCCTTCGATGCCGCTGGTGATGGTGTCAGCACCCTTGCCCGATTCGTAGTCGCTCTCCCAGCCCAGGCCCTGCTTCTCGATGGGGGCCGCTTCGGGCTCGGGGCCGAGGTTCTCGGGGTCGTCGGCGCCGTGGACCTTCCCGAAGGTGTGGCCGCCGGCGATGAGCGCGGCCGTCTCCTCGTCGTTCATCGCCATGCGGCTGAACGTCTGTCGGATGTTCTTCGCCGACGCCTCCGGGTCGGGCTGACCGTCCGGGCCTTCCGGGTTCACGTAGATGAGCCCCATGACGGAGGCACCGAGCCCCTCCTGAATCTCCCCGGCCTCGTCGAAGCGCTCGTTCGTCTCCATCTCCGCTTCGGGGCCCCAGTCGACGGCCTCGTCGGGCGCGAAGGCGTCCTCGCGGCCGCCGGCGAAGCCGAGCGTCTTGCCGCCCATCGACTCGATGGCGACGTTCCCGGCCAGAATCATCAGGTCGGCCCACGAGAGGTTGCGGCCGTACTTCTGCTTGACCGGCTGGAGCAGTCGGCGCGCCTTGTCGAGGTTCGCGTTGTCGGGCCAGCTGTTGAGCGGCGCGAAGCGCTGTCGCCCGCCGGCCGCGCCGCCGCGACCGTCGCTGGTGCGGTACGTGCCGGCGCTGTGCCACGCCATCCGGATGAAGAGCGGCCCGTAGTGGCCGTAGTCGGCCGGCCACCAATCTTGGGACGTCGTCATCACCTCTTCGATGTCCGCCTTCACGGCTTCGAGGTCTAGTTGCTCGAACGCTTCGGCGTAGTCGAACTCCTCGTCCATCGGTTCGACATTCCGGGCGTTCTGGTCGAGGATATCTAGGCTCAACTGATTCGGCCACCAGTCTTGGTTGGACCCGTTCACGCTCGGCGGTTTCTCGTTTCCGGATGTTAAGTTTGTCTATCCAAAAGCGATACTGCCTTTCCAGTCAAGCAACCTTCAGACACTGTAAACTTCCGTTAGCGGTAGGCTCAAGACGTCTATCCAGTAGTTCTCTCGGAACGGTTCTGCCCGGTTACGACCGCCGCTGCGAGCGAACGCCGTACCACCGCAACGACCGCTCGAACGACGGTCGAACCCCGCAGCGCCGGTACCGACCTCTGCGACCGGCCGAGACGGGTCGGTCTGGCTGGCCGTCGATGACAGATTACTCCTCGCTCCACTCGCCCCCGACGCGGTCGACTCCCATCATCGCCTCCCCGCGGTGTTCCGTGAACACCACCTTCATGTTCTCGTCGGGGACGTCGAGTGCGTCACCGGCGTACCCCATCGCCGCGAGAGCGAAGGCTCGTTTCCGTTCGAACGGTCGCCCGCCGCGAATCTCGGCGTCGAGAAACAGGAGCGGCCCGGGGACGGACCGGCCGAGGGCGAGGTTCGCCGCTTCGTGCTCGCGGAGCACGACGGCGACGTGTCCGCTCGTGGTCGCCATCTCGCTCGTGTATAGCTCCGTCATCCGCTCGGTGAACGACCGCTTCTCCTCGTCGGAGAGCGTCGCCGTCGTGTCGAACTGCAACAGGGGCATACGCTACGTCCGCCCGTCTCTCTCTTCTACGTTCTGCCGGCGTGCGACGAGATGGCACACGCCTCGGCGGCCGCCGGTCACCAGAGGACGACCGGCCACACGAACGAGAACAGGAGGACGACCAGCGCGGTCAACACGAGGGTCATCAGGACGTTCAACACGACGCCGGCGCGTATCATGTCGCGCTGGTCGAGGTGGCCGCTCCCGAAGACGATGGCGTTCGGCGGCGTCGCCACCGGGAGTGCGAACGCGAAACTCGTCGCGATGGCACCGGTCACCGTCAGGAACACCGCGGCCGGAACCACGGCGATACCCAGCGTCTCGGCGAGGACGCTCCCGAGGCCGACGAGTATCGGTGCCAGTATCGTCGCCGTCGCGGTGTTGGAGGTGACCTCCGTCATCAGCACCGCGAAGACGACGACGACGAACACCACGAGGACCAGTGGAGCCCCGACGACGGTAGCGAACAGCGACTCCGCGAGCCACGCGGTGGCGTCGGTGTTGCCGAGCGCATCGGCGAGTGAGAGACCGCCGCCGAACAGGACGATGGTCCCCCAGTCGATGTCGACGAGGTTCCCCCAGTCGTCCGCGTCGGCCAAGACGAGCGCCGGGATGGCCAGCAGACCGACCACGACGAAGTAGAGGACGCCACGGTGTCCCTCGATACCGAACACGTTGGTCCCCTCTCCTCCGAACAGCGTCACCTGCCACGCCGGCGGTAGGACCCCCTCGAAGAGGAACCCGAGACCGCCGAGCATCCACAGGCCGGCCGTCGCCGCGAAGATGTACGTCGCCCGCCGGGCCCGGGCCGAGAGCGGCCCCTGCTCCGAGAGGAACGCGCCGGCCTGTGCCTGAGCGTCGCTCACGTCGTCGATTTCCGGCGGGTACAGCCAGAACGTCAGTACGTACCACGTCAGCGGAAGCGTCACCGCGACGACCGGGAGGCCGACGGTGAGCCACTGGACGAACGTGATTTCGAAGCCGAGCAGTTGGTCGAGGAAGGCGACCGCGACGACGTTCGGCGGCGTCCCGATGAGCGTCCCGACCCCGCCGACGCTCGCCGCGTAGGCGGTCCCCAGAAGCGTCGCGACGCGCATGTTCGACACCTCGTCGTCGGGCGTTTCGCGGCCGACGACCTCCGCGAGAACCCCCAGCGCGACCGGGAGCATCATCGCCGTCGTGGCGGTGTTGGACACCCACATCGAGAGGACCGCCGTCGCCAGCATGATGGCCAGAACGAGCAGCCTCGGTGACCGCCCCAGCCAGTTGATGAGGGAGAGAGCGAGTCGCCGGTCGATGTCGTGCGTCTGTAGCGCCTTGGCGAGCATGAACCCCGCGACGAACAGGAAGATGAGCGGGTCGGCGAAGCCCGACAGCGCCGCCTCCATGTCGTCGTAGATGCCGAAGACGGTCAGCGCAACGGGAATGAGCAGCGCCGTCACCGGGAGCGGGAGCGCCTTGGTCACCCACAGAATCGCCGCCAGCGCCATCGTCGCCAGCGCCAGTTGCCCCGCTCTGTCGAGGCCGGCCGGCGACGGTGCGGTGGCGATGACTGCCGTCACCACGACGGCGAGAGCGATGGAGAGCGCGGTTCGTCGGCCCGCCGACAGTGTGGCCCCCCTCATCGTCCGCTCCGTCGGGTCTCACGGGGCCGTCGCCTCGTCGGTGCGTCGAGTGATGCCATGCTCAGAAGTTGGTGACTATGGCGTCGATTTGGTCGTCGGTCAGTTCCGCCCGGTAGAGGGCGAACAACTGTTCGAGGCGCTGTTCCGAGAGGCTTCGAGTGTCGCTCTCCAGCATCGAGATGTGCGCCTGCATGATGTCGTCTATCTCCTTTTCGACGTCTCGCTGGCCGAATCCGGCGGCGACTCGGAGGAGTCGCCACCCGAGCGCCGATATCTCATCGAGGGCCACGTCGTCCGACCCACCGCCTCTCATCTGTCGATAGTGTCACCATCGCACCGATGCACATAACTGTTCGTCTACGCGCGAAACGCCGAGGTTCGGAAAATGGACGCTCCGAGCGACCCGAGAGGGCGACTCACCAGAGGAACATCGGCCAGACGAACTGGAACAGCAGCCAGATGAGGCCCGTGAGGACGAGGGTCATCACGACGTTGAGGACGACCCCCGCCCGCATCATGTGGTCTTGCTTGAGGTGGCCGCTCCCGAAGACGATGGCGTTCGGCGGCGTCGCAACCGGGAGTGCGAAGGCGAACGACGCCGCTATCGCCCCGCTGACCGCGAGGAAGATGCTGGCAGAGACTTCGGCGAGGCCGAGCGTCGACGCGAATACCCCACCGATTCCGATGAGCACGGGGACGATGATGGTCGACGTCGCGGTGTTCGATGTCATCTCCGTCAGGAAGATGACGAGGAGGACGATAGCGCCGACGACCAGGACGATAGGGGCGCTGGTCAAGTTCCCGAAGATACTGCTCGCTAGCCACTCGGTCGCACCGGTCTTGGCGAACGCGTCTGCGAGGGCGATGCCCCCACCGAACAGCAGGATGGTCCCCCAGTCGATGTCGACGATGTCGTCCCACTCGACGGTGTCCGCGAGCACAAGCGCCGGGATGGCGTACAACCCGACCATGACGTAGTAGAGTAGCCCCTCGTGCCCTGCGACACCGAAGACGGTCTGGCCTTCGCTGGTGCCGAACAGCGTGTTGAACCAGACCGTGGGGATAGTACCCTCGAAGAGGATATCCAGCCCACCGAGGACCCACAGGCCCGCCGTCGCAGTGAAGATGTAGGCGACGCGCCGACCGCGCACACTCAGCGCCCCCTCTTCTTCGAGGTATCGCTGTGCCTCCTGCCGTGCGTCGCTCACGTCGTCAATCTGGGGCGGGTAGAGCCGATAGGTGAGGATGTACCAGACGAGAGGGAGCGTGACGGCGACGACGGGGAGTCCGATGAGCAACCAGTCGACGAATCCGATTTCGTACCCTAGAATCGCGTTCGCCTGCGTCGCGACGACTGCGTTCGGCGGCGTCCCGATGAGCGTCCCGACGCCGCCGACGCTCGCCGCGTAGGCCGTGCCGAGGAGCGTCGCTATCTGCATGTTGTAGAACGCGTCCTCGGATGCGCCCTCCTCGACGACCTGTTCCCGGCCCATGACCTGCCCGAGAACGCCGAGCGCGATGGGGGTCATCATCGCCGTCGTGGCGGTGTTGGACACCCACATCGAGAGGAACGCCGTCGCCAGCATGATGGCCGCGATGAGTTTCCGCGGCGACGTCCCCATCTGGCTCATGATTCGCAGCGCGATTCGCCGGTCGATGTCGTACTTCTGGAGCGCGTTCGCCAACATGAACCCGGCGATGAACAGGAAGATGAGGTGGTCTGCGAACCCCGCGAGGGCGGGGTCGATGTCACCGTAGACGCCGAACGCCGTCAACAGTACCGGTATCGAGAGTGCCGTCACCGGCAGTGGCAACGTTCCCGTCACCCAGAGGGCGCCCGCGAAGAACATCGTCGCGATTGCGTACTGGCCACGGACCGTCAACCCGTCCGGCGACGGGCCGAACGCGATGAGTGCGGTCCCGAGTAGAATCGCCGCGAACAGGGCGACTCTGCCGCGTGCCGTGCTTGTGAGGCGCTGTATCATTGATACACACCTACGTCACTGATGGTTCATTATAATCGTTATCATTGATACACCGCGTGTTACCACGCCCCAGCGTTCAGAAGTTGTCGACGATTGCGTGGACCTGATGCTGGTCGAGTCCTGCCGTGTAGAGTTCGAACAGCACCTGCCGTCGCGGCGCAGAGAGGCCACGAGAACCGCTTTCGAGCATGGAGAGGTGGGCCTGCATCAGTTCGTCGACTTCGCGCTCGACGTCCCGCTGGCTGAATCCGGACGCGACGCGGAGCAACCGCCACGCCATCGGCGAAATCGCGTCGAGGTCGTGCTCCGAAGTTGCCATCTCTCGACACGTACGAAATGGGAAACAAAAGGCTATCCGCTTCACGAGGCTCTCGCCGGCAGTTGCTCACTCGTCGCGGAACCGGATGCCCAGTCGCCCCTCTCTGCTTCCGGACCTCCTGTCGGGTCACCGCCGCAGAGACGGAGCGCCGTCGGGTGTGAGCGTCATCGGGTTGTACGACGCCAGCGGATGTGGCTCGAAGCCACGTACGCGGCGCTTGACGCCGAAACTGTCGTCGAGCGTGAACGCCGGGATGAGCGGGCGGTCTTCGAGCAACGTCCCTATCGCACGCTCGTAGTGGCGCTTGCGCTCTGCTCGGTCGCGCGTCTCTCGGGCGGCGGAGACGTGTCGCATCACCGTCTGCTCGTTGTAGTAGGTGCCGTTGGTCACGCCCTGCATGTTCTCGTGGACCAGCGGGTACAGGAAGGTGTCCGGGTCGGGGCCGCCGGCGTAGGGGGTGACGAACAGCGAGTAGTCGCTCCGGTTGCCCGACGTAATCTTCTCCCGGAACTCCCGCCAGTGGTACGTGTCCGCCCGAGTGCGTCGGAAGCCGATGGACCGGAGTTCGTGGGCCACCGTGTTCGCGAGTTTCTGGGCCACGTAGTCGTCGTGCGGGGCGACGACCGTGGGCGACCATCCCGAGATACCCATCTCCGAGAACGTCGACTGCAGGATGTGACGTGCGCGCTCGGTGTTCTGTCTGTGTGGAACGCTCGCCCACTCGTCGGTGGGGAAGTCCCACTGCGACGCCATCTGCGGGGGGACCGGCCCGTACTGTCTCCGGCCCGCTTCGCCGACGACTTCCTCGACGAACTCGTCCATCGAGACGAGGTAGTCGATGGCCTCTCGCACGCGAGGACTCTCCAGCGGTTTCGTGGTCGTGTTGCACCCGAGGAAGTAGCTGGTGTAACTCGGCGTCGTGACGACGGACGAGTCGGCCAACTCCTCGGTAGCGTCCCAGAAGTGCGGTTGGACGCGCTCGACGACCTCGTTCTGTCCCGTCTTGAGGCTCGTCGTCCGGGCGAGTCCGGAGTGGACGCTGCCGAACTTGAGCCAGTCCACCGCTGGACGCTCCGGTCCCCAGTAGTCGTCCCACCGCTCCAAGAGGGCGTATTGCCCCTCGCTGAAGGTGTGGAACGTGTAGGGACCGGTCCCGACGGCGACCTCCTTCCCGAACGCCTCCGCGTTCCCCTCGCGGACCGTCTCGGGGACGATTGGCTGGGTCAGCGAGTGCTCGAAGTTCGGGTACGGTGACGAGAGGGTGAACTCGACGGTCGAGTCGTCGGGCGTCGCTATCTCCTCCACCATGTTCACCTTCCAGCGATTCGACGTGTCCTCCCGTTTCGGGGCCTCGAAGGAGTACTTCACGTCGTCTGCCGAGAGCCCGCTCCCGTCGTGGAACGTCGGTTCCTCCCGGAGCGAGACGGTGTAGGTCGTCCCGTCCGCACTTACCTCCGGGTCGCCGTCGGCGAGGACGGGCACGAGGTTCAACTGGCGGTCGTACGCGTAGAGGCTCTGGAACAGCCGCCGGACGACCTGCATGGACCACGGGTCGTCCACCTCGACCGGGTCGAGCGATATCGGCGGGAGCACCTGCCCGTACCGGAACGTCCCTCCCTTGTACGTGCCCGGAAGGTCGACCTGCGAAACGGCGTCGCCGGTACACCCGGCGAGACTGCCCGCCGCCCCGACGCCGGCGAGACCCTTCAGGAAAGCTCTGCGCGACAGGTCCGCTCCGCCGGTGTCGTCGCTCACGAGTCGTCACCCCCGTGCGGCGTGAGCCACGGCAACGTCTCCTGAATCGGTTCGCGCTCGAAGTAGAGCAGTTCGCTCCCGAGGACGGCCACCGCGATGACGAGGACGAGGTAGAACGTCGTCGGGCTGGTGATGTAGAGGTTGTACAGGAGGAGCGGGAAGAACAGGCCACAGCCGAGGAGGCCCACGAGCGGGACGACAGACACGATGCCGTCGATGTCCGCGCGGCGGTCCCACGCGAGATAGCTCATCCCGCCGAACGTGGCGATGAACGCCAGCGACGCGAAGGACGTGATGCTCGTGAGGCTTCCGAAGACGGCGAACGCCGCCGACAGGACGCCGATGACGACGACGACCGTGCTCGGAATCTCTTGGTCTCCGTCGTCGCCCCCGAAGCGGTCGGGGAGGATGCCCATGTCGATGAGCCGGTTGGAGAACAGGGCGCTGCTGAACAGCGTGGCGTTCACCGCGCTGGCCGTCGAGAACAGCGCCGAGAGCCCGATAACCAGCGCGCCGACCGGCCCCATGAACTGGATGCCGGCGTAGAGGAGCGACACCTCCGGCGCGACGCTAATCTCCGACAGCGGGAGGAGGCTGACCGTCGTCAGCGCCACGAGGACGTACAGAAGCGTCGCCGCCGGGATGGAGACGAGTATCGCCTTCGAAATCTGCGACTCGGGGTCGCTGAACTTCCCTTGGTCGTAGAGCAGCAACTGCCAGCCTTGGAAGGCGACGAACGACATCGCCGCGCCCATGATTGGACTCACGCTCGCGACGTGGCCGAGTCCGAGTCGCAGCGTGTGCCCGCTCGTGGCGTAGACGACGCCCCAGACGCCGAAGACGCCGATGATGGCCACCTTGACGAACGTCAGCACGTCCTCGGCCTTCCCCGTCTCCGAGACGCCGACGAGGTTGAGGCCGACGAAGACGGCGATCAGCGCCACCGACACCAGATTCGCCACCGGGACCGACGTGACGTGCAGTCGGCCGAACAGTTCGGCGAAGAACTGCGAGAAGGCGTACGCGTACAGCGCAATCGACCCGACGTATCCGAACAGGAGCGTCCACCCGGTGATGCCTGCGAGCGTGCGGTTGCCGACCAGCGACTGGATGAACGTCGGCGCGCCACCCTGTTCCTCGACGAACCCGTTGAGTTTGATGTAGCTGTATCCCGCACAGAGCGCGACGAGGCCCGCGAGCGACCACGCAAGCCACGCGACGGTGCCAGATATCGAGACGACGAGACCGAACGCAGAGTAGATGCCGCCACCGATCATCCCACCGAGGGACATCGCGACGGCCTCCTTGAGCCCTAGCTGACTCATTTGGGGTCCCCTTGTCGCCTGTGTCGGGTGAGGCCTGTCGTTGCATCTGCAAGCCGCCCGACCGGTCCGGTTATTGCCCTCTGGGTACTGGGACGGGTGTGACAGACTGGCCACCGGCCGACCCCGCGGACGCCACGGCGGTCGCCGAACGACGCGACGAACTGGTCGCCGCGGTGCGGGACCACGCCGGGCAAATCGCCTACCAGTTGGCCCGGTTGCAGGGCGGAGACTACGGACAGGCGACCGTCGAGACGGACGGCGGCGAGTGGACGGTCAAGTACGAGGGCGGCGACTTGGAGTACCTCCGCTACGACCCGAACCGGGGGAGCGAGGTGTACGTCGTCTCCACGAAACAACCCCCGGAGCCGGGTCCGCTGGCCGAAGCGTTGGCGGACTACTCGGCCTTCGTCGCGGGGTTCGGCGACTACGTCGACTCGCTGGACGGCGTCCTCGACGACGTCTCGACGGAGTTCCCCGAGGTGCGGACCACCGACGGCGTCGTCGCAGAACGGGACCGCGTCCTCGACGGAGTCCGCGAGGTCTGTGACCGCATCGCCGGCGAACTTCAGCGGTACGAGGGCGGCGACTACGGGACGTACGCCACCAGAGTCGACGGGACGCGATGGGAACTGAAGTGGGAGGGTGCCAGAGCGTCGTACCTCCGCGTCGGCGGGACCGGCGGTCTCTACCTCCTCTCGCAGTACGAACCGCCCTCGGCGGCCGACATCCGCGAGTACGCGCCGCGGTTCCGCGGGTTCGTCGAGGCGTACAACGACCACGTCGAGGAACTGGAGTCGGACCTCGCTACCGTCGAGTTGTAGGGGCGAGCGACGGTCCCAGACCACCGCGGCCCGCACGCTCGGGGCGAGGTGTCGGTAGACCTATACGCGTCCGCGCGCCTTCTCCGACGTGGATTCTAACGACGTCCGAGACGAGTGGGCGAACCGGTCCGGCGAGTACTCGCCGACCTACTACGCCCACTACGGCCCGGACGAGACGAGCGAGTTGCTGCAGTCGGTTCTCGAAGAACGCGTCGGGCGCGACGCCAGCGTGCTGGAGCTGGGGTGTAACGTCGGCCGACATCTCGCCGCCCTTGCTGACGCCGGGTTCGGCGACCTGACGGGCGTCGACGTGAACGAGGAGGCCCTGTCCGTCCTCGCTGAGACGTACCCCGAACTGGCCGAGACCGGAACGTTCCACGCCGAGGCCATCGAGGCGTTCGTCACCGACGTCGAGGACGACGCCTACGACGCCGTTTACTCCGTCGAGACGCTCCAACACATCCACCCGGACGTCGAGTGGGTGTTCGACGAGGTGGCGCGCATCGCGGGCGAACTGCTGGTGACCGTCGAGAACGAGAGCGGCGACCACGGCGAGGTGAACTACGTCGACGAGGACGTCCCGCTGTACTACCGCGACTGGAACCGCGTGTTCACGGCTCGCGGGTTCGTTGAGGTCCGGTCGGAAGAACGGAAACGCGACACGGTCAGGGTGTTCCGGGCCGCCGAGTGAGAGAGCGGACGGCGGGATGTCGGCGTCCCGCTCTCAGTCGTCGTCGCTGGTGATGATGTCCGCGGAGAGACCCTGCGCCATCTGGATGTCCTTCGAGTTGTTGAGCGTCCACGCCGTCCGGTCGGTGACGGCCTCGATGATTTCGCGGGCCGACGGGTAGCCATTCCCGGAGCGTTTGACGCCGCCGAAGGGGAGTTGCACCTCCGCGCCGATGCAGGGGAGGTTCCCGTAGGCGAGGCCGAGTTCCGCGTGGTCCCGGTAGTAGTTTATCTGGCGGTAGTCCTCGGAGACGATGGCCCCGGCCAGTCCGTAGGGCGTGTCGTTCTGGATGTCGACGGCGCGTTCGATGTCGCCGTCGTACTCCAACAGGGCGACGTGGGGGCCGAAGACCTCCTCGTGGGTACAGCGCAGGTCGGCGTCGGGGTCGGCCTCGTAGACGAACGGCCCGACCCAGTGGCCGTCCTCGTGGCCCTCCGGAATCTCCTCGGGGTCGAGTTCCGCGCGGTCGACGAGGACGTTCACGCCCTCCTCGCGGGCGAGGTCGTTGTACTCCGTGACCTTCTCGCGGTGTTCGGCCTCGATGAGCGGGCCCATGAACGTGTCTTCTTGCAGGGGGTCGCCGACGGCGACTTTCGAGGCTACGTCGACGAACCGCTCTTTGAACTCGTCGTAGACGTCCGTGTGTACGACGAGGCGCTCGGAGGAGACACAGCGCTGGCCGGTCGTCTTGAACGAGGACATCACCGCCGAGTGGACGGCGACGTCCATGTCGGCCTCCTCGGTGACGACGACGGCGTTCTTCCCGCCCATCTCGCAGGCGGCGCGCTTCCCGGAGACGCCGCCGACCGAATCGGCGATTTTGTGCCCGACTTCGGCCGACCCCGTAAAGAGGACCGTCTCCACGTCGTCGGACTCGACGATTGCGTTCCCGGCGTCGCCGAACCCCTGCACCATGTTGAACACGCCGTCGGGGATGCCGGCCTCGTCGAACAGTTCCGCGATGACGTTCGCGCACTTGGGCGTCTGCTCGGCCGGTTTGAAGACGACGGTGTTCCCCTCGACCAGCGCGACGGCCATGTGCCAGTAGGGGATGGCGATGGGGAAGTTCCACGGGGTGATACACCCGACGACGCCGCGGGACTTGCGGCGCATGTAGGCGTCCTTGGCGGGAATCTCCGAGGGGACGATGTCGCCGCTCGGGTGGCGGGCGTCGCCGGCGGCCCACTCGACCATGTGTGCGGCCTCGACCACGTCGGCCCGTCCCTCGCTAATCTCCTTGCCGCACTCGCGGGTGACGATTTCGCCGTACTCGTCGACGTTCGTCTTCAGTTCGTGGTAGACGTCCCAGAGGTACTCCGCGCGGTCGATGCGGGAGAGTTCCCGCCACTCCTCGTAGGCCGCGTCGGCGGCCTCGACTGCCCGTTCTACGTCCTCGGGCGTTCCGCGGTGGAACTCGCCCAGCGTCTCGCCCGTCGCGGGGTTCTCGCTCGTGAACGTCTCCGTGCCGTCGCCGTCGACCCATTCGCCGTCGATGTAGTGCTGATGTGTCGCTGCCATTGCGTCTCGCTACGCCGAGGGACTGCCAATAGCCCCCGCCGACCATGGACGGGTGGACGATTCAGGGCCGACGCTACGGTCGGTGTAGGGAGGTCCCGACCATGGTCGGCGGGGGTTTGTGAAACCGTCACGTACAAACCCGAACAGTGACTAACGCATCCATGAGCGTCGAGAAACAGGTACCGGGGACGAGACTGACGCTCGACCTGTGGCATCCGAACTGCTGGGCCATCGAGGCGACCGAACAGACGGGGGGCGGGGTGTTGGCGCACGCCATCTACAACTCGCCGGCGGCGAGCGGCGAGATGCCGTCGTCGGTCAACGGTCTGTTCACTGCCTTCGGCGAGACGGAGTCGGAAGTCGAGCGACTGCTGACGGCGATTAGCGAGTCGGACCGTGCGGGGGAACTGCAGGAACTGCAGGAGCGGTTCGGCCGCCAGCGGAACGCGCCGGGCAACGTCGTCCGGGAGTTCTTCCTGGAGTACGACCCGGACGACATGGTGTGCCCGACCCTGCTCGAACACGGCTTCGTCCACAGCGCCCCCGTCCGCATCGAGGACGGCCGCGAGGAGTGGCAGGTCTGCTTCGCCGACGAGCGCTCGAAGATAGAACCGGCCCTCGAAGGGGTGCGCGAACAGGCGGGCGCGGAGGTCAGCGTCGCCGCCATCACCACCTCGGAGTCGAACGCGTCCGAACGCGGCCAGCGTCGGGACTCGTTGACGGCCGCCCAGCGCAACGTCTTCGAACACGCCAGAGACTCGGGGTACTACGAGTGGCCACGAGAGACGTCCACGCGGGAGTTGGCCGAGGACCTCGACCTATCGAAGACGACGCTACTGGAGCACCTCCGGAAGGCCGAAGCGAAACTACTCGACCCGTAGTCACCGCCCGACGACGGCCCGCAGGGCGAACAGGGCGTTGGACTTGCGCTCTCTGATGCGCCGATAGAAGTACGAGAACCACTTCTCTCCATAGGGGATGTACTGGTACACCGTGACGTCGTCTGCGAGGTCGAACTGCGCGCGTTCCCGAACCCCGGTCAGCATCTGCACCTCGTAGGGCGTCCCGTACTCCGCGTGGAGGTCACGCGCGAGGCTAATCATCGCCGGGTCGTGACTCCCGACGGCGACCCCGTCGTCGAACTCGCGGAACATGAACTCCAGATACTCGCGGTACACCTCGTCGACGCGGGCCTTCTCGCGGTAAGCGATGTCGCCCGGTTCGTCGTAGGCCCCCTTGACGAGTCGGACCTTGCCCGGCAGGTCTGCGAGACGCCGCAGGTCCTCGCGGGTGCGCTTGAGGTTCGCCTGCACGCAGACGCCGACGTTCCCGTCCGTCTCGCAGGCGTGCCGCTCGAAGGCGTCCAGCGTCACGTCCGTCGTCGTGTGGTCCTCCATGTCTATCCAGACCAGACAGTCGGCGGCGTCGACGATGCGAGCGAGGTTCTCCTCGAACACTTCGTCACCGACGTCAAGTCCTATCTGACTCGGCTTGACGGAGATGCAGGCGTCGGTGTCCCGCGCTGCGAGCGCTCGCACGAGTTCGACGTACGCCTGCGTGTCCGCGTCCGCGTCCGCTCGGTCGTCGTAGTGTTCGCCCAGCAGATTCAGGATGCCGTGTACGCCGCGGTCGTTCAGGTCGTCGACGTGGTCCATCGCCGCCGACGCCGTCTCGCCCGCGACGAAGTTGCTGGCGATAGGTGGGAGCATGTACTGCCGAAAGTCCCATACCCACCTATAACGGCCCCCGACCAAATTTTTCACCAACACTGGGATGGATTCAACTGGCGAAATCGCGCCGTATCCCCGGGTAGCGCCGCGTCCCGTCCATGGTCGGGTCATCGTTAACGGGGGTCCTTGCGCCATGAGGCACATAGACATGGAGTCAGACGATTCCTCGAAGAAGCTCGACCGTCGAACAGTTCTCAGAGCGTCCGGCCTCGCCGGACTCGCCTCGTTGGCGGGGTGTGTCAGCACCACCGACGACGGGGGCGACGGTGACGGCGGTGACGGCGGCGGGAGCGACGGTGGCACCGACGGCGGTACCGACACGGAGGGCGATGGAGGTGGCGGCGACGGCGGCAGTGGCGGTCCCTACACCATCGGGATGATAAACTCCCTCACCGGGTCGCTGTCGGCGTTCGGTGAGCGGAACAAGCGCGGGAAGGAACTGGCCCTGCAGGCGGTCAACGAGGTTGGCATCGACGGGCGCGAGCTGGCCATCACAGTCGAGGACTCGGAGAGCGAGAATCAGGGCGGCGTCTCCGCGGCCCAGAAACTCGTCAATCAGGACGGGGTCCCCTTCCTCATCGGCGCGGTGGGGTCGGGCGTCTCGCTGGCCATCTACGAGAGCGTCGTGCAGGGCACCGACGTCGTCCAGTTGAGCCAGAACTCCACGGGCCTCTCGCTCACGGAGTTCCCCGGGTTGCTCCGGATGTCGCCGACGGGTCGGACCCAGTCGACGGCGCTGGCGAACATCATCGCCGAGGACGGCTACGACTCCGTCGCGCTGACCTTCGTCAACAACGACTACGGCCAGAGCCTCGCGGACGCCTTCGTCGAGGCGTGGGACGGCGAAATAGCGTACAACAACTCACACGACCAAGAACAGCAGTCCTACTCCAGCGTGGTCTCGGAGATGAACTCCTCGGGCGCGGAAGCGTGGCTGTTCGTCACCTATCAGGCGGAGTTCGCCACGATGGTCAACGAGGTGTACTCCAGCGGCTACGAGGCGCAGTTCTACGGCGCCGACTCCGTCTCCGGCGACAACGTCATCGAGAACACGCCGGAGGGGAGCATGGAGGGGATGAAAATCGTCGTCCCCTCTGCGCCCGTGGAGGAGGAGAACTACCAGCAGTTCGCGTCGTCCTTCGAGGAGGCCTACGGCGAGCAACCGACGGCGTGGTCTGCCTACGCCTACGACTGCGTGGTCACCGCGGCGCTCTCGATTCAGGCCGCCGACGAGTTCACCGGGGCGGCGCTCCAGGAGACTGTTCGCGACGTGACGCGGCCGGAGGGTGAGAAAGTCACGTCCTTCGAGGCCGCCAGTCAGATTCTCGCCGACGGTGGGAGCGCGAGCGACGTCGACTATCAGGGCGTCAGCGGCCCCATCGACCTCGACGAGAACGGGGACCCGGTCGGCTTCCTCCAGATTCTGACCGTCGAGGACCACGACTACGTCGGCACCGGATTCATCGAATCCTGAGCCGGGCCATGGTCTTCGACTATCTCGCAAGCGGTCTCGTGTTCAGCAGTATCATCGTGTTGGGTAGCATCGGCCTGTCGCTCATCTACAGCATCGCGGACTTCGCCAACTTCGCGCACGGGGACACGATGACCGTGGGCGCGTACGCGGCGTTCGTCACTTTCGGGGCCGTCGGCGGCCTCGGCGGTAGCGTCTTGGGCCTCCCGCTCGGTTTCTTCGTGGCCCTGGTGGCCGGTATCGCCGTCGCGGCGGTGGTCGCCGTACTCACGGAGAAAGTCGTGTACGAGGGGATGAACGCCGGGTCGATAGAACTCCTCATCACGTCCATCGGCATCGCGTTCATCTACCGCGCACTCATCCAGATAGGGTTCGGCGCGGACTTCACGCGCTACGAGGTCCAGACGCTACGGCCCATCGAGGCACTGCTCCCCTACGGGATTCGGGTCACCGAACACGACGTGGCCATCGTCGTCTCCGCAGTCGTCCTCGTCGGGGGTCTGCACGTGTTGCTACAGTACAGCGACCTCGGGCGGAAGATGCGCGCGATGGCCGACAATCCGGACCTCGCGCGGGTCAGCGGCATCCGCACCGACCGCGTGAAGCTCTGGACGTGGATAATCGGTGCCGGCCTCGCGGGGTCCGGCGGCGTCTTCCTCGGTCTCTACAACCAGTTGTCGCCCCGGATGGGCTTCAACCTCCTCTTGCTCATCTTCGCCGCCGTCATCCTCGGCGGCATCGGTTCCGTCTACGGGGCCATGCTCGGCGGGTTCCTCATCGGGATGATAAACCAGTTGACGCCCGTGCTGTCGGACATCGCGTTGCTGACCGACATGGGGGCGCTGTTGCCGCTGGTGCCCGACAGTTTCGGCATCACCATCGGCATCGAGTATGCCAACGCCATCGCGTTCGTCATCATGGTGGCCGTGTTGCTGATTCGACCGAACGGCATCGCCGGGGAGGCGGCCTGAGATGAGCGTCCTCACCGACCCGCGTGGGTACTGGGCGGACCTCACCACCGCGGAACGGGGGGTCGTCGGCTTCGTCCTCGCGTTCGCCGGCCTCCTGCTCGTGGGCCTGCTCACGGGGGCGCTCGCGCCGACGTACTTCCTCTACCTCGTCGGTCTGGCGGGGATGTACGCCCTGCTGTCGTTCGGCCTGAACTCCCAGTGGGGGTTCACCGGCCTCATCAACTTCAGCGTCGCCGCGTTCTTCGGCATCGGAGCCTACGGGACGGCGCTGATGAGTGCCAGCAACTCTCCCATCGCCGGGGACTTGCTGCCGGTCGTGGGCCTCGTCGTCGCGCTGGTCGTCGCGGGTGTGCTGGCGCTCGCCATCGGCATTCCGACCCTGCGTCTCCGGGCGGACTACCTCGCCATCGCCTCCCTCGGTCTGGCGGAAGTCGTCAGGCTCGTCGTTCTCAACGAACGGCAGGTCACCAACGGGAGCGCCGGTGTCCGGGGTATCCCCCCGTTCTTCGAGGGGTGGCCCGTGCTGGCGACGCTCCCCGAAACGATGCCGGGGCTGGTGATACGCCCACTCCCCGGGACGCGTATCGTACTGGAGACGCCGTTCTGGGGCGCGTTGCTGAACGTCGTCGTCGTGCTGGCGTTCGTCGGCGGCAGTTACGCCATCCTCCGGCGCGCCCACCGCTCGCCGTGGGGCCGCGTCCTGCGCACCATCCGGTCCGACGAGGACTTAGCCCGGGCGCTGGGGAAGAACACCTACGGCTTCAAGATGCAGTCGTTCGTCCTCGGGAGCCTCATCATGGCGCTCGCGGGCGTGTTCTACGCGCACCTGAACCTGTACGTGAGTCCCGGCGACCTCGACCCGGTGACGACGTTCTACGTCTGGGTCGCGGTCATCCTCGGCGGGAGCGGGTCGAACCGCGGGGCGCTGTTCGGCGGCGTCGTCATCGTCACCATCCGCGAGGGGACTCGTTTCCTCAGCGGTATCAGCGGGTTCGTGCTCGACCTCGGCGTCGTAGCCTTGCAGTTCGACTTGGGGTGGCTCTCCGAGAACGTCGCGCCGCTTCGCTTCCTGCTCATCGGCGTCCTCATCGTCGTCCTCATGCGGTATCGGCCGCAGGGCGTCCTCCCGCCGCAGCGCGAACTCATCTGGCCGAGCGTCGTCGACGAGGCCCCCGACAGGCCGGACAGGGGCGTCCGCGAGGCCAAGGCGGGTGGTGGCGATGACTGACGCCGACGCGGCGGCGGCAGACGCCACCGCGACTGACGTGGAGGCCGACGATGCGGCGGACGAAGACGTCGTGCTCCGCGTCGAGGACCTCCAGAAGTCCTTCGGTGCGCTGACCGCGACCGACCACGCCACCTTCGAGGTGGAGCGGGGTACCATCACGGGCCTCATCGGTCCCAACGGGGCCGGGAAGTCGACGCTGTTCAACCTCGTCTCGGGGTTCTACGAACCGGACGGGGGCCGCGTCGAAGTCAACGGCACGGAGGTCACGGGGATGGAACCGTACGAAATCGCCGACCACGGCCTCATCCGCACCTTCCAGACGCCGCGGAAGCTAGAGGGAATGACCGTGCGGGAAGCGATGCTCGTCGGGCCGCGGAAACAGCCCGGCGAGTCGTTCCTGAACCTGTTCTTCAGACCCGGCGAGGTCGGTGAGCGCGAGGGCGCGAACTTAGCGGAGGCCGAGCGCATCCTCGAGGAGTTCGAGATAGACCACCTCGCGACGCAACCGGCGACCAAGATATCGGGCGGCCAGATGAAACTCGTCGAGTTGGCCCGCGCGATGCTGGCCGAACCGGAACTGCTCTTGCTCGACGAACCGGCCGCCGGCGTCAATCCGACGCTGCGGAACAAACTGGCCGAGCAGATACGCCGCCTCAACGAGCAGGGGACGACGTTCCTGCTCATCGAACACGACATGGACTTCGTCATGAAACTCGCGGACCCGGTCATCGTATTGGACCAAGGGAGCGTCCTCATGGAGGGGACGCCGAGGGAGGTACAGTCCGACGAGCGCGTCATCGACGCCTACCTCGGAGGGAGTCCATGAGCGAGGACACCGTACTGGAACTGTCGGCCGTCGACAGCGGGTACGGCGAGGTGCAGGTGTTGGACGACCTCTCGCTCCACCTGAACGCCGACGAAATCGTCTGTCTCATCGGACCCAACGGGGCCGGGAAGTCGACGGTCCTCAAGACGGCGTTCGGGATGCTGACGCCGTGGGAGGGGTCGGTCACGTACCACGGGGACGAAATCGGCGGTTTGGCCCCCGAGGACATCGTCCGCGAGGGAATCGGCTACGTGCCCCAGACGGACAACGTCTTCGGGACGCTCACAATCGAGGAGAACCTGCGGATGGGCGGCGTCGCCCGAGAGAGCGGCCTCGACGAGGTCATCGACCGACTGTACGAGCGATTCCCCTTACTGGACGAGACGCGGAAGGCGAAGGCCAAGACGCTCTCGGGGGGGCAACGGCAGGTGCTCGCGTTCGCGCGGGCGTTGGTGATGGAACCCGACGTCCTCCTCATCGACGAACCGTCGGCCGGACTCGCCCCGAACACCGCCGACGAGGTGTTCGGCCACGTGCAGGCGGTCAACGACCTGGATACGGCCATCCTCATGGTCGAACAGAACGCGAAGAAAGGACTGGGCATCTCGGACCGTGGCTACGTCCTCGACCAAGGGACGGTCCGGTTCGAAGACACCGCCTCGGAACTGCTCGACAACGAGGACGTCTCGAAACTGTACCTGGGCGGGTAGGCTGAACGGGACGGGTGCTACTGGGGACGGTGGGGCGGACCCCGCCCGTATTCTCCGCACACGTCTGCACTCCCACCCCACCGCGTCGAGTGTTCTCGGACTGACCGGTCGGGCCGTCGCTCGGCCGGCGGCCGGCAGTCCCACCCCACCGCGTCGAGTGTTCTGCTTCATCCTCCGGGGGCGGGACGAGCGGTGCCGCGTCCGATACAGATTCCGCCGTCTAGCCGTTCGAAAGCGGACCATTGACGGTCACTCGATTCCACCTTCCGACCCCGCAGCGAGCGACGCGAGAACACTCGACGCGGTGGGGTGGATTCAGAGGTGTGAATCCCCTTCACTCGACGCAGTCGACACGGTGGTTTTATAAGCCGGTTGTCCATACGGTGGGGCAATGGCGAGGTTCACCCGCGACGAGGAAGTGTTCCGCGACGAGGACATGTTGCGGGAGGACTACCAGCCGGACTCTATCGCCGCGCGGGACGACGAACTGGCCGCTTACGAGAACGCGCTCCAACCGGTCATCAACGGCGCACAACCGCGCAACATCTTCCTCTACGGGAAGGCCGGCGTCGGGAAGACGGCGGTGACGCGGTTCCTGCTCTCGCACCTGAAACAGGACGTCGCCGAGTACGACGACGTCGACCTCTCGGTGTACTGGCTGAACTGCACGAACTTCTCCTCGTCGTATCAGGTCGCGGCGAACCTCGTGAACCTCCTCCGGCCCGCGAACCAGCAGATAAGCACGACAGGCTACCCCCAGCAGACCGTCTTCGACATGCTGTACGAGGAACTGGAGGACGTCGGCGGGACGGTCTTGCTCGTCCTGGACGAGATAGACCACATCGGCGAGGACGACGACATCCTCTACGAACTCCCGCGGGCCCGCTCGAACGGCTATCTCGACTCCGTCAAACCCGGTGTCATCGGCATCAGCAACGACTTCGGGTTCCGCGAGACGCTCTCGCCGAAGGTCAAGGACACGCTCTGCGAGGAGGAGATTCACTTCCCGCCGTATCAGGCCCCGGAACTGGAGTCGATACTGACACAGCGCGTCGACGGGGCCCTCCAAGAGGACGCCCTCTCGCCCGGCGTCCTCCAGTTGTGCGCGGCCATCGCCGCACAGGACACGGGGAGCGCGCGACAGGCACTCGACCTCCTCTACAAAGCGGGTGACATCGCCCGCACGCACGGGGACCCGCCGATTGTCGAGGAACACGTCCGTGAGGCGTCCCAAGAACTGGAGCGCGGCCAGATACGTCACGGGATGCGTGAGTTGACCCACCACGGCCACCTCACGCTCATCGCCACGCTCTCGCTGGCGTTCGAGGAGTCGATGCCCGCCCGCGTCCGCGAGATTTATCCGGTCTACCGGACGGTCGCCGACCAGTCGGGGACCGACCCGTTGGTCCGCCGGCGGATGCACGACCACCTCGCCGACCTCGCCATGGTCGGCATCCTCCAGCGGACGGTCCGCAACGAGGGGCGGGCCGGCGGGCAGTACCACGAGTACGAGTTCGACGTGCCACTGGACCTCGTGTGTGACGTGGTCCGGGAACTCGACGACATCGCCACGCCGAGCATCGTCGCCCGGCACATCTAGACGCTCTGATTCGTCCGGCCGTTCGCGTCGCACTCTCTGTCTCGGGGGACCCCTCCCCGACCAGAACATTCGACACGGTGGGGTGGGGGACCCCCGTAACTGCTTACTGTCCCGGTCTCCGGTGCGCGTAGCGTGCGCTGTCGAGTCCGACTGCAAGCCGCCGACACCCCCGTCCCATCGCTCCCACCCCACTCCCCACGAGAACACTCGACACGGTGGGGTGGGGGGCCTCGACCACCGGTCCGACCGTCCGAAGCGCACACTCCCCGACACACCTCGGTAGTGACGTAGAACTATCACCGTTGGCGGCGTACTTTCACGGTAGCGATGTACGACACAATCCTCGTCCCGACGGACGGGAGCGACCACGCGCTGAGAGCGGCGGAACACGGGGCGTACCTCGCCGAGGCCTTCGACGCGACGGTCCACCTCCTCACTGCGGTGGACCTCAACGCCGCCAGCGGTCCGTTCTCCGCCGGCGGCGTCGACGACGAGTTCGTGGCGCGCCTCGAATCGGGGGGCGAGTCGCTCCTCGACACGACGGCGGCCGCCGTCTCGGACGCGGACGTGACGCGGGCGGACGTGGTGACCGACCAGCCGTCGAGGGCGATTCTCGACTACGTCGAGGACCACGGCGTGGACCTCGTCGCCATGGGGACGCACGGACGGTCGGGTATCTCTCGCTTCCTCACCGGGAGCGTCGCGGAACACGTCCTGCGGCGGTCACCGGTCCCGGTCGTGACGGTCAGGGCGACCGACCGGAGTCAGGTTCAGGAGGGGTACGAGGAGATACTGGTGCCGACCGACGGGAGCGAACAGGCGGCCGCGGCCGTCGAACACGGCGTCGCCGTCGCCGAGCGAACGGGGGCGCGCGTCCACGCCGTCAGCGTCGTGAACCTCGGTGACCTCGCCACGGGGACGGAAATAGGCATCCCGCCGGGACTGCTCGAACAACTGGAGGAGACCGCCGAGGCGGCGGTCGGGGACGTCGCAGACGCCGCCCGCGAGGCCGGCGTCGAGGCGGTCACCGCCGTCGAGACCGGCTATCCGGGACAGGTGCTGCTGGACTACGTCGAGGACGTGGACGTCGACTTCGTCGCCATGGGGACGCACGGTCACACCGGTCTCGACAGGGTCTTACTCGGCAGCACCGCCGAGCGACTCGTCCGCCGGTCACCGGTCCCGGTGATGACGGTGCGCGCCGGTCAGGACTTATAATCTGTCCAACCGAACTGTCTGTCCATGGCGACAGACAACCCCGTGTCGATGGACGAGGAGTCGGTGGACGAGTTCCTCGGGAGGGGCGGGACCGGCGTGCTCTCGCTGTCGACGTCGGCGGAGACGCCTCCACACGCTGTCCCCGTCTCGTACGGCTACGACGGCGAGGACCAGACGTTCTACTTCCGCCTCGCCGTGGGACCGGAGAGTTCCAAGACGGAGTTGGACCACCGACCGGTCTCGTTCGTCGTCCACCGGCAGGAAGACGAGCGGTGGCACAGCGTCGTCGCCACCGGTCGACTGGAGGACATCGACGAGTCCGCGATTGCCACGGAGACGCTGGAGGGCCTCGATAGGGTCGAGATTCCGCTGATAGACATCTTCGAGGAACCGACGCGGGTGGTCGACTTCGAGTTCTACCGCCTCGTCCCCGAGAACCTGACCGGCCGCGTCGAGTCGCCGGGCCGGACCTAACCGGGCAACAGGAGGTTGACGGCGGCGACGACGAGGCCCGCGAGCGCCATCCGCGCCGCCGCGACGTACCACCGCTGGTCGGAGATAGACCCCATGTAGGCACCGAACGTACCGAGGATGGCGATGCCGAGAGCCACGGCGACGACCGCCGCCTCGGTCATCGTCAACAGCGCCCCCTCCAACAGGAACGGCGACAGCGGTATCAACACGCCGACGGTCGGCCCGAGACCGCTCATCGCCGCGTGCAGTAGCCGTGCGCCGCGTTGTTCGTGCTGGATGCGCGTGTCGTCCAAATCCGTGAGCATCGCCCGTTCGAGGCGGCGAATCTGCGCCCGCGTCTCGGCGCGCTCTATCTCCCAGACGCTCCAGACGGCCGAGGTCCCCAACCCGACGGCCGCTCCGAGGCCGATTTTCACGACCGTCACGCCGTCGGGCACGCCCGACAGCACCGCACCGATGACGACGCCGATGCAGGTCAGCGTCCCGTCGAACCCGTTGGAGATGAAGTAGCGCCGAGAGATGGCGAGGACGTCTTCCTTCCCGAGGAGGCGACCCAGTAACTCGCGGGCGGAGACCACGCTCTCACCCGTCCTGTGGGGTCGGCCGGTCCTCGACGACCCGGTCGCCGCAGGCCACTTGGTCGACGGAGTGGACGGTCCCGCCCAACCCTTCGATGGTCGTCTCGACGGCCTCGACGTCGAGTGCCGCGCCCTCGACGGTGACCTTGACGTTCTGGACCTCTTGGTCGAGTTCGACCAACGTGGTGGTCGCGGCCTCGACGCTCTCGGTCTCCGTGACGCGTTCGGTGAACGACAGCATCGGCGGTTCGTGGGGTTTCAACACGTCGACGACGAGGCGGCGGACTGGGGCCATGTCACTCACTCCGGACGGCCGGTACGTAAATCCGCGGCTCCTGTCAACGGCAAACACACTTGGTCCCGGGACGAGTCACTCCCGGTGTGGACCCGCCTGCACACGCACAGTCCGAGTCCGAGGTGTTCGATGCACTCGACACCGACACGGACGGTCTCACGGAGGCACAGGTCAGAGAGCGGCAGGCCGAACACGGCCCGAACGAAGTAGCCCGGGAGGCCGGCCGGTCGGCGCTGAGCATCCTCCTCGCACAGTTCCGGAGCGTCCTCATCTACGTCCTCGTCGTCGCGGCCGCCCTCTCTATCTGGGCGGGCCACGCCGTCGACGCCGTCCTCATCGCGGTCATCGTCGTCGCCAACGGCCTGTTCGGGTTCGTCCAAGACTATCGCGCCGAGGAGAGTCTCGCGGCGCTCCGCGAACTGACAGCGCCGACGGCGATGGTCCGACGAGACGGGGCCGCAACAGAGGTGAACGCCACCGAACTGGTGCCGGGCGACGTCCTCGAACTCACGGGCGGGGACGTGGTGCCGGCGGACTGTCGCCTCGTCGAGACGGTGGGACTCGAAATCGACGAGGCCGCGCTGACCGGCGAGAGCGCGCCCGTGGCGAAGGCCGCCGACGTCGTCGATGCGGACACGCCCCTCGCAGAGCGGACCTCGATGGCGTACAAGGGGACGAACGTCACCCGCGGCCGGGCCGTCGCCGTCGTCACCGCGACGGGGATGGACACTGAGGTCGGCGCAATCGCGCGGGAACTGGCCGGGACGGAGGCGACGGAGACGCCGTTGCAGGGCGAACTCGACTCGCTCGGGCGCACGCTCGGCCTCGGCGTGGTCGTCCTGGCCGCACTCGTCGTCCCGTTCCTCCTCTTTCAGGGGACGGACCTCTTTCAGGCCGCGCTGACGGCGGTGTCGCTCGCCGTCGCCGCCGTTCCGGAGGGACTGCCGGCCGTGGTGACGCTCACGCTGGCGCTCGGGGTCCGGCGGATGGCCGACGAGAACGCGCTGGTTCGGCGACTCCCGGCGGTCGAAGCGCTCGGCGGCGTGGACGTGGTGTGTACGGACAAGACGGGGACGCTCACCCGCGGCAAGATGACCGTCAGCAGGGTGTGGGTCAACGACAGCGTGGTCGACGTCGACGGCCGACCGGCGGACCGCGACAGAGTCCAACTGCTGTTGCGGGCCGCCGCGCTGTGTAGCGACGCGACGCCGGACGGTGAGGGGGGCGACCCAACGGAACAGGCCCTCGTCGACGCCGCCGAGGCGGCGGGCATCGACGTGGCGTCGCTCAGGGACGACCACCCGCGGACCGACGAGATACCGTTCTCCTCGGAGCGCAAGTGGATGGGGACGGTCCACGAGGAGCGCGCGTACCTCAAGGGCGCGCCGGAGGTCGTCCTCTCGAAGGCCGACCACGTCCTGACGCCGGACGGCCCGCAACCGCTCACCGACGAGGGCGCGGCCCGCGTCCGCGAACAGGTCCGCACCTTCGCCGACGACGCCCTCCGAGTGCTCGCGGTGGCCTACACCGAGGGTGACCTCGACGGGGACGGAGCGACCGACGAAGCCCTCGTCCTCGTCGGCCTCGCGGGCCTCATCGACCCGCCGCGGGAGGAGGTGGCCGACGCCATCGCGGCGACGGAGCGGGCGGGCATCGACGTGAAGATGGTGACCGGCGACAACGTCCGGACTGCCGCCGCCATCGCCGGGTCGCTGGGGATGCATACCGAGGTGATGGAGGGCCGTGAACTCGCCGGCATGGACGAGGAGACGCTCCGCCGCCGCGTCGAAGAGGTCGACGTCTTCGCCCGGACCGCCCCCGAACACAAGGTACGGATACTCCGGGCCTTGCAGGCCAACGGCCACCGGGTCGCCATGACCGGCGACGGCGTCAACGACGCCCCGGCGCTGAAACACGCGGACATCGGGGTCGCCATGGGGATTCGCGGGACGGACGTGGCGAAGCAGGCCAGCGACATCGTCCTGTTGGACGACAACTACGCGACTATCGAACGCGCAATCGAGCGGGGGCGGGCCATCTTCGACAACGTCTGGAAGTTCGTGGCGTACCTCCTCAGCGCCAACGTCGCCGAGGTGACCATCGTCTTCATCGCCTCGCTGTTCGGCTATCTGGTCTTGCCGGCGGTGCAGTTGCTGTGGATAAACCTCCTGACGGACGGCCTCCCGGCGGTGGCTCTCGGCGCGGACCCGTCCAGCGGCGACGTGATGGAGCGACCGCCGCGAGACCCGGACCGGGGCATCGTCGACCGGGGGATGTTCGGTCTGATGGCGGGCATGGGAACCGTCTCTACCGCGGTCATGCTGGGCCTACTGGTACTGACGCTCGACGGCGCGGCCTCGGTCACGCCCTACGCGATGACGATGGTGTTCACCGGGTTCGTCGCCATCGAGTTCGAGAAACTGTACGTCATTCGGTGGCTCAGGGAGACGCCGACGCTCTCGAACCCGTGGCTGGCGGCGGCCGTCGGCGTCTCTGCCCTGATGCAACTGGCGGTGTTGTACACGCCGCTGAACGAGTACTTCGGCACCGTGGCCCTCGAAGTGGGCGACTGGGGCCTCATCGGTGCCGTCGTCGCCGTCGCGTTCCCGGTCTACGTCGCCGTCGCGTACACCGTCGACCGCTGGTTCCTGACGCCCCGATAACCGTCTTCGACCGGCCCCGCGCTTTATCCTCTCGCCACGCCTACATCTCCAGTGGGCGAACGCTCGCCAGTCACCGTCAGCCATGTACGACCACATCCTCTTTCCGACGGACGGGAGCGACACGGCCGAATCGGTACTCGACTACGCACTCGACGTCGCGACGGCACACGACGCGACCCTGCACGTCCTCCACGTCGCCGACACGAACCGCGACAGCGTCACCGACGTTCGCGGGGAAATCGTGGACGTCCTCGAACGGGCCGGCGAGCGAATCGTCGCGGCGACGGCAGACCGGGTCAGAGAGCGCGGCGTCCCGGTCGAGACGGACGTGGTACAGGGCGACCCGTCGCGCACCATCGTCGAGTACGCAGAGCGGTACGGGATAGACCTCGTGTTGATGCCGACCCACGGCCGTCGGGGTATCGAAAGGGTGTTGCTGGGGAGCGTCACCGAACGCGTCCTCAACGCCGCGCCGGTGCCCGTCCTCGTCGTGAACCCGGCGGAGGACGCGGACTACCGGTACCCCTGCGAGAACCTACTGGTGCCGACGGACGGCAGTCCCGCCGCCCGGCGTGCGCTCGCGGAGGGTATCGACATCGCGGCGGCGACGGGGGCGACCCTGCACGTCCTCCACGTCGTCGAGACGGGGGCGCTCGGCCCGGACGCTCGCTCCGTGGTGAAAGACACGCAACTCGAAGACCACGCGGGCGAGACGCTCGACGCGGCCGTCGAACTCGCCGAATCGTCGCTGGACTCGGTGGTCGGGTCACTCGAGTACGGAACGGCGCACCGACAGATTCGGGAGTACGTCGAACGGGAGGGCGTCGACCTCCTCGTCCTCGGGACGCAGGGGCGGACCAACTTCAGTTGGTACGCCCTCGGCGGCGTCAGTTCGAAACTCGTCCGCTCCTCGCCCGTTCCGCTCGTGATGACGCGGGAACCCGAGGACTGACTGGCCGGGCGGCGTCAGGCCAGTCCGCCGAGCAAGGTACCGACGACGAAGGCGACGGCCGCCGCGAGTAACCCGACGGCCAGCATCTCGCCCCCCGCGAGCGGCCACTCCCGGTCGGTGACGACGCTCCGACTCGCGCCGATGGCGAAGAAGGCCACTGCCGTCGCCACCACGGACACCTGAAACGTCGAGACGCCGCCGAAGGGGTCGGTGAGGACGAGGGCCAGTACGTAGGGTAACAGCGGCATCCATCCGGCGAAGACGAACGCGAGGAACGTCGTCAGAGCCGTCCACGACGGGGGTTTGGCGTTCGTGGCGGTGCCCGTCTGTGCGGCCTCGTAATCTATCGCCGACCGCTGACTGAGGAAGTTGCTCATCCCCATGGAGAAGCCGTCGGCGAAGAGGTTCGCGAAGCCGAGGATGAGGACGATACCCGGGTCGAGCGCCGCCCCCGCGACGCCGGCGACGATGGCGAACGTCGTGATGATGCCGTCGTTGGCGCCGTAGACCACCTCCGCGATGTAGCCGCCGGCGTCCTCGACGCCGCCGTCGAGTAACTCAGTCAACATGTGACTCACTGCGGGGGGCTCCGTTGTCAATCCCGGTGTCGATGCAGACCGACGTACGGGGCGCTCCCGCCAGTAGATGCTTGTATCGTGAGGGACAACTACGGACGATGAGCCACGCACAGACGCTCTGGGACCTCCTCGCTGACAGTGACGAACTGACCATCGTCTGTCACAACAACCCGGACCCGGACTGTCTCGCGAGCGCCGTTGCGCTCGGTCAGATAGCCGCCAGCGCCGGCATCGACGAACGGCGCATCCTCTACAGTGGCGAGATATCCCACCAGCAGAACCGGGCCTTCGTGAACCTGCTGGACGTCGACCTGCGGCCGTTCGACGCGGAGTTGATTCAGAACCGGCCGGAGGGGTCCCTGCTGGCGTTCGTCGACCACTCGCTGCCCGGCCAGAACAACCGCGTCCCGGAGGGGACTCTGATAGACGTGGTCGTCGACCACCACCCCGCAGAGGACGTCGACGCGACGTTCGTCGACCACCGAGAGGACGTGGGCGCGACGGCGACCATCCTCGCCGAGTACGTCCGCGAACTGCCGATGGACCCGAACTCGCGGGTCGCAACCGCGCTCCTCTTCGCCATCCGACGGGAGACGCTCGGCTTCCTCCGTGGCGTGACCCGCAAGGAGTACGAGGCCGCGGCCTACCTCCACGACTACGCCGAGGCGGACCTGCTTCGGCAACTGTCGACCCCGGCGGTCAGCGGCGCGACGGTGGACGCCATCGCCGACGCCATCCACAACCGCACGGTCCGGGGATCGGTCCTCATCTCCCACGTGGGTCGGACGAGCGAGCGAGACGCGCTCCCGCAGGCGGCCGACTACCTCGCCACGCTGGAGGGCATCGAGACGGCCATCGTCTTCGGCATCATCGAGGACGCGATTCAACTCAGCGCCCGGACGACGGACGCCCGCCTCCACATCGGCGACGTCCTCGACGAGGCGTTCGACGACGTGGGAAGTGGGGGTGGCCACCGCGAGATGGCCGGCGCGGAGGTTCCGCTCGGCATCTTCTCCGACTACACCAGCGACGACGCCGTACTGGTGGACATCGTCGAACAGGTCATCAACGCCCGACTACTCGCGGCGCTGAACATCAAGGACGGCGAGGAGTCCGGCGGCAAGGACGGCGACGAGAAGGACTGAGATTCAGACGAAACGGAACGTCTCCAGGTTCTTCGGGTTGAACGTCCGCATGTTGAACTTCTGGTACAGCGCCGAGGAGAGCTGGTTGGTCGAACTCTCGTCGCCGTGGACGCAGAGCACTTTCTCGGGACGCGGGTGCATCGTCTCGACGAACGTCTCTAACCCCTGCCGGTCGGCGTGCCCGGAGAACCCGTCGACCGTCTCGACGCCGAGTTTCAGGCTGACCCGCTCTGCGCGCGGACCGCTCCCGTCGGACATGGATATCTCGTCCTGCCCGCGCTGAATCTGCCGTCCGAGGGTCCCCTCGGCCTGATAGCCGACGAACACCATCGTGTTGTCCGGGTCCCCGCCCAGGAGACGGAGCCACGACATGACGGGGCCGCCGGTGACCATCCCGGAAGTGGTGAGGATGATTGCGGGTTCGTCGTCGGCGATGTCCTGTCGCATCTCCTCCCCGCCGTCGACCTGTTGGAACTGCTCGGCGAGGAACGGGTTCTCGTCGTCGTAGAGGATTCGGTTGCGGAGGCTCTCGCGGAGGTACTCGGGGTAGGCGGTGTGGATGGCCGTGGCCTCCCGAATCATCCCGTCCAGATACACTGGCATCGTCGGGATGTCGCCCTCGCGCATCGCCTCCTCGAGGACGAGCATCAGTTCCTGCGACCGACCGACGGCGAAGGCCGGAATCAGTATCTTCCCCTGCTTCTCGTAGGCCTCGTTGATGACCTTCCGGAGGACCCGCTCGGAGTCCTCCTGGTCGGTCTGGTAGTCGTTCTTCCCGCCGTAGGTGGATTCGAGGACGAGCGTCTCCACCCGCGGGAAGTCGTTGACTGCACCGTCGAGCAGTCGGGTGTCCTTGTAGTGGATGTCCCCGGAGAAGGCGACGTTGTACCGGCCCTCGCCGATGTGGAAGTGACACACCGCCGAGCCGAGGATGTGGCCGGCGTTGTGCATCGTGAGTTTGACGTCCGGCGCGATGTCGGTGACGTTGCCGAACTCCAGCGGGATGGTGTGTTTCAGTGCGTCTCTGACCTGCTGACTCTCGTAGGGCGGGGCGCGCCCCTCTTTGGCGGCGACGTCGAGATAGTCCAGTTGGAGCAGGCCCATCAGGTCACGCGTGGGCGCGGTGGTGTAGATGGGGCCGTCGTAGCCGTACTTGAACAGGATGGGGATGAGCGCGGAGTGGTCGAGGTGGGCGTGGGTCAACACCACGGCGTCGATGGAGTTCGGCCCGGCCGCGAGCGCCTCGGGGACCTGTAGGTAGGGGACTTCCCCTTTGGCGCCGGGTTTGTCCCCGCAGTCGATGAGGATGCGGGACTCGGGCGTCGAGAGGATGAACGACGCGCGACCGACCTCTCGGCAACACCCGAGCGTCGTCAGGCGAACCCAGTCGTCGTCGGCCGTCGTCGGCCGGTTGATTTGACGACCGACCCGTTCTAAGATGTCCCGTCGCTCGTCGCGCTCCTGTTTCAGGAAGTTCCTGACGTTCGAGACGGTGGACGACTCCATCGGCGGCGTGCGGACGACTTCGGGCGTCCACCCGACGGTGGCGGAAATCTGGTCCAGCGTCTCGCCGTGGCGGCCGATGACTCGGCCCGGTTTCTCGGCCTCGATGAACACCTCGCCCGTGTCGTCGTCGAAATCGAGGTTCTGCACCCCTGCGTCTTCGGGGATGGTCTCCTCTATCCGGGCGCGGGCCTCGTTCTGGGGCACCAGCGCGTCAGCCGTCGGACGCACGTTGATGCGCTTTCGGAGGGTCTGTGCGAGGTTCCGGACGATACCGTCCCTGTTGGCGACTTCCTTGGCGTCGGGGGTGTAGATGACCAGTTCCGGCCCCTCGAACGTCACCGAGGAGATGGTGATGTCCTCCGGTGTCTCTGCCTCGACCTGTGCTTTAATCTTCTCAAGCGTCTCGTCTGCGGTACTCATGTATGCGGGAAACTGCGATTGGAGACTTCGGCCGTCGAAGAACAACGGCTATCGAATGTCGTTATCTAGGGGATACGCGACCACGGATAAGAACCTTTGCTTCCCGACGCGGCGCTCGAAACGACCCAACCCAGCCGTGTGACGCGATACCGTACGCCGACGAGCGGCCCCTACCGTCCGTTTTTAGTGGCCGCCGACCCGTGGTCTAGACATGGGTTTTGGTAGCTACGACGAGTCCGAGCAGAAAGACCAGAACGTAGACACAGACGACAGCGACGGCGTCACAGTCCACGAGAACGACCACGACGGCGAGGTCTCGTTCGACACCGAGGCGTCGACGAGCGACCTCGTCGACAAACTCGGCGACATCAAAGACAGCGAGTAGCGACCCACGACGGACACCGCGGTAGCGACTGTTCGTGACGTTTTTCGAAGCGGAATAGCGGGCCCGGAGAACCGGATAGCGGCGGCGTTCTCAGGCGTTCAGCGTCGCTTCGAGGTCGCCGTTCTCGTCCAACTGCTCGAGGATGTCGCTCCCGCCGACGAACTCGCCGTCGACGAACGTCTGCGGAATCGTCTCGCGGCCGCTGTACTCCGAGAGCGCCTCGCGGTAGGCCTCCGTGGCAGTCAGGACGTTCACCGTGGCCACGTCGTCGCGGTACTGCTGGATGAGGCCGACGGCCTTCCGGGAGTACCCACACTGGGGCATCAGTTCCGTCCCCTTCATGAACAGCGCCACTTCGTTGTTGGCTATCGTCTCGTCGACTTTCTCCTGCACCTCTTCGCGGGACAGTTCCTCGGGTTCGAAGCTCATGGGTCCCCGTAACAGGTCAGGAGTGAAATGGCTACCGCCGGCGAGTCACTCGGGCGTCGACGTGGTCAGTTCGATGGCGTGGATGTCCCGTGTGAGGTGTTCGCCGAGAGCGTCGTGGACGAGTTGGTGCTGGTCCACGAGGGACTTCCCCTCGAACGCCGGCGAGACGACTTCGACGGCGTAGTGCTTGTCGTCGTCCGGGTCGCGCGGCGTGGTGACCGTCGCCTCGGCATCCGGAATCTCCGCTTCGATGAGGGCCGCGACTTCGTCGGCGTCCATACTCGGCGTGAGGTCCCCGCCGAGGAAAACAGTTGGCTTCCGCACACGGGGACGCGACGACGGGACGTCGACGCCGGGGCGAGTCCGAGGCCGACGGTCCGAGCGCGAGTCCCTCGACGAACGTGCGCCTGTCGTGCCGGGACAGTGGCACGCCACTCCTTCAGATACCTAGCAGGTGTTCAGCAGGCCAACAAGAAGTCGTGCACTCGGCTTGGTGCACGCTTGAGACGACCGCTCGGCCTCGACGGCGTCGGAGAGGGTTCGACTCTACCCCCGGTGGAGCGGTGCTCAACTCGCGACGGGCTTGACGACGATTTCGCCGTCGCCGCGGAGAACCACCAGCAGTCCCTCGTGTCGGAAAGAGAGTTCGACGTCGTCGCTCGCGTCGGCGGGGAGAAGGAGCCCGTCGATGGCTTCGAGGTCGACCGTCTCGTACAGCGGTCCGATTTGAGTTGGTTCACAATTCAGCGCCACGCCGATGACCCGACAGACCGCCTCACTCGGAGGGATTTCGGACCAGTCGAACCGGTGTCGAACCGGTTCGTCGACGTCGACAGCAGCAGTTCTATCGTCTGCACGTTCGATACTCGTCATGTGGTGTCCTGATAGTACGATTTGAACGCCTACCTAATGAAAAGAGAGTACCGTTTTCACACTCTGAAACAACCGGTCGCGTGGGCCGGTTTCGACGTGGTGGCGTCCGGAGCCTAACCGAGTAGTCGCTGGTGCGTCGGCTTCATACAGCGGTCCTGGACCACCCGACGGCCGGCCGCTTCGGCGCGCTCTACGGCCTCGTCGTCGTGGATGCCGAGTTGCAACCAGACGACTTGGACGTCGTCGCGGGCCAACGCGGCGTCGACGATGTCGCTGACCTCTTCGCTGGGACGGAACACGTCCACGATGTCTATATCGCCGGGAACGTCCGCCAGCGAGTCGTAGGCTTCTCGACCGAATATCTCGTCGGCGAACGGGTTGACTGGAACCACGTCGTACCCCTGTTCGAGGAGGTACTTCGGTATCTCGTGGGCGTCCTTGCCGGGTGTGGCCGAACACCCCACGACGGCGACGCGGTTCAGACCGAGTATCTCGCGGAGTTCCTCGTCGTCGGTGACGGGCATGGTCGGCCGTACGCGCCCCGGCGGGAAAAGCGGGACGGGGTCTGGCGCGGCCGTGGCCACTCGCACGCAACTGATTTACGGCCGGTCGCCGAACAGACACGTATCGCCGCGCAGCGACGGAACATCCGCTCATTGGACACCATGCACGAAGACGAACGGTCGGGGGAGGATGCCGGGTTCGGGGACGCAGAGGCCTCACGGTGGTCCTCCGTCGACGACTTGACGACGTCGCTACTGGAGGCTGTCGCAGAGGAGACCAGCGAGCAAGTCGGCGACCTCCCGCCGCTGAACGACGCCATCGACCCGGAGGCGCTTGAGAGGATACTGACCAGAACGTCAGACGAGACGGTCCAGCTATCGTTCACGTACACCGACGTCAGAGTCCACCTCGACAGCGACGGCTACCTGTTCGTCCAGCGACGGACCGGGGCCACGGACTGACTCGCGCCGCTCACTCGATACGCTCGGCGAGGAACTCCTCTGCCCGTTCGCGTCCGAGTGCCCGCAGTTCGTCGAGAAAGCGGGGCGTCCTGTCGACTTTGGTCGCGGAGCTGAGTTGCTGCCCCATCTCGATGCGCCGAACCTCGGTGTGCGTGAACTTTCCTTCGGGGAGGGTGCCGTCCGCGACCCAGTCGTTGACCCGTTCGATGAACCGCAGTTCTTGATTGAGCGAGAGGTTGCCCGACAACTGGTTCCGCCGGTCCGCGATGGCCTCCGCGCTCCGTGGTTCGCCCTCGAACGCCTGCGGATTTATCTGGACTATCCAGAGCTCTTCGGGTTTGCGCGACGGCGGGACGTGGAACAGGTCGTTGATGGGCGGGTTCTGCGAGAACAGGCCGTCCCAGTGGAGGTGCCCGTCGATTTCGACGGCCTCGAAGAGCGTGGGGACCGCCGCCGAGGCCAACACCGCCTCGACGGTGACGGCCTCGTTCGTGAACGTCTCGAAGTGGCCCGCGTTGAGGTTGACCGTCCCGACGACGAGTTCGGGCGCGTCGGCCGTACAGAGGTCCGGAATCCGCTCGAAGTCCACGTACCCTTCGAGCACCGTCCGGATTCGCTCCTTCCCGACTTCGGGGCCGGGTATCTGGTAGGGGCTGACCTGCGGGAGCGGAAACCCCGCGCTCTCCAACCGACTGAGGCCGGTCACCCAGTCGTTGGTGGCGCGGTCGACCGGGGCCGTCGCGGCGAGGTCGTCCCACACCGACGAGACGACGTCGGCCGCCGTCTCCGGCCCGCCGGTCAGCAGTCCGTACCAGACCGCAAGCGCGTTGAACGCGCCGCCGGAGGCCCCGCTGATGCCGACGAGGTCGTACCCCTCGTCCCAGTCGTCGAGCAAGCGACAGAGGACGCCGGCGGTGAAGGCGGTGTGGCTCCCGCCGCCCTGACAGGCGATGGCGACCCGGGTCGGGTCGGCGTCGGCCGACGCCGCGCTCTCGCCCTCACTCATAAGTGTGGGTGTAACCGCCGTCGAACAGCAGGTCACCCCCGTTGAGGTGTTTCGCGTGGCTGGAGAACCCGAAGACGAACAGGTTCGCCACCTCCGCTGGCGCCATCATCTCCTTCGTGCGAGCCTGCCCGAGCATCACGTCCTCCACGACTTCCCGTTCGGAGATACCCCGCTCCTCGGCGGTGTCCTCGATTTGGTCGACCATCAGCGGGGTCAGGACGTAGCCGACGCTGACGGAGAACCCGCGGAGCGTCCCCCCGCCCTCGGCGGCGATGGCCCGCGTCAGCCCGGTGATGCCGTGTTTCGCGGTGATGTACGCGGCTTTGTCCTTCGTCGCGTACTGGCCGTGGACCGACGACATGTTGGCGATTGCGCCGACGCCGTCGTCGGTGGCGCGTACGTGCGGCATCGCGGCTTGGGCCATCTTGAACGGCGACCGGAGCATCACGTCCGTCAGGAGGTCGTACTTCTCCATCGGGAACTCGGGGATGCTGGCGATGTGTTGCATCCCGGCGATGTTGGCGACGAAGCGCAGGTCGCCCTCCTCGGCGGCGGCGTCGACGACGGCCTCCACGTCCTCGTCGTTCGTGAGGTCAGTCTCGACGCCGTGGAACGTCCCGTCGACGCCGCAGTCCGCGGCCACGTCGCCCGTCTCGTCGAGTCCGTCCCCGTCGATGTCGGTCCCGACGACGGTGAGGCCGTTCGCCGCTAGCGCCACCGCCGTCGCGCGGCCGATGCCGGAGGCCGCACCGGTGACGACGGCCACCGTGTCGGCCTCGAAGTACGGGTCCGACAGGACGAGGAAGTCGTCGTGCGTCAGTTCGGGGGCGCTGAGGTCGAACTCGGAGTCAGTCACGGCGTATCACTCTGCTGTAACGTCGTCACCCTCCGCATTAACTTTCCCCCACGGCGGAGCGTGACGACGAGCGTTCGGGTAACGTCGCGGTTACCGAGCGACTATACGTAACCGACCGCTAGGGTGCGGTAGGAATCACCACACCCAATGGCCACGAGAACTAGCGATACGAACGACCCCGCCGAGCGGTTCCCCACGACGGGGCCGGATATGGAATCGTACGACCGATACCGACACGTCACGACCGGCGACGGGTCGATTATCTACGACACGGAGTCCGAAGACGCGTGGATACAGGCCGAGACGTCGTTGGCCCTCGACGACTGGCGATAGACGCTCGGCGAGACGACCGCAGTACCGATATTTTACCCGATTCCGGGCGTTCGACGCCGCTCGTCAGCGAACGCCACCGTCCTCCGTCTCCGGTTCTCGGAGGTTCTCTTGGCCCCACTCGGCCATGGCGGTGATGACCGGTTCCAGTGACGCGCCGCGGTCGGTCAGCGAGTACTGCACTCGGAACGGTTGCTCGTTGATGACCTCTCGCTCGACGAGGCCCTTCTCCTGTAGGTCTTCGAGGCTGTCCGAGAGCACCTTCGAGGAGATGCCGTCCACGTCCTCCTTGAGTTCGTTGAACCCCGAGGGGCCGGTGTCGAGGAGTCGGTGGACGATGACTGGGTGCCACTTCTTCCCGATGAGCGTCGCCGTCGTCGTGATGGGGCACCAGTCCTCCCCGGCACACCACACTTCGAGTTTCTCGGGACCGTCGTCCATACGGGGACGATGGCGGTCCAGCGACTAATAGTTACGGTACGTAATCGACTTACAGATAGTTACCAACTGTCCCACCGTTCGGACCCGGGCGATGACACGCGGACCCGACGGCGTTCCGCACGCCGACCGACCGGTCCCCTCGGTGCCCGCGAACGAGATGCGCGACGGGGACCGCGTCGCTGTCGGCGACGCGTTCGCTGTGTCCCCGACACCCGCCTAACCCCGACGTAACTGAACTATTAGGTGCCCGCCGGCCGACACTCCGTCTATGTCGGACCCGTTCGTAGTCGTCGGCGGCGACGCCGCCGGCCTCAGCGCCGCCAGCAAGTACGCCCGAGAGAACCCGGACGGCGACGTCGTCGTCTTCGAGAAGGGCAAGTGGGTCTCCTACGCTCACTGCGGGACGCCGTACTACGTCAAGGGGGAGGTCGACCACCTCACGGACCTGCTCTCGCTGTCGCCCGAGGCGGCCGCCGACCGGGGTATCGACCTCCGGCGGGAACACGAGGTGGTGGGCGTCGACACGGACGCCGAGACGGTGACAGTAGAGCGCGCCGTGGACGGCGACCGCTTCGAACAGTCGTACGGTGACCTTCTCGTGGCGACGGGCGCCCACGCTATCACCGACCCGATTCCGGGGAGCCACCGCGAGATGGCGTTCACGATGCACGGTCTGGACTCCGCGGCGGCGGTCCGGGCCGCGCTCTCTCCGGCGGGGGAGCGGTGGGTGGACACGTCCGTCGAGTACGTCGACGCCGACCTCGTCGAGCGGTACACGGGCCGCGACCCGCCGGAACGCGTCGCCGTGGTCGGCGGGGGGTACGTCGGCATCGAGATGGCCGAGGCGTTCCGCGCACACGGGCTTGAGACGCACGTCTTCCAGCGGTCGGCCCACCTCCTGCCGCCGTTCGGCGACGCCGTCTGTGAGCGCGTGGCCGAGCACCTCCGCGAGCAGGGCGTCTCCCTCCACCTGAACACCACCGTCTCCGAACTGGACGGCGGCGACAGCGTCGAAGCGGTCGTCCACGAGGGCGGGCGCGTGCCCGTCGACCTCGTGCTGGTCGGTATCGGTATCGCGCCGAACACGGGACTCCTCTCGGACACTCCGGTCGAACTCGGCGACTCCGGGGCCGTCGCCGTCGACGACTACGGCCGGACGAACGTCGAGACGGTCTACGCCGCCGGCGACTGTGCGGAGGCCCGCCACGCAGTCACCGGCGAGTCGACGTGGGTGCCGCTAGGCCTCACCGCGAACCGGGCCGGGCGCGCTATCGGACAGACGGTCGCCGGCGACCCGGAACCGGTTGGCGACGTGGCCGGCACCGCCGTCGTGAAGGCGTTCGAACTGGAGTGTGGCCGGGTCGGACTCGTCCACGAGGACGCGGCCCGTGACGCCGAGTTCGACCCCGTCTCGGTGGCTATCGACGCCGGGTCGCGGTCGGGGTACTATCCCGGCGGCGACGAGACGACGGTGACGCTGACCGCCGACCGAGACTCTGGACGGGTCCTCGGCGGGTCCATCGTCGGCCGCGACCGGGCGGCCATCCGCATCGACACGCTGTCGACGGCGCTGGAGTCGGACCTCACGGTGGCCGAACTCGAACGATTGGACCTCGCGTACGCGCCGCCGTTCAGCCCGGTGTGGGACCCGATTCTCGTCGCGGCGAAGGTGCTCCGCGGGAAGCTAGAGTAGGGGGCTCAGCGGTTCCCGCCGGCGAGCGCGCTGGCCGCCGGGAGGGTTCTGAGCCGCCACATCGCCAGCGTACCGACGAGCGGGCCGACGAACAGCGGGAGGAAGGCCCACTGCCAGCCGACCTGTTCGGCCACCATCGGGAGCAACTGGATAGAGCCGATGGTGAGCAGGAACCCCACGGCCGTCTGCAGGGTCAGCGCGGTGCCGACGTAGCTCTCCTCGGCCAGTTCCGTCACGCAGGCCGAGAACTGCGCCGAGTCGGCGACGATTGTGAACCCCCAGACGGCGAGGAAGGGAACGAGGACGGCCAGCGGCGCGTCGAAGACGACGCCGGCGAGCACGGAGAAACTCCCGCTGACGACCATGCTCGCGCCGGTGACTGTGGTCCGGCCGAGGCCGTCGGCGAGGCGGCCCGCCACGAGTGCGCCGAGGCTCCCGATGCCGATGGTGCCGAACGCGAGGAACGCGGCCAGCGTCGGCGTCGCGAGCGCGCTCTCGCGCGTGGCGAAACTCGCCGCGAGGTAGACGGGTATCCACGTCCAGACGGCGTACAGTTCCCACATGTGGCCGAAGTACCCCAGATTCGCCAGCATCGTCGGGCGGTCCGTGACGATGCGCCGAACCGCACTCGGGTCGAAGGGCGCGGCCGGCGACTGGTAGGGTCCCGGCCGTGCCCCGAGGACGAGCAGTCCGCCGACAGCGGCCAGTCCGGCGGCGACGAGGAGGACGAACTGCGGGCGGCCGACGCCGCCGACGGCCCTGACGAGGTGAGGGAGCGCGGACCCGAGCGTCAGCGCCCCGACCAGCGCGCCGATGGCGAGGCCGCGCTGTCCCCGGAACCATCCGGCGACGAGTTTCATCCCGGGCGGGTAGACGCCGGCGAGAGTGACACCGGTGAGAAAGCGGAGCGCGATGGCGGGAGCGGCGCTCTCGACGACCAGTCCCAGCGCCGCGGTGAGTCCCGCGCCGAGGAACGCCGAGACTGCGAACAGGTAGCGGGCCGGCACGGTGTCGGAGAGCGTCAACACCGCCGAGAGCACCGCGCCGACGACGAACCCTATCTGGACGGCGCTGGTGAGCCACGCCGACTCCGTCGGGGTGAGGTTCCACTGCGCGGTCAGTTCCGGCGCGACCGCAGAGGCGCTGAACCACAGCGACATCGCCAGTAGCTCAGCGACGCCGACCAGCGCGAGCATCCGCCAGCGTCCGTCTGTCGCTGGAGTTTCGGTTCCCGCCGTCTCGTCCGTTGTCTCTGCCGTCATCGATGCGTCTCGTCCACGGACCGCTCCCCCTCGGCAGTGTCTGCTCCGGCGTCGACCGTGGCTGGGGTTGGTGAGCAGTCGTACGGCGTCCGTTCCGGCCCTGACGAGTCTCTGTCGAGCATGACGGTTACACGGAAACTCCAACCCTTTCGCAATCAACCTCTGCTAACTGGTTCGTAACCCAGTTACCTCCGGTAATCACGGGTGGACTACCACGCGGCGTCGAGCACACCTTCGATGTCGTCGCGCGTCGGGTCCAGACCCGCTGGCGAGTTCGCCATGAACGCGTCCGAGCGGACGGCGTCGGCTACATCGGGGAACTCCTCGCGTGTCGGGCCGTCGACGTCGCGGAGGCGCGTCGGGAGGTCCAGCGCGGCGGCTATCTCCGCCACGCTCTCGACGACGGCCGCCGCGGGGTCCTCGGCGTCCGTCACCCCGAAGGCGTCGGCCAGCAGGGCCCGCCGTCCGTCGACGGCGTCGAACAGGTACTCGAGCGCGTGGGGCGCGATGACGGCGTGGGCGGCACCCTGCTGGACCTCGTACGTGCGCGTGAGTCCGTGCCCGAAGGCGTGAATCAGCGAGAGGGTCGTGACGCCCGGTCGGGAGATGCCGTACTGGACGAGCGCGATGCCTTGGGTGAGCATCTGATACACTGCGTCGTCCTCACGGCCGTCGCCGAAGGCCAGTAGCGCATCCTGCAACAGGTCGAGGCCCCGCATCGCCGTGGCGTCGGTCATCGGCGTCGCGGTGCTCGCGTACAGCGTCTCGACGCCCTTGTCGAAGCCGTTCATCGCGGATGCGGCCAGTACACGCCGCGGTGTCGTCGCGACTAGCTCGGGGTCGTAGCACACCGCGGCGGGCATCAGGGCGGGGCCGGAGATACCGCCGCTCGCCTGCTCCCCGACCGGGCACGTGTCCGGCGCGGCCGTGACGCCGGCGACCATCGAGAGGTCGGCCCCGGCGAGCGTCGTGGGCACCGCGACGACAGGCGGGAGGCCGTTCGCGGGGACCCGTATCGTTCCCGTCTCGGCGAACTCGGCACCCACCGCGTCGGGGTCCCGGTCGGTGGCCGCGAGCGTCGCGAGCACCTTCGCCACGTCGAGGCTGCTCCCGCCGCCGACGGCGACTATCGCGTCGGCCTCGACGGCGCGGAACCGCTCCAGCGCGTCGTAGGCCGTCCCGAGGCGCTTCGCCGGCGTCGTCTCGGCGAACACGCTGGCCAGTCGGTCGCCCAGTCCGTCCCTGACGGGGTTCATCACCGACTCCGTCTCGCCGACGGTCGACCCGGTGACGACCAGCGCTCGCTCACAGTCGATAGCGGCCAGTTCCTCGGCGAGTCCGTCGACGCAGTTCGGTCCGTAGCGCAGGGTCGCCGGGTCGTACTCGAAGCGGAACGGTGTCGAACGGTCGTGGGTGGGGTCTGACATCCGTCGCGGTCACTCCTCGGGGACGTTCGGCCCCTCGAACGCGGGGAGTTGCGATTCGATTTCCTCGCGCTCGTCCTCCAGCCACTCGGGTAGGGTGAGCGACTCCCCGAGTTCGTCGAGACTCTCGTCGGCGGTGAAGCCCGGTTCCGTCGTCGAGATTTCGAAGAGGACGCCGTTCGGTTCGCGGCAGTACAGCGCCGTGAAGTACGTGCGGTCGATGACGTCGCTCGGGCCGAGGCCCCGTTCCTCGTAGGCCTCCCGGTAGGCCTCCAGTTCGGCGACGTCCTCCGCGCGGAACGCGACGTGGTGGACCGTCCCGACGCCCATCCGACCGCGTCCCTGGTCCGTCTCGACGAGGTCCACGACGGACCCGAACCCGCCCGTGGCGCTCCGGTAGCGGTGTCGGCCGTCCGCTGTCGCCTCGTGGTCGTAGCCCAGTACCGCGGTGAGTATCTCCGCGGTCGGTTCGACCGACTCGACGGCGAGGGTCACCGAGTAGAGCCCCTGCAACTGGTGATCGCTCGGGACCGGTCCGTCCTCCCAGGGGACCGCTTCCGTCTCGGCGTCGGCGGCGACCAGTTCCAGTCCGATGCCGTCCGGGTCTTCGAACTGGAGGACCGTCTCGTCGAATCGCTCGGTCCGGTCGACGTCGACGCCGTCGGATTCGAGCCTCTCCGCCCAGTACTCGACCGACGCCTCGGGGACGAGATACGCGACCTCGCGCGTCTGCCCGGCCCCGAACGCCCCGTCTCGGCCCCGGTCGGTCCACGGGAAGAAGGTGACGTTCGTCCCCGGCGTCCCCTCGCCGTCGCCGAAGTAGAAGTGGTACGTCCCCGTGTCGTCGTGGTTCACGGTCCGCTTGACGAAACGCAATCCGAGGAGGCCGACGTAGAAGTCGGCGTTGCGCTGTGGGTCGCCGGCGATAGCCGTGACGTGGTGAAGTCCGGCCGTATCGGGTGCCATATTCGGTCGTAGGGTGCCGGTGCTTGTGGTCCTTTGCTCACGCTGGCGTCACCGGGAGACATCGGGGTAACCACGTCACCGTCCGCAAGTGAACCGTTAACAGGGTCGATGGACTACCACCGGCATGGCCTGTCCCCATCTGGAGTACCGCACGGCGACCGGCGACCAGTCGTTCGACGAGGCACGGGCGTTCTGCATCGTCGTCGACGAGTTCGTCCAACCGATGCGGGCCGATATCTGTAACGACCGGTACGCCCTCGACCACGCCGCACACTGCGAGCTATTCCGTGCGAACGCGGAGGGCGGCGAGTGAGCTACGAGCAGTTCCTCGACGGCGACCCGGTCGTCGTCACCGCGGCGCTGACCGGCGGCGTTCACGGGAAGGAGGCGAACCCGAACCTCCCCGAGACGCCCGAGGAGATAGGGCAGGCCGCCGCCGAGGTGGAAGCCGCCGGCGCGTCCGTGGTCCACCTCCACGCCCGCCGGCCCAACGGCGAGCGAAGCTTCCAGACCGAGCGGTTTCAGGAGATAGACGACGCCGTGCGTCGATACACCGACGACGTCGTCATCCAGCACTCGACGGGCGGCACGGGGGCCCCAGACGCCGACCGGCACCTCCCGCTACGGACGGACCCGCCACCGGAGATGGCGTCGCTGGACATGGGACCGCTGAACCGGTACGACCACCTCACCAGCGAGAACACCCGCGGACTAGTAGATTCGCTACACGCCGAGATGGTCGACCGGAGCATCAAGCCCGAGCTGGAGGTGTTCAACGACGGCCACCGAAACGAGGTCCACGGGTTGTTGGAGCGGCGCGACCTCGCGGACCCCGTCTACGCGACGCTCATCTTCGGGCCGGGCACGCTGACCCGACCACGGCCGGAGCACTTCCTCACGGCCATCTCGGACCTGCCGGACGGCGCGACGTTCAACACGCTCGGGTTCGGTCGCCACCAGTTGCCGTTCGCGACGATGGGCATCCTCTTCGGCGGCCACGTCCGCGTGGGTCTGGAGGACAACGTGTACTTCCAGCGCGGGGAACTGGCCGAGAGCAACGCACAACTCGTCGAACGCGTCGTCCGCGTCGCCGACGAACTCGGACGCCCGGTGGCTGAGACGGACGAGGCCCGCGAGATACTGGGTCTCTGATACGTCCACCACGGACAGACGTTACAACGCCGTGCCCCGTAGCGACCGTATGGGTACGCTCCGCTGTCGGCGCTGCGGGGAACCGCTGACGACCGGCCTCCTCGCGACGCAACGTCGTCACTGCTGTCTCAACGACACGCCCATCGCCGGCGCGTGTCCGAACCACGGGCCGGTCGGGCCCCACGACGCCGTCGAGGAGTAGCACGTCCGCTGTCGTCCTCGGACTCGGAAAGAAGTGGTCTCTGTCTACGCGACGATGCCGGCGGCGGCGATGAACGACCATCGCGTCCCGCTGTTGGCCTCGCGCTGCTTCGCTGCTGCCCGCGTTTCGTCTCGTGGGTGCTTCCAGTTCATTGTACTCAACGGTACACACTCTGGGCGTAAAAACTATTCGTCTTCTGACAATATGTCGTGGTCGTTCATGGACAACAACTTTGCCCTGAAAATCGTCCTCACGCGCCAAACTACACAATCTATCTTCCACTCCGTCTCTCGACCGCTCACCGATAGTCTATTTATCAGAATTCACACTTTTGTCTGGCTCTGTCGACACTACCTCCTTTACGGCATCGCGCGTACTACGCGCCCGTACTCGCACACGCGTACACGACTATCAACGCCGTCGCGTAGGGAACAGCGACTGCCGTGTCAATCGGTCCGTTTCGGCGTCCGCGGACTCGTTCGCGTGGTGGACGTTCCCCGCCACGGCGAGGAGGAGTCCAGTATCGGCCAGTATCGACTGCCACGGGATGAGCGACGTCGAGCCGAGCCCACGTCCTATCCCGATACCTCCTTACACGAGAAGGTCGAGCGCGACTCGGCCCGGCGTGTGGCCTTCCAGAGCGCCCACCAAAGCGGAAGCCTGTCGCCGGAGTTCACGGGGTACGGTTACGACCGACCACGCATACGGATTGGTGACACTCGAACGATACGACGACCGTCGGATAGACGGAGCCTGCGGGCCACTCCGGAGCAGATCTTGGTAATAAGTGGCAAGATAATACTATAACCCCTCGTCTATTACCCCGTACTATCCATGAAGAAGCAAGAGCTCATTCACCTCCATAGCCTCCTCGCACAGGTACAGCACCACTACGAGACAGAAGCCGGGACATCGGTTCAGCACGACGAGTACGCCGACCTCGGAGTGAAGCCGACGTCGATTCACAAGTCCAAGACCGACCACAAGGACGCCGTGTTCGCCCTCGCCGACGGCCTCACTTCGGACATGGTCGCAGAGAGCGACGAGCCGCTGACTCTCACCGCTGACTGAGTCGAGACGACGTTTTGCGGTGTCGCCCCATCCGTTCAGGGCCTCCGCCGCCGTTCTATCCGACGGCTTCCGCTACCCTTCTTTTCCGGTTCCGTATGGTACGCGGTATCGCAACTCGCAGTTCCTTTATACGGCGAGGGCCCCTACTTCGTGTGTGAGTGAAGAAACAGGGCGACGGAATCTCCGGATGCCTAACGACGACGAACTGTTCGCGGTCGTAACGGAACACAACGGCGGCAACCACGTCCGAATCCAGTGCGAGGACGGCGAGAACCGCATGGGTCGCATTCCCGGCCGAATGAAGTACCGGACCTGGATTAACGAGGGCGACATCGTCCTCGCCGAACCGTGGGACTGGCAAGACGAGAAGGCGAACATCGAGTGGCGCTACAAGGGTCAGGACGCCGACCAGCTCCGAGCCGAGGGCCACATCGACTCCCTGACTGCCTGATTGACGTATTCTGCGGCCGCGCGCTGAGTCCCCATGAGCGTATTTTCTCTCTCGTCCCGTAGCGGACGCGCCGGCGGTAGTCTATCTCCCGTGCGGGCGCGCGGTGCGGTACCGCTGGTCCAGTCCATCACTCGGGCGCGCCCGTACGGTGGACTCCGGAGAGCTATGACCGCTATGTAGCTCCGAGCAGCCCGTTCCGAGATGTCAGCCGTTCGACCGTCTGGTCAGAAATACGATCACTCTGTGTGAAAAATCGGCTCTATCTTGTGATTCGGTACGTGACGACATCACGTCACGTGTGCGCCATGTGCCGCCTGCACAGGGCGTCCCCGAGACGAGTCATTTAAGTATACCCCTCCCATCGGATATGATGCGAAGGTCGCCCCGGGTCGCCCCGGGCCGACACGACTCGTCGCCACCCGCGACGGGTCACCCAACATGAGGATTCCACCCCTGCGGTCCGCCGTCAAGATGGAATCTGATGTGAGCCCACGGACCCATACAGTAGTCACCATCGACGTAGGAGTCGATGGGTTACGCTTCCGACGGAGTGCAACCACTTCCGCCGCTGACCCATGTCAGCACATTCCGGTTGATCCTGCCGGAGGCCATTGCTATCGGAGTCCGATTTAGCCATGCTAGTCGCGCGAGTTTAGACTCGCGGCGTATAGCTCAGTAACACGTGGCCAAACTACCCTACAGACCGCGATAACCTCGGGAAACTGAGGCCAATAGCGGATATCACTCTCACGCTGGAGTGCCGAGAGTGAGAAACGTTCCGGCGCTGTAGGATGTGGCTGCGGCCGATTAGGTAGATGGTGGGGTAACGGCCCACCATGCCCATAATCGGTACAGGTTGTGACAGCAAGAGCCTGGAGACGGTATCTGAGACAAGATACCGGGCCCTACGGGGCGCAGCAGGCGCGAAACCTTTACACTGCACGAGAGTGCGATAGGGGGACTCCGAGTGCGAGGGCATATAGTCCTCGCTTTTCTGTACCGTAAGGTGGTACAGGAACAAGGACTGGGCAAGACCGGTGCCAGCCGCCGCGGTAATACCGGCAGTCCAAGTGATGGCCGATATTATTGGGCCTAAAGCGTCCGTAGCCTGCTGTGTAAGTCCGTTGGGAAATCGACGCGCTCAACGCGTCGGCGTCCAGCGGAAACTACACGGCTTGGGGCCGAGAGACTCGACGGGTACGTCCGGGGTAGGAGTGAAATCCTGTAATCCTGGACGGACCACCAATGGCGAAAGCACGTCGAGAGACCGGACCCGACGGTGAGGGACGAAAGCCAGGGTCTCGAACCGGATTAGATACCCGGGTAGTCCTGGCTGTAAACGATGCTCGCTAGGTATGTCACGCACCATGAGTGCGTGATGTGCCGTAGTGAAGACGATAAGCGAGCCGCCTGGGAAGTACGTCCGCAAGGATGAAACTTAAAGGAATTGGCGGGGGAGCACCACAACCGGAGGAGCCTGCGGTTTAATTGGACTCAACGCCGGACATCTCACCGGTCCCGACAACAGTCACGACAGTCAGGTTGACGACCTTACTCGAGCTGTTGAGAGGAGGTGCATGGCCGCCGTCAGCTCGTACCGTGAGGCGTCCTGTTAAGTCAGGCAACGAGCGAGACCCGCATCCGTAGTTGCCAGCGATACCCTCGAGGTAGTCGGGTACACTACGGAGACTGCCGCTGCTAAAGCGGAGGAAGGAACGGGCAACGGTAGGTCAGTATGCCCCGAATGGACCGGGCAACACGCGGGCTACAATGGCCACGACAGTGGGACGCGACGCCGAGAGGCGAAGCTAATCTCCAAACGTGGTCGTAGTTCGGATTGCGGGCTGAAACTCGCCCGCATGAAGCTGGATTCGGTAGTAATCGCGTGTCAGAAGCGCGCGGTGAATACGTCCCTGCTCCTTGCACACACCGCCCGTCAAAGCACCCGAGTGGGGTCCGGATGAGGCCAGCAGGCGCTGGTCGAATCTGGGCTCCGCAAGGGGGCTTAAGTCGTAACAAGGTAGCCGTAGAGGAATCTGCGGCTGGATCACCTCCTACAGACCGGGACTGAGGCTCTGCCTCAGCCCACCTTAACTGACTGGTGACCACAAGTCACCCGCACCGTCAGCGCGTACACTGACAACTGTATGGGCCCGCTGGGCTCACGAGACCACTCCGAGACGGAGTCCCTTACGGGACGCCGGGTGCAACTCCCGGCCGGTCCGTACTGCGTACCGCGTTCGAACCACGCCCCTTAAGTGTGGGCCAGCGTTCGAACACGGTACGACGACTGATGCACCAGCCCGGGTGAAACCGCGGCTGGGAAGGGTCGATTCGCCTACCATCTACCACCTTGGGGGCGAGGATGAAACCGTGTGTACGTGCGATCCAGGCGTCCACTGGACTCGTTCAGTTTAGCGAGTCACAACGACGTTGGCTACTATGCCAGCTGGTGGATAGCTCGGCTCGAGAGCTGAAGAAGGACGTGCCAAGCTGCGAAAAGCCTGAGGGAGCCGCACGGAGGCGAAGAACTCAGGATGTCCGAATGAGAATCTCCTCAGCAATTGCTTCGCGCAATGAGGAACCCCGAGAACTGAAACATCTCAGTATCGGGAGGAAAAGAAAACGCAACGTGATGTCGTCAGTAACCGCGAGTGAACGCGATACAGCCCAAACCGAAGGTCTCACGACCAATGTGGTGTTTGGACTGACTCTCATCGCTCGACCGTCTCAATGAAGTCCCTTGGAACAGGGCGTGATACAGGGTGACAACCCCGTAATTGAGACCAGTACGGCGTGCGTCAGTTCCGGAGTAGCGGGGGTTGGATATCCCTCGCGAACGTCGCAGGCATCGACTGCGAAGGCTAAACACTCCTCGAGACCGATAGTGCACAAGTAGTGTGAACGAACGCTGCAAAGTACCCTCAGAAGGGAGGTGAAATAGAGCTTGAACTCAGTTGGCGATGGAGCGACGGGGCATACAAGGTCCCGTGACGAATGACCTGTCCGCGAGGACACAGTAAGACTCACGGGAAGCCGATGTTCTGTCGTACGTTTTGAAAAACGAGCCAGGGAGTGTGTCTGATTGGCAAGTCTAACCGGAGCATCCGGGGAGGCACAGGGAAACCGACATGGCCGCAGCCTCACGGCGAGGGCCGCCGTCTTCAAGGGCGGGGAGCCACTCGGACACGACCCGAATCCGGACGATCTACGCATGGACAAGGTGAAGCGTGCCGAAAGGCACGTGGAGGCCTGTTAGAGTTGGTGTCCTACAATACCCTCTCGTGATCTATGTGTAGGGGTGAAAGGCCCATCGAGTCCGGCAACAGCTGGTTCCAATCGAAACATGTCGAAGCATGACCTCCGCCGAGGTAGTTCGTGGGGTAGAGCGACCGATTGGTGTGACCGCCTCCGAGAGGAGTCGGCACACCTGTCAAACTCCAAACCTACGAACGCCGTCGACGCGGGGATTCCGGTGTGCGGGGTAAGCCTGTGCACCAGGAGGGGAACAACCCAGAGGTAGGTTAAGGTCCCCAAGTGTGGATTAAGTGTAATCCTCTGAAGGTGGTCTCGAGCCCTAGACAGCCGGGAGGTGAGCTTAGAAGCAGCTACCCTCTAAGAAAAGCGTAACAGCTTACCGGCCGAGGTTTGAGGCGCCCAAAATGATCGGGACTCAAATCCACCACCGAGACCTGCCCGCACCCGTCACAGGGTGACCGAGTAGATTGGCGCTCTCATTGGATGGAAGCAGGGGTGAGAACTCCTGTGGACCGATGAGTGACGAAAATCCTGGCCATAGTAGCAGCGATAGTCGGGTGAGAACCCCGACGGCCTTATGGATAAGGGTTCCTCAGCACTGCTGATCAGCTGAGGGTTAGCCGGTCCTAAGTCTCACCGCAACTCGACTGAGACGAAATGGGAAACGGGTTAATATTCCCGTGCCATCATACAGTGAAAGTCGACGCCCTGGGGTCGATCACACCGGGCTTTCGCCCGGTCGAACCGTCCAACTCCGTGGAAGCCGTAACGGCAGGAAGCGGACGAACGGCGGGATAGGGAAACGTGATTCAACCTGGGGCCCGTGAAAAGACGAGTATGATGTCCGTACCGAGAACCGACACAGGTGTCCATGGCGGCGAAAGCCACGGCCTGTCGGGAGCAACCGACGTTAGGGAATTCGGCAAGTTAGTCCCGTAAGTTCGCGATAAGGGATGCCTGCTCCGGAACGGAGCAGGTCGCAGTGACTCGGATGCTCGGACTGTCTAGTAACAACATAGGTGACCGCAAATCCGCAAGGACTCGTACGGTCACTGAATCCTGCCCAGTGCAGGTATCTGAACACCTCGTACAAGAGGACGAAGGACCTGTCAACGGCGGGGGTAACTATGACCCTCTTAAGGTAGCGTAGTACCTTGCCGCATCAGTAGCGGCTTGCATGAATGGATTAACCAGAGCATCACTGTCCCAACGTTGGGCCCGGTGAACTGTACATTCCAGTGCGGAGTCTGGAGACACCCAAGGGGAAGCGAAGACCCTATGGAGCTTTACTGCAGGCTGTCGCTGAGACGTGGTCGCCGATGTGCAGCATAGGTAGGAGCCATTACACAGGTACCCGCGCTAGCGGGCCACCGAGGCATCAGTGAAATACTACCCGTCGGTGACTGCGACTCTCACTCCGGGAGGAGGACACCGGTAGCCGGGCAGTTTGACTGGGGCGGTACGCGCTCGAAAAGATATCGAGCGCGCCCTAAGGCTATCTCAGCCGGGACAGAGACCCGGCGAAGAGTGCAAGAGCAAAAGATAGCTTGACAGTGTTCTTCCCAACGAGGAACGCTGACGCGAAAGCGTGGTCTAGCGAACCAATTAGCCTGCTTGATGCGGGCAATTGATGACAGAAAAGCTACCCTAGGGATAACAGAGTCGTCACTCGCAAGAGCACATATCGACCGAGTGGCTTGCTACCTCGATGTCGGTTCCCTCCATCCTGCCCGTGCAGAAGCGGGCAAGGGTGAGGTTGTTCGCCTATTAAAGGAGGTCGTGAGCTGGGTTTAGACCGTCGTGAGACAGGTCGGCTGCTATCTATTGGGTGTGTCATGGTGTCTGACGGGAACGATCGTATAGTACGAGAGGAACTACGATTGGCCGCCACTGGTGTACCGGTTGTCCGAGAGGGCAGTCGCCGGGTAGCCACGCGGCACGGGGTAAGAGCTGAACGCATCTAAGCTCGAAACCCACCTGGAAAAGAGACACCGCAGAGAGTCCGCGTAGAAGACGCGGTCGATAGACTCGGGGTGTACGCACTGAGGTAACGAAGTGTTGAGCCCACGAGAACTAACAACTCGAAGCCATCATTCATACGCACTGTGACTCGATTCACCGACGATTGCTCGTCGCGCTGAACGAGTCCAGGCGCAAACTGGATCGCACGTACGCAAGGTTGACCGACCGAGACTGGTGTATCACGGTTCGATTCCGTGACTCGGCGTTAGGCGGCCATAGCGGTGGGGTTGCCTCCCGTACCCATCCCGAACACGGAAGATAAGCCCACCAGCGTTCCGGTGAGTACTGGAGTGCGCGAGCCTCTGGGAAACTCGGTTCGCCGCCACCATTCATATTCATTCACTCATTCATAGAGCCTCGCGGAGAGTCATCTCTCTGCGGGGCTCGTTGCACGTACAGAGAGCGGCGGGGCTGTCCGGCGGAAGGTTTTTCGACCGCGCCCCGTGAGCACACGATATGTCGACGAACCCGCGAAACGCCGTGACAGACGGTGAGGGCGAGCGGTTCGGGACAGTCGTTCACGTCCCCGACGGCGACTCGGAGTACGCGAAGCGAGCGTTCAGGAACGTCGAGAACCTGTTGGACGACGAGACGCTGACGAGTGCCGTCACCGTCGTCTGTAACGGCGGTGGTGTCGAGCACCTCCTGCGTTCTGCGGCGACTGCAACCCGTGTCCGGACGCTCGTCGAACGAGGCGTAGACGTGTGTGCCTGTCAGAACTCGCTCGATAGCGGCGGCCACGACGCGGACACACTCGTCGACGGCGTCCGGGTCGTTCCGACGGCGATGGGGGAACTGACGCGGCGACAGGTCCGGTGACGCCTACGTCAGGCCGTAGTCACTCTTGAATGAGGTCGAGAATCCGCTGGTAGTGGGTGCCGAAGGCGTCGTCGGAGCGGTTCCGGGGCCGCTCGATATCGACATCGACGATGTCCCGGACGCGGCCGGGTTCTTTGGCCATGACGACGACGCGGTCGGCTAGCTTGACCGCTTCTTCGACGTCGTGGGTCACGAAGAGGATGGTCTTGCCCGTCTCGGCCCAGATGTCGAGCAGTTCGTCCTGCAACATCTTCTTGGTCTGGGCGTCGACTGCCCCGAACGGTTCGTCCATCAGGAGGAGGCCGGGGTCGACGGCGAGGGCGCGCGCGAGCGCGACACGCTGTTTCATCCCGCCCGAGAGGTCACGCGGGTAACTGTCCTCGAACCCGTCGAGGCCGACGAGGTCGAGGAGTTCCTGCACCCGTCGCTCTCGTGCCGTATCGGCGACACCGCTCTTTTCGAGGCCGAACCCCACGTTGCCCGCGACGGTGCGCCACGGGAAGAGGTGGTACTCCTGAAAGACGAGGCCGAGGTCGGGCCCCGGTCCGTCGACGGGGTCCCCGTCGAGAACGACGGTCCCGCTGGTCGCGGCTTCCAGACCGGCGATGATGCGAAACAGCGTCGTCTTCCCACAACCAGAGGGACCGACGATACAGACGAACTCGCCGGGGGAGACGTCGAACGACACGTCGTCGAGGGCCTGTACCGGTCCCTGTGCGCTGTCGTATCGCTTCCCGACGTCGTCGATGCGGACGCGCGGCGTCTCGGTGTCAGACGTCAACGCCACGCGAGAGCCCTCCGTTGCAGTGCGCGGAACGCCACGTCGACGACGAGGAACATCAGGCTCAACACGAGGATGTAGGTGATGACGACGTCGACCTGCAGGTTGTTCGAGGCGCGGAGGATGCGCCGTCCGATGCCGGCGACGCCGAAAATCTCGGAGGCGACGACGAGCATCCAACAGCGGCCGATGCCGGTTCGGATGCCGGTCGTAATCTCGGGGAGCGAGGCCGGCACGACGACGGCCCGGATGAGTTCGATGTCGCCCTGCACGCCGAGACTGCGTGCGACGTCGAGGAGGTCCTCGGAGACGCCCTCGACCCCGCCGTAGGTGGCGTAGAAGTTGATCCAGAACGCGCCGATGGCGATGATGAACGCGGCGCCGGCGTGGTTGATGCCGAACCACGCGATAGCGAACCCGATGAGAGCCAACGGGGGAACGGGACGGAGGACTCGGACGACCGGAGAGGTCACGTCGTCGACGAGGGGGCTCCACCCGAGGGCGATGCCGGCGGCGATGCCGAGGCCGGTCCCGAAGACGGCGCCGGGAATCCAGTGCAGGACGCTATTGCCGAGAGCGACGAACATCGCGCCGCTCGCGGCCTCGGCGTAGAACGTCGCGCCGACGGCGAGGGGAGACGGGAGTACGTACGAGGGCTGTGCGAGCGAGGCCGCCCACCAGACGAGGACGAACCCGACGACGCCGGCGAGGCCCCGGAGGGCCCGTGTGGCGTCGACGTCGGCGAACGCGCCGCCGACGCTGCCGTCGGTCTGGTCGACTTCCTCAGTCACGTCGATAGCCATTGTGTTGGGAGTGTCAGTGGGGGAACTTAGAGGCTGTCGTAGACGCCGTAGTCGAATATCTGGTCGAGTGACAGCTGTTTCTCTATCTGTCCGTTCTGGTTGGCGAACCGGGAGAATATCTTCGTCCCGTTCTCGATTTCCCGCGGGTCGGTGACGAAGTTCGAGAGGGGGCCCTGCAGCGCCGAGAGGGCTTGCTCGGCGTCCATGCCGATGCTCGATTCGACGATGTCGGCCGTCGCTTCGGGGTTGGAACCGATGAACTCGGTGGCTCGGACGTGCTGTTCGAGGAACTGGCCCGCGACGTCGGAGTCACGAACCGCGTCGCTCATGAGGGTTACGGCGGCGGGTTGGCCAGGCATCACATCGCTGGCCAGTCTGAACGTCGAGACGGGGACGTTCGCTTGGTCGGCCCGGGTCGGCACGGGTTCCATGATGGAGGTGCCGTCTATCTCGCCGTTGGCGATGGCCTGCCAGACGGCGTTGGCACCGTTGATTTCGAGGATGTCGACGGCCGAGGTGTCGACGCCCTCCTGTTGAAGCCAGTACCGGAGGAGCACGTCGGGGACCGAACCCTGCGGGAAGGTGCCGAAGCGGAACTTCCGCCCTTTCTCCTGTTCCCAGACGGAGAAGGCGTCGGACCCGTGGTCGTCCCACAGCGCCTGTAACTCCTCGTGGGCGAGGATGGCCATCGGCTCTTTGATGTTCGCGGCGGTCACCTTCGCCGGGATGCCGCGGTCGATGACTATCATCGAGGGGACGATACCGAACATCGCCACGTCGAGTTCGCCGCCGCCGTACGCTTGGACGATGGCGGGACCGTCGGTGAACTCGCGGCCCTCGATGGTTGCGTCGACCTCGTCGAAGTACCCCTCCTGTTCCATCACGAAGTACTGCAGGTCGGGGAAGATTGGCATGTAGGCGACCGAGAGCGTGTCGAGTCCGCTCGAACCGCTGGCACCGAGGCAACCGGTGAGACCGACAGTCGCAGCAGCGCCGGTGCCCGCGAGGTACGCACGTCGAGAGAGTGTTGGCTGGTCAGTCACGAGTACTGGTCGTAACCGATTCGGCGGTTTATACGCAGAGGCAGCGTCAAAAGCGTCGGCCACCTCGAACGAGCGACAATCCGAATTTCGACCGCGATTCCCCCTCAAACGCCAATATCCGGCCACGTACCGATGTAACGGCGTCGTAGCTGGTGGCAAAATAGGCCGGTAACGGACACGCCGACTTCAGCGGTCGACGCCGACGGTAGCGCGCACGTCGTCGGCGGACCGCGCTACGTCCACGGTGTACGCGCCGCCGTCCACGGTCCATCCCGCGGACGGGTCGTGTCGCGAGAACGCGAGGGCGTCGAGGTCCAGAGAGACGGTACGGGACTCACCGGGAGACAGCGAGACGGACTCGAACCCGGCGAGTTCCCTGAGAGGGCGGTCCGGGTCGTCGGCGGACGGCGGGCAGACGTACGCCTGTACGACGTCGCGGCCCGAACGGTCGGCCGTGTTCTCGACGGTCACGTCGACGGTCGAATCGTCTGTCGCCACCGCCTCGCCGTACTCGAACGTCGCGTAGGAGTGGCCGTGGCCGAAGGGGTAGGTCGGGTCCTGGTCGCCCGCGTCGAAGTGTCGGTACCCGACGAACAGGCCTTCGTCGTAGTGGGCCACGCCGTCGACGCCGGGGAACCGTCGCTCGTCACTCGTCGGGTAGGCGTCCTCGGGTGCGAAGGTGACCGGCAGGCGGCCACCGGGGTCGCGGTCGCCGTAGAGCACCGACGCGAGCGCCGACCCGTCGGCCTGCCCGGGGTACCACTGTTCGAGAACGGCCGCCACGTCGTCGCGCCACGGCGTCTCGACCGGACCGCCGGTGCGGAGGACGACCACCGTCCGGTCGTTGGCGGCGGCGACGGCGGCCACGAGTTCGTCCTGTCGACCCGGTAGCGAGAGCGAGTCTCGGTCGCGGCCCTCCGTCGTGGCGTCCCTGACGACGACGACCGCCACGTCGGCGTCCGAGGCGGCGGCGACGGCGTCGTCGATGGAGGGGTCCGCGTCGGGGGCGGACTCGTCGCCGCTGTCGTGACCGCCCTCGACGAACGGCAACAGGTCGAACAGCGAGACGTCCTCGATTTGTGGGACGCCGGGGGCGACGGTCACTGTCCCGTCTGCCCGCGATTCGACGCCCTCGGCCGGACTCACCGAGTGGAACGGCGTCGTCTCGGAGGACCCGCCGCCGCCGAGTTTCGGTTCGTGGACGTGCGGGCCGAGGAGTGCCACGTCCGCGTCGTCAGAGAGCGGCAGGACCCCATCGTTGTCCAGTAAGACGGTCCCGCGGACGGCCACACGCTCGGCGACGTCTCGGTGGCGCTGGCTGTCGAGTTCCCCGGTTCGGTCCGCGTCCGCGAACAGTCCGACGCGTGCCATCTGTCCGAGGACTCGGGCCGCCATGTCGTCCAGACGCTCTGCCGGGACGTTCCCCGCGTCGATAGCGGCCGCGAGGGGGTCGCCGAACAGGCCGGCGCGCGTGGCGTCGGGGATGCCGTCGGGCCACTCGAAGTCGTCGAGGTCTCGGTCTCCGCCGGCCGGGACGCCCGGCATCTCCACGTCCAACCCGGCGGTGGCCGCGCCGACGGTGGTCGCCAGTCCGTACCAGTCCGAGACGACGTAGCCGGCGAACCCCCACTCGTCTTTCAGCACGTCGCCGACGAGGCGGGCGTGGTCGCTCATGTGGGTGCCGTTCACCCGATTGTAGCCGGTCATCACCGATCCGACGCCGGCCTCGACGGCGGCACGGAACGGCGGGAGGTACAGTTCGCGCAGGGTCCGTTCGTCCACGTCGGCGCTGACCGTCGTCCGGTGGGTCTCCTGATTGTTGGCGACGAAGTGTTTCACCGTCGCCACGACGTCCTCGGACTGGACGCCGACGACGAGGGCGCGTCCGACGTGGCTCGCGTGGACGGGGTCCTCGGAGAGGTACTCGAAGTTGCGACCACAGTGGGGCACCCGAATCACGTTGACGCCGGGGGCCAACAGCGAGTGCTGACCGTGCGCGCGGGCCTCCCGCCCCATCGCCGCCCCCTGTTCGCGTGCGAGTTCTGGGTCGAAGGCCGCGGCCGTCGCGATGGAGGCGGGGAACGCCGTCGCGCGTTTCCCCTCGGCGCGGATACCGAGGGGGCCGTCGACCAGTCTGAACGGCGGGACGCCGAGTCGCTCGACGCCCGGGAGGTAGCCCGTCGCGGTCCCCTCGGGGTCGCGGGTCCCGCGGACGAGCGACAGTTTCTCCGCGCGGTCCATGCGGGCGACCAGCGCCTCCACGTCGGGTGTGGTCCGGGTCATTGGATACGAAGGGGTCGGCCCGTGTAGAGTAAAACGTTCGCACGGTCGATAGGGCGGCACAACCGCTATCTGGGTCTCCACCGAACTGCCGTCATGACCGACCAGACTGGCACACTCCCGGCCGGAACGAGTATCGGACGCGTCGCGCTGACCGTCAGCGACGCCGGCGAGGTGGCCGAGTTCTACGAGCGCGTGGTGGGGCTGTCGATACAGGAGCGAACCGGTGACGTGACCGTCCTCGGCGACGGGACGGTGCCGCTACTCGAACTCCACGAGGACCCCGAGGTGCCGGAACGGCCGGCCTCGGCGGCGGGCCTGTTCCACACGGCGTTCCGGGTGCCGTCGCGGGCGGCGCTGGGCGACGCGCTGACGCGCGTCGAGGCCGAGTGGCGACTCACGGGGGCCTCGGACCACCTCGTGAGCGAGGCGCTGTACTGCCGGGACCCCGAGGGAAACGGCGTCGAAATCTACCGCGACCGGCCGCGCGAGACGTGGGGAGAGACGGCCGACGGTGGGGTGGAGATGGCGACGGACCCGCTCGACGAAGACGGCGTCCGGGCGGCGGCGACGGGGGCGGACCGGGTACCGACGGGGACCGACGTGGGCCACGTCCACCTCGAAGTCACCTCGCTCGAACGAGCGCGCTCGTTCTACGTCGACGCGCTCGGTATGACCGTCCGGACGACGTACGACGGGGCGCTGTTCCTCGCGGCGGGCGAGTACCACCACCACGTCGGCGCGAACGTCTGGAACGGCCGGTCGGCCCCGGCGAGCGGTCGGGGACTCGCGTGGTTCGAACTGGTCCTGCCCGACCGGCCGGCGGTCGAGGCGGCCGCCGACCGACTCTCGGAGGCCGGCTACGAGGTCACGCGCGCGGACGGCGACGTGACGGTGACCGACGGCGACGGCGTCACGCACCGTCTGACCTCGTGAGCCGGTTGTGTCGGTGTTACCGGCCACTCAAGAGGGCCGGCGCACTATCGGCGGTATGGCATCGAGCGCTGTCCACGAAGCCCAGCGTCGGACGACGAACGCCGCGGCGGTCTGGGGGGCGACATGAGCGAGGACGGCCCGCACCAAGGCCAGCAACTCCTCACCGCGGGGACGCCGCTGACGGAGGCGAACGCGGCGATGGTCCTCGTCCACGGGCGCGGCGCCACCGCACGGAGCATCGTCCAGATGGGCCAGCAGGTCCACGAGGACGGCCTCGCCCTCCTCGCGCCGCAGGCGGCCCGCAACACGTGGTATCCGAACTCGTTCCTCGCGCCAGTCGAGGACAACGAACCCGGCCGGAGTTCCGGCCTTCGGGCCGTCAGCGACGCCGTGGAGACGGCGGTGGAAGCCGGCATCGGCCGGGAGCGGGTGATACTGCTCGGGTTCTCACAGGGCGCGTGTCTCGCCAGCGAGTTCGTCGCGCGGAACCCGCGGCGGTACGGAGGGCTGGCGGCGCTGAGCGGCGGCCTCATCGGGGAGACCGTAGACCCGACGGCGTACGAGGGCGACGTAGAGCGGACGCCGGTGTTCGTCGGATGCAGCGACGTCGACCCGCACATCCCGCTGGAGCGCGTCCACGAGACAGCCGAGGCGTTCGAGCGGTTGAACGGCGACGTGGACGAGCGAATCTACGAGGGGATGGGCCACGGCGTCAACGAAGACGAACTCGACGCCGTCGCCGATATCGTCGCCGACGTGCTCCAGTGAGCGTCGACAGACACGGTTACTGACGGCTCACCGCGAGGTTTTGGCTCACGAGCGCGTACGTCCCGGATGGACGTGACGCGCCGCGAGTGGCTCCGAGCGGTCGGCACACTCGGCGTCGTCGGTCTCGCCGGGTGTAGCGGAACCGGTGGCTCGGACGACGGAACCGACCGGCCGGGCGACACTGGCGGCGTCACGGGCCAGACCGACGCGGCCGGACCGCGACCGCCAACCGCGGAGCGAGCGCTCTTCCTCGGCCACGACGTCGAACACGTCTCGAACAACGTCGTCAGCGGCGGCGTTCCGAAGGACGGCATCCCGGCCATCGACGACCCGACGTTCGCGCCGGCGGCCGAGGCGACGCTACCGCCGGGTGACCCGGTGTTCGGCGTGGTCCGCGACGGCGAGGCGAAGGCGTACCCCCAGCGCATCCTCGTCCACCACGAGATAGTCAACGACACCGTCGCCGGCGACCCGGTAGCTGTGACCTACTGCCCGTTGACGGGCACTGCACAGGGGTTCGAGCGCGGCCCCGTCGAGTTCGGCGTCTCCGGCCGTCTGGTCAACTCGAACCTGACGATGTACGACCGCGGGACCGATAGCTGGTGGCCGCAGGTGCTCGCGACGGCGGTCCGAGGCGAGATGACGGGGGCGACGCTCCGGGAGTTCCGGGTCGTCTGGACGACGTGGGAAGCGTGGCGAACCGAACACCCCGAGACCGTCGTCCTCACCGAGGACACCGGGTTCCAGCGCCGCTACGGGAGCGACCCCTACGGCGGGTACAACCCGGTCGCCGGCTACTACGCCAGCGGTCGGACGCTGTTCTCGCCCCTGACGTCCGACGACCGCGCCCACCCCAAGCGCGTAGTCATCGGGACGCGGACCACCGAGGGTGCACTCACCTTCGACAAGGAGACGCTCTTGACCGAACGGGTGCTCACCGGTGCCATCGAGAACACCCAGTACGTGGCCGTGGCCGACGACGCGCTCTCGACGGGGTACGTCTACGCGAACCCGGACACCGTCTCGGTGACGGCCGTCGAAGACGGGTACCAAGTCGACGGCGAGACGTACGCGGCCGACTCGCTCCCGCTCGAACGGTCGCTTGCCTTCGACGGCATGTGGTTCGCGTGGGCCGGGTTCTACCCCGGGGTGGGCTATGTCCGCTGACGTCTCGACGGAGGCGACGCCGTCCGACGGCGGCATCCAGCGACTCCTCCGACAGACCGGCCTCGCGATTCGAGGTGCGCTCTCCCGCCGTGACGGCAAGGCGACGTTCGCGGCGGCGGGCGTGTCCTACCTCCTCGTCTACCTCGTGGGACTGCGGCATCTCGGCCTCGGACCGTGGGGGTTCGAGGTGTCCGTGGTCGCAGACCCGCTGGCTCGGGCGACCAGAATGGTCAGTCCGTTCCAGTGGGAGCCCGTCGCACTCGTGGTGGCCGGACCGATAGAACTCCTCGTCTCGCCGCTGAACGTCGCACTCGGGGCGACGCTGGCGACGCTGGTCGCCGTGAACCTCGCCGTCTCGGTGGTCGCGTATCGCGGCCCGAAGGCGTGTAAAATCGGACCCGGTGCGGGGGCGGCCGCAGGCCTCCCCGGGCTACTCTCGGGGTTCGCCTGCTGTGGGCCGACGATACTGCTGGTAGTCGGGTTACAAGCTAGCGCCACCGTCCTCACGGTGTTCCAGTGGCTCGTCCCGTTCGCAGCGCTCGCACTGGTCGGGACGTTGCTGTGGGTCGGGACGAAGGTGGACCCCGACGCCGTCTGACTACTCCACGTCGGCCAGCGTGCCGAACTCGTCGACCGGGACCACGGAGTAGTCGATGTTCAGGGTGTCCTTCGTCGCGCGAATCTTCCCGACGAACGTCGAAATCTCTTCGAGGTCACCCTCCAGCACGAACAGTTCCATACAGCGGTGTTCGCCGACGTGACTGTGGAAGTTCGAGGCGACCAGCCCTTCGTGTTCGTGGCGCAGGCGCATCATCTTCTCCTCGACGGTGGTGGTGTCGTAGTCGAACAGCACGGTGACGATGCCCATCAGTTCCCGGCCCTCCAGTCGCTTGTCCTCGAACTCGCCCAGCAGGTTCCGACTGGCCTCGCGGATAATCTCGCTCCGGCCGGTGTAGCCGTGCTCCTCGGCGAACTGGTCGATGCGCTCCAGTAACGACTCCGGCATGGAGACGCTGACAACGGTCATGTATTAACTGAGCGGTCGAAAACTATTAAGGATTATCGAACCGGCTCGGGACCGGCCGCCGGCACCGTGTTCACCAGTTACAGGCTGGGGAAAACTTATAATTAGGTCGTAAGACCCTCCTAACAGTATGACCGCCAACGTCGTGACCGACGTTAACCGGCCGTACGTCCCGGGGTCCGGGGCGAAACTCACCGCCGAAATAGAGGTCGAGCCGGGTCAGCAGGACGCGCGTCCGACGCGACAGATAGCGCTGTGTATCGACGCTAGCGGGTCGATGGCCGGCGACGAGATAGCGCGGGCCCGGTCCGGCGCCGAGTGGGTGTTCGGCCTCCTCGAAGACGACGACTACGTCTCGATAATCGCGTTCGACAGCGACGTCCACGTCGTGCTGGAGGCGACGCGGTGGGGCGACATCGGCCGCGAGGCGGCGATGGACCGGGTGAACGACGTCGCGGCCGGCGGCGGGACCGACATGTACCGCGGCCTCGCCGCGGCGGCGGACTCGCTGCGCCGACTCCCCGACGACGACAACACGGCCCGGCGCGTCCTCCTCCTCTCGGACGGGAAGGACAACACCCACGACACGCCGGAGTTCGAGACGCTCGCCCGGGAGATAGACAGCGAGGGCATCCGCATCAAGTCCGCCGGCATCGGGAGCGACTACCGCGAGGAGACCATCCGGACGCTGGGGAGCGTCGCTCGCGGGGAGTGGACCCACCTCGAAGCGGCCGGCGACATCGAGGACTTCTTCGGCGACGCCGTCGAGGAGGCCGGCACCGTCGTCGCCCCCGACGCCCGGTTGGAACTCGACGTGGCCGACGGCGTGGAGGTGAGCGAGGTGTACCGCGCGCTCCCGCAGACCCAAGAGGTCACGCCGGAGTGGGACGCCAACACGACGGTCGTCAAACTGCCCGACCTGCTGGACCGCGAGACACAGCGCGTCGTTCTTAAGGTCCACGCGCCCGCCCGAGACATCGGACAGGAAGTCACGCTTGCGGACGTGACGCTGACCGCCGACGGCGAGACGGCCACCGGTGCCATCACCGTCGAGTACACCGACGACCCGGAGAAACTCGGCGAGCACAACGAGGAGGTGGACGTCGACCACCGCCAGACGGTCATCAAGACGGAACTGGGGAAGGGCAACGTCGCGGAGGCTCAGACCCAAATCGAGCGGATGACGCAGGTCCACGGCGCGGACGCGGAGGCCGTCGAGTCGGCCGAGCGCCAGACCCGACTGGTGATGGAGGGCGGGCGAGAGGAACAGAGCAAGGCGACGAAGATAGTCACCGACGAGGGCGTCCAGAAGTGACGGCGGCCTCGGCGGACGACGGCGGGCGAGGGCCGACCGACGGACCATGAGCATGGTGTGGGAACCCGAACCCGGCGACGTCGTCGCGGACCGGTACGAACTCGCGGAGTTCCTCGGCAAGGGCGGGTTCGCGAAGGCCTACCGAGCGCTTGACACCCGGACTGGGGACAGCGTCGTCCTGAAGCACCCGAACTACACGGAGTCACAGAACGACCGGAGCGTCATCGAGGAGTACTTCGAGAAGGAGGCGGAGTCGCTCGAACGCATCGCCGCGGCGGGCGGCCACGAGAACGTGATGGCGCTGTACGACACCGTCGAGGAGAACGGGACGCCGTTCCTCGTGGTCGAACTCGTCGAGGGCGGCATCGAACTCGACGAGGTCATCGACCGGCACGGCCCCATCGAGGACACCGAACAGGTGCGCCAGATAGGCATCGACCTCGCGGACGCGATGGGGTTCATCCACGAGAACGAAATCGTCTACCGCGACCTGAAACCGGAGAACGTGATGCTGACCCCCGACATCACGCCGACGCTCATCGACTTCAACACGGCCACGGGGTTCGACGCGACGGGCGACCCGTCGACGGGCAACTCCGGGACGACGATTCTCGGGCCGTTCAAGCCCAGAGAGGTCGCGGAGGCGAGTCGGACCGACGTTCGACAGGGACCGTGGTCCGACGTCTACTCCATTGGGAAGATTCTGCTCTTCCTGCTGAAGGGGAGCGTCCCGAAGAAGGACGGCGTCAACCCGCAGGACTTCGGCGCCGACTGCGAGGACTACCTCGCGGACATCGTCGAACGGGCGACCCAGTCGGACTACCGGCAGCGCTACCGGAACGCGACGGTCCTGCGGGACGTACTGAAAGCGAAGGACCCGACGCCGCCGGCGACGGCCTCGGTCCGGTACGTGCAGGCCGACCAGCGGTTCACCGTCGAACCCGGCGACACCATCGGTCGGGCGGGGGCGAACGGCCCGCCGGCCTCCATCACCATCGACGACCCGCAGGGGGAGTACATCTCCTCGGTGCAGGTCCAGTTCGACACGGAGGGCGACGACTGGTATCTCGTCGACCGGAGCCTCAACGGCACGTTCGTCCAGAAGGGGTCCGGATGGCAGCGGGTGCTGTGCGAGGCGGGCCGCGAACGCCTCCGGAGCGAGGGTGAGGACCCCACGGACCGCCACGGCGAGGTACCACCGGAGTCGATTCGCCTGCGGGACGGCGACCTCGTCTCGCTCGTCCACCCGACCTACGGCGTCACCTTCGAGTTCACCACGGAGTAACCATGCGATACGCAACCACCTACGACATCGGCGACCGGAAGCGCGGACAGGGAATCAACGAGGACAGCCTCTCGCTGACCGTCTTCGAGGAGGGCCACCGAGAGGGGTACCGGGGACAGACACGGGCACCGGCCGGTGACGAGGAGGCCGACGACCGGACCGAACGCCCCGCTAACCGCTCTGCGGGCGTGTTCGTCCTCGCGGACGGTGCCGGCGGTCACGACGCGGGCGACGCCGCCTCCTACGTCGCGACCACCGTCGTCGCGGAGCGTCTCGCGCCCGTCGCCATCCGCGCGGTCAGGAGTCACCCCGACGGCTTCGACGTGGACGTGAGTCCCGAGGTGTTGCCGGACGCACTCGGCCCGGAGGACGTGCAGGCGGCCGTCGAGGAGGCCGTCGTCGAGGCGCATCGCGAGATACTCCGCTACGCCGGAGAGTCGGGGACCCAGTCGTACACCACCGTCGTCGCCGGCGTCTACGCCGACGGGAAACTCCACCTCGGGTGGGTCGGGGACAGTCGCGCCTACCTCGTCAACCACGCCCGGGAGGAACTCGTCCGCCTGACGAAGGACCACGCCGTCGTACAGGAGTGGGAGGACGCCGGGGAGATAGACGCCGTCGAGGCCCACGTCCACCCCAACAGCAACGAGATTACCCGCGCGCTCGGTGGGTCGGCCCACGAAGACCCCGAGCGAGCGACAGTCGAGGTAGACACGCGGACGGTCCGTCTGTTCGCCGAGGACACGGTACTGGCGACCAGCGACGGCCTCGTCGACGCACAGACCGACGCCCCGGACCTCTACCAGCGGTACGTCGACTCCGGCAAGGCCGAGGACGTGGCCGAGGCGGTCCGCGAGGCCGTCGTGACCGACGACGAGATTCGGGACGTGGTGCTCGACGCCGACTCGCTGGACGCCGCCGCCGACGAGTACGTCTCGCTGGCGAACGACCGCGGCGGAAAAGACAACATCTCGATACTGCTGTTCGAGGACCCCGCGCTCCCGGAGACGCCCAGTAGCGGCGGCTTACCGGTTCGCGCCGTCGACCCCGACGTTGACGTCTCGGACCGCGAGACGGTCATCATGTCCGAGGAGTGACGGGGCAACTGTTTTCTTTCTCCCCGTAAAAGCCGCTCACGAACGACTATGACAGACGCGAACACCGGACAGACGGTGGAGTGCCCGATATGTGGGGAGGCGTTCGACCCGACGGTCGCGGGCGGGTGGTGTACGAACACGGACTGCGGTGAGTGGCAGTACACGGACGACGGGGCCACCGACGGACCGGTCGACGGGGGGGCCGCACCGTCCGCCGCGGACGACGGTGACGACGACCTCCTCTCGCAGGCCGCCGATGACGACGGTGACGAGGACCACTCTGCCGACGAACCCGCGAACGACGCGGAGAGCCCGGACGGCCCGGCCGCAGAGACAGCGGCCGAGAGCGAACCCGAGTCCAGCGGCGAGACGGCCGACGCGACGAGCGAGGCCCCCGACCTGATGACTGGGGCTACCGAGAGCGTCGACGAGTCGGGGGACGCCGAGACGCCCGACTCTGACGACGAGGAGACCGTGGCCGGCGAAACGGCGGCCGAACTGGACGACGGAGAGGACGGACCGGCGACAATCGACTGCCCGGACTGCGGGACGGAACTCGACGCCGACGCGAACTTCTGCGTCGAGTGCGGGACCGACGTGCGCGACGTCGAACCGGACGCACCGCTGACCGAGTGTCCCAGTTGCGGAACCGAGGTCGGCGAGACTGACAGTTTCTGCGTCGAATGCGGCGAGAACCTCGATGCCCACCGCGGCGACGCGGGCGAGTCTGCGGAGGCCGACGAGGGAGCGACCGACGAACGGGACGAGGCCGACGACTCGCCGGAGGACCCCATCGAGGCGCTGGAGGCACAGTCCGGCGACGAGGAGACCGAGGCCGACCCGGTGCCCGACTCGCTGGTCCTCGAAGTGCGCGGCCAGACGGTTCAGGTCGCGGACGGCGACACGGTCGGCCGCGAGGTCCGTGCGGCGCTGACCGACGCCGGCCGCCCGGAGGACGAGGCGGTCCGAATCCACCGCGAACACGTCCGGTTCGTCCGCGAGACCGACTCGTTCTACCTCGTGGACCTCGGCGACAACCCGACCAGCCTGAACGGTCGCCCCCTCCAGAAGGGCGACCGCGAACCGGTCGGCCCCGGCGACGAACTCGAACTCTCCGGCGTCGCTACCGTCACCGTTCGCGCGCCCTGACCGCACCACACGAGTTAAGCCCACCCTCGGAGATGCACACGTAATGTCCGACGGCCTTCCAGTCTCGGAGTTTCGACGGTCCGTCTCGCTCGTGACCAGCGAGTGGTGGGTCTTCGTCGGGGGCCTCCTCGGGTACCTCTGTTACGGCGCGTGGGTGGTCGGGACCGGCGTGACGATTGGTGCCGTCCTGCCGGGACTCTCGACGGCGACCCTGACGAGCGTGAACGGCGTCGGCGTCACCGGACTGACCGCGGCGGGAGTGGTGCTGTGGCTGTTCGTCCCCGGACTGACCGTCTCGTGGCTCGTCGGGAAGCGCTTCGTCAACGACCACGGCAACCTCGCGAACCGGTATCGGCTGGACCACCCGAGTCTCTTGCTCGCCCCGCCGGGAGTCGTCATGCTGGGCTGTCTGGCGGCGACGCTCAGCGCGGGCCGGTCGGCAGCGCTGACGGCGGTGGCGCTGGTCGCCGGGACGCACCTGCTCGTGCGAACCGTCGCGTACGGCTACCGGGTCTACACGCTCTCGGTCCCGCGTCTGTTCGTCCTCCTCCTGACCGTCGCCGGCGGCGCGCTCGCAGGGGGGTGGCTCGTCCACGCCTCGCTCCTCGCCGAATCGACGGGGCTCCCGGGCGGACTGCTCGCTCGGGCGGGCGTCCCCTCCGCCGTCGAGACGGGTCTCGCCGTCGTCGGCGTCGGACCCGAGACGGCTCTCGCCGCTCTCGTCTTGGTCCCGGCCGTCGCCTCGACGGGGTACCTCGCCGTCCAACTGGCCGCGGGTACCGTCGTCCGACTGCGCGCACCGCTCACCAATCCGACTCGTCGGCCGGGCCAACGGTTCCCCATCATGCCGCCCGTGAACCGCGCCGACTCGATAGACGCCGGGACCGCCGACCCAGCGGAGGCGGGCGACGAGACAGACGCGACAGACGCCGGCGAACCCGAAGCCGATGCGACGGCAGAGTCCGAATCTGATGACGACCACTCCCACACCCGCGTCTTCACGCCCGACCAGCCGACAGACGAGGCGAGCGACGCGCCGACTGAGGTGGCCGCCGTCGACGGCGTATCCCCGGACGACGATGGCACGGACGACGGGTGGGAAGACGATACCGCGGTGTTCTCTCCCGACCGGGCCGACTCGCTCGGACCCGATTCCTGTGGAGCGTGTGGCGAGACGATTCCCGCGAACGAGACCGTGGCGTACTGCCCGAACTGCGGCGAGCGCCTCGATTAGACGTCGAAGACGACGTAGGCCCGCCACCCGCTCTCAGTCTCCTCGACTGCCATCTCGGAGTACGTGACGGCCTTGACCTCGCGGGCCGTGAGCGTCGAGAGCGGGACGCCGCGAGCGCTCGCGTCGACGCGCCACCGGCCCGCTGTCTCGGTCACTGTCGCGGCGTGGTCGACCGGAAGGACGTTCCGCACGTCGCGCTCGTAGATTAGCTGGTCGAGATAGTCGAACAGCAGGGCCTCCCGCGATTCCGCTTCGACGGATAGCTCGAACCGCTGGCCCTGTTCGCCGACGGTCTCGCACATCGCGGCCGCGAGGCCGTCAGCCACGGCGGCGAAGGTCTCGCCCAGCGTCTCGCCGGTAGCCTCGACGGCGACGTCCGCCGTGTGTTCCCGGAGGTCGAACGGCATAGTGGTGAGTGGGGTCGCCGGGAAGAAAGGGATACGGGTCGACCGAACGGGCTACCGTTGCCCGCCGGACTGGCCCGCTTTCCGCCGCATGAACGCGGCGAAGGCAAGCGGCGAGAGGAACGCCATCGCGATGACGGCCGCGAGCGCCGTGACGGTGCCGTTCGCCGACCCACCACCGGCCCCGCCGGTCGCGTTCTCGCCCCCACTCGACGCCTCGGCAGTCGCGGTCTGTGTCGCCGCCGCACCGCCGCCGCTCTGGCCGCCGGATGCCGACCCGACGGCGACGGCCCCCTTCATACCGAGTCCGACGTGCGGTTCGCAGACGTACTTGTAGACGCCCTCGCTTTCGAAGGTGTGGCTGTACGTCGCGCCCTGTTCCGTGACCAGTCCGCCCGAGTCCAGCGGGCCGTCGCCCTCCGAGACGACGTTGTGCCCGCCGCCGTCGCCGGTCCACGTCCAGACGACCTCCGTGCCGGGGGAGACGCGGACCGCCGCCGGACTGAAGGCGAACGCGCCGTTGTTCCCCTCGGCACCGACGGTTATCTCGACGGTGTCCTGTCCCGTCTTGTCGACGGTCCCGTCGTAGTTCGACACGTCGTCGAACCACCCGCCGTAATCTGGACCCTGCTGTGCCGATGCCGTCGCCGTAGCGCCCAGTGCGACCGCGCCTGCGGTCGCCTGTGCGAACTGTCGTCGTGTCAACGAACCAGTCATGGTGGTCTCGCGGACGACGCGGTGTCCGGGCCGCTGGGAACCGGTCGTCCCTATCCATCAGTCTGCGGTACACGGGGGTAAATACCGAAGTGCGTTCTCACACCGTAGGAACGCTGTGCGGACGTTCGCACCGACGCCTGATGCTTGGTGACCGACCGTCGGCGGTCCCGACAGCGCCACCGGAGAGCCGTTTCCTTCGAGAGAACGTCTCGAAAGACCATGCTATTCGGTGTCAACCGTGCAATAGTTTTAATATGTCACCTCCTGATGGTGTAGATACGTCACTCTCACCGACGTGGTGTTCACATGACCCGTACCACTCCATCCCTATCGCCCGTGCCTGCCGCCCGCCGGTCCGCCGGCGGACGGCCGGCCGCCGGACCCGGCATCGCCGCCGCAGGTCCGGCGCCTGTCGCTGGGGGCTGGAGTGAGCGGGTGGACGCCCGTCGCTTTCTGCCCGCAGCGTAGGGCTTAACGCCACCGTGGGACGGTCGTCCGGTCGCGCGGACACCCACTGCGGTGGCGCCTCGATATCACTTCCCGACACCGACGAGAGCGTCGGCCGTGACTCTGCGTGGTTCGCTGGTCACGCAGGCGCGGATGATACCTACGACGGTATCGAACTTCGATGGCCCGAGCCATCGGCCGTCGATGCTGGGAACGGCGCACCGACTCCAGAGACGTCTCTCCGCCGAGCGACGCTCCCGTCGCTCGTGCCGACGTGCTCGACCGGCGAGCCCCCACCCCGGGGCCGGTTCGACTCCGGCCGCCGGCGTATGTCGCTCCATGCGACTGCCCCCGTCGACGCATCGGCCGACGTCTCGCTCCGGGTCCCCCGCGGCGGGACCGAAGACTTGGAGAGCGGCGTCGCCGCGGTCATCGAGGGCGTGGACGGCGTCACCGCCGTCACCGTCGACCGCGTGACGAGCGTTCGCCCGACGTTCACGGACATCCGGGTGGACGCCGACGTCGCCCTCAGCGTCGCCGTCCCCGACGAGAGTGACCCCGAGACGGCGGTGGCAGAGCGCCTCGCCGACGGGTTCGGCATCACGGCCGTCGAGGGCGTCGTCGTCGAGACGGCGTGACGGTCCGCGTCAGCCCTCCCGCCTCCCCGCGTCCACTGGCGGACCCCGGTCGCGTCCGGGTCCGGGTTCGACCCCCGGCGGGGAGAGGAGCACCCATGCGAACCACGTACCTACTCGCCATCGCGAGACAGCGACGAACAGCGAAGGACCGCGACGACAGACGCCGACGCACCCGCCGTCGGTAACCCCGCGGGTTTCTGGCCGTTTCGACGCGAGAGCGGCGCGTACCGCGGTCGTAGCGCAGTCGCTCCATCGTCCAGCGGCGGAGCGGCACCGCCGAGCGGATACCCCCGACCGGGGTCGGAGAAAGCGACCGTGAGAACGCGCTCAGTTCGACGAGTCGGTCTCCTCGTCGTCTTCGTCCCCTGCATCGCTCTCGATTTCGACCGGTTCCGCCTCGTCCTCGGCGTCGAGTTCGCCGGCCAGCAGTCCCGTGAGGCCCGTGACGAGCATCCCGACGCCGGCGATGCGGGTCGACCGGACGTACCAGTCTTTGGGTTCGAGGTCACCGGGGTTCTCGTACCCGGAGAGGAGGAACTTCGCGTTCAGTTTGATGGCCTGTCGCGGGAGAAACACCGCGAGCAGTCCCTGTCCGACCATCCACGTGTACCCGAGTGGGAGGAGTCGCCGTATCATCGTCTGGACCTTAGTCGCCCACCCACCTGAAGCCTCGCCCGGCCACGACACCTCGAAGCCCGCTCAATCGCCCTCGGTCCAGAGCGCGTCCGACAGGGTCCGCTGGACGGCCTCCTCGCCGACGGCGCGGGCGAGCGTCTCGAACCCGCTCCGCTCGACCGGGTCGTTCGCGTTGGCGACGAGTCGGGAGACGATGAACTCCGGCGTGGACTTCCCGACCGTGCCGAAGCGCGGTTGGTAGTCCACCTGCAGGTCGAGGTCCTGATTCAGCCCCTCGGCGAAGATGCCGTCCGTGCGGGCCTCCTCGGGGAGGGGTTCGAGGTCCGCCGCGAGGTGGGTGACGAACACGCCCAGTGCGTCCCGGTCGACGGTCAGCGTGACGAGGCCGTGCAACAGGTTCGCCGCCGAACCCGGTTCCGTGATGGCCTCGAACTCGTCGACGAGCATCAGGGCCCGGTCGCCGCCGGTCAGCGGTGGGACGACCGAACGGAGCGTCGATTCGAGGACGCCGGCGTTGAACGAGGCGTGCCGGCGGTGGAAGACGACGGTGTCGACCAGTCCGACCTCGGCCGCCTCGGCGGGGACCGGCAGCCCCATCTGTGCGAGCAGTTGCACCTGACACAGCGTCTCCAACAGCGTGGTCTTCCCGCCGGAGTTCGCCCCCGTGAGGACGGCCACCCGGTCGCCGCTCGGCGGGGCGTCGGCCGAGCCGACCGCCAGCGTGTGGTCGCCGACGGCGTAGGTGACTGGTTGCACGTCGTCGGCGTCGGCCAGCGCGAGGTTCCGGGCGTTCCGCACGGCGATTGTCTCGCGGTCGACGAACGTCGGTCGGGTCAGGTCGTAGGCGATGGCGAACCGCGCGAGCGACACCGACAGGGCGACGTCGCCCACGGTGTCGACGGCGGCGTCCACGTCCTCCCGCGCGGCCGCGAGGTCGTCTTCGAGGCTCGCTGCGACGGTCTGCTCGCGCTCCTCGACGGCGCTCCGGAGCGAGGACCGCAGTTCGCGGAGCGCGGCGTCAACGAAGTCCTGCGCGTCCGTCGCCTCGCGCGGCATCGCGTCGCGGACGCGCGTCCCGTCGACGCCCGTCTCGTCGGTGACGTGCCGGACCAGCGCGTCCTGAAACTCGTCGGGACGGCGCGCGCCCTCTTGTACCGCCTCGACCACCTCGGGTGTCGCGGCCGCGAGGTCTTCGATTTGGCCGAGTTGGGTCCGCAGGCGGTCGAGTTGCTCGTCGGCGCCTTCGCCGACACGGTCGCCCTCGCCGGCGAGGCCGGCCAGCGCGGCCCGCGCGTCCGTCAGCGCCTCACCGTCGAGCGCCGCCACGGGTTCGAAGACGCCCTCCGAGACGCTGGTCTCCTGGAGGGCGAGCGCCGTCTCGACGGCCGCGCGTTCGCCGCCCGCCTCGTACCCCTCGAAGGCGTCGAGGACGGCCCGCTGGTCGGCCTCCGAGAGGTCGGCCCACGTGTCTCTGGCCGCGAGCACGTCGTCCAAGCGTTCCTCCATCGCCTCGCGGGTCGGGAGCGGCGTCAGGACGCGAACCTTGTCGGCCGCGTCGGGCGTGACCGCGTACTCCTCGGCGAGGTCCAGCAGTTCCTTGTAGACGTCGCGCGTGTCCCGAGTCGCTAGCAGGTCCATGGACTCGGCCCCCGTCGCCCGCCGGAGGATGCGCGTGGCCCGACCCCGCGAGAGGCCGGCCGCCGTGAGCGCACGCGTGTCCGCCGACTCGATGGCTTCGATGGCCCGTTCGACGCCCAGTTCCTCGCTCAGCAAGTCGGACGTCTTCGGGCCGATACCCCAGTACTCCTCCAGTCGCATGGGCGGGCCGACGGGCGGCCCGGGCTTAGTCGTTTATCATGGTCTCTCTGGCCCGTCGATGGCGGACACTCGCGTCACCCCTCTGACTGCCCGGACTGCGCCTGATTGGCTTCGAGGGACCCCCAGTCGACCGTGCCCTGCTCTACGATTGCCGACGGCTGGAGCGCCGGGTCGGTGAGCGTCGCGCGGGCGAGGCCGACCGGTCCGGCGCGGGGTTCGGCGAGGTTCTCGGGATTCGACGTCTCGAAGGGCGCTTCGGTCACGTCCCCGACGACCACGCGCATCGCCATCCCGAACGCCTCGTGCGGGGAACAGAGCATGTCGTACACGCCGGGGGTATCGAGAGCTAGTAGCCACGTGTCCGGGACTGGCCCCGAGGGGCCGCCCGCTTGCTCCCCACCGTCGTCGGCACCGCCGTCTCCGACCGCTTCACCCTCGCCGTCCATCTCGCCCGGTGGCTCTATCTGGTCGTCGGCGATGGATTCCGGCCGCCATCCGAGCAGTGGTGAGGAGTACGCCTCCACGCCTGTCGGCACCCGCCGCCGCATCCCGAACGCGGGGTGGTAGGCGACGACGTTGTGGTCGGGCGTCGTGAACACGAACTTCACCACGTCGCCCGGTTGGACGTGCAGTCCCGTCGGCTGGTAGAAGAAGTCGAGCGGGCGGTCCGGATTCGTCGACGGGCCCCTGATGAGCGTCTCGACTTCGTGGACGGTTCCGCGCCCGTCTGTCTCTTGGCTGCCGTCGCCGTCCTGTTGGCCCTCGTCGGTCTGTGCCGCGCCCGAACCGCCGAGTCCCGACAGCACTGCGCCGGCACCGAGCGCCTTCATCACGTCGCGTCGCGAGGAGTCCGTTGGTGGCTGGACCATGTCCGCCCGTCCGCGGCCGTCGTACTTTGTTAACAAGCACACTGACGGCGAGGGCCGTCGACAAGACTGCGTTACCGACACGGAATGCGACGCCGTCTCGCGGAAAGTCCTCCTTTGACACCTCTAGGGGCGTCGTAGCGCCGGTAGAGGCCGCGCCTCCCGTTCCGGTCGCGTCACCGGTCCACTGAAGCACGGGGCGAAGTAAGCAGGGCGTATGGCAGCGCGGTCCGAGGCCGACGAGCCGACGTGTCCCGCCTGTGGCACGGCGCTGGACTCCGTGGGCGTCGAGTGTCCCGAGTGCGGTGAGCGACTGCTCTCCGACGAGCAACTCGCCGCGTTGGACGAGCGGATGGCTGCGGCGTTCGCACGCGAGGGGACGGCGGCCCCGGCGTGGGCCGTGGCCCTGACCGGTCTGGCGCTCGGCATCGCCATCGCCCCGCTGGTGGCGTACGCGGCGGTCATCGCACTCGGCGACCTGCCGCTGTTCGCCGTCGTCGCTCTCGCGCTGGCCGGGTGGCTGGCACCGGCCGCCTACCTCGCTCGGTTCCCGACGCCGAGTGCGGCCCTCTCGCGGGGCCTCTATCTGGTCGTCGTCGGCGTCGGCACCGTCGTCCTCGCCCTCGCGTACGACGCGGCCAGCGGTGGCCCGTCGCTCGTCACTCGGCGGACGGGTCTCGTGGCGACGCTACTGGCCGTGCCCGCAGTCGCCGCGCTCTTGCTCGCTCGACGCGTCGCGGCCCGCGCCGCCAGACAGGCGCGAGGTGACCCCGGTCCGCTCCATCGGCGCGCAGGTATCGGCCCGGCGGAGGAGGACGCCGACGAGGACGGTCCCTGACCCCCACGAAGTTTATACCGGAAGGCGCCGCCATCGGCTGATGGCATGAAAGACGTGCTCTCCCGCATCGGAATTGGTTCCGCGCGTGTCGACACGATACTGCCCTCCAGTACGGTCCGCGCCGGCGACTCCGTCGACGCCGAAGTCCACGTCGAAGGTGGCTCGACCGACCAGGACGTCGACGCCATCTACTTCGCGCTGGAGACGGAGTACCGCACCGAGGAGGGTACGCCGACGCCATCGTCGACAAGTGGCAACTCACCGAGCCGTTCACCATCGAGGCTGGCGAGGAACGCCGCTTCCAGACGACAATCGACGTCCCGCGTCGGACCCCCGTGACCGTCGGGTCCGTCGCCGTCGAGATAGAGACGGGACTGGACATCTCGATGGCCGTCGACCCGGAGGACGAGGACCGCATCGAGGTCCGTCCGACCGAACGCCTGCAGGCCGTCTTCGACGCGCTGGAGAACCTCGGGTTCTCCCTGCGCTCCTCGTCCTGTGAGGCCCGGCCCGGTGGCATCCTCTCCACGTCGGCGAGTTTCGTTCAGGAGTTCGAGTTCCGCCCCCAGCGCGGCGAGTTCTCCGGCGAGGTGGACGAAGTCGAACTAATCCCGGTGTACGACGAAGGCGGTCTGACCGTTCACGTGGAGGTCGACCGCCGCGGCGGTCTGCTCTCGGAGGCGATGGACATGGACGAACGCCACACCTCCTTTACGGTCCAGCGCGCCGACCCGTCGGCAATCGAACCGTCGCTGGCGCAGGCGATTCGGGACCTGAGCTAACTGCCTAGCCCCAGAACGACTGCGTTCTGGCGTACTCCCGCTCCTGCCGGAGGATGTCCCGGTAGAACTCGTCTTCGTCCTCACGTAGGCGGTTGATGATGCGCGCAGCGTTGTGCGGCCCGACGCCCCGGGCGGCGAGGGCCACGACGGCCTGTTTGCCGTGGGTCTGGACGAGCGAGCCGGCGCGGTAGGCGCGTTCGGTCATCTTCTCCTGTTCCGCGTCCTTCTCGTCGGCCCGTACCGCCGAGACCACCTCGTCGGCCCACGGGTTCAGCGCGGCGACCCGCGTCGACCCGCACTTCGGGCACTCCGGTTGGTCCCGGACCCGGCCGACCTGCTGTTTCCGGTCCCACTCTTTACAGTGGAGACAGACGAGGAGGACTCGGTCGCTCTGGATGCGCTCTCTGACCGTCTGGATGACGCTCGCGTCGGCGTTCTCCGGCGAGAGCAGTTCCCGGCCCGACGAGCGACCGCCGAGGCCGACCGGGGTTCGCTCTGCGACCGTCTCCAGCGCCACCTCGCCGGACTGGAGGCGTTCCAGCAGTGTGGCCGTCGCCTCGATAGCGAGGTCCTCGTGGCGAACTTCCCGAAGTGCTTCCTCGTACATCGGGGTGTCCTCCAGCGCGGCCAGCAGGCGGTCCCGGCCGAAGTCCGTCGACCCGCGGCCCCGCCAGCGCTTCAGCGACCCGAACTTGGTCGCGACCTGCGCGAGTTTGAACTTCAGCGCGTCGGCGTTCTTCAGACTCAACTCGACGAGCGCGGGGATGTGGTCGGGGTCGGTGTCTTCTAAGACCTCCACCACGTCGCCGGCGGTGATGCGCCGCGGCACCTCCAGTTCGATGCGGTAGGGGTCGACCTCCATCGCGACGGAGGACCCCGCCCGCTGTCCCAGTAGTGCGGACAGAATCCGACCGAGCGTCTCGTTGACCGTGTGGCCGTAACAGGCGTTGACGACGACCTCGCGGCCGTGGAACTCCACGAGGACGGTCCCGTCGTCGGGAATCGCCCCCTCGTGACCGTCCAGTTGCGAGAGGCCGTCGGCGACCGTCTCGTGGTCGCCGTCGTAGCGGGCGGCGACGTGTCCGACGACCGAGTCGACCGGTGCGCCGTCCTGCAACTGACGCCCGGCCACGCGACGCAACTCGCCCACTTCCTGTGCGACGGCCTGTGGCACCGGAATCTCGGACCCGGTCCACGACGGTACCTCGCCGGCGGGGTCCTCGATAGGCGAGACAGTCACCACTTCCTCCTCCTCGTCGATGTTGGTGATGCGCCACATCTCGCCGCGCTGGACGAACACCTCGCCGGGCGTGGCGAAGTTGACGACGAACCGCTCGTCTAAGGTCCCCACCTGCTTGCCCGACGCCACGTCTTCCACCTCGTAGGTGGCCTCGTCGGGAATCATCGATAGGTTCTGGTAGAAGTACTGCCACGTGCCGCGGCGCTTCTCCAGCGTGTCGCGCTCCTCGTCCAGCCAGACGACGTTGTTCTCGGCCAGTTCCCGGACGACCTCCTTGAACTCGGCTTCCCCGAGGTCACGGAACGGATACGCCCGCGTCAGGACGTGGTAGGCCTCCATCGCCCGAACCTCGCCGGTGTCCATCACGAGGCCGGCAATCTGGTTGGCGACGGTGTCGAGGCTCCCGTCGTGAATCTGCGCGGGTTCGACGTCGCCGTCCTGGGCTTGCCGGGCGATGGCCAGCGCTTCCAGCGTGTCGTCGGCGTGCGTGGTGACGACGGTGCCCGAAGACACCACGTCGCGGCGGTGGCCGGCGCGGCCGACCCGCTGGACCAGTCGAGACACCTGCCGCGGACTCCCATACTGGACGACGTGGTCGACGTGGCCCACGTCGATGCCCAGTTCCATCGAGGAGGTACACAGCAGGGCGTCGAGTTCGCCGGCCTTGAACCGGTCCTCGACGTCGATGCGGGCCTCCTTCGAGAGGGACCCGTGGTGGACCCCGAGGTCCGTCCCGAGTTCCTTGAACCGCGACCCGAGCGCCTCGGCGGTCTGCCGGGTGTTGACGAACAGGAGGACCGACTCTTTCTCGGCTATCAGGTCGTCGATGTAGCGGACGTGGCTGGCCGTCTCGGCGTCGGTGACGAGTTCGCTGGAGAGGCGCTCGTCCCGGTCTGTCACCTGCGGGCGGACCACCTCGACGTCGAGACGGCTCCCGATGTCCACCTCGACGACCGAACAGGGGCCGCCGCCGGTGAGGAACCGGCCCACCTCGTCGGGGTCCCCGACGGTCGCCGAGAGGCCGATTCGCTGGAACCGCCCGGCGACCTCTCGCAGGCGCTCCATACCGACGGTCAGCTGTGCGCCCCGCTTGGCCGCCGCCAGTTCGTGCACCTCGTCGACGACGACGTGGGCGACGTCTTCGAGAGCGACGCGGAGTTTCGACCCGGTGAGCATCGCCTGCAGGGTCTCCGGGGTCGTCACCAGCACGTCCGGCGGGTCGTTGGCTTGCTTCTGTCGCTGATAGTCGGTGGTGTCGCCGTGGCGCACGTCGACGTCGAGGCCGAGCGTCTCGCCCCACCACTCCAGCCGTTCGCGCATGTCGCGGTTCAGCGCCCGAAGCGGCGTGATGTAGAGCGCGCCGATACCGAACCGGTCCTCGGTCTGCACGAGTGCGTCCAGCACCGGGAGCATCGCCGTCTCCGTCTTCCCGGTGCCGGTGGGGGCGACCACGAGGGCGTCGTCGCCGCGGGCGAGCGTCGGGATGGCCTTCCGCTGTGGCTCCGTCGGCGTCGTGAACCCGCGCTCGGAGAGGGCGGCCCGAACGTCGTCGCCCAGCGCCGTGAAGGCGTCGTGGCCCTGCGTCACCCCGTCGGTCATCGAGGCTGTCTAGCGACTACATCGGGTTAAACACGTTGTGTCACCGACTGTCGCACACGTTGAAGGCACCGGGGCCCGGACTACCGCGTATGTATCTCGCCGACGAGGCGTGGCCGGACCTCGAATCGTACTTCGAGTCGGAGTCGCTGGCGCTGGTTCCGCTGGGGTCGACAGAACAGCACGGCCCGCACCTGCCCGAGGCGACGGACCACCTCATCGCCGAGTCGTTCGCGCGGGCCGCCGCCGAGGACACGGGCTACCTCTGTACGCCGACCATCAACGTCGGCGTCAGCCCGCACCACCGCCAGTTCCACGGGACGATGTGGGCCGACGCGCCCGCGTTCCGGGACTACGTCGAGAGCCTCACGCGGAACCTCTCGTACCACGGCATCGACCGCGTCGTCTTCGTCAATGCCCACGGCGGTAACGTCGAACATCTCCGGGAGGTCGGGCGTCGACTGCGCGACGACGGGACGATGTACGCCGTCGAGTGGATGTGGGACGAGAGCATCACGCCGCTCGTCGAGGAGACGTTCGAGACGCCCGGGCCCCACGGCGGCCCGAAGGAGACGTCGCTCGTCCAGTACCTCGCCCCCGAGTTGGTCCACGAGGACCGCATCGAGGACGCGCGGGACGGCGGCCTCCGCGAGTTCGACGAGTCGACCGGGCGCGTCCACGGCGCTCGGACCTTCTACGACGCCATCGACAACACCGAGAACGGTGTGTTGGGCGACCAGACCGACGCCTCCGCGGAGGCTGGCGAGGAACTGTTCGAGGCGGCCCTCTCGAACCTCTGTCACCTCTGTGAGTGGCTGGACGACCAGCCCTTCGCGGACCTCCTGCCGAGAGACCACGTGTAGCCTTATGTCGGTGGCCGTCCGACCTCCCGGTGAGATGAACGACAGCGGCGAACCACGGAGGACGGAGCGGTGAACACGCTGGACGACATCGAGCGAGCGGTCAAGGACACGGCCCACTACGTCAGCAGCAACCTCGCGAACTACGCCGACCGCTCCGGGACCGAGAACCCGAGCGGCGAGCAACAGGTCGGCGGCGACGTGTGGGCCGACGACCTGTTCTTCGACGCCCTCTCGTACGTCGACGGGGTCGGCGGCTACGCCAGCGAGGAACGCGAGGACGTGGTCGACTGCGGCGAGGGGTACACCGTCGCCATCGACCCGCTGGACGGCTCTGCGAACCTCGCGTCGAACAACTCCGTGGGCACCATCGTCGGCGTCTACGACGGCGAGTTGCCCGCCAGCGGCCGCGACATGGTCGCGTCCATGATGGTGCTGTACGGCCCCTACACGACGATGACCGTCGCCCGCGGGGACCGCGACGTGGTGCAGGAGTACCTCCTCCGGGACGGCCACAGCGAGCGGTGGGGCACTTTTGCCCTGCCCGACGAACCGGAAGTCGTCGGCATCGCCGGCAAGACGAACGAGCGGGCCGACCGGGTGAACGAGTTCGCCCAGCAGCTCTCGCGGGAACTGAAACTCCGGTACGGCGGGGCGACCGTCGCCGACCTCGCGCAGGTGCTGGAGTACGGCGGGCTGTTCGGCTACCCGGCGACGGAGACCTATCCCGGCGGCAAACTCCGCGTCCACTTCGAGGCCGCGCCGCTGGCCTACTTGGTCGAGGCGGCCGGCGGCGGGTCCACGGACGGCGAACAGTCCTTGCTCGACGTCGACCCCGACGGCCTCCACGACCGGACCCCGACGTTCCTCGGCAACACGGAACTCGTCGACCGGACTGAGGCGGCGCTGAGCGAGTAGTCTCAGACCCGCCGGTACCGCCCGAGTCGCGTCCCGTCGAGCAGGAACGCCTCCGTGTCGGTCATCCCCTCCGGAAGGAAGGGCGCGAGGAAGTCCTGTCCCTCGACGTTGACCCACGTCCCGCCCGACCGGTCGTTGAACGCCGGGAAGACCACGAGGTCCGCACTCGTCTCGACGTCGACGCCGTAGTGGTCGGCGAACGGGTCGGCGACCAGCGACCCGCGGAGCCACGCCCGCTCTTTGCGAGCGCCGCCGACTTCGTCCTCCAACCTGACGACGGGGTGTTCGTGGCCCACGCAGACCACCGTGGCCTTCAGTACGTCCGGCGCGGGCCACGTGTGGCCGTGGACGAACCCCACGTCACCGATACGGGTGCCGTGACCCGGCGTCACCTCGACGCTCGGTGCCACCTCGTCGAGCACTCCTTCGAGGTCGCCGTCGTGGTTCCCCTTCACCAGCGTCACGGGCACGTCGACGGCGTCGAACAGCGCCGCGAGTTCGTCGCGTTCGTCGTCGAACGGCGACCCGATGGCGTGACCGAGGTCGCCGAGGACGACCAGTCGGTCCGCCGCCGAGCGGTCGAGCAGGTCCAGCAGTCGCTCCCGTCGCCGGTCGGCGGCGGACTGCAGTTCGACGCCGTCGTACCGGAGGCCCGCCTCGATACCGGCGTGGTAGTCCGCGACGGTCAGCAGTCGCTCTCCGTCGGCCTCGACGGTCGCCGCCGGTGCGCCCGGGAGCGGTTCGACGCGCATCGCTGTCGGGTTAGCGACGGCGGAAGAAAAGCGACGCGGCTCGGATACCCGCTCAGATGGGGGTGAGCTTCCCGTCTTCGGGTTCGTAACAGCGCCCGCCCATCAGCGCGTCCTGGATGGCGTCCTCGACGGCGTCGGGGTCGGCGCCGTACCGTTCGACGACGGCCGACTGGACGGCCTCGCGGTCGGCACCGCTGCCGTCGTTCAACTCCGTCATCACGTCCATGACGGCGTCTTCGAGGTCGACGTCCTCGGCGTCCGGCGCGTCGTCCGCGCCCGACTCGCCGGCGGTCGTCTCGTCGGCCCCTGCGTCGGTCGCCGTCTCCGGCGTCTCGACGGGCGCGTCGCTCGTCGCGGCTTCGGCGTCCGGTTCGACCGACTCGTCGCCGGCCGGCGCGGCGGGTGAGTCCGGCGCGGTCTCGGCGTCGGCGGCCCCGGCCGGTGCGCCGGCGTCCGCGGCCTCGGCCAGTTCGTCGGGGTCGGGCGTCTCGATGTCGGCCTCACCCGCGTCGTCGACCTCCGTCCCGCTCTGGAAGTCGGTCCCGTACTCCTGTTCAATCTCCTCGCGTTCGTCCTCGTCGAGTTCGAACTCGGTGTCGAAGTCGCCGACCTCGTCGCCGTCGTCGGCACCCACGTCGTCGGCCGCCGTCTCCGTCGGGGCCGATTCGGTCGGAGCGTCTGTCGGTTCCACGGTCTCGCCCTCGTCGGCCGTCGCGTCGGCGGTGCCGACGCTCTCGGCGTCCGTCTCGAAGTCGCCGAGTTCGTCGTCGGCCCCCACGTCGGGCGTTTCCTCGCCGGTACTGGCGGTAGTCGTCTCGGTCGGCCCGCTCTCGGCCTCGGCAGTCGGTGTGTCGGCGTCTCCACTTGCCGTTTCCGTCTCGACCTCGGTCGTCGTATCCGTCGCGCCCGCCTCACCGGCGGAGCCATCACCCACCTCGGGTTCGACAGCGGCGGCGTCGAGGTCCGTCGCTGCGAGGGTCGGAACGGGGTCGTCGGTGCCGTCGCCGGGCGAGAGCGACAGGGACTCGGCCTCGTCCAGTTCGCCGGCGACGACGCGGGCCGCGTCGAGCGAGAGGTCGCGGACCGCCTGCAGGTAGTCGCCGGTGGTCCCGTAGTGGTCCAACCCGAGGGTGATGCCCGCCGCCATACTCTCGTCGACGCCGGACTCGACCAGCGAGGCGTGGAGTTCGTCGCCCGGGAGTCCGGACTGCTTGGCGCTGGCCATCCGCCCCACGCGGTCGATGGTCTGCTCGGCGGCCTGCACGACCCACCGGTCCCGCGTGTCGGCGTCCACCTCGCTGATGGACTCCGGCCGGATGGAGGTGAACACGCGGTCGCCGTCCTCCGGTTCGAACGTTCTGGCCTTCCCGGTCACGGCGACGAACATCGGCGGCGTGGCCGATTCGAGGAACGCCAGTGCGTCAGGTTGGTACTGGCCGGCGTAGACGACGAACGGCCCCGTCGGGTCGACGATGCGGGCACGCAGCACCTCCTCGTTGACCCGCTCTAACTCCGTGAGGACGCCGACGACGAACAGGCGGTTGACCCGCGCACCGGTCGGCGTGACGACGTAGTTCGGCGCTCGCTCCTCGTCGGACTCGGAGTACGAGAAGTCCGAGTCGTCGAACTCCGCGGCGAAAAGGCGGTGTGCGACCTCGCGGCGGCCCGGTCCGCTGTCTTCTGACTCGCTCATGCCTCCACCTCCCGGAGGAGGGCGCTCGCACGTTCGGTGGGGTCGTCCTCGGACTCGCCGAACTCGCTCGCGTTCAGGTTCGCACCGTACTCGTCGACGGACAGCGACCCGCGGACGACGTATTCGAGGCCGACCACGTGGTCGGCGATGCGGTCCGCCACGACCTCTTTGTCCATCGCGTCGCGGGCGTGTTCGCGGGCGTCGTCCAAGTCACCACCGTACACCGCCGCAGTCAGTTCGTCGTCCAAGATGACGGTGACCGTGGCGGTGCCGTCGTCCAGAATCGCCTTCGTCCGCAGGTCGTCCTCGCCGTCGACGGCACCGTGGGAGCGACACTGGCCGTTCTGGATGACGCGGCCGCACTCCGGACAGCGCTCGATGAGGCCCGACCCGTCGCGTATCTCGATGACGTTGCCGACGAGTTCCACGTCGAACTGGCCGCCGCTCTCGACGGCCTCCCGAATCGTCATCCGGGGTGCGTCCTCGGCGACAGCGACCGGTTCGGACAGCGGCGTCACCGTGGAGAACTCCGAAACGTTGACCGAAGGTGCGCCGCGGAACTCGCGGACGAACGTCTCCTCGATGCGGACGGACGCGCCCTCCTCGATGGCGTCGTGTGGCTCCCAGTCTGTGAAGGGGAGGCGTCCCGACTCGTCGCCGAGGACGCCGCTGAGGATGGTCGTCTCGCCGTCGCGACCGTCGATGACCTTCTCCTCGCACTCGAGAACCTGCACCTCGACGGTGATGCCCCGGTCGCCGGGTTCGATGTGGGCGAGGGCTGAGTCCCCGCCCACCTCGGCGTCGACGTCCAGCGTCTCGTCGACGGCGGTCGTCTGCGTGCTCTCGCCGAGGTTGAGTTCTGGCTTCCCGTCCCACTCGCGGACGCCGGCGTTGCCCAACTGGAGGGTCTGGCCGGGTTCGAGGTCGGCATCGAACCCGTCCCACGCCGTGTAGGAGATGGTGCCCGACTCGTCGGCGAGTTCCCCCTCGCGGATGACGTGTTGTTCGCCGTTGTACTGGATGGACCGGCGACCGGATGTGAGCACCACGGCGGTGACCGTCACGTTCGAGTCGTCGGTGGACACCTCGCCGATGGCCTTGCTCGACGGGGTGCCGTCGCCCCCGCCGCCACCGCCGTCGCCGTACTTCCGGCGGAGGCTCTGCTTGGCCTCGTCCATCGGAACGGAGTATTCGACGAGGTTCTCTAAGTCGCGTTTGACCTCCTCTTTGTCGACGCCGAGGTCGGAGGCGAGTTCCTCGGCATGGTCTTCGAGAGACATCGACCGAGCGTTCGTCGGGGGCGTTCAAAAGGGTTTGTGGGAGCGCCGGCCGGCGTCGACGCTCCTGTCACTCGGGGACAACGTGGCCACCATTTTTATTGCCGATAATGTCTTGCGTTGGATTATGTGTCGAATGTGTCGTTATAGTGGGATAACGGGGGTTTCTACACGGTTTTCGGGGGAGAACTCTGTCGACATACGTGACATCGACACTGATTCTCTGGGGGTGGTCTGACGTGGGAAGCGTCTTCGGGTCGAAGCCCTCGGACGCCCACGTGATTTGGCGGAGCGGCCGCGACGGCGACGGGACGAAGCGCTTCGACTTCGAGTATCTGGAACTGTGGGCGGCCCACTTCGGGGTGGACTACGAGGAGTGGGAGCGGGTGGACCACGACCGCGGCGACGAACCGCGGAAACAGCACGCCTGCGTGTTCCGCTGGGCGGAAAGCGGTGGACAGGAGGTGACGCTCGGCGACGAGACGTGGACGATGGGGGCCTCCGAGCGACCACGGACCTTCGTCGAGATAGACGACGCCGGCGTGGTCCGTTTGAAGGGATGGACGACGGAGACGACCGTCGACGTGGACGAACTCGTCCTCGACGGGACCACCCTTCGCCTCCGCACGGCGTCCGGCGACCGGAAGTCACTCGACGTACAGAAACTCGCGGAGCGGCCGGACACGAAGCGGGCCTGACCCCTCGGAACCGAAACCCGTTTCCTCGATACCCGCCTGCCCGGTTGTATGCACGTAGTCGTCAACGCCGCCATGAGCGCCGACGGAAAGCTCTCTTCGCGGCGTCGCGAACAGGTCGCCATCTCCGGTCCGGACGACTTCGACAGGGTCGACCAGTTACGCGCCGACAGCGACGCCGTCATGGTCGGCGTCGGCACGATACTCGCCGACGACCCCTCGCTGACCGTCGACGACGCCAGTCGGCGGGAGGCGCGCGAAGAACGGGGTGACTCCGCCAACCCCGCCCGCGTCGTCGCGGACTCGCGGATTCGGACACCGCCGGACGCGCGGGTCCTCGACGGTGCCGCGGAGACGTATCTCCTCGTCAGCGAGGCCGCGCCGACGGACTTCGTCGAGGAGATGGAGGCCGCGGGTGCCTACGTCGTCGCCGCCGGCGAGGACCGGGTCGACCTGACGACGGCGCTGGCGAAACTCGAAGGGGAGGGGGTCGACCAACTGATGGTCGAGGGAGGCGGCGAACTCATCTTCGGCCTGTTCGAGGAGGGACTGGTCGACGAACTCTCGGTGTTCGTCGGCCCGGCGGTGTTCGGCGGTCGGGACGCACCGACGCTCGCCGACGGCGACGGCTTCGTCGAGGACTTCCCGGAACTGTCGCTCACCGGCGTCGAACGACTCGACGACGGCGTCCTGTTGTCGTGGTCGGTCGAGGGGCGACCCGACTGAACGCGCTCAGTGGTCGTGGCCGGTCAGTTCCGCGAAGGACGCGCCGAAGCGCTCCTCGAAGAGGTCCAGCGTGAGTTCTTCCAGCGCGGCTATCTCCTCGTCGGGTTCGCCCTGACTGTGGTGGACGGCACCGTGGATTCGCTGGGCGAGGCCGAACATCGCGATGTCACCGACGACCTGTGGGTCCGTCTCGTCGGCCTCCTCCCTGAGGAGGTCCAGCAGGCCGCTGGGGACTGTCAGTTCGTCGCTCGCGTCGTCGCCTTCGATGGTCAGCGTGACGGTATCGTCAGCCATGACAGCCCGTTCGCCTACCTGACGGAAGGGTCTGTCGGGTTCTTGTCCGCTTGCCGCCACGCCGCCGGGACTCACGCCACGGCGTTCTCATCGTCGGATGTCTCGGTCGCCGGCGGAGCGGACGATTCGACGCGCCGTTTGAGCGCGTCGTTCATCGACTCGAAGCCGGACCGGACGTTCGCCTCGTTCAGGAAGATTCTCACGAGCAGCCCCGAGAACGACTCGCGGTGGGTGAGCCGAGTGCGCTCCTCCCCGAGCGGTTCAAGCGTGAACTCGTGGCGGCCGTCGAACAGTCCCCGGACGCCAAGTCGCCCGAGCCACTCCAGCCGTTCGTTCGGGACGGCGGCCGTGACTCGGGGCTCGAAGTTCATCGCCCGTCCCTCCGGTGGTTCGATGCGGACGTCGAGGCGTTCCCCCTCGGTCGGTGCGCCAGCGACGGCGGTGATGAACGGGTTCCACTCTGGGTAGGCGGTGAAATCAATCAGCGCGGCCCAGACGGCGTCGGGCGTCGCGTCGATGTCCGTCGTGGTCTCGATAGTTCGCATACGCACTGAGACGCCAGCTGAGACGATAAAGACGGACTGAGATGAGTGCACACGGGGAGCTTCGAGACGGCAAGAAAACAGTTCGCCGTCGCCTCGCTCAGTCGTCCGCTTCGGCGGCTTCGGCTTCGGTCTCTGACTCCTCCAGGTCTTCGAGGTAGCCGTCGGCGTCGATGGCGGCCTTACAGCCCATCCCGGCGGCGGTGACGGCCTGCTGGTAGTGGTAGTCCACGACGTCGCCGGCCCCAAACAGGCCTTCGACGTCGGTTGCGGTCTGGTTCCCGCCCTTGCCGCCCTGCGTCTGGATGTAGCCCGTCTCGTCGAGTTCGACGCCCGTACCTTCGAGGTACTCCGTGTTCGGCGTGTGGCCGATGGCGATGAACACCGCACCGACGTCGAAGTCGAACACCTCCGTCTCCTCGTCGTCGAGGTTCTCGGAGGGATAGCCCGACTCGTTCTGGGCGAGGGTGACGTGGTCGACGCCCTCCTCGGCGCTGCCGTGCATCTCCAGTACCTCGGTGTTGCGCATGATTTCGATTTCGCCCGATTCGACCTTCTTCTGGACCTTGTCTATCCAGTAGTCCTCCGCGCGGAACTCCTCGCGGCGGTGGGCGATGTAGACGGTGTCGGCGAACTTCGTGAGGAAGTGGGCCTCCTCCATGGCGGCGTCGCCGCCGCCGACGACCAGCATGTCCTCGCCGCGGAAGAACGCGCCGTCACAGGTCGCACACGTCGAGACGCCGTAGCCCATCAGGTCGTCCTCGCCGGGGATGCCCAGCGTCCGGGCGCTGGCGCCGGACGCGGCGACGAAGGCGTCGCAGGTGTAGACGTCGCCGTTCGAGAGCTCGACGCGGAACGGGCGTTCTGAGTCGTCCACGTCCTCGACGACGCCGTGCTTCAGTTCGGAGCCGAACTGCTCGGCCTGTGCTTTCATCTCGTTGATGAGGTCCGGGCCGGAGATGCCCTCGGGGAACCCGGGGTAGTTCTCGACTTCGCTCGTGAGTGTCAGTTGGCCGCCCGGTTCGTCCCCCTCGAAGACGAGGGGGTCGTTGTTGCTGCGGGCGGCGTAGATGGCGGCGGTCAGGCCGGCGATACCGGTCCCAGCGACGACGAGTCGGCGGTGTTCCTCGGTGTCTGTCATTACTCGTGTTACTCCACAACGGCGTATTTACCTTGCGCTGTCGTGTCGACGCTACACGGCCACGCCGACAGGCTTACACGCTCGCCGTCGCTCGCTCCGGCTATGGCCGCCGACTTAGCGGAGAAGACCGACCGCTACGAGGGACTGCTCGCCGAAGCCCTGGACGCCGCGGAGATTGCACCGCCAGAGGGGACGCCGATGCACGACGCGGCCCTCGACTGCGAGGAGATGGCGTCGTCGTATCTGCAGGACGGCCGGCACTTCCGCGAGGAGGACGACCTCGTCAACGCGCTGGCTTCCTTCTCCTACGGGCACGCGTGGCTGGACGCGGGCGCACGCATCGGCCTGTTCGACGTGCCCACCGAAGGGCATCTGTTCACGCAGTGACGCCCTCGTGTGGGGCATGCGGTGGGCTTACGTAGCCGCCCCGAGTCTGACACGACGATGGAGGCCGTGCTGTGGTACGTCTTGACGAGCACGCGGGGCGGAACGAACCGCATCCGAATCCTCCGCGCGCTCGCCGACCGGCCTCGGAACGCGAACAAACTCGCGGAGACGCTCGACCTCGACTACAAGACGGTCCGGCACCACCTCGACGTTCTGGCGGAGAACGACATCGTCACCGACAGCGGTGACGACTACGGTGCGGTGTACCTGCCCACCGACCGGGTGCGAAACTACTGGGACACGGTCGAGGAGATAATGGAGGCAGCGGAGTGAGTATGGTTGAATTTGGGAAAGAGTATATCGGCGACAGTCTGAAAGGGAGGACCAATGGTCGGTTGGATTGACGTCGCACGTGTCGCTGTCACCGTCAACGTGCTGTTACTGGCGGTGCTCGTCTACGTGTGGGGGCGTAACTACTACGAGCTGCGCTCGAAGCACACGCTCGGGTTGCTCCTGTTCGCGGTGTTCCTCCTCGGGGAGAACGCCTCCGCTCTGTACTTCTATCTGCTGGACCCGCTCTTGGCACAGTGGTTCAGCACAGCCGTTCCGAACCCGGCGTGGCAGGCGATGGTCGTCCTGCACGTCTTGGAGACGGTCGGCCTCGCGGTGCTCGCGTGGGTCACGTGGGACTGACCGACTCCCGTACGAAGTCGATACGTCGGCCGGCCCGACGGCAGAGTTAAGTAGTCTGGATAGGGGCCCGTGATGCACGGTACCACGCCGCTATCGTGCGGTTTCTGGTCGAAATTGGGGAAAGGTTTAAATAGTTGACGAACTAACTATGGGTAAGAGAAGCCCAGCAAGGGTTCTTTAGCATTACGCACCCGGCAGTCGGTGACATCAAAATCATGAGTGAATCCACAGTACGAAACACGACGGAAGAAAACGTTCAGGAGCGCGAACTCGACGAGGAGACGACGGAACGGGAAGACGTCTGTCCCGAGTGTGGCGGCGACGTCGCGACGGACAGCGAACACGGCGAGATGGTCTGTCAGGACTGCGGCCTCGTCGTCGAAGAGGACAGCATCGACCGCGGGCCGGAGTGGCGCGCGTTCGACTCCGCGGAGCGCGACCAGAAGTCCCGCGTGGGCGCGCCGACGACGAACATGATGCACGACAAGGGCCTGTCGACCAACATCGGTTGGCAGAACAAGGACGCCTACGGGCGGTCGCTCTCGTCCAGCCAACGCCAGAAGATGCAGCGTCTGCGCACGTGGAACGAGCGGTTCCGCACCCGCGACTCCAAGGAGCGCAACCTCAAGCAGGCCCTCGGCGAGATAGACCGCATGGCCTCCGCGCTCGGCCTCCCGCAGAACGTCCGCGAGACGGCCAGCGTCATCTACCGCCGTGCGCTCGACGAAGACCTGCTCCCCGGCCGCTCCATCGAGGGCGTCGCGACGTCGGCGCTGTACGCGTCGGCCCGCATGGCCGGCAGTCCGCGGTCGCTCGACGAGATGGCGGTCGTCTCCCGGGTCAACAAGATGGAACTCACGCGGACCTACCGCTACATCGTGCGCGAACTGAACCTCGAAGTCCAACCGGCGGACCCCGAGCAGTACGTCCCGCGGTTCGTCTCGGACCTCGACCTGAGCGACGAGACGGAGCGGCAGGCCCGCGAACTCATCGACCGGGCCCGCAACGCCGGCCTGCTCTCCGGGAAGTCGCCGGTCGGACTCGCGGCCGCGGCCGTCTACGCCGCCGCCCTCCTGACCAACGAGAAGGTCACCCAGAGCGAGGTCGGCGAGGTGGCCAACATCTCCGAGGTCACCATCCGCAACCGGTACAAGGAACTCCTCGAAGCCGAGGACGTCCCTGCCTAGACAGACCGGTCGGACCACTGACCAGACGGTCTGAGGCAGGGGAGTGGGGTGACGCCAACCTTTTTCCACCCTCGGTGTGTGTCAACAGCACACATGGAGGAAGCGTACGTCCGGTTGCTCTGTCCCGAATGCACGAAAGACTGGGAGTCGACGCCGAGCGAGTTACCGACACACGACACGCTGTTTCACTGCCCGAACTGTCACGCGAGCCGCCGCCTCGCCGAGTTCACACGGACCGACCGCGACTTACAGACGCTGAAGGGGCTCCAGTAACTAGCCGTTTGTCGCGGAGCGCGCCCCGCACGCCTCACAGCGGAGCAACAGCGCGTCGCCCTCTCGTTCGAGCCGCGTATCCGGGAGGCCACACTCCGAACAGAGGACGAACTCCTCTACGTACTCGTCGATGGCCGTGCCCAGACGGTCGGCCCCGAACGACCCGGTGAGACGCGCCCGCCCGCTCTCGTCAATGTGCGCGCTCGTCCCCATCTCCGTCTGGAGGAACTGCAGGACGTGGTCCGGGTCGCGGTCCAGACGGTCACACAGCGACTGGAAGTTCTCGACAACGGTGACGTTGCCCTCCTGTCTGACCTCCGGGTCGGGAACCTCGAACCGCTCTGACGACCCCGCTATCTCGGGCGTCTCGGACATCGCCCGGTCGAGCATATCGTCGTAGTCCATACGCGACAGTGGCGGACCCCGTGGTCAAAAAACTTTCAACCGCGTACACGCGCCGTGACGGGATTCGGATTCGGGTGTCGAATTCGGGGGTCTGTGCGCCTCTCCTTCACGTTCTATCATGGCGGAGTGGTGTGTTAACCTCCGTCAGAGTAGTACTATAACCCTACGGTCTCTAGCGTGTGTTGACCATGAAGAAGCAGGAGCTCATTCACCTTCACGGCCTGCTTGCACAGGTACAGACCCACTACGAACAGGAGTCCGGTTCCACCGTCGAACACGACGAGTACGCCGAACTGGGCGTCAAGCCCACATCGATTCATAAGTCGAAGACCGACCACAAGGCCGCTGTCTTCGCTATCGCCGACGGAATCACCTCGGAGATGACCGCCGAGGAGAAAGAGCCTGTTTCTGCCGCCGCGGACTGAACCCCTCCCTTCCTCCCCGACAGCGCCGCTACCGAGCGACTGCACCCGCGAGAACGGACTGCACTGCGGTCGCCCGGCTATTCGTCGATGAGTTCTTCGAACTCGGGCAGGACGTCGTCGTCGTCCGTCCCCTCGTCTCCGTCCGCCGTCTCTTCGTCGCTATCTGCCGGTTCGTCTCCCTCGTCGTCCTCCTCCGGGAGTTCCTCGATTTCGAGTACGTCGAGCGGGATGTTCTCCAGCCGTTGCCCGATCTCCTTCCGGGCGATGCGGGCCGCGTGTTCGTCGCGCTCGACGTTGAAGACGGTCATCTCCAGTTCGAGGGCGACGAGGCTCTCGTCGGCGGCGATGAACGCGGGTTCCAACTCCTCGCCGCAGTGTGGACAGCTCCGCTCACCCATGTTTATCTCGACGTAGTTGAGGTCCGGGTTGAGCATCTCCCCCGTCTTCGAGATAGCGATTCGGACCGCTTCGTCCGCTGTGGCCACGTCGTAGACGGGAACGGCTGCCTCGACGACAACTCTGCAGTCCATAACGGAGTGTTTGCTAGCCTATATAATGAAGGTTAGCCCGGGTGCTCAGTCGGACTCGAACCCCGTCGCGTCCTCGCCGACGCCGAGACTGTCGACGGACCCAGTCGGGTCGTTCCGGAGGGACGCACCGAGGGAGCGAACGGGCAGAGAGAACGACTCGCTACCGAGGACGACGAAGCCAGCGAACACGGTGGCGAACCCGACGACGGCCAGTTCGGAGATGGACTCGCCCAGCAGCGCCCACCCGCCGAGCGTCGAGACGACCGGCACCACGTAGAACACGAGGTTCGCGTGAGTCGCGCCGGCGTCGTCCAGCAGGCCGAAGTAGGCCACGTAGGCGACGGCCCCGGCGAAGACGCCGACGTAGAACAGCGCCGCGAGCGCTCCGGGCGTCCAGCTAATCGCCGCGGCGGACTCGCCGGTCCACCAGCTAAGCGCGTGACTGAGTGCGGCAGCGAACGGGAGGGCCCACCCCGTCCGAACGGTGCTGGAGAGGTCGCTGTCGCTCCACCGGACGAGGACGCTCCCGAGCGCACCGGTGACGGCACCGCCGAAGAGGAGCAGTTTGCCCTCTCCGCCGCCGACCAGCGTGGCCGGGTCGGGGTTCACGACCAGCGCCACGCCGAGCAGACCGACGAGCAGTCCCGTCGCCCCGCGCTTCGAGAGGCGTTCGTCGGCCAGCAAGAGGGCCGCGAACACGGGCGTCAGGATGGGGTTGAGGCTGAACACGATGGCGCCGACGGCGCTGGTGGCGTGTTGCTGACCGACGAACAGGAGGGCGTTGGTCAGACCGAGTGCGAGGAGGCCCGTCGCGAGGACGCCGAACGCGTCGGCGCGAGTCCGCGGGAGCAGTTCGGCGCGCGAGCGAGTGAGCGCCACGTATCCCAACAGTGCCGCGGCGGCGATGTCGAACCGGAGCGCGACGAACAGGAGGGGAGGGAAGTGGTCGAGGCCGGCCTTCGCCGCGACGAACGTACCGCCGAAGAGGACGCTCGCGGCCACACCGAGCGCGAGTACACGTCGTGACACCATCGTTATACTACTACCTCGTCGGAGAGCTGACCGGACACCGAGACACGCAGTAGAATCGCACAGAGCGGCTGTATCATCGTACTCTGTGGTACGAGTAAGGGACTTATAGTCTCGTTCAGAAAATGTTACACGACGGGAAACCGGCGACGCGGCACGGCGAGATTTCACAGCGTGCAAATATTTCACGACGCGAAAGCGGTATCCGCCTGGGACCGCAAGCGCACGTATGGACGAGTCCCTCTCGGAGATAGAGTTCCTCGCGCTCTCGCCGAACCGGGTCGCGGTGCTGGAACTCCTCGCGTCGGAGTGGCACACGCGGTCGGAACTCGCCGCGGAGACGGGAGCCTCGCAGGCGACGCTGGGTCGCATCCTCGGGGACTTCGAGGACCGCAAGTGGGTCAAGCGGACAGCGGGCGGCTACGAAGCCACCGCGACCGGCCGACTCGTCGCCGAGGGTTTCAGGGACCTCCTCGACATCCTGTCGACGGAGCGTGACCTCCGGGGCATCGTCGAGTACCTGCCGACGGACGCGATTGGATTCGACCTGCGTCACCTCGCCGACGCGACGATAACGACGCCGACCCAGACGCGCCCGAACGCGCCGCTCCAGCGGCTCCTCTCCCTGATGCGCGACGCCGACGCGGTGACGGCGTTCTCGCACGCGTTCAACGACCAGAGCCTCGCGGTGGCCGCCGAGAGGGCCGGCGACCAGCAGTTCCGCGCGGTCCTCTCACGGAGCGCCGTCGAGGCACTGACCGGGGACGAGACGCTCCGCGGCCGCCTGCGCGCCCTCCTCGACACCGAGACGGCGTCGGTGCGCGTCTACGACGGGGAGATACCGCTGGCAGTGACCGTCGCCGACGACGTGGTGAACCTGCTGGTCCGCGACGAGCGAGGCGTGTTACAGGCGGCCGTCGACACCGACGACCCGGCGGTCCGGTCGTGGGCCGACCGTCGGTTCGAGCGGTACGAAGCGGAGTCGACGCCGCTCACCGCGGCGGACCTCTCGCCGTGACCTAGCGGACCCGCCACACCTCGTCGCCGGGGAGGAACCGGCCCAGTTCCGCCTCCTGTCTGTAGTCCGTCGCCAGCAGGGCTCTGAGCGCGGCCACGAGAGCGTCCTCGTCGCCGTCGGTCCACTCGGCGGGGTCCTTGATGGGGTAGACGAGCCACCCGCTCCCCCGAACCTCCGTCGCGTGGAGCGCCTCCATGTCCACCTCGTCGGCGGGTTCGGCCGTCATGTTGGCGAAGACGTGCTTGGTCGCGCGCTCGCCGACAGGGAGCAGGACGTGGGAGGTGATGGCCCGAACCTCGGTATCGAACATCGGTTCGTGGTCCGCGTAGTCGGCCTCGGTCGGGACGCGGTCGCCACACAGGAACAGGTACGAGAGGTACGTCTTGTCGACGGTCGGCGGCGTTCCCGCCTCCTTCAGTAGGCCGCCGTCGACGAGTGCGCGCTGGAGTCGCTCGGCGGCAGGGGTCCCCGTGAATGGGATGCCCGACTCGCTGCCGCCGTGGACGCCCGGGTGGTCGCCGACGACGTGGAAGTCGGCGTTAGCGTCCCCGTACCCGGGAACGAACGGCTCACACGGCGGCTCGAAGCCAAACGGGTTGTGCTGCGTTGCCGTGATGTTCTTCACGAGGGTAGCGTGGTGGCTGGTCGGCAAAACTCCGACGGTATCGGGCGGGCAACGCTTTTTTCGGATGCCCCCGACGGGACGGGTATGCTCAGGTCCGGGAGCCGTGATGTCGCGTGAACCACGACGACCGCGTCGAGGACCTCCGCGAACGGAAGGCGGAGGCCGAACGTGGCGGTGGCGAAGAGCGCATCGAGGCCCAACACGAGAAGGGGAAACTCACTGCTCGCGAGCGAATCGACTACTTCCTCGACGACGACACGTTCGTCGAGATAGACGCCCTGCGGGAACACCGTTCGACCAACTTCGACATGGACGAGAAGCACGTCCCCGGCGACGGCGTCGTCGTCGGCTACGGCGAGGTCAACGGCGAACGCGTCTACGTCTTCGCCCACGACTTCACCGTCTTCGGCGGGTCGCTCGGCGAGGCCTTCGCACAGAAGGTCTGTAAGGTGATGGACAAGGCCATCGAGAACGGCGCGCCCATCATCGGACTGAACGACTCGGCCGGGGCGCGCATTCAAGAGGGCATCGACTCGCTGGCGGGGTACGCCGACATCTTCCACCGCAACCAGCAGGCAAGCGGCGTCGTCCCGCAGATTTCGGCCATCATGGGGCCGTGTGCCGGCGGCGCGGTGTACTCACCGGCCATCACGGACTTCGTCTACATGGTCGAGGAGACCAGCCACATGTTCATCACCGGCCCGGACGTCATCGAGACGGTCACCGGCGAGGAAGTCGGCTTCGACGAACTGGGTGGGGCACAGACACACGCCACCGAATCGGGCGTCGCCCACTTCACCGCCGCCGACGAGAAGGCGGCGATGGACGACATCCGCTATCTCCTCTCGTTCCTCCCGCAGAACAACGTCGCCGACCCGCCGCGCGTGGACCCGTGGGACGACCCGGAGCGCCGCGACGAGAGCCTCGTCGAGACGGTGCCCGACGAGCCACAGAAGCCGTACGACATGGTGGACGTGATAGACGGCGTCTTGGACGAGGACTCGTTCTTCGAGGTGGCCGAGGGCTTTGCCCGCAACATCGTCACCGGGTTCGCCCGACTCGACGGCCACAGCGTCGGCGTCGTGGGCAACCAACCGCGGGTGAACGCCGGGACGCTCGACATCGACGCCTCGCGGAAGGGGGCGCGGTTCGTCCGCTTCTGTGACTCGTTCAACATCCCCATTCTGACGTTCGTCGACGTGCCGGGGTTCATGCCCGGCAAGGACCAAGAGCGCAACGCCATCATCAACCACGGCGCGAAACTGCTGTACGCCTACAGCGAGGCGACGGTGCCGTTGCTGACAGTCATCACGCGCAAGGCCTACGGCGGCGCCTACGACGTGATGGCCTCGAAGCACATCGGCGCGGACGCCAACTACGCCTGGCCGACCGCCGAAATCGCCGTGATGGGGCCACAGGGCGCGGTGAACGTCCTCTACGACGACGAACTCGCCGACGCAGACGACGTGGAGGCCCGCCGGCAGGAACTCATCGACGAGTACCGCGACGCCTTCGCGAACCCGTACACGGCCGCCGAACGCGGCTTCGTCGACGACGTGTTGGAACCGAAGGACACCCGACCGCGGCTCGTCGAGGACTTGGACCTGTTGCGGGGGAAGCGAGCGGACCAACCGGACCGCAAACACGGGAACATCCCACTCTAACGATGGCCACCGACACCGCCGCAGAGACGGCAGACGCAGAACTGGTCGCGAGTATCGCCGCCCAACTGCCGGACGCCTCCGTGGACGAGGCGGCAGCCATCGCCGTCGCCGTCGGCGCGCACGTCACGGACCGACAGCGGGTCGCCGCGGCCGCGGCGGCGGCCGCCGCCCGGGACGAGGAGTCGTGGGACGGCAAGCAGTGGACCTTCTCCGAGCGCGTCGAGGGCACGCAGAAGCGCCACGTCCGCGTCCGCGACGAGGCCCCGACAGACCCGTGGAGCGCCGCGGGCCGGACGGACCGGATGTAACGCCCGTTCGGCGTGCGTCGATGCCGGTCCGGAGGAGGTGAGTGGCCGGTACCGTGTCCCGTTCGAAGGATGCCGCGCTCCGCATAGTTTTATGGGGTAACTCTCGGTATGAGGGGGTATGTTCGACAAGGTGCTCGTCGCCAACCGCGGGGAAATCGCGGTGCGCGTCATGCGCGCGTGCGAGGAGTTGGGCATCGGGACGGTCGCAGTTTACTCCGAGGCGGACAAACACTCGGGCCACGTCCGGTACGCCGACGAGGCGTACAACGTGGGGCCCGCCCGTGCGGCCGACTCCTATCTGGACCAAGACGCGATACTCGACGCTGCACAACAGGCCGGTGCCGACGCCATCCACCCCGGCTACGGCTTCCTCGCCGAGAACGCCGACTTCGCCCGCAAGGTCGAGGAGGCCGACGGCGTGGCGTGGATAGGCCCGGCCGGTGACGCGATGGAGCAACTGGGCGAGAAGACGAAGGCCCGCAAAATCATGCAGTCGGCCGACGTGCCCATCGTCCCCGGAACCACCGACCCCGTCGAGGACCCCGAAGAAGTCGTCGAGTTCGGCGAGGAGCACGGCTTCCCAGTCGCCATCAAGGCCGAAGGTGGTGGCGGCGGCCGCGGGATGAAAATCGTCCAGAGCCCGGACGAGGCCGAGGAACAACTCGAGTCCGCGAAACGGGAGGGGGAGGCGTACTTCTCGAACGACTCGGTCTATCTCGAACGGTATCTGGAGAACCCCCGGCACGTGGAAGTCCAGATTATCGCGGACCACGAGGGCAACGTCCGGCATCTGGGCGAACGCGACTGCTCCCTGCAGCGACGACACCAGAAAGTCATCGAAGAGGGCCCCTCCGCCGCCCTATCGGACGAACTCCGGGAGGAAATCGGCGAGTCGGCCCGTCGCGGCGTGCGCGCGGCGGACTACTACAACGCCGGGACCGTCGAGTTCCTCGTCGAGGAGGACCCCGACCGGGAGGCCGACGAGGTGCTGGGTCCCGACACGAACTTCTACTTCCTCGAAGTGAACACGCGGATTCAGGTCGAGCACTGCGTCACCGAGGAGATTACGGGTATCGACATCGTCAAGTGGCAGATTCGGGTCGCACAGGACGAGGTCCTCTCCTTCGAGCAGGAGGAGGTCGAAATCGAGGGCCACGCGATGGAGTTCCGCATCAACGCCGAGAACGCGGCGAAGGACTTCGCGCCAGCGAACAGCGGGTCCCTCGAGACGTACGACCCGCCGGGGGGCATCGGCGTCCGGATGGACGACGCCCTCCGACAGGGCGACGACCTCGTCACCGACTACGACTCGATGATAGCGAAACTCATCGTCCACGGGTCGGACCGCGACGAGGTCATCCAGCGCGGCAAGCGAGCGCTCGCCGAGTTCGACGTCGAGGGGTTCCCGACGGTCATCCCGTTCCACCGGTTGATGCTCACCGACGAGGCGTTCGTCGAGTCGACGCACACGACGAAGTATCTGGACGAGACGCTCGAGAAGTCTCGCATCGAGGCGGCACAGGAGCGCTGGGGCACGGAGGCGGAGACGAGCGCCGAGGACGACGAAGAGGTCGTCGAACGCGAGTTCACCGTCGAGGTCAACGGCAAGCGATTCGACGTGGAACTGGAGGAACGCGGCGCGCCGCCCATCAACGTGGGCGACGTGGAGGCAGCGGGCGGCAGTGACCGGCCCGACCGACCGGGCGGCGGGTCCGGTGGCGGCGGTGGCGGCGGGTCCAGCGCCGAGGGGCAGGAGGTCACCGCCGAGATGCAGGGGACCATCCTCGAAGTGGCCGTCGACGAGGGCGACGAGGTCGAGTCCGGAGACGTCCTCTGCGTGTTGGAGGCGATGAAGATGGAGAACGACATCGTGGCCGAACGCGGCGGCGTCATCAACGACGTCGCCATCGGCGAGGGGGACTCGGTCGACATGGGCGACCTCCTGTTCGTCATCGGGTCCGAGTAACGGCCGACAGCGAACGCGGGCCGACCGACTTTTTGCCGTTCCGTGCGACTCGGGTGTATGAACGAGACGCGACACCGGGTGCTCGACGCGCTCTCCGCGGGGCCAGTCTCGGGGCCGGCGCTCGCCGATGACCTCGGCATCTCGCGGTCTGCCGTCTGGAAGCACGTCGAGGCGCTCCGAAACGCGGGGTTCGAAATCGGGAGCGGGGACGACGGCTACACGCTGGAGTCAGTTCCGGAGTTCGGCGGTCCGGCCGTCGAGTACGGCCTCGACGCCCCGTTCGAGGTGGAGTACTACGACAGCATCCCGAGTACGAACGCCCGCGCCCGGGACCTCGCGGCGGAGGGTGCCGAGAACGTGGTCGTCCTCGCGGACGAACAGACAGGCGGGCGCGGCCGTCTGGACCGCGAGTGGCACTCTCCGAGCGGGGGCGTCTGGCTCTCGATGCTCTTCCGGCCCGACGTGCCGATGGCTCACGCGCCCGTGTTCACCCTCGCGGCGGCCGTCGCGGCGACCCGTGCGGCACGGGAGGCGGGCGTCGAGGCGCGCATCAAGTGGCCCAACGATGTCCTCGTGAGCGTCGACGGGGCGGACGACGGCGCGGAGCGCAAACTCGTCGGCATCCTCACCGAGATGGAGGGCGAAGCCGACCGCGTCTCGTGGGTCGTCGTCGGCATCGGGGTCAACGCGAACGTCGACCCCGAGTCGCTACCCGCCGAGGCGAACCCGACCAGTCTCGAAGCCGTCCGCGGGCGACCGGTCGACAGGCGCACGTTCACCCAGCGACTGGTCGAGACGTTCGACGAACTGCGTCGGGACCCGGAGGGCGTGCTGGACGCGTGGCGGGAGTACGCGACGACGCTCGAGAAGCGAGTGCGGGTCGAGACGCCGGGGGGTGTCGTCGAGGGCGAGGCGACAGACGTCGAGTTCCCCGGCCGACTGGTTGTGGAGACGGACGACGGGAGAGAGACGGTCTCGGCGGGCGACTGCGAGCACCTCCGACCGGTGTAGGTGCCCGACCGTCAGTTCGGGACGCCGGCCTGCGATTCGCTCTCGGACCGGTCGGGCGCGTCGCTGACCGGAACCGTCACGACCGGGACCGGCGAGGACCTGACGACGCGTTCGGCGACGCTCCCGAGCAACAGTCGGTCGATGCCGCCCCGACCGTGGGTCCCCATCACGATGGTATCACACTCGGTCTCGCGCGCGTACTCGACGATTCGCTTGCTCGGCGACCCCTCCTCGACGGCCGTCCGTACGGTGAGGTCGCCGGTCATCGCTTCGAGGGCTTCGAGTGCCGCTTCCCCCTCCTCGCGGAGCATCTCGGTGACGCCGTCCCACGTCGTCTCGACCGGGAGCGTCGCGTAGCTTCCGGTGTCGATGACGTAGAGGCCGTGGACCTCGGCGTCGTGATAGTTCGCGAGTTCGACGGCGTGTTCGACGACCCGGCGCATACCGTCTGACCCGTCAGTCGGCACCAGTATCCGGTCGTACATACGGAGAGGTAGGCCGTCGGCGTGCTTAGTTATTTGGCACGTGATATCACACACCACGGTATGGCTCAGTTCAGTTCCGACTCCACGTCGTCTTCCCGCTTGTCGTCCTCGTCGCCACCCATCACTTGCTCCAGTTCCCGCTCCAGTTCGGCTTCCGTGAGTGCGCCCTCGCGGTACTTCTCGGTCAGTCGCTCGACGGCGTCCGACTCCGTGTCCGGGGCCGTTTCGAACGAGGATGGCGACGCCGACGAGGAGTCGTCGCCTCCGGAGAGGGTCGACGCGGCCCAGTAGACGGCGTACCCCGCACCGGCGACGAGGAGGCCGGTCACGAGGAGAGTCAGGAGCGCCGCCAGCACGTTCTGGAGGAACGCGAGCACAGCGGCGGCGACGGTGAGGGCGACGACGAGTGCGATGCCGCCCAACAGGAGGCGGCCGATGGTGCCGAGGGCGCGGTCTGTGGTGGGGGACACACGGGGGAGTTGCGGCCCGCGCCCGATAAGCGTGGCTACGGGTCCGGCACGACGACCCGTTCGACGTCAGCGGTCTCCGCCCGGCGGACGACGGCGCGGACGGCGTTCTGGGCGCCGGCGAGGTTGTCCGAGTCGCCGTCGAGGACGAGTAGACTGGCCGGACGCCCCTCCTCGACGAGGCCGCAGTCGAGGCCGGCCAGCTCCGCGCCGTTGACCGTCGCCATCCGGAGGACGTCGCGCGCGGAGACGTCGTACAGCTTCGCGGTGAACTCCATCTCGCGGAACACCGACGGACTGTTGAGGAAGACGTTGTCCGTCCCGAGCGCCACCGTCGTCCGCTGGAGCAGTTCCTCGACCGGCGGACGGCCGACGCCCGTGACGAGGTTCGAGCGCGGACAGACGGCGACGGGTATCTCGCTGTCTGCGACCCGTTCGAGGTGGAGCGGTTCGGCGTGGACCATGTGGACGAGGAAGTCCGGGTCGAGGTCCAGCGCCGGGTTGATGTCGGAACTGTCCACCTCCCCGGCGTGGATGCCGAACAGTTTCCCGGCGGCGCGGGTCGCGCGCCGTTCGGAGGCGAACTCGGCGTCGTTCGCACCGCTGGCACCGAACCCGTCGGCCATCTCCATCGCGTCGACCGTCTCTCGCCCGAGGACGACGCTCCGGAGCGGGGAGTCCGCGAGCGCTGCTCTGATGGCCCGCACCCCCTCGACGCCGCCCTCGCGGAACTCGACGAAGGCGGCCGTTCCGGACTGGTGCATGTACGACAGCGAGCGGACCATCCCCTCGACGAGTTCGGTCCGGTCCGCCTCACGAAGCAGACGGTGTTTCAGGCCGTCCGGCGGCGCGACCAGTTCCTCCAGCGAGAGGCCCTCGCCGGCCTCCTTGGCGATGGAGTCGCCGATGTGCGTGTGGGCGTTGACGAACGCCGGACAGACGATGGCGTCGCTCTCGACGCTGTCCTCCTCGACGGCGGCTATCTCGCCGTCCTCGACGACGACCCGCCCTTCGACGGGTTCGAACGCGCGGCCGCGGAGAACGGTCCCTTCGATAATCATGTATCCGTCTCCACTCGACGCTCAGTTAAATTCGTCGAGGGTCGCGTGGATGCCGGGTCGGACGTCCCGCACCCGCGCGCCGTCGAGGTCGAGGCCGAGTTCGCGGATGGCCACGTCGCCGACTCGCTCGCTGTCGGCTTCCGGCGCGTAGACGCCGAGGCGCCACTGGTCGCGTTGCGCGGCCCGGATGGCGTTGACGAGCGTCGACTGCTCGCCGAGACGCCGGACGTCGCCGTTGACGAGGACGCGACTGCTCGACTCGGTCATCGAGGGTTCCGAGGGGACGTCGAGGACCACGGAGTCGGGGTCGACGCTCGCCTCGGCCGCGATGGCGGACTCTATCGTCCGCACGTCTCGGTGGTCGGCGTCCAGCAGGTCGTCCGGGACCGCGGTGCGTTCGGCCCACACGGACCGCTTGTAGAGGTCCCGTTCGCTCAGTCGGCGGGCGTACTCGGCCGTCTCGTCGCACTGGCGCAGGCGGACCAGCAGGTCGTTGTCGTCCCATCGCCGGAGGTCCGAAGCCGTCACGTTCGTCGCGGCGAGCAACCGTTCGGTGCCGCGGCGGAGCATCGTCTTGGCGATGCGGGCCACGTGGTGGGCGTAGACGGTCGGGTTCATCAGCGCACGCGCCAGCAACAGCGACTCGGCGGTCTGGACGTTCCCCTCGTCCAGCACGAGTTCGCCGTCGACGAAGCGCAACTCCCGGACCAGTCGCTCGTGGTCGATGGTGCCGTAGGGGACGCCGGTGTGGTGGGCGTCCCGGACGAGGTAGTCCATCCTGTCGACGTCCAGTTCCCCCGAGACGAGTTGACCGAGTTCACCGTCGCCGGCCACGAGGTCCGCGACCGTGTCGGGGTTCAGGCCGTGGTCGGTGAGGACCCGGGCCACCTCGCCGCGGTCCAGCAGTTCGTGGACGTCGTCGTGGTACTTCCCGGTCCGGCGGTGGATGACCGACTCGACGTTGTGGCTGTACGGGGAGTGGCCCACGTCGTGGAGGAGGGCCGCGGCACGCACCCGCTCGGCTTGCCGGCCCTCGATGCCGAGGTGCGAGAGGGCGCGGTCGGCGAGGTGGTAGACGCCCAGCGAGTGCTCGAAGCGCGTGTGGTTGGCCGAGGGATAGACCAGCGTCACGGTGCCGAGTTGCTTGACCCGGCGGAGGCGCTGGACGGGCGGGGTCTCCAGCAGGTCGGCGGCGACGCCCTCGACCGCGATGTGGTCGTGGACGCTGTCCTTGATGGTGGTCATCGGTCACCGATTCGGTAGCCGTCGGCAAAACGGTACTGCCGGTTTCGCGGGGCACGCGGTTCGTCAGCGGCGGGCGACCGCGCTCAGCAGTTCGACGAGGTCGCCCTCCTCGGCGGGACCGCGCTCGACGGCGGCCCTCGGGTCACGTCCCACACCCTCGACTGTCTCGATGGCCCGGGTCGGCCCGTAATCGCGGTTGTACACGAGCCACGCGGCGAGTACCTGCCCCGTCCGGCCGAGGCCGTCCAGACAGTGGACGACGGTTCGGGACTCCGCTTTGCGGGCGTCCGCGAGGAAGGGCAGTATCTCGTCGCGGAGTCGGGACTCTGAGACGAGACGGCGTTGGGGGACCGGCGCGTGCAGGACGTTCGATTCGCCGAATGCGTCGACGTACTGGTCGAGGACCGCGTCTTCGGTGTCCAGTCGCGTGCCGGCGAGCAGACAACAGACGCGCTCGACTCCACAGTCTCGGAGGGAGGCAATCCAGTCGGCGACGGCGGCGTCGCGGCCCGCGGCGCTGTGCCAACCGGGGGCACAGGCGCCGAAGACGTACTCCTCGTCGGGGGCTGCCGGGGCGAATCGGTGGGCGGTTAGGGTGCGCATGACACCTGTTACGCGGTAGCTCACAGCCCACCGACTTGAGTCTACCCGCTCAGTTTTCACGAGTGATTCTCACCCGATTGATACGACCGTGCCGCTCGAACCGGGCGGCCGGTCAGGGCCACGTTTATACCGCCAGTTCCCCCTACGTCGGCGTATGGTGACGTTCCTTGCCGGCGGGACGGGGACGCCGAAACTCCTCGCCGGCGCCGACGACGTGTTCGAACCCGCGGCCACCACGGTCGTCGCCAACACCGGCGACGACGTGGAACTGGGCGGCCACCTCGTCTGCCCGGACCTCGACACGGTGCTCTTCCTCGACGGGGGCGAACTCGACCGGGAGACGTGGTGGGGTATCGCCGACGACACGGCCGAGACCCACGACGAACTCCACGGTCTGGCCGAGGCCGCTGACCTACCGACCGGGCCGCAGTACCTCCCCGACGACGCACAGACGGCGGGCCGAGACATCGCCCGCTGGCGGCGCTTCTCGGGCGTCGCCGAGTTCATGCACATCGGCGACCGGGACAGAGCGGTCCACGTCACGCGGACCTCGCTACTGGACGCGGGCCACTCGCTGACGGAGGCGACGCGCGTCCTCGGCGACGCCTTCGGCCTCGACCGGACGCTCCTGCCGATGAGCGACGACCCGGTGGCGACTCTCGTCCACACGCCACGGGGTCCGATGCACTTTCAGGAGTGGTGGGTCGGCCGTGGCGGCGAGCCCGACGTCGAGGATGTCGAGTTCCGGGGGCGGGAGAGGGCCACGGCGACCGACGCCGTCCTGACCGCCCTCTCGGACTCGGTGGTAATCGGCCCCTCGAACCCCGTCACCTCGCTCGGACCGATGCTCGCCGTCGAGGGCATTCGGGACGCTCTGGCCGAGACGCCGGTCGTCGCCGTCTCGCCGTTCGTCGAGGACGAGGTGTTCTCCGGCCCCGCCGGGGACCTCATGGCGGGCGTCGGCCGCGACCCGAGCACGGCCGGCGTCGCGGAGAGCTACCCCTTCGCGGACGCGTTCGTCCTCGACTCCGAGGACGGGACCGACCTCGACAGACCGGTCGTCCGCACGGATACGACGCTCGACGGCCCGGCGGACGCCGACCGGGTCGCCCGTGCGGTAGCGGACGCCCTCGCGGAGGTGGCCTGATGTTTCGACCGCGGGTCGCGCTGGCGAGTCTCAGCGGCGAGGCGGACGCCGCGTGGGCGCGGGCCGTCGAGGACCACGTCGGATGCGCGTTCCTCGGGGGTATCGCGCTGGACGGCCCCACCCGGGCGGCCGCCCGCGAGATGGTCGATAGGGACCGTTCGGAGTTCCTGCCCGAGGACCCCGTCGCGTTCGTCGACGAGCAACTCGCGGCGCTCGCCGACGCGCCGCTCCGGCCGGCGTTCAACGTCCGGTGCAGTACGGTCGGCCCGGTCGAACGCGCGGCCCGGGTCTGTCGGGACCACGACGCACTCCTCGAAGTGAACGCCCACTGTCGACAGGAGGAGATGTGCACGGCGGGGGCTGGCGAGTCGCTCCTTCGGGACGCCGACCGACTCGCCGAACAGGTCGCCGCCGCGGACGAGGCGGGTGCGGTCGTTTCCGTGAAGGTCCGCACGGAGGTCGACGGGGTTGACCTCCCCGCCGTGGCTCGAACCGTCGAGGACGCAGGCGCCGAGGTGGTCCACGTGGACGCCATGGACTCGGAGTCCGTCGTCGCAGAGGTGGTCGCTGCCACCGACTGCTTCGTCGTGGCGAACAACGGCGTCCGCGACCGCGAAACGGCCGCCGAGTACTTCGAGCACGGCGCGGACGCGGTCAGCGTCGGTCGGGCGAGCGACGACCTCGACGTGCTCCGCGAGGTGCGTGCCGCCGCCGACGACTGGACCGCGCGGGAGGTCAGTCGATGAGCGACCGGACCGCGGTCCAGAACGCCGAACTGGCGCTCCTGCTGGAGGTGGCCGGCACGCCGAAACCCGGCAACGTGGACCGCGAACGGGAGTACGACGACCTACGGTTCGAGCACTTTCTCGCGGGTGCGGTGGGAGCGCGACCCGGCCTCGAACTGGCCGCTGGGGGCGAGCGCGTGGGCCGCGCCTTCGAACAGGCCGTCGAGGGGATGGCCGGCCAGTCGGCGGGCAACACCCAGTTCGGCGCGCTACTGGTGCTGACGCCGCTGGTCGCGGCCGCGAGCGAGGGCGACCTGACCCCCGACGGAGTGGACGCCGTCGTCCGCGAGACGACCGTCGCCGACGCGGCCGACTTCTACCGCGCGTTCGAGCACGTCGACGTGGCAGTCGACGACCCGCCGGAGGGTCTGGAACCGCTGGACGTGCGCCACGGGAGCGAGGCGATACCGACGCTGGAGGAACGGGGCCTGACGCTGTACGACGTGATGGAACGGAGTGCGGAGGTGGACGGGGTGGCGGCCGAGTGGGCGAACGGGTTCGAACGCGTGTTCGGCGCCGCCGAGGAGATACTGACAGACCACGGGCCGGTGGCGGACCGCGCATCGCGCGCTTTCCTCCGACTGCTCGCGGCGGAACCGGACACCTTCGTCGTCACGCGGAACGACCGCGAGACGGCCGAGGAAGTCCAGCGGCGGGCACGGGCAGCGCTGGACGGCGAGGAAAGCGCGACGGAACTGGCCGAGGAACTCGTCGCACGCGACGTCAACCCCGGAACCACGGCCGACCTCGTCGCAGGCGCTCTGTTCGTCGCCCTCGAACGGGGGCTGGTGGTCTGATGGCCGCCGACGCCGACTGGCCCGTCGAACTCGCCGGCGTCACCGAGACGGTCGTGACGACGTGCGGGCCGAACGGCCTGTGGAACGTCGCGGCGCTCGGAGTACAGGCGCCCGAGGGCGACGGCCCGGCGACGGCGACGACGTGGGGCAGAACCCGGACGTGGCGGAACTTCCGTGAGCGGGGAGAGGGGTACGTCCAGTTCACTCGGGACCCCGTCGACTTCGCCGAGGCGGCCCTGTCGGTCCGCGAGGAGGCGGACCCCGTACTGGAGAGCGCCGACGCGTGGGTCCGGGTCAGCGTCGAGCGACTGGCCGAGGGCGAAGAGGGGGCCACGCAGTGGGTCGAGTGGGCGCTCCGCCCGGAGGGGGTCGAGGTCCGCCGACGGGCGGTCCCGACGACGAACCGCGGGCACGCCGCAGTCGTCGAGGCGACGGTGGCGGCCTCTCGGCTGGACGTACCGACCTACGACCGCGAGCGGATGCTGGAGCGACTCCGGTACTTCGAGTCCGTCGTCGAGACGGCCGGTAGCGAGCGCGAACGGACCGCCTTCCGACGGGTCCGTGACCTCGTCGACGCGGATTGGTAGCGAACAGGCGACACTGGTGGCTCGGCGACACCGCCGGTCGAACGGTGGCGTGGTGTGTCGCACTACCGCGACCACGCCACCACACTGGTCAGCGCACGGGGCCTCTGGTCCCGTGTTGAGTGATAAGGGTTCGCGTCCCGGCGTGGAAGTCGAACCCTTTTTGAACGCCACCTAGCAAGATGCACGCATGGCAATCAAGCCCGCCTACGTCAAGAAGACCGGAACACTGCTGATGGAGCGATACCCCGACGCGTTCGGTGCCGACTTCGAGCACAACAAGGACGTCGTCGAGGAAGTGACGAACATCGAGTCCAAGGGCGTACGCAACCGCATCGCCGGCTACGTCACGCGCAAGCAGAACAACCCGGTCGAAGCGTAAGACGGCCTTTCTCTCTACTGCCCCGCTCCCTTAGCGGCCGCGCCGGCCTACTGTTCGGGACCGGTCTCGGCAGTCCGCGAGTCGGACTGACGCTTGCGGTGGATGATGCCCTGCATGTTCGCGGTGCGAGCGGCGATGTCGCGGAACGCCTCACCGACGTCGCTGTCCTCGTCCAAGACGAGCGGTTGGCCGCTGTCACCGCCCTCTCGGACGTCCGGGTCCAGAGGGACTTCGCCGAGGAACGGCATCTGCGTCTCGTCGGCGAACTCGTGACCGCCGCCGCTGCCGAAGATGTCGTGTTCCCCGCCGCAATCCGGGCAGACGAACGTCGACATGTTCTCGACGATGCCGAGGACCGGCGTCTCGTGCCGGCCGAACATCCGCAGGCCCTTGCGGGCGTCGTCCAGCGCGACTTCCTGCGGCGTCGTGACGATGACGGCGCCGGAGACGGGCACTCGCTGGAGCATCGTCAGTTGCGTGTCGCCCGTGCCCGGCGGCAGGTCGACCACCATGTAGTCGAGGCTCCCCCACAGCACGTCGTCCCACAGTTGGGTGAGCACGTTGTCGACCATCGGACCGCGGAAGATGACCGGGTCGTCCTTCCCGACGAGGAAGTCCATGCTCATGAGCTTCATCCCGTACTTCTCGACGGGGATTATCTCCTCGTCCTCGGTGGCGCGGGGGGACTCGTCTGCGTCCAGCATCCGCGGGACGTTCGGACCGTACACGTCGGCATCGAACAGGCCCACGCGGGCACCTAGCCGTGAGAGCCCGGCCGCGAGGTTCACCGCGATGGTCGACTTCCCGACGCCACCCTTGCCGGAGGCGACGGCGATGACGTTCTTGACCTCTGGAAGCGGGTCCTCGGCCTCCGGGACGCCGCGGTCGACGCTGGCCGAGAGGTCGACTTCCCGGTCGAGGTCCGAGAGGGCTTCCCGGACCTCGTTGGCCATGCTCGTCTCCGTCGGAGAGTACGGTGCGCCGAGCGCGAGGTCGATGCGTACCTCCTCGTCGGTCACCTCGATGCTGTTTACGAGTCCCAGCGACACGATGTCCTCGCCGAGGTCCGGGTCCTGTACGACCCGGAGTCGCTCACGGACGTCGTCTTCGTTCATAGTTTCGGGTAGGCCCCGGAGGTGCGATAAGGATTGTGACAGAACCCCGGCTCGAACAGGTGTCAGGGGCGTCGGAAGGTGTAGGCGACGGCGTCGGCTCCCGACCCCGCATCGACGTGGAGTTCGCCGGCCTCGTGGTCGAAGACGAGGCGGTCGGCCGGGGCATCGAACGCGTGGAGAGGCATCCCCGTCGTGACGTGGCCCTCGGGACCGACCGAGACGGACGTCGACCGACCGAACTCGACGGTCAGCGTCCCGTCGTCGCTCTCGATGACGCCGTTCGCACCGGCGAAACGTTCGAGATTAGCGTGGAGGGTCGCTCGGTCCGTCGGGTCGACAGCGGTGCCGCCGTCCGCGTGCGGAACGTGTCCCATGGGCTACCTGCGGGTGCCAACCGGGAAGCAGTTACGCCGTCGGTGTATGCGGCGTCCTCACGCATGCGCCGTCGTCACGGGGAGAACGCCTTCCGTTGCGTTTTTATACAACCCCGGAATAGTCACGGACAGACTCGTGTAGGGGGACCGGCCCCCGAGTCCGCGATGGCGCGGGCGCGAGTATCAGCAAGCACGTGTCGTGGTAGCCAAGCCTGGCCCAAGGCGCAGGGTTGCTAACTCTGTGGCGTACAGCCTCCTGGGTTCGAATCCCAGCCACGACGCTCACCCAACCGATTACCCATATATGAGTGCAGAAGACCCCAACGCGGGCGACGACGCGGATGCCGAGGAAGAGGAGGACATCCGCTACTTCGTCCGTATCGGACAGACCGACCTCGACGGCACCAAGTCCGTCGAGCGAGCACTGACAGAACTGAACGGCATCGGCCACCGCGCCGCCCGCATCATCGCCCAGCAGGCTGATGTGGACCGTCGCGCGGTCTTCGGTAAGCTCGACGACGACGTCATCGACAACGTCGTCGACGCCGTCGAGAACTTCGCCGACGAGGTCCCCGAGTGGATGACCAACCACCAGAAGGACTACTTCTCCGGTGAGAGCACCCACGAGACCGGGAACGACCTCCAGCTCACCCGCCGGCAGGACATCAACCGCATGAAGATGATAGACTCCTACCGAGGGGTCCGTCACAAGCGCGGGCAGAAGGTCCGCGGCCAGCGCACGAAGTCCACCGGTCGTACCGAGGGGACCATCGGCGTCAACGTCGAGGCCATCAAGGAAGAGCAGGCAGAGGAAGCCGCCGGGGAGGATGACGAATAATGGCGCTGGGCTCTAACACCAAGTTCTACGAGACGCCGAACCACCCGTTCCAGGGCGAGCGAATCGCCGACGAGAGCAACCTCCTCGGCCGCTACGGCCTGAAGAACAAAGAGGAGCTCTGGCGAGCGCAGTCCGAGCTTCGTGGCTACCGCCGCGAGGCCCGGAAACTGCTCGGCCAGACCGCCGAGACGGACGAGGCAGACGAGTTCCTCGCCCGACTCAAGCGCTACGGCATCCTCAGCGAGCAGGACACGCTCGACGACGTCCTGTCGCTCGACGTCACCGACGTCCTCGAGCGCCGACTCCAGACGGTCGTCTACCGCAAGGGCTACGCGAACACGCCCGAGCAGGCCCGCCAGTTCATCGTCCACGGCCACATCGTGCTGGACGACCAGCGCGTCACGCGCCCGTCGATGAAGGTCGAGGTCGCGGTCGAGGACACCGTCGGCTTCGACGAGAACAGCTCGCTGTCGGACGAACTGCACCCTGAGCGCGCGGAGGCCCAAGAATGAGCGAATCCGAGAACGACGGCATCTGGGGCATCGCCCACGTCCACGCATCGTTCAACAACACCATCATCACCATCACCGACCAGACCGGCGCGGAGACGCTCGCGAAGAGCTCCGGCGGGACGGTCGTCAAGCAGAACCGCGACGAGGCGTCGCCGTACGCCGCCATGCAGATGGCCGAAGTCGTCGCCGAGAAGGCCATCGACCGCGGCGTCGAAGGCGTCGACGTCCGCGTGCGCGGCCCCGGTGGGAACCAGCAGACCTCCCCCGGCCCGGGCGCGCAGGCGACCATCCGAGCGCTGGCCCGCGCCGGCCTCGAAATCGGTCGCATCGAGGACGTCACGCCGACGCCACACGACGGCACTCGCGCACCGAAAAACTCCGGATTCTAACCCATGACACAGGACTACGAGGTCGAGTTCGTCGAACGCGGCGAGCGGGAGTCGCTCGTACTGATTCGTGGCATCACGCCGGCCTTCGCCAACGGCATCCGCCGGGCGATGATTGCCGACGTGCCCACGTTCAGTATCGACACGGTCCGCGTCATCGAGAACACCAGCGTGATGTTCAACGAGCAGATCGGCCTCCGACTGGGGCTGGTCCCGCTGACGACCGACCTCGACGACTTCGAGGTCGGCGACGAAGTCACGCTGTCGCTCTCGGTCGACGGGCCGGCCACGGCCTACTCCAGCGACCTCGTCTCCAGCGACGGACTCGTCGAACCGGCCGACGACAACGTCCCCATCATCGACCTGAAGGACGGCCAGCGCCTCGAAGTCGAGGCCGACGCCGTCCTCGATACGGGGAAAGAACACGCCAAACATCAGGGCGGCGTGGCCGTCGGCTACCGACACCTCCAGCGCACGGAGGTCGTCGGGGAGAAAGGCGAGTTCGAGGACGACGAGCCGAACATCCTCCGCGGCGTCATCGAGGAGGGTGCGGCCGAACACGCCGCCGTCGACGCGACGGACGGCGACCTCGTCCCGACCGACGAGTTCGGCAACGACCTCACCCAGCGCTATCCGGGCAAGGAGGTCGAGGTCACCGACGTCGAGAACGCCTTCGTGTTCCACGTCGAGACCGACGGCTCGTTCACCACCGACGAACTGGTCCTGCGCGCGGTCGAGACGCTGCGTGACCGCGCGACCGAACTGAAAGACGCAGTCCAACTGTAACGCCACATGCCCCGAAACACCCATTCGACGCCGATGACCGCCCGCCCCCCGAGCGCGAGGACCGAAAGGGGTTTTACGGGGCACGCAAAACGCAACAATGCGAGCAGGGATAGCCAAGTCTGGCCAACGGCGCAGCGTTCAGGGCGCTGTCCCGTAGGGGTCCGCAGGTTCAAATCCTGCTCCCTGCACTTTTCCTACAAAGGAGGAACTCTATGAGCAAGACGAACCCGAGACTCAGTAGTCTCATCGCCGACCTGAAGTCGGCCGCCCGCAATGCGGGTGGCAACGTCTGGGGCGACGTCGCCGAGCGACTCGAAAAGCCACGGCGCACACACGCGGAAGTCAACCTCGGGCGTATCGAACGATACGCGCAGGAAGACGAGACCGTCGTTGTGCCGGGCAAGGTGCTCGGCTCCGGTGTCCTGCAGAAGGACATCACCGTCGCTGCAGTCGACTTCTCTGGCACCGCCGAGAAGAAGATCGAGCAGGTCGGAGAGGCTGTATCGCTCGAACAGGCAATCGAGAACAACCCCGAAGGCTCCCACGTGCGGGTGATTCGATGAGCCTCGCAGAATTCGACGCCGACGTCGTCGTCGACGCCCGTGACTGTATCATGGGCCGCGTCGCGTCCGAGGTGGCCGAGAAGGCGCTCGACGGGCAGTCCGTCGCCGTCGTCAACGCCGAGCGAGCCGTCATCACCGGCCGAGAGGAGCAGATAACCGAGAAGTACAAGAAGCGCGTCGACATCGGGAACGACAACGGGTACTTCTACCCCAAGCGCCCGGACGGCATCCTCAAGCGCTCGATTCGCGGCATGCTGCCCCACAAGAAGCAGCGCGGCCGCGAGGCGTTCGAGAACGTCCGCGTCTACGTCGGCAACCCCCACGACGAGGACGGCGACGTCCTCGAAGGGACGTCGCTGGACCGACTGTCGAACATCAAGTTCGTCTCGCTTGGCGACATAAGCGAGTCACTCGGAGCGAACAAGACATGGTAACGAACACGTCTGGTAAGAAGAAGACCGCCGTCGCCCGCGCGACCATCCGCGAGGGCGAGGGCCGCGTGCGTATCGACTCCCACCCGGTCGAACTGGTCGACCCGGAACTGGCCCAGCTGAAGATGCTGGAGCCGTTCCGTATCGCGGAGGACGACCTCCGCGACGACGTCGACGTCGACGTGACCGTCGAAGGTGGCGGTGTCATGGGACAGGCAGACGCCGCCCGAACCGCCATCGCTCGCGGGCTCGTCGACTTCACGAACGACGCGGAACTCCGCGACGCGTTCATGGAGTTCGACCGTTCGCTGCTGGTCAACGACGTCCGCCAGTCCGAACCCAAGAAGTGGGGCGGCCCCGGCGCTCGGGCCCGCTACCAGAAGTCCTACCGCTGAGGTGATTCAGGTATGATGGTACCGGTCCGGTGTTTCACCTGTGGTAACGTCGTCGGCGAGCACTGGGAGGAGTTCAAGGCCCGCACCCGCGAAGCCGAAGAGCCCGAGGACCCGGAGAAGGTCCTCGACGAACTCGGCGTCGAGCGGCACTGCTGTCGCCGGATGCTCGTCTCGCACAAAGACCTCGTCGACATCGTCGCACCCTACCAATGAACGCACAGGAAAGCCGCTACGAGAAGGCTCGCAAACTCGGCGCACGAGCGCTGCAGCTGGCTCACGGTGCTCCCGTGCTCATCGAGACGGAGCACACCCAGCCCATCCTCATCGCCGCCGAGGAGTACGACGCCGGGGTGCTTCCGTTCACGGTCAAACGAGGTGACCACAATTGACGCTCATCACTGACGTACGACTCCGCCGCGTCCTCGACTCGCGTGGAAACGCGACCGTCGAAGCCGACGTCCTCACCGAGAGTGGGGGCTTCGGCCGCGGCAAGGCACCGAGCGGCGCAAGCACCGGCGAGTACGAGGCTATCGAACTGCCGGCTCAGGAGGCCATCGCGAACGCTCGCGAGGACGCCGTCCCTCGCCTCGTCGGTGAGGTCCACGCCGGGAACCAGCGTGACGTCGACGCGGCGCTCCACGCCGCCGACGGCACGGACGACTTCTCGGGTATCGGGGCCAACTCGGCCGTCGCCATCTCGATGGCGGCCGCCAAGGCCGGTGCCGACGTGCTGGGCGCGCCGCTGTTCCAGCACCTCGGCGGCACCTTCCGGGGCAACGAGTACCCGACGCCGCTGGGCAACATCATCGGCGGCGGCGAACACGCCGCCGACGCCACCAACATTCAGGAGTTCCTCGCGGCCCCCGTGGGCGCACCGAGTGTCGAGGAGGCCGTCTTCGCCAACGCCGCGGTCCACCAGGAGGTCCACGACATCCTGGCCGACCGTGACCTGCCAGCGGGCAAGGGCGACGAGGGCGCGTGGGCTCCCTCGGTCTCGGACGACGAAGCGTTCGAGATTATGGAGGAGGCCGTCGAGACCGTCGCGGACGACTTCGGCTTCGCCATCACGTTCGGCCTCGACGTCGCAGGCGCGGAACTGTACGACGAGGACGAGGGCGGCTACGTCTACGACGACGGCGTGAAGTCGACCGACGAGCAGATAGAGTACATCGCCCAGAAGGTCGAGGAGTACGACCTCGTCTACGTCGAGGACCCCCTCGACGAGAACGACTACGAGGCCTTCGCCGACCTGACCGACCGGGTCGGCGACCAGACGCTCGTCTGTGGCGACGACCTGTTCGTCACCAACGTCGAGCGCCTCGAAGCCGGCATCAGTGCCGGTGCCGGGAACTCCATCCTCATCAAACCCAACCAGATTGGGACGCTCACCGACGCCGTGGACGCCATCGAACTGGCGACCCGACACGGCTACGAGTCCGTCGTCTCCCACCGGAGCGGCGAGACCGAGGACACCACTATCGCACACCTCGCCGTCGCGACCGACGCCCCGTTCATCAAGACGGGCGCGGTCGGCGGCGAGCGCACAGCCAAGCTGAACGAACTCATCCGTATCGAGGACAACGCAGTATGAGCGGGAACGAAAAAGAGGGTCTCGACGCGTCCGAGTCCGACTTCGACCCGTCCGAGGAGGACGACGAGGCGGTCGACGCAGAGACCGAGACGGAAGCCGAACAGCCCGCCGACGCCGCCGACGAGGCGGCCGAGGCAGAGACAACCGAAGACGAAGACGCCGGACCCCAGCTAGACGAGGACGTCATGCCCGACGAGCAGTCGGAGGCCGACCTCCTCATCCCCGTCGAGGACTACCTCGGCGCCGGCGTCCACATCGGGACCCAGCAGAAGACCCAGGACATGGAGCGGTTCATCCACCGCGTCCGGACCGACGGGCTCTACGTGCTGGACGTCTCGATGACGGACCAGCGCATCCGCACCGCCGCGGACTTCCTGGCCAACTACGACCCCGAGCAGATTCTCGTGGCGTCGTCGCGCCAGTACGGCCGGTTCCCGGCCGAGAAGTTCGCCGAGGCCGTCGGTGCGCGGGCCCGCACGGGCCGGTTCATCCCCGGTACCCTGACGAACCCGGACTACGACGGCTACATCGAACCGGACGTCGTGGTCGTCACCGACCCCATCGGTGACTCCCAAGCCGTCAAGGAGGCTATCACGGTCGGCATCCCTGTCATCGCGATGTGCGACTCCAACAACACCACGTCCAACGTGGACCTCGTCGTCCCGACGAACAACAAGGGGCGAAAGGCGCTGTCGGTCGTCTACTGGCTGCTGGCCAACGAGACGCTCGACCGCCGCGGTGCCGAACCGGCCTACGGTCTCGAGGACTTCGAGTCCGAAATCTGAGGCCCGCATTCGATTCACTTTCTCGCGTCCGTCACCACCGAGTCAACCCGATGAGCGGCGACACAAGACATAGGACCCGTCCACGTGTACCTGCCTCCGATGGCAGAACATGATACCCTCCTCAACGCGGTCATCGGGGCCGTGGCGACGGCAGTCCTGAGTAGTTTCGTCCCCTTCGCACCCGTCTTCGGCGGGGCACTCGCCGGCTATCTGGAAGGGGGTGACCGGAACGACGGCCTCCGAGTCGGCCTCGTCTCTGGCGTCATCGGCCTCCTGTTCACTCTCGTCGTGTTCTTCTTCGTGTTCGTCGTCTTCCTCGGGTTCCTCCTCGGGGGGATGCCGGTTCGGATGGGCGCGTTCGGTGCGCTCTTCTTCCTCGTGGCGGCGCTGTTCGGTGCCGTCTACGTGGTCGGCCTGAGCGCCCTCGGCGGATGGCTCGGCAACTACGTGAAGTACGACACCGACGTCGGCAACTGAGCCGACGGCGGGAGCCACGTATATTACCCCGCCCCCCGACAGCAGCAGGTGAGATGCGAGAGGCGCTGACCGACGCGGGGTGGGGTGCGCTGGTGACCGTCGTCCTCTCGTTCGTCCCGTTCTCCTCGGTCGTGGGGGGCGCGGTGGCGGCCACCCGGGACGGCGGCGGCTACGCCCGCGGGGCGTGGCTCGGACTGCTGGCCGGGGTCGGTGCGATGGTTCCACTGCTCGCGCTGTTCGTGCCGGCGCTGTCTCTCGCCGGCGCTCTCGGGTTCGGTATCCCGCCCTCCTCGCCGGCGTACGACCTCTTTCTCGCCCTCGTGTTGGCGTTCTTCCTCGCGTACACCGTCGGACTGAGCGCACTGGGCGGACTCGGCGGGACGTGGGTGGCGCGGCACACGACGTGGAACCTCGACCCGGGGCGCTGGCTCTGACCCCGCGCTGGGGCCGTTACCGACTGGTTTGGCATGCGATTCAAACGTGTCCGGTCCTAACGCCGAGCGATGGCAGGAACGCCGCCTGGACCGAAAGGCGAACCGCTGTTCGGCAGTAGCAGGACGTACGCCGAGGACCCGTTCCGGTTCATCTCGACGCTGGAGGGGGCCTACGGCGACGTCGCTCGGTTCGACATGGGGCCGATGGACACCCTGATGCTGTGTGACCCGACGGCAATCGAGCGAGTGTTGGTCTCCGAGGCCGACCTGTTCCGAAAGCCGGACTTTCAGGGGGACGCGCTGGGCGACTTGCTCGGCGACGGCCTCCTGTTGAGCGAGGGTGAGACGTGGGAGCGCCAGCGGAAACTCGCCACGCCCGCGTTCTCGATGGCCCGCCTGTCGGGGATGGCCGACCGAATCACGGGCCACGCCGCCGACCGCATCGCCGACTGGCGGGAGGGTGACGTCGTCGACGTCGAACGGGCGATGACGCGGACGACGCTCGACGTCATCCTCGATTTGATGATGGGCGTCGAACTGTCCGACCGACGGGTCCAGACCATCGAGGAGCAACTGATACCGCTGGGCCAGCGGTTCGAACCCGACCCGATACGGTTCGCCGCGCCCGACTGGTTGCCGATGCCCGACGACGCGGCGTTCGACCGGGCCGTCGCGACGCTGGACGACGTGTTGGACGACGTCGTCGCCGTTCGGGAAGGGACGAAGGGGACCGACGAGGACGGGCCGATGGACTTCCTCTCGGTGTTGCTCCGCGCCCGGGACGACGGCAACCAGTCGCCCGAGCAGTTGCGCGACGAGATGATGACGATGCTGCTGGCGGGCCACGACACGACGGCGCTGACACTCACCTACACGTGGTTCCTCCTCTCGGAGCACCCCGAGGCCGAGCGCAAGGTCCACGAGGAACTGGACGAAGTGGTCGGCGACGAGACGCCGGGCATGGACCACGTCCGCGACCTCGACTACGTGGAGTGGGTGATTCAGGAGGCGATGCGGCTCTACCCGCCGGTGTACACCATCTTCCGGGAACCGACAGAAGACGTGGAACTGTCGGGCTACCCCGTCGAAGCGGGGACGACGCTGATGCTCCCGCAGTGGGGCGTCCACCGCTCCGCGCGGTTCTACGAGAACCCCGACGAGTTCGACCCCGAGCGCTGGCGGCCCGACCGCGCGAGCCAACGGCCGCGGTTCGCGTACTTCCCGTTCGGCGGCGGGCCGCGCCACTGCATCGAGAAGCACCTCGCCATGCTGGAGGCCCAACTCATCGTCGCCACGGCGGCACAGCGGTACCGACTGGAGTTCCTCGGACAGACGCCGCTGGAACTGATGCCCTCGCTGACGGCCCACCCACGACAGGAGATGTCGATGCGCGTGCGTGAGCGGACCTAGGCCGGGGTGCCGGCCCCAGTCACCTGCACCTCTCGCTCCGCCGTGACGTGGCCCCTGAGGGCGAGGGTGACCGGACCGCTCTCTCTGACGGTGTATCGGGTGTCGACGTCGAGCGACGCCGTCACCGACTCGCCGGCTCCGACGGTCCGGTCGACGACGTGTGACTCGTCGTCGTCCGCGATACCCTCCGTCGGCCAGTAGAGGGCCGCGAGGAAGCGCCCGTCCGTCTCCGAGACGTTCGTGGCCGTCAGCGAGACGGGGAGTCGGTCGCCCTGCCTGACCGTGTCGGGGACGCGCAGGTCGTCCAGTTCGAACCGCGGAGCGGGCATCGCGAGCGTCCGTCGCGCGTCGTCCGGCAACGGCCACTCGCTCCCGTCGTTCGCCAGCCGTATCCGCGGGTGCGAGGCCGACAGCGGAGCGGGGAGGGCGAACGCGACGTAGGGCCGTCCGTGGCCCGTGACCGAGTGGTTCCGCGCACCGAATGTGTCGGGGAGTCCACTGTCCCACGACTCCCCCGCCGTCTCGAAGGTGAACGCCAACTCGTGGGGGCCTTCCGTCCCCGCGAGCGAGGCGACGACGTACTGTCGGTCCTGTTCGGTCAGGACGCCACCGGACCCCATGCTCGACTCGTACCTGATGGCCTTCCGGACGACGACGTCGCCCAGTTCGATTGCCGAAGCCGTCGGCGGCGTGGGCCGCGTTTCCGTCGGCTCGGGTGCCGGCGTGTCTGACGGCTGGTCGGCCGGCGTCCTCGCCCCCGTGGACGACGGGCCCGAGAGACAGCCAGCGGTGGTCGCGAGTGCCGCCCCGAGGGCGGTGAGGAGACGTCGGCGGTTCATGGACGCCGGTACTCCAGTCAGCGTAAAGGGCTTCCAGGTGGCTAAAAGCGGGGTTGTAACGTTGGTCTCCGGACCTGCTCGGTCCGCCGGTTTGGCACAACTCGGCTCCGAAAACACCTAACCCCCGCGGCCCGCACGGGCGGGTATGGTCACGTCGAGCGCTCCCGGGAAGGTGTATCTGTTCGGGGAGCACGCTGTCGTCTACGGTGAACCGGCCGTCCCGTGCGCAATCGAGCGCCGGGCCCGGGTGACGGCGACGGAGATTGACGAGGGGTTGCGCATCCACTCCGAGGACCTCAAACTGGACGGGTTCACGGTCGAGTACGAGGGGGACGGACAGGGGCGACCCGACGTGGACGCGTCGGAACCGCTCCTGGAAGCGGCGATGGGATACGTCAACGAGGCGGTGGCGCAGGTCCGCGACGCCGCCGACGCGCCCGGCGCGGGGTTCGAGATACAGATAGAGAGCGACATTCCGCTGGGGGCCGGCCTCGGGTCTTCGGCGGCCGTCGTCGTCGCCGCCATCGACGCGGCGACACGGGAACTCGGCGTTTCGCTATCGCCGGAAGCCATCGCCGAACGGGCGTATCAGGTCGAAGCGGCGGTACAGGACGGACAGGCCTCGCGGGCCGATACGTTCTGCTCGGCGATGGGCGGCGCAGTTCGGGTGGAGGGCGACGACTGTCGGACCCTCGACGACGTGGGGAACCTCCCCTTCGTCATCGGGTTCGACGGCGGTGCGGGCGACACCGGGGCGCTGGTCGCGGGGGTCCGTGACCTCCGGGCGGAGTACGACTTCGCGGCCGACACGGTCCGAGCAATCGGGGACGTGGTACGCGAGGGCGAGTCGATACTGGGGTCGGACGACCACGGGACGCTTGGCGACCTGATGAACTTCAACCACGGCCTCCTGTCGGCGCTGGGCGTCTCTTCGCGGTCGCTCGATACCATGGTGTGGGCGGCCAGAGACGCCGGGGCGATGGGCGCGAAACTCACCGGGGCCGGCGGCGGCGGGTGCATCGTCGCGCTGGACGACTCCGACGACGCGCTGACCGCGCTAAAGTACACGCCGGGGTGTGAGGAGGCCTTCCGGGCCGAACTGGACACCGACGGGGTCCGGCGGGAATGACGGTCGTCCTCAAACTCGGCGGGAGCGTCGTCACCGAGAAGGAGACGCCGGAGACGGTGGACGAGGACGCACTCGCCGCCGCCGCGGACGCCGTCGCCGCCAGCGACGAGGAGCTGGTGGTCGTCCACGGGGGCGGGAGTTTCGGCCACCACCACGCCGCCGAGTACGGCGTGAGTACCACCGAAGGCACACACGACGTGGCGGGCGTGCAGGCCATCCACGGTGCCATGACGCGCCTGAACGCCGCGGTTGTCGAGGCGCTGACCGAACGGGGGGTGCCAGCCGTCCCGGTCCATCCCTTCTCCGCCGCGGCCCGCGACGCCGAGGGGGACCTGACGCTCCCGACCGGACAGGTCCGGACCCTGCTGGGCGAGGGCTTCGTCCCCGTGTTGCACGGCGACCTCGTCGCTCACGCGGGGGAGGGGGCGACGGTGCTCAGCGGGGACGAACTCGTCGTCGAACTCGCTCCCGCCGTCGCCGCGGACCGCGTCGGCGTCTGCTCGACGGTTCCGGGCGTCCTCGACGAAGGGGGGGACGTAATCGACCGCATCGAGGCGTTCGCCGACGTGGCCGACGCCCTCGGCGGGAGCGACGCGACGGACGTCTCCGGCGGGATGGCGGGGAAGGTCCGCGCTCTCCTCGAACTGGACACCACGGCCGTCGTGTTCGGGCCGGAGTCGTTGGGGGCGTTCGTCGGCGGCGACGCCCCCGGAACGACGATTGGGGCGGAGCGGTAGGCCTACCACCGTCGTAACCTATTTCACCGCCGTTACTAATTGTAAATTCATGTCTGCTGTTAGCTTGCCAGACGTCTACCGATACGGCGCTCGCTTCGTCGGCTACGTGCTGGTCGTCACAATCGTCGGCGGCGCGTTCGTCGGCATCGGTCTGGTCCTCGGGGCCTCGCCCAGCGCCTCGCAATCCGTCGAGACGAACCGGGCGCTCCTCGGCGTGGCCGTGGCCGCCATCGGCGTCCTCCTCACGCTCTCTGGCCTGTTCGGCCTCCTCCACAAACTCGTCGCCGACGCGGCGATGGTCGGCACCGCAGCGGGCGTGGCGGCACGGGAGTCGACGGCGACGGACGAGCGGGAGCCGACAGACGCGGAGTCCGGAGCGGCATCGGCCGAGCAGGCGACCTCGGCCGCGGCGGCCGCCGGAACCGCGGCACAGTCGTCCGACGACGTATCCGAGGGCGAGGAGCCGAGCGACACCGCGGCAGAACCCGAGACTCGACGGGACGACGACCCGCTCGACGGGGGTGTCGGTGACGATGGGGCGGAGGTGACGCCCGGAACGACCGACGAGACGGCAGAGGACGCCCAGACCCAGTCCGAACCACCGTCCCCCCGCTCGTCCGACGAGGCCCCCCCGGTGGAACCGGCGGCCGATTCGAACGCGCCAGACGACGGAACCGGGACGACCACGCGGAAGGAGGCCTCGTCGGACGACCCCGACTCCGCCCCGTCCCCGTCACCGACGGCGTCTGCCGACGACGGCGACGAACCCGCCGGAGAGTCGGCTGACGAGTCTACCGACGAGGGCATCTTCGGAGGCCCCGCCGACGACCAGCCACCGCAGGCGGCCGAGGCGACGCCGGTCGAGACGTCCGACGAGCAGACGGACCAAGCGACCGAAGACTCTCCCGAGTACGACGACGTCTTCGGCGGGCCAGCGACCGAACGCGGGCCGAACGACGGGCCGGCCGACCCCGTCGAGGAGCCGTCTGAGGGGGACACTGAGTCCTCTCAGGAGGAGTCGCCCGAGACGGAACCGCAGGAGTGGTCGCCGCCGGACCCCGCGGAGTTCCAGCGACCGGCGGCGTCCGCCGACGAGGAAGACGCCCACACGAGCGAGGGACCACCGGACGATGGACAGTCCGCGGCGACACCGCCAGAGAACGGGGCCGGTTCCGAGGACGGCACCGACGCCACCACTGAGACACAGACGACCGACGCGCCGTCCGACTGGGCGACAGAACCCACGGAGGAACCGGCGGGTGGGGCGTCCGCCGGTACGTCGCCCGACGAACCCCGGACGACCGACGACCTGTTCGGCGACGACGGTACGGACGACCCGGCGGACGACCTGTTCGGAACCATCGAGTCCAGAGAGACCCGGATAATCGAGGACGGAGACGACGAGGCCACCTCTACCGACGCGGGGTCCGCCGACGAGGTGACGGACGAGGACGAGACGCTCGCGGACGAGGGCGTCAGCGGGTTCGACGTGGATTCGGACAGCGACCCGCTGTCGGACGCGCTGGACGACGAGTGACGGAGCGGAACCCACACCGTTTTAAGAAGCGGCGTTGTATCTCCCCGTAACCGAGCGCACGGCCGCCCGCGGACCGCGGTTCGGCGGCCGGCAGACGACGGGTAGAGTCGTCGGGACGCGAGTCCCTTCCACTGCGGGTAGCGAGGCTACGGGTGTACCCGAACGGCCTCGTCGCCCACCGGAATCGAGACGCCGTTTCGACAGGTGCCGTCGTCGCCAGCCACAACCGCGGGCCCGCGGACGGCTTCCACTCGGACCTACAACCATGGAAGTCGAAATCGCAACAATCGGCGGATACGAGGCAGTTGGCCGTCAGATGACGGCCGTCCGTGCAGGTGACGACGTCGTCATCTTCGACATGGGCCTGAACCTCTCGAAGGTACTGATTCACGACAACGTCGAGACCGAGCGCATGCACTCGCTCGACCTCATCGACATGGGCGCTATCCCGGACGACCGGGTCATGTCCGACCTCGAAGGTGACGTGAAGGCCATCGTGCCGACCCACGGCCACCTCGACCACATCGGCGCCATCTCGAAACTCGCCCACCGCTACGACGCACCCATCGTCGCGACGCCGTTCACCATCGAACTCGTCAAACAGCAGATAAAGGGCGAGGAGAAGTTCGGGGTCCAGAACGACCTCGTGAAGATGGAGGCCGGCGAGACGATGAACATCGGCGAGCGCAACGAACTGGAGTTCGTCAACGTCACCCACTCCATCATCGACGCCATCAACCCTGTCCTCCACACGCCCGAAGGGTCGGTCGTCTACGGACTGGACAAGCGGATGGACCACACGCCGGTCATCGGCGACCCCATCGACATGGAGCGGTTCCGGGAAATCGGCCGCGAGGGCAACGGCGTCCTCTGTTACATCGAGGACTGTACGAACGCCGGCCGGAAGGGCCGCACGCCCTCCGAGTCCGTCGCTCGCCGCCACCTCAAGGACGTCATGTACAGCGTCGAGGACTACGACGGCGGCATCGTCGCCACGACGTTCTCCTCGCACATCGCCCGCGTGAAGTCGCTGGTGGAGTTCGCCGACGACATCGGCCGCCAGCCGGTTCTGCTCGGTCGCTCGATGGAGAAGTACTCCGGCACCGCGGAACGACTGGACTTCGTGGACTTCCCGGAGGACCTCGGGATGTACGGCCACCGCAAGTCCGTCGACCGCACCTTCAAGCGCATCATGAACGAGGGGAAGGAAAACTTCCTGCCCATCGTGACGGGTCACCAGGGCGAACCGCGCGCGATGCTCACCCGCATGGGCCGCGGCGAGACGCCCTACGAACTGGACGACGGCGACAAGGTCATCTTCTCGGCCCGGGTCATCCCGGAACCGACCAACGAGGGCCAGCGCTACCAGTCCGAGAAACTGCTGGGCATGCAGGGGGCCCGCATCTACGACGACATCCACGTCTCGGGCCACCTGCGTCAGGAGGGCCACTACGAGATGCTGGACGCGCTCCAGCCCCAGAACGTCATCCCGGCCCACCAGAGCCTCGAAGGGTTCGCCCCGTACGTGGACCTCGCCGAGGACATGGGCTACAAGGTCGGCCGCGACCTGCACGTGACGCGTAACGGCAACATGATTCAGCTCACGGAATAACCACATGTCCGAAGGTTATCAGCAGGTCGAAGAAGCCATCCTCGCCCGCCGGGAGCGGGTCAACGAGGCCCTCCCCGAGGAGCTTCCAGTGACGCGGCCCGAGCATCTCTACGAGGCGGCTCGTTACCTGCTGGACGCCGGCGGCAAGCGACTCCGCCCGACCGTGCTGTTGCTGGTCGCGGAGTCGTTGCTGGACGTCGAGCCGCTCTCGGTCGACTACCGTGACTTCCCGACGCTCGACGGCGGGCAGGCCGACGTGCTGTCGGCGGCGCTGGCCATCGAGGTCATCCAGACGTTCACGCTCATCCACGACGACATCATGGACGACGACGACCTCCGACGCGGGGTCCCGGCCGTCCACAAGGAGTACGACCTCTCGACGGCGATTCTGGCCGGCGACACGCTGTACTCGAAAGCGTTCGAGTTCCTCCTGTCGACGGGCGCGGCCGACGACCGGACCGTCGCCGCCAACGAACGCCTCGCGACGACGTGTACGCGCATCTGCGAGGGGCAGTCGCTGGACATCGAGTTCGAACAGCGCGACGCGGTCACGCCCGACGAGTATCTGGAGATGGTCGAACTGAAGACGGCCGTCCTCTACGGGGCCGCCGCGTCCATCCCGGCGACCCTGCTGGGGGCCGACGACGAGACGGTCCGTGCTCTCTACAACCACGGACTCGACGTGGGCCGGGCGTTCCAGATTCAGGACGACCTGCTGGACCTGACGACGCCATCCGAGAAACTGGGCAAACAGCGCGGCTCGGACCTCGTCGAGAACAAGCAGACCCTCGTGACGTTGCACGCCCGCCAGCAGGGCGTCGACGTGGAGAACCTCGTCGACACCGACTCCGTCGACGAGGTGTCGGAGGCCGAGATAGACGAGGCCGTCGCCACGCTCCGCGAAGCGGGGTCCATCGAATACGCCCGCGACCGGGCGCAGGAACTCGTCACCAGCGGGAAAGAGAACCTCGAAGTCCTCCCGGACAACGAGGCCCGCGACCTGCTCGACGGCATCGCCAACTACCTCGTCGAGCGCGAGTACTGACCCTGTCGCGTTTTCCACACTGGCACCCGAGCGTTAAGCCGATCTGACACCTACGTGGAGTCGTGACTGTGTTCGTCCTCTACGGCGGGAAAGGTGGGGTCGGAAAGACGACCATCGCGACGGCGACCGCGCTCTCGCTCGCAAGACGGGGCCAGGAGACGCTCGTCGTCTCGACGGACCCGGCCCACTCGCTGGGCGACGCCGTCGAAGCGACGGTCGGCGGCGACCCGGTGGAGATACGCGAGAACCTCTGGGGCGTCGAGGTGGACCCGCAGGCGGGCATCGACCGTTACCGGGCGCTGTTCGAGGCGCTGGCCGAGGAGTTCGCCAGCGCGGGTATCCGCCTCGACGAAGACGAGATAACCGACCTCTTCACGTCGGGCGTGATGCCCGGCAGCGACGAACTCGCCGCGCTGGAGGGACTGGCGACGTACGTCGACGACGACCGGTGGGACCGGGTCGTGTTCGACACCGCACCGACCGGCCACACGCTCCGACTACTCGACCTCCCGTCGGTACTCGACCGCGGGATGGCGACGGCGCTGGACCTGCGCGACCAAGTGCGACGGAAGGTGAACACGACGCGGACGATGCTGTTCGGGCCGATGGCGAGTCGGCGAGACGGGGAACGGGACGACTTCACTGCGATGCGCGAGCGCATGGAGCGAGTCGGGAGCGTCCTCAGAGACCCCGACCGGACCGCGTTTCGGGTCGTCACGGTTCCGGAGACGATGGCGGTCCGAGAGAGCGAGCGACTGGTCGCCCAGTTGCGCGAGTTCGAGGTGCCCGTGACGACGCTCGTGGTGAACAAGCTAATCGAAGACCCGGGCGACTGCGAGCGGTGCCGAGGTAAGCGGGCGGTGCAGGAGGAGTCACTCGACGCACTTCGTGAATCGTTGCCCGACCTCGACCTGTGGACGGTTCCGGACGAGTCCGGAGAGGTGACCGGACTGGACGCGCTGGGCCGCGTCGGGACGCACCTCCCCGTCTGAGGGCGGGTCGCGCTCACCCGTGGCGAGGGCCAGCGACCGACCGCACGGCCCGGCCGACCCACGCGAACACGACGGCACAGGCGAAGTACGTCAGGAGGAGGCCGACGTCGTAGAGGCCGGTCGCCTGCGTCCCGAACAGCGACTCGACGACGTAGACGACGTTTTCAAGCCCCCACGGCGCGTCGTAGACGAGTATCGTCAGGAGATAGGTCGGGGCGTACAGCGCCGTCACGGCGGGCGCGACGTACGTCTCGACGAGGGCCGGTGCCAGCGGGGCGAGCGCCGTGTCGACGAACGTCGGCAGGTACGTCGTGAGTGCGAAGTACGCGAACAGCACCAGCGTCACCGGGTCGGTAAGCAGGCCCGGCGAGCGCTCGACGGTGGCACCGAGGTAGTCCTCGAACGTTCGGAGCGACCCCGGGTCGACGCCGAACGCCGTCACGTCGGTGTCCGTGACGGTGTTGTCGAACGTCAGCGAGCGGTACTGGTCCACCCCCATCGGCACGCCGGGCACCGACCCGGCGACAGTGAGTCCGACCTTCGCCAGCGCCATCGGCACTGGGAAGACGACCAGCGGCCTGCCCTCGGCGCGGTAGATGGCGCGGGCCACGTCGGCGAGAGTCAACACCTCCGGACCGGCGAGTTCGTAGGTCTGCTCGGTGTGGGCGTCGTCGGTGGCGCAGTCGGCCAGCATCCCGGCGAGGTCGTCGACCCAGATTGGCTGGAAGCGCGTCCGCCCGCCGCCCGGGAGGCCTGTGACGTACGGCGTCGTCAACAGGCGTGTGAACGAGACGAACTCCCCGCCGTCGCCGAAGACGACGGAGGGCCTGACCACGGTCCACGAGAGCGACGACTCGCGGACGACACTCTCGGCCCGCCCCTTCGCTCGGACGTAGTGGGTCGGCCCGTTCGGGTCGGCGCCGAGCGCGCTCAGTTGAACGAACCGGTCGACGCCGTGGCGCTCGGCCGCGGCGACGGCGTGTCTCGTCCCGTCGAGGTGGACCCGCTCGTGGGCCTCCTCGCCGTCGCCGGGTTCGAACAGCGGCGAGAGAGCGACGAGGTTGACGACGGCGTCCTGTCCGTCGAACGCCGCGTCGAGCGAGTCCGGGTCCGTCACGTCACCGGCGACGGTTCGGACGCCGTCCGGGAGGGCGGTCGCGTCGGGGGACCGAGCGAGGGCCGTCACGTCGTGCCCTCGCGCGTCGAGTTCGACGGCGAGTCGCCGGCCGACGAAGCCGGTGCCGCCGAGCAGGAGGATTCGCATACGGGTCGACGTAGCCTCGCGGGGGAGTTTACGTCAGCTACCGTCGTCGTGGCCACCCCCTGTCGTGGACGTCAGGACCCGAGTGCGTCGAGTCCCGACACCGGGTCGCTCCGTTCGCAGTGCCGGTCGTAGACGTCGGCGCCCCACTCGTAGAGGTCGGCGTCGGTGCCGTCCGCGCAGGCCCGCAGTTGGCCGTCGTCGTCGTACGCCAGCAAGAGCACTCTGTCGTCCGTCAGCGTCAGTCCGAACGACAACGGTTCGGGGTGGCGGTACAGCGTGAACGGCGGGACGCCGACCACCGTGGCGAACTCGGCGGGGTTCTTCTGCCGGGCCCGCTGTATCGTCTCGCCGTCCAGCAGTAGTTCGGTCTCGACGCCGGCGAGTACCTGCCCGGCGTGGGCGTCGTGGAACAGGCGACTCAGCACCGGCGAAACCATCCGCACGCGGTCGGTGGCGGCCGCCTCGACGACGTCGACGTAGTGGCTGACCGGCGCCTGTGGCTGGTCGGACTCGGCGAGGACGACGGTGGCGTCGGCCAGCAGTGCTGGGTCGGGCGCGGCGTCCGTCGGCAGGTGTGCGTACAGCGGTTCGTTGGCGTCGATGGCCGACAGCGCGTCGACGTACTCGCGGTGGCGTCGGGTGACCAGTTCGCCGGTCGTCGTCACGCGGTAGTCCCCGTCGCGCTTCTCGACCCACCCGCGGTCGGCGACGGCGGACAGGTTCCGCTGGACGCTCCGCCGGGACTGGTCGAGGTCGGCGGCGAGGTCACGGGGGGACCCGGGAGACGCCAGCAACCGTTCGAGGAGGGCCAGTCGGTCCGGAGAGTCCGCGAGGAACCGGGCGGCGTCGGTTGCCATACCCGACGGTCCGACGCCCGGGAAAATAACCGTGACGGGCCGGCCGACGCCTCGACGCGGACCCCGACGCCTGCCCACGCCGAGCGAACCCGACGGCGTTTTGGGGCCTCCCGCCGCACGCTTCGACCATGGACGACGCGCTACGCCAGCGTATCGAGGAGGCCGCCGAGACGAACGCCCTCCTCAACGCGGTCAAACACGACAGCGAGGCACAGGTCGGGGCCATCATGGGGCCGCTCATGGGACAGAACCCGGAGTTCCGCGAGCACGGCGACGAGATTCCGGGCGTCATCGCGCCGGTGGTCGACCGGGTCAACGGGATGGACGCCGACGAGCGACGGGAACGCCTGGCCGAACTCGCACCCGAGAAGCTCGAAGAGTTGGAGGCCGAGGACGAGAGCGACGACCACCCGCTCCCGGACCTGCCCAACGCCGACGAGTACGAGACGGTTCGGATGCGCGTCGCGCCGAACCCCAACGGCCCGTGGCACATCGGCCACGCGCGGATGGCCGCCGTCATCGGGACGTACAAGGAGCGGTACGACGGCGAGTTCGTCTGCCGGTTCGACGACACCGACCCCGAGACGAAGCGCCCCGACCTCGACGCGTACGGCGCCATCCTTGACGCCATCGACTACCTCGGCTTCGAACCCGACGACGTGTGCAAGGCGAGCGACCGAGTCGAGACGTACTACGAGTACGCCCGGAAACTCATCGACGCCGGTGGCGCGTACACGTGTTCCTGCCCGCAGGGCGAGTTCTCGGACATGAAGAACAGCGGCGAGGCCTGCCCGCACCGAGAGAAGGACGTCGAGACGGTCCACGAGGAGTTCGACGCGATGGTCGACGGCGAGTACGACAGCGGGGAGATGGTCCTCCGCGTGCGGACGGACATCACGCACAAGAACCCGGCCCTGCGCGACTTCGTCGCGTTCCGGATGATAGACACGCCCCACCCGCGCGAGGAGGCCGCAGACTACCGTTGCTGGCCCATGCTCGACTTCCAGAGCGGCGTCGACGACCACCTGCTGGGCGTCACGCACATCATCCGCGGCATCGACCTGCAGGACTCCGCGAAGCGCCAGCAGTTCGTCTACGACTACTTCGGCTGGGAGTACCCGGAGGTCATCCACTGGGGCCACGTACAGGTCGACGAGTACGACGTGAAGATGTCCACCTCCACCATCGCCGAGTTGATAGCCGAGGGCGAACTCGACGGCTGGGACGACCCGCGCGCGCCGACGGTGGCGAGTCTCAAGCGGCGCGGCATCCGCGGGCAAGCGCTCGTGGACGCCATGGTGGAACTCGGTACCTCCACCTCGAACGTCGACCTGGCGATGTCGTCGGTGTACGCGAACAACCGCGACCTGATAGACGACGAGACGGACCGCGCGTTCTTCGTCCGCGACAGCGAGGACCACGGCGGACTGGTCGAGCGACAGGTAGTCGGCGGCCCGGACGCCGGCGAACCGCCGTACCACCCCGACCACGAGGACCGGGGGCGGCGGGAGATATCGGTCACGGGGACTGTCGCCGTCGAGGGCGACGACCTGCCCGGACACGGCGAGCGAGTCTGGCTGAAGGGGTTCGGCTGTGTCCGGCACACCCGCGACGCCTTCGAGTACGTCGGCGACGACATCTCGGCTGTGCGCGAGGAGGGCGTCGACGTCGTCCACTGGGCACCGGCCGACGGCCCCGAACTCCGACTGCGGACGATGGACGGCGACGTGACCGGCGTCGCCGAACCGGGCGTCCTCGACTACGACGCCGACGACATGCTCCAGTTCGAGCGCGTCGGCTTCGCCCGCGTGGACGACGTGGACCCGGCCGGCGAGTCGGTCGCGTACTTCGCGCATCCCTAGGGCGTGTAGACGACTGCATGGCGAACGTCGCCGCCGAACACGAGGACGAACAGCGGAACCAGCGGCGGACCTACCACCGGCGGTTCCGCTTCCCGAAACGGGTCGACGACGAGGACATCGCCGCGAGCTACACCAACGGCATCCTCGAAGTCCGCCTGCCCGTCTCCGAGGGTGCCGTCACTCGCGGCAAGCACATTCCCATCGAGAGCTAACCGGCCCCCGACGCGTTTTTATTCCCGCAAATCGCAGTACGAGACGTGTCACAGCGCGCTTCGACGACGGTCACCGTAGAGCGAGACGTGCCGTTCCACGAGGCGGGCGGCGAGACGCTCCGCCTCGACGTGTACGAGTCGGCGGCCGGTAGCGGCCCGAAACCGGTCGCCGTCCTCGTTCGCGGGGGCGCGTTCACCGTCGGCGACAAAGGCGAGTTCGCCCGGCACGCCATCGACCTCGCGGAAGACGGCTATCTCGTCGTCGAACCGCAGTACCGACTCGCGCCCGACCACACGTTCCCGGCACCGCTCGTCGACGTGAAGGCCGCTATCGAGTGGTGTCGCGCGGAAGGCACCGACTACGGCGCGGACCCGCAGCGAGTGGTCGGCGTCGGCCACTCCGCCGGCGCAAATCTGGTGGTCCTCGCGGCGGCGACGGGCGACGACCCCGCCTTCGAACCGGACCTGTATCCCGGGGCCTCCGCGGAACTGTCCGCTGTCGTCGGCTACGCGGGCGTCTACGACTTCCGAGCGATGGACGCCGAGGACCCGGCGGACCACGAGGACGTTCACACGCAGTATCTCGGCGGGGGTCCCGAGGAGATGCCCGAGGCGTACGACCTCGCCTCGCCGGTGGCTCAAGCGGACGTCTCGATGCCACCGACGCTCCTGCTCCACGGCGAGGACGACGACGTGCTTCCGCCGTCCCAGTCGGCGCTGCTGGCCGAGGCGCTGGACCCAGTGACGACGGTGGCGTACGAACCGGTTCCGGGCGGCCACGCGTTCCCGTTCAACGGCGCGTTCTACGACGACGTCTACGACCGCACCGTCGAGTTCCTCGGCCGACACGTCGGCGTCACGGACGGGCCACAGGGCGGGAGTCCCGACCCGTCCGCGGGCGGCGGGCCCGGGAAACCGCCCGGCAGTGGCCCGCCTCGCGGCCGCGAGGAACCGCGACGGTAACGTCGTCGGTCGAAAGTTTAAGTATCATCGCTGAGTGGGGTTAGATACCAATGGCCATAGACCCCGAGTTCGAGGACAATCGCGAGGTTGTGGAACAACACGACGGCCACAACGTCTGGGGCCCCGTGGAGGAACCGGAGCAACTCGGCATCCACGGCACCCACGTCGCCGTCGACTTCGACATCTGTCTGGCCGACGGGGCCTGTCTGGAGGACTGTCCCGTCGACGTGTTCGAGTGGGTGGACACGCCGGGACACCCCGAGAGCGAAATCAAGGCCGACCCGGCTCACGAGGACCAGTGTATCGACTGCATGCTGTGTGTCGACGTCTGCCCCGTGGACGCCATCGACGTAGACCCGGGCCGCGCCGGCCGCATCTGACGCGTCTGGACTGCGATTTTCCGGTCACTCCGTTCGGTGGAGCGACGGCTCTCGCCACCCCGTCCCCGAAACTGTCACCAGTTATTGTGAACATACATTTATGTTCGACCCGGGATGAGGTACGTTGACGAGGTTCGTGACACACATGCACACTGTAGTTCTGACGAAAGGCGTCCCCGACTTCCGTGAGGGGCAGGTCTCCTTCGACGAGGACGGCCACCTCGAACGTGGGAAGACGCCGACGGTGATGAACCCGAACGACAAGCACGCGCTCCGGGCGGCGTTCCAGACGCGGGTGCGCAACGGCGGCCACGTCTCGCTGATGAGCATGGGGCCGCCGGGGTATCAGGAGGTGTTACAGGAGGGGATGGCCGACGTGTACGCCGACGACCTGTACCTCCTCTCGGACCGGGAGATGGGTGCGGCCGACACGTGGGCGACGGCGATGACCGTCGCCACCGGCATCCAGAACCTCGAGACGGAACCCGACCTCGTGTTCGCGGGCTTCAAGACCGCGGACGGGGAGACGGGCCACACCGGCCCCCAGACTGCGTACTGTCTGGACTGGCCGATGGTCACGCACGTCGTCTCGCTGGACATCGACGAGGAGGCCGGTCTGTTGCGGGCGAAACGACTGGTCGACGGCGACGTGAGCGAGATAGAGACCGTCGAAGCGCCGATGCCCTGTTTCGTCGTCGCCGACCCCGAGTTCGAACCAACCTACCGGAAGGCCAGCCACCGCCTCGAACACAAGCAGTTGCGCGAGGAGACCCAGGAACGGGCCGAGGAGTACGAGGACGTCCTCACGGTCTGGGACCACGATGACCTGAATCTGGACCCGGACTACATCGGCCTCGACGGGTCGCCGACAATCGTCGCCGGCGTCGACCCGATTCCGAAGGCCCCCTCCGAACGGGAGGCCACGGTGATAGACGGGGACGACACGGCCGGGATGGAATCGGTGCTCGACGAACTCACGCCGTACGCGGCAGGTGACTGACGATGCCAGAGATAGACCCAACGGAGTACGAGATAGCCGAACTCGGACCGAAGATAAAGGACGTCGACGACGCCGACGAGTTGCGCGAGATGCTGGAACTGGAGGAGGACGGCGAGGACCGCGTCCCGGTGAAGACGCTCATCGAGGACCGCATCGAGAAGGTCGAGGCCGAGGACGACGGCGACGTAGACCCCGAGACGGTCGACCTGACGGAGATGACCGTCGCGGACATCGCCAACATGGTCCGGGGCGTCGACGACGCCGACGTCCTCCGTGACGTCCTCGAACGCGAACGCGAAGGCAAGGACCGCTCGTCGGCCATCACGCAGATAGAGAACCGCATCGACTCTGTCGAGGGGAGCGAAGAGGAAGAGGGCGGGGAAGTCGAGTACGTCCCGCCCGAGGAGAAGTACCCCGACCTCGACCACCCGACCAACGACAAGCAGTGGGTCGAAGGCACCGTCGGCGCGGAGTACCGCGACATGTGGGTGTTCTGCGAAACCCAAGCGGGCGAACTGGTCGACGTCTCGAAGGAGATGCTCGGGAAGGCCCGGGAACTGATGGACCAGTACAACGAGGACTACGGCGAGGACGAACGCGTCGTCGCCGTCCTCGTCGGCGACGAGGCGAGCGACCACGTCGAGGACGTCACCGCCTACGGCGCGGACCTCGTCGTGTACCTCGAAGACGACAGACTCGAACGGTTCCGGCACACGCCCTACACCGAGATAGTCACCGACATGTCGCGGGCCGGCGGCGAACTCGCCAGCGAGGGCCACGAGGACGTCGACTGGAAGGACTACCACGAACCGCGCTACACCATCTTCCCGGCGACGAACAACGGTCGGGACCTCTCGGCGCTCGTGCAGGGGGCCCTAGACTCCGGGTTAGCCTCCGACTGCTCGGGGCTGTACATCGAGAACGCGATGATTTCCAACCCCGCGAAGGTCGGCAACGCGGGCGACAACAAGGAGTTCGAGCGCGTCCTGCACATGAAGCGGCCGGACTTCTCCGGGTTCGAGTACTCGACCATCCTCTGTATCGACAAGCCCAACCGGGACTTCCACCCGCAGGGGGCGTCCGTGATTCCGGGCAGTTTCGAGATTCCGGACCCGGACTACGACCGCGAGGCCGAAGTCGTCGAGTACGAGATGCACCTCGACGACGAGTGGTTCGAGGTGGACGTCACGGAGTTCGACCGCCTGTCAGGCGGTGTCGACCTCACCGGCAACGAGGTGGTGGTCGCCGTCGGCCGGGGCATCGGCGACGACCCCACGACGGGCATCGAACTGGCCTTGGACCTCGTCGACGCCTTCGACGACGCCGACCTCGGCCTCTCTCGGGGCGTCATCACGTCCTCGTACGCGTTCGACAGCCACGTCGAGCAGTACGTCACCGAGGAGCGCCAGATAGGCGAGTCCGGGCAGGTCGTCGAACCGGACGTCTACATCGCCGCCGGCATCTCCGGGGCCATCCAGCACAAGGTCGGCTGTGACGAGTCGGACACCATCATCGCCGTCAACACCGACCCGAACGCGGACATCCGGGACTTCTCGGACTACGTCATCGAGGGCGACCTCTTCGAGGTGCTCCCGAAACTGACCGAGGCCGTCGAGAAGGGTGAACTGGCCGCGGCCGTGGAGGTGAGCGATGACTGACCACGAACACTACGAGGCCGTCGTCGTCGGGTGCGGTCCCGGCGGGGCCGCCGCGGCGGCGAACCTCGCGCGAAACGGCGTCGAGACGCTGGTCCTCGAACGGGGCGTCGACGCCGGGTCGAAGAACGTCTCGGGCGGACTCATCTACGCCGAGGAGTCGGCGCCGTACACCATCGACAGCCTGTTCCCGGACTTTCGCGAGGCCGCGACCGAGCGGCCGGTCACGGAGAACTACATCCACAACGTCGCCGGCGACACGGTGAAGACGTTCGACATCGGCGACCTGCACCACCACGACACGGCGTGGGCCGACTCCGTCCTCCGGCGGCGGATGGACTCGTGGCTGGCAGAGCGCGTCCACGAACTTACCCGCGAGACCGGCGGAGGCCTCCTGACGGAGGTCCACGTCACCGGCCTCCTCCGTGAGAAGGGCGAAATCGTCGGCGTCCGGACGGAGGAACTGGACCCCATCGAGGCCGACGTCGTCGTGGCGGCCGACGGGGTCAACTCGGAACTGGCCCGCGACGCCGGCCTGATGGACTGGGAGGACCCCGACGAGTGGTTCCAAGGGGTGAAAGCCGTCGCGGAGATGGACCCCGACGTCGTCGACGAGCGATTCGACATCGACGAGGACGAGGGCGAGGCGCACCTGTTCTCGGGCGACCTCTTCGACGGGGTGCGGGGCGGCGGGTTCCTCTACACCAACGAGGCGTCGCTGTCCATCGGGACGGTGTTCCACTTGGACTCCATCGCGGAGGAACGCGCTGAACCCCAGGAACTGCTGGACGGTCTGCTGACCCACCCGCTGATGGCCCAGTGGCTCGGGGACGACTACACCGAACTGGAGTACAGCGCGAAACTCGTCCCCGACTCGAAGAAGGTGGCCCACACCTCGCCGCACGCGGACCGCCTCGTCCTCGTCGGCGACGCGGCCGGCCAGATGCAGGCCCAAGGCCCCATCATCAAGGGGATGAACCACGCCGTCACGGCGGGTGCGCTGGCCGCCGAGGCGTTCGCCGACGCCCGCTCTCGGGGCGACCCCCACCGTGCGGGCGAACTCTACGAGCAGAAACTCCACGACGAGGGCGTGATGGACAAACTCCGACCGCGGAGCTACAGCACGGTCGGGCGACTCGGGGAAATCGGGCCGATAGACGGCGTCACGAACGCCGTCGCGGAGTCTGCGCTGGGGCGCTTCGGCGTCCGCGCGGCGTCGGGGCTGGTCGAACGAGCCTACAACTCGCCGACGCTCGTCTCGATGATTCCCGACACGAAACTGCCCTACGTCACCCTGCCGACTGTCATCGCGGAGGAACTCGGCGAGGAGGTGACCGACGAGAACCACGTCCAACCCCCCGAACTGGACGACCGCATCGGCGACCTGACCTACGACGTGGGCGACCCCCACATCCAACTCGTCGACAACTCCTTCGAGGCGTCGGGGACGGCCGTGACCGCCTGCCCGGTCAGCGCGAAGGACTTCGGCGGCGGGTGCTACCGAGACGAGATGGTCAAGACGAACGGACACGAGGAACACCTCGTCAGTCTCGACACGCAACCGTGCGTCGAGTGCGGGACCTGCGCCGTGGTCGCCGACACCGAGTGGGAACACCCCGCCGGGGGCAAGGGGGTCGAGTTCAAGCAGGGCTGATGAGTCACCAGTACCGCGACCGGATTCGGGCGCTGGAACGCCGGGCCGACGAGGCCGCCGCGGACTTCGACCCGGACCCGCCGGACGAGGAGCGAGCGATGGACCTCCTCCGTCGGGGCGTCGGCCCGACGGTGTCGCTGTACTGCGAGGCCCGGACCGGCGGGCAGTGGGTCCGCTTCGACGAGGCGACGTTCGACCGCCTCGAAGGGACGCTGAACCGGTGGCTCGACCTCTACGCCGCCTGCTACGGCGTCGACTTAGACGGGACCTACTCCATCAGGTCGGCCGCGGAACTGCTCGTGGACACGCACGATATCGGGGACGTCGCGACGGTACTCACGGGCGTTCCCGAGCGGTAAGGGGCGTTTTCCCCGCGTTCTCCCCGCGGGGGAATCGTGACAAACTATTAAATACTGGTCAGTGGTAACAGAACACATGGAGCTAACAGAGCCGCTGCAGTTCGACCACCCCGACCGGCGAGACATCTACGACTACGTCGAATCCCACGGGCGAGTGGACGCCGAGACGGTCCGGCGGTCCCTCCAGATGGAACCCCGGCCGTTCGGCCACCACGTCGCCATCCTCCAGCGCACCGGGAAAGTCGAGCGAGACGGCGACGAACTCCGCATCGCCTACGAGGACGCGGACACCCAAGAGTTCGAAACGGAGGAGGTGGAGTACACCATCCGGCAGGCCAGACAGGAGGACTTGAAGGGCCTCGTCGGGGCCATCCGGGCCGCCATCGGGAGCGGGGCCTACGTCGACGCCGAGACGCTCGCCGACATCATCGACAGCGAGGGCGTCCTGCTCCGACACAACGAACTGGAGTCGCGCATCTTCTTCGTCGCCTGCGTCGACGACGACGTGGTCGGCTGGGTCCACCTCAAACACCCGGAAATCGAGAAGCTCAGCCACACCGCCGAACTCACGCTGGGCGTCCTCGTCCAGTACCGAGGACAGGGCATCGGCGAGCACCTCCTCGAACGGGGGACCGAGTGGGCGAGAGACCACGGCTACGAGAAACTGTACAACTCCGTCCCGTCGACCAATCAGGACGCAATCGACTTCCTCGAATCGCACGGCTGGGAGACGGAGGCCGTCCGCGAGGACCACTACAAGTTCGGCGACGACTACGCGGACGAGGTGATGCTGGCGAGGGAACTCTAGCGCCAGTCGTCGCCACTGCCTTCCAGTGGTTCGGGGACAACGCCGTCCTTCTGGGCCCAGACGCGGGCGTGTGCGGTGCAGACGAGCATGTTGTCGGTCCACGGGACGTGTAGCTCCACCGCGGCCTCGTTCTCGCAGTCCGCTTCCTCGCAGGTGGTCATACGAGCGCGACCACCAGCATCGTCACCAGTATCGACCCGGTGAGCATCGCCTGTACGACGCCGGAGGCGAGCATCCCGGCCGTGGTCACGAGCGCGGCTTTCAGCCCCTTCTGGGCGTCCTCCTGCCGGTAGAACTCGACGGCGAACACCGTCGCGGCGACGCCGAGGACGATGCCCAGCGGTCCGGTTACGAAGAACAGAACCAGTCCGACGAGTCCGGCGAGGACGGCCGTCGTGTTCGAAGCGCCGCCGACGCGGGCCGCGACGGCCCCGCCGACGAAGTCGACGACCCACGTCAGCACGCCCACGACAGTCAACACGGCCAGCAGGAACACGCCGGGTTCGGTCGTGCCGGTCGCGAACCAGTAGAGGTAGACGCCGGCGAGCGACACCGGGGCACCGGGCATCTGTGGAATCAGACTGCCGACGACGCCGGCGACCAGCAAGGCGAAGGCGAGAACGACCAACAGCAGTTCCAGTCCCGGCGTCATGTGTGGCGGTCCAGTTCCTCCTGTACCCACTCCTCGCCGTAGAGCCGTGTCAATCTTTCGACGGCTCCGCCCAACGCCCGCATGCACTGCCGACGGGACACGAAGTCGAGTTCGTCGGTCACGTCGTCCCACGGTCGGGCCTGCAACACCTTGCGGACGAGCAGTCGCTCCTCCCGGTCCGTCAGCGCCTCGCCGTCGGCGGGTGCGACCAGATGTCGTACCGACAACGCGCGGAACGGCGCGGGATTGGTGTCGAGGATGGCCGCGCCGCCCGGGACGCCGGCGACGAGACGCCACTCCCACTCGGAGAGGGTCGGGTCCGGCGTCGCGTCGACGGCCCGAAGCACCGCCCTGACCACGTCCGGGTCGCAGTCGTCCAGCGTGTCCGACAGCACCGCGGCGGCCCGGTCACAGAACCACCCGGCGTGTCGAGCGGCCAGTTCCGCTCCGACCTCGGAACATGGGTCGACCATCACGGCGGAGTACTCGCCGCTCGTGTCGTTCCGCGAGGTGGAGAGGTGGACGGTTCCGTAGTCGTTCTCCCGCCAGAAGTTGACGAGTTCCGGCGTCGCGCCGTAGCCCACGCCCACCCAGTCCACCTCGTCGCCGAACTCCGCTCGGACCTCACGGAGGAGGCGCGACCCGAGGCCCCGTGACCTGACGGCGGCGTGCGTGGCGATGCGGAGGACGCGCTGACCCACCGGGACGCCCGCGCTCTCGTCGCGCAACTGCGTCGTCAGCACGTCCGGGACCATGTTCCCGCGGACGCGCCCGCCCTCGTACATCGTCGCCCGCGTCTCCGCCGAGAGGTCGCCCTCCCGCGCCAGTAGGGCGACGGCGACCACGTGCCCCTCGTGTGTCAGCGCCCGCACCGAGAGGTTCGGCGCGTCGAGCAGACGGGCGAGGTCGGCGGGTTCGGTGCGGTAGTGGGCCAGCACTAACAGTCCGAACACCTCCCGCAGGAGGTGTTCGTCGGCGAGCAACGATTCCGAGGAGAGGCGGCGATAGTCGACCGTTTCCGGCGTCGCGTCCGCGGCCAACTGGTCGACCGGCGGTCGGGCGTCGAGCAACAGCGCCCGGAAGGCCCACACCTCGACCGGGTCGGCGTCGGCGTAGCGAATCGGCGTCGCCATCGTCACGTCCGCCACCGCGTGGCCGCTCTCGCTCAACCGGTCCCGAAAGCGGACCGAGAACCCGCGACCCGCCCCCTCGTAGCCGTGCACCGTCGTCGTGAACGCGACGGCCGGAGCGTCGAGGAAGGATTCGAGACGACGAACGGGGAGCGCGGCCGCCTCGTCGACGACGACGACGTCGGGGTCGTCGGGCAGTTCGACGGCGTTCGCGGGCTTCGCGAACCTGATTCGGCCGCCGCCGTCGCTCCCGACGGTGAGTTCGTGCGGGGCGTCCGCTCGGTCACGCTCGAACGCGACGCCCAGCGTCTCGAAAAGCGCCATCGCCCTGACGAACACCTCGGCGGCGCTCCGGTACTGCGGCGCGGTCACGAGGACGTCCGTGCCGTCCAGCGCGAGGTTCGCGGCGGCCAGCCCCGCCGCACTGGACTTCCCGCGGCCCCGGTCGGCCTCCACGACGACGGCGTGTCCGGGGTCGCGGAGCGCCTCGAACGCCCGGACGGCGTCCACCTGGTCGTCGGTGAGACAGGCCTCGTAGGTCTCCGAGCGGAACGCGGCGTCGTCGGGTGCGGTCGGGGTCGCTGACGGATGGCGAGGTGGTGGGTCCGTCAGTCCCGTCTGCTCGACGGTGTCGCCCCCGGCCTCGACGTGGACGACGGCGATGCCACGGTGGGCCCGGAGCGTCTCGACCAGTCGGCGTCGGAAGTTGCCGGTCACGTCGTCGACGCCGAACGGCGGCACAGCGAGCGTCTCGTCGAAGGCGTCACGCCGGTCGGGCCAGTCGTCCAGCGGCGGCGTCAGGAGGACGAGGAGGCCGCCGCCGTCGACGGCCCCGACGGCGGTTCCGAGCGCGTTCGGTCGGAGTTCGTCGTGGGCGTCGACGACCACGGCGGTCCGGGTCCGGCCGAGCAGTTCTCCGGCCCGGACCTGTTCGTGGCGTTCAGAGTCGAGGAACGGGTCGGGACCGAGGAGCGTGGTCTCCTCACGGGATACCTCGGCGGCGTCGAGGGCGTCCGCGGCACGGTCGCGCGTCAGTTCGGGGTCCCCGGCCAGCACGAGCAGTCGGCGCTCGTTCGAGCGGCGGGCTTCCTCCCGGAGCGACCGTGCGAGGTCCATACCGAGGTGTCGAACCGGCGCAGTCATGGGCGTGACGGTTCCGCCGGCGGTTCCCCCGCGACGGCGGTCGAACGGTCTCCCCGGCGACAGCTATGCACTGCGTTCGCACGCCGTTTCGGCTTCGAAACTGCTTTTAGGGCCGGTGGCCCAGAGTTGGATACAGCCTGCGCCGGGTTGATGATGCTCCCAGCCATTTTAGGACTACGCGCACCGCCGCGGTGCGCCGCGGGAACGCCCGTGACGGCGGGGGAGCCTGAGCCCGCGTGCAGGAGGTGACCATACAAATGCCAGTATACGTAGATTTCGACGTTCCGGCCGACCTCGAGGACGACGCCCTCGAGGCGCTGGAAGTCGCACGAGACACAGGCAGCGTAAAGAAGGGTACCAACGAGACGACCAAGGCCGTCGAGCGCGGCTCCGCCGAACTCGTCTACGTCGCCGAGGACGTCCAGCCCGAGGAAATCGTCATGCACATCCCCGAGCTGGCCGACGAGAAGGGCGTCCCCTTCATCTTCGTCGAACAGCAAGACGACCTGGGCCACGCCGCGGGCCTCGAAGTCGGCTCCGCCGCCGCCGCCATCGTCGATTCGGGCGAGGCCGAGAGCGACGTCGAGGACATCGCCGCGAAGGTCGAGGAGCTTCGCTGAGGTGACCACGGATGAGTGCTGAGGAATCCGAAGGCAGCGGCTCCACGCCCGCCGAGGTCATCGAGATCGTCGGCAAAACTGGGATGCACGGCGAGGCCATGCAGGTCAAGTGCCGCATCCGAGAGGGCGAGAACCAGGGGCGTATCATCACTCGCAACGTCCTGGGCCCCGTCCGAGAGGGCGACGTGCTCCAGCTCCGCGAGACGGCCCGCGAAGCCGACTCCATCGGAGGGCAATAACGATGCCGCGAACGCGAGACTGTGACTACTGCGGCGCGGACATCGAGCCCGGCACGGGCACGATGTTCGTCCGGAACGACGGCTCGACCATCCACTTCTGCTCCTCGAAGTGCGAGAACAACGCCGACCTCGGCCGCGAGGCCCGCAACCTCGGCTGGACGGAGTCCGGCCGCGGTGGCGCGGAGGAGCAGACCGAGGAGAGCGTCGAGGAGACGGCCGACGAGACGGAAGACGAGGCGGCAGACGCCGCCCCCGACCTCGAAGCCGCCGAGGAAGAGGTCGAGGAGTCCGACGCCGAGGAAGACGACGAGGAAGCCGAGGAGGCCGAGGCCTGATGTCCGAGCGAACCTTCGTGATGGTCAAGCCTGACGGCGTCCAGCGCGGCCTCGTCGGGGACATCGTCTCCCGCTTCGAGGACCGCGGTCTGAAGCTCGTCGCCGGCAAGTTCATGCAGATAGACCAGGAACTCGCCGAGGAACACTACGGCGAACACGCGGACAAGCCGTTCTTCGACGGCCTCGTGGAGTTCATCACGTCCGGCCCGGTCTTCGCGATGGTCTGGGAAGGACAGGACGCCACGCGACAGGTCCGGAACATGATGGGAGAGACGGACCCCGCCGAATCCGCGCCCGGGACCATCCGCGGTGACTACGGTCTCGACCTCGGTCGGAACGTCATCCACGGCTCCGACCACGAGGACGAGGGTGCCAACGAGCGCGAAATCGACCTCTTCTTCGACGAGGAGGAACTCGTCGACTGGGAACAGGTCGACGAGACCTGGCTGTACGAGTAAGCCGGGCTTTCGCCGCTTTTCCGCGTTCGACCGCACGTTCTTTGAGCCTCGCCGCCGTACGCCGGGGTGTGAGCCGAACGCTCTACCAACTGGACGGCTGTCCGTACTGCGAGAAAGTGGCCGACCGACTGGACGAACTCGACGTCGAGTACGAGAGCGTCTGGGTCGACGCGCTCCACTCCGACCGCGACGAAGTCAAGCGCGTCTCGGGCCAGCGCGGCGTCCCGGTCCTCGTGGACGACGACTACGGCGTCACGATGGCCGAGTCAGAGCGCATTCTGGAGTTCGCCGAGCAGAGCTACGCCTGACCGGCGACTTCGACGACCGCTCGACTCAGTTCTCGTCGGGTTCGAAGTCCAGCGCCGCGCCGTTGATGCAGTAGCGCTTCCCGGTCGGTTCGGGACCGTCGTCGAAGACGTGACCGAGGTGACCGCCGCAGGAGGCACAGACGACCTCTGTCCGGCGCATGCCGTGGCTCTCGTCGAGGCGCGTCTCGATGGTCCCCTCGTCGTAGACGTCCCAGAAACTCGGCCACCCCGTCTCCGAGTCGAACTTCTCGTCGCTGTCGAACAGTTCGGTGCCACACCCGGCGCAGGTGAACACGCCCTTCCCCTCGACGTCCAGCAGGTCGCTGCTGAATCGCGGTTCCGTCCCGGCCTCGCGGAGGATGCGGTACTCCTCCTCGGTCAGTATCTCGCGCCACTCCTCGTCGTTCTCGGGTAGGTCGCCCTCTTGTTCGCTCATGGACTCCCGTAGGGGCTGGAGCGGCTTAAGCCCCCGTCAGAACCGGGCGCTCAGTCGTCCGCCGTCGACCGGTCGGCGGGACTTCGTGGTCGGCGTCGGGTCGAGTGCGGCCGGACGCTGGGTATTTCCTCGGGGGAGTCGAAGCCGCGGTATGGCCGTCACCGCCGCCCGCGCCGAGGAGTTACTGCGGGCCATCGTCCACGAGGTCAGGGTCGAGAAGCTCACCTTCATGGCCGGGTCCATCGCCTACCACGCCTTCATCTCCATCCTCCCGCTCCTGTTGCTCGTGTTGACGCTCGTCCAGCGAACGCAGAATCTCGCCGTGCAGGACTCCGTCGTCGGCATCATGCAGGCCGTCCTGACCGAGCAGTCGAGCGAACTCATCCAGCAGGGGTTGAGCGAGGCCGACACCTCCGTCTCGCTGTTGGGCCTCGCGTTCCTCGTCTGGGGAGCGCTCCGCATCTTCCGGGGCCTCGACACCGCGTTCTCGGACATCTACGAGACCAGCAGCGAGAACACGTTCGGCGACCAGATTTTCGACGGCCTCCTGTTGCTCGCTACTGTCGCGCTCGCCATCGTCAGCGTCAGCGTCGTGGGCCGCCTCGTCTCGGTGTCGGGTACCGGCCTCCTCGGGACAGTCCTCCGCGGCGGTGCGACGGCCGTCGGGTTGTTCGTCGTGTTCTACCCCATGTACTACATCTTCCCGGACACGGACGTGACCGTCGCCGAGGTTGTCCCGGGGACGGCCTTCGCCGCCGTCGGTCTGACCGTCGCCCAGGCGCTGTTCACCACGTTCAAGTCCGGCGGGGCGGGCACGAACCTCGTCGCCAGCATCCTCGTCCTCCTGACGTGGCTCTACATCATCGGCCTCGTCGTCCTGTTGGGTGCGGTCGTCAACGCCGTCCTCTCGAACCGCTCGATGGACGTCGACATCTCCCCGGTCGTCGGCGGGGTCGAGGAACACGCGACCAGTCGGACCGCGGCCGTCGGCCGGACGGTCCTGCTGTCCGACTTAGACGACCTCGCCGACCGGTTGGTCGAGGGTGAGGAGACGCTGACGGTCACCGTCGGCGACGAGACGGTCACGCTCGTCGCCCCACAGACGGCCACCGTCGACCGCGAGAACAGCGTGTTCGGGCTGGACGACTCGGTGGCGATGACGCTCCGATGGTGGCCCGAGGACGACTGAGACACCGCCCACCGGGTCCGCGAGTGGCACTCCGCAACTGACGGGCGATAGCTACGGCCGCCACTCCGACAGGAGACGGTACGCGAAAGGGGACCTCCGAGCGCCGAACGGACGGCCGGACGAACTGTACTGGGGGCTAACTGAGTGGGAACCTCTAAGGACCTCGTTTGTGACTAGCAACCATGGGTCACTCGGAGGCGTTCAGGCGCGAACTGCTGTACGGCATCGGGGTTCTCGGACTTGGGTCACTGTTCGGCACGGGCACGGCCGGGGCAACCGACACAGACCGGCACGTCGTCGGTACGAGCACACAGGCCGCCACGGACGACGCCCGGCGCAGGGCCGATTCGGTCCATCGGGTCCTCGACTTCGGTGGCATCGGTCAGGCCGTCGCGGGTCGCTTCTCGGACGAGGCGCTGGCGAACCTCCGTCGGAACCCGAACGTGCGATACGTCGAGACCGACGGCGAGATGCGGGCCATCAGCATCGACTCCGGGGACGCGGAGGTCCCGTGGGGCGTCGATAGGGTCGACGCGGAGAAGGCACACGCCGACGGGGCGACCGGGTCCGGTGCGGACGTGTCTATCGTCGACACCGGTATCGACTCGGACCACCCGGACCTCCAGCAGAACCTCGGAACGGGGAAAGCGTTCGTGGACGCACGGGGTCCCTACGCCGAGAACTGGGACGACGACAACGGACACGGGACCCACTGCGCCGGTATCGCCGACGCGGTGAACGACGGCGAGGGCGTCGTCGGCGTGAGTTCCGAGGCGACGCTCCACGCCGTCAAAGTGCTCGACAGCAGCGGGAGCGGTGCGTACTCCGACGTCGCCGCCGGCATCAAGTGGGTCGCCGACGAGGGACACGACGTCGGGAGTCTGAGCCTCGGCGGGCCGACGTCGAACACCATCGAAGACGCGTGCCGGTACGCCTACGACAGGGGCGTCCTCCTCGTCGCCGCCGCGGGCAACGAGGGAACCGACGTCGAAGGCTCCGCGCCGGCCACTTACTCGACGGTGATGGCGGTTAGCGCCACGGACGCGACCGACGACTTCGCGAGTTTCTCGAACTACGGGAGCGACGTCGAACTGGCCGCGCCCGGCGTGGACATCTACTCGACGTACGTCGGCGGCGGGTACGACACGCTCTCGGGCACGTCGATGGCCTGCCCGCACGTCAGCGGTGCCGGCGGGCAACTGATGGCGCAGGGCTACGGACACACCGACGCTCGCACCCGACTGAAAGACACGGCCGAGGACATCGGTCTGTCCGGCAGTAAGCAGGGGAGCGGTCTGCTGGACGTCGAGGCCGCGGTGTCCGGGTCAACCGACGGCGCGCCGACGGTCTCGTGGGTCACGCCCAGCGACGGGGCGACGGTGTCCGGAACCGTGACGGTCCAAATCGACGCCAGCGACAGCGAGGACGGGGACGACTCACTCGACGTGACGTACGCTGTCGACGGCGGGACGGCGCGCACGACGACGTACGACTCCTCGTCGGGGTACTACGAGGACTCGTGGGACACGACGGGCCTCGCCGACGGCGACCACTCGCTGACGGCCACCGCGACGGATTCGGCCGGCAACTCGACCAGCGCGACCGTCGGCGTCACGGCCGACAACACCGAGAGCGCCGTCACCGTCGACGCGCTCTCGCTGAACGAGGACAACAGCGGCGGAAGCCCGCACGCGGATTTCGACGCCGCGTGGGAGGTCGGAGACGGCGACGGTGACCTCGACGCGGTGGAATTGACCCTCACCGACACCGAGACGGGGAGCACCGAAGACACTGCGAGCGTCGACGTGAGCGGGTCGGTGGCCACCGGGTCGACGGGACTCACCGCCAAACACGACGAGAACAACGGGCACGCGTACGAAGTGGAACTCACGGTGACCGACGCTGCCGGTCACACGGCGACCGACACAGCGACGGAGACGGAAGACGGCGGCTGACGGAACTCGTCATCTCCTCTGGGATTCACGCCCGCCGGTCGCGGAACTCAGATGGCCGGCGTCGCTCCCTCCGGGAGGGGGACGAGTACGACCGGACGAGTGACGCGTTCGAGGAGTTCGCTCGCGACGCTCCCGAAGACGATGCGCTCTGTCCGGGAGTGCTGGCGGAGGCCGACGACTAACTGGTCGGCGTCGATTTCGTCCGCGAGGTTCGGCAGTTCGTCGGCCGGATTGCGCCCTCGATGGACGCGTCTGGTGTGAACTGACGCGCGCTCTCCCAACCTGTCTTCGAACACGTCGAGTGCGCTCTGCAACCCCGCCTCCTCGAACTCCGCTTCGCGCGCGACGACGACGGCCTCTACCTCGTCGCCCCCACTCACGTACTGTTCGAGGTAGTCACAGAGACGCTCGCTGGTCCCTTCGCCGTCCGTCCCTACGAGGTATGTTACCATACCGGTCGTTCGGCCCGGTCCGATAAAAACGTGGGTAACCGTCTGGCCTACCGGGCCGCAGTCCCAACGAGAGTGGTGGCGGTGCTGCTGACCGTCCCGGAGACGATTTCAGAGAAGGAAGCCAGGGGTGGGATTTGAACCCACGAACTCTCGATTACAAGTCGAGTGCTTGGACCACCCAAGCTCCCCTGGCGCTCGCGTTCGTTCGTTGCGGGGGGACCGTTTAGAGGGTATCGTTTTCCGTCGGCTTTTCGAGTTCGAGGCGATGGGGTGCGTAGCCGTGGCTGGCGTAGAACCGTCTGGCCGAATCGTTCTCGGCCATGACTTCGAGGCCGACTACCTCGGCGCCCTTCTCGGCCAGAATCGTCTCCCCGGCGTGCAGGAGGGCGCTGCCGACGCCCTCGCGACGGTAGTTCGGTCGGACGTAGATGTTCTCCACGAGGCCGCGGGCGAGCGTCTGTTCGTACCGGCCCCGCTCCATAGTCACCATGACGAACCCGACCAGCGAGTCCCTGACGCGGGCGACGACGAGTTCGTCGTTCACGACGCGCTGGAGGACCGCCTCACGGATTGCGGCGCGGTTCTCGTCGGCGAGGAGGTGGGAACCGTACTCCTGTTGGTCCCGGGCGAGTTCGACCCAGAGGTCGACGACGGCGTCTACGTCGTCGGCCGCGGCGGGCGTTGTCTCCACGGGCTACGTCCGACGTGCGGACGCAAAACAGTTGGTGCCCAGCGGGAGGGTCAGACGTCTCGGCAGTCGGTACAGAGTAACTGCCCGTTGAACGACGCGAGGTTTCGCGTGAACGTCCCGCAGGCGGAACAGATACCCTGTTCCTCGAAGGAGTCCTCGGCGGCGGTTGCTTCCGTCCCCATCCCTTGCCCCGTCGCGGCCATCTGTGCGTCTTCCTCGACCTGTTCGGTGGTCTCGCTCTCTAATCGCGCCGTCGAGAGGATGTCGTGTTCAGTCAGCGTCCCGATGGGGTCGCCGTCCTCCGTGACGAGGACCCACTCGGTAGACCACGCGGCCATCTGGTCGCGCGCTTCGTGGAGGCGCGCGTCCGGCGAAATCGACGGCACAGATTCCGTCATCACCTCGCTGACCGTCGCGGAGTCGGGATACCCCTCGGAAATCAGATAGCCGAGGATATCTCGCTGTGTGACCACGCCGACTGGGTCGTTTCCACGGAGGACCAACGCGGTGGTCTCGTCTTCCCGCACGAGGAGTTCGGTCGTCTCGAGGAGGTCGTCAGATTCGCTCGCACCGACGTACTCGCGGTTCATCACCTCCCGAACTGATACCGGGTCGTTCATATGTGACCGTATAGCACGGGCGGTCTAAAAGATACCTCCACTACGCTTATGCCTCGTGGTATCGAAGGACAAGATTGGTCTGCGGTTGGGCTCCGGTAGGGCCGGTGACAGCGACGTCAGGCCCGTCCCCGCCCCACGATGCCGCGGCGTTTGAGTTCGACGGTGCCGACCATGGAGTTGTACTCGACTACCCCGGTCGCCGTCAGTTTCGGAATGTGTTCGGTAAACAGTTCCTCTCGCATCGCCTCCCGTTCCCCCGCCGACACTGCCGTCTCTGGGACGTCTCGCTGAGCGGCCACGACGGCGCTCGCGAGGTCGGAGACGACCATCGGTTCCCCTCGCTCGTCGAGAATCGAGAGCGCGAGTCGGCGGCTATCCGCCGACAGGAGGTCGCTGACGACGGTCTCCGGGAGGTCGCCTGGGTCGGAATCGGTGTCTGAGCCTCGTGTCGCCATACTGGGGCGTACGCCACACCCCTACAAGTATGTGTCGTGCATACACACCCCACGGTGCACGGCCAGGCGGTCAGGCGTGTTCGAGACGGTAGGGCCAGAGGTCGGCCTCCCGGAGTGCCCGGCCGAGGGCCTTGTGGAAGTCCGGGAAGTCCTCGAACGTCTCCTGGTCGACGTGTTCGAAGATGTCCGCGACGCTGACCACTGTCTCGTAGTCGATGCGAATCGGGTGGTCGCCGTACTGCTCGACGTACTCCTCGGCGGTCAGCGGGAAGTCCTCGTCCTCGTCGATTTTCTTCGCGAGAACCGCGTGTCCGTACTTGCGGCGGCCTTCGCTGCCCTCTTCTCCGTCTGGGTCGTGCGGCCAGTCCATACCGGAATCTGGGAACACCGACACAAAAAGGATTGCTCTCCGGCGGTCCGGGAACCGACCTTACAGTTGCTCGAACCCGCCGCTGTTGCCCCCGCCGCCGCCTCGCCGGAGCAACGCCACGACGCCGAAGAACACGACCAGTGCGACGCCGACGCCGCCGGCAAGGTAGACGGTGTCGATGCCGAGTACCGTCCCGGGGACGCCTTCGGGGAGGAGGTCACTGGTGTCCCCGAGGGGCGGGCCGGCGTCGGTGGTTTCGCCTTGGCGGTCGGCGTTCTCGCTGTCGGGGTCGGCCGTCGTCCGTTCGGCGTCCGGCGTCTCGGTCTCGACCTGACTCTGACTGATGACGAGGCTCCCGGCGTCTTCGTCGTTCAAGCGTATCTCGTATGTGTCCGGTTCGGTGACGTCGTGGGACAGCGTCACCGACCGCTCGTCGTTCGCGGGCACCCGGACCGTCGTGGCGTTGACCTCGTCGTCGTTGACCAGCATCCGGGCGTCGTACTCACCAGCGACGCCGCCGTCGTTCCGGACGACGCCTTCGAGGACTATTCGCTGGCCGTCTGCGGAGTTCACCGACCGGAAACTCGTATTCACGATGGAGAACTCGGGTTCGATGCGACCGACGGCGAATGTCGAGAAGTCGGTGGCTCTGGCCTCGAAGACGACGGCGTCGGCCCGTTCCTCGGCGACCGTCGTGTTCAACCGCTCCCACGTCGACTCGTTCTGGTGGTAGACGCTCACCTCTGTCGCGTCGAGGCCCGTCTCCCGCAGACGCGCTCGGTCGACGGCGACCCGCATCGTCGCCGCGTCGATGCCGTCGGTGGACCCGACGGTGACGACCCCGAGGACCGTCGCCGACGCGTCGCCGGGCAGTCGCGCGTCCGAGGCATTCGGCACCGTGTACTCGGTCACCTGCTGGGTGAACTGCCCTCGATTCGCCTCGACCGTCCACGACTCGACGGCCATCGAGCGGTCGGACGCGTTCGGGAACTGGAGGGTGTACGGTTCCGTGGTCGGCACCGCACCGGCGCGTACCTCTACCGTCCGCTGGTCCGTCGTCTCGTTGGTGACGGCCGCGCTCGCTCGCTCGACGCGGACCGTGCCCAACTCTCGACCCTCGGCCTCGATGACGTAGCGTCCGGGGTCGTCGAACTGTATTGTCTCGGTGAAGCGAACGCTCTCGTCGCTGTCCACGACGACGCGGCGTTCGGCGATTCCCGACCCGTTCCGGGTGACGGAGACGGTGAGCGCACCGCCGTCGTCGCCGGTATTTTTGACGGTGACGGTCACGTCGAAGTCCTCGCCGGCTATTGCCGTCCCCGACTCTAGGGACCCGCCGCTGACGAAGAGTCGGGGGGCGGCGGCCGCCGGCCCGACCACCGAACCGGCGACGAGGAGGAGAGCGATACAGACCGCGAACCCGCGCGTTCCAGACACCCCTGGGGACCGAATGAATCGCAGCATCACGTCTTTCTGAGCCCCACCAGCGGCTTAAAACCGACCGTTCGCTTCCACGATGTTTTCAGCTATCGTGGGCGTTCGGGGCCGTCCGAGATACCCGCTCGTTCCGCTCCCGAATCGCTCGGAGCAAAACGGTGGGGCTGGGATTCGAACCCAGGAATCCGTGAGGATACCTGCTTTCAAGGCAGGCGCAATAGGCCACTCTGCCACCCCACCGCAGGCAGTGCTAACGGTGGACTCCTCTAAGGCCTGTCGATTACTCGCGGACCAACTCGGGGCCGTCCTCCCCGTCGCGGACGCGCAGGCCGAACGCGTCGACGAGACCGGTCGTCCGCGGCGGGACCACCCGGCCCGCCCGCTGACGGGCGCGGAGTAGCGGGACGACGGTTCGAAGGTCGGCCGGCGTCTCGACGGTGGGGACCGTCGGGAGGAAGTCGACGTCGAGGCCGGCGTCCTCCGCCCGGCCGACGAGCGTCTGGACCGAGGGCGTGGCGTAGGCGTCCTCGAAGTCCAGCGGTTCGCCGAACCCGGCGTAGTACACCCGGCCGTCGGTGGCCGGGCCGAGCACGACGTCGCTGGAGCGGAGTTTCATCGCCGCGCTGTCTATCTGCTGGCGGGCGAGGAGGCCGGCGGTCGGTTCGACGGCGGCGACGGTGGCCACGCCCTCGCGGTCCAGCAGGTGGGTGACTGTGTTCCCGACCCGACCGGCGAACGTCGACCCGACCTGTACCTCGTACCGCGCTTCATCGGGGCGCTGGAGCGCCTCGTCCAGCGGTTCCCTGACGGCGGCCTCCGGGTCCACGCCGTCGGGGACCTGTTCGGCGGCCCGGTAGTTGACGAGCAACTCTGCGCCGCTGGCCTCGACGGCCCGGCAGACGTCGCCCAGCATAGCGGTGTAGAGGGCCGCCGCTTCGGGTTCGTCGAGCGGTCCCGCGGCCAGTTCGGGCAGGACGAACCCCTCGACAGGGGGGTCCGCGAGCACTGCGACCGTGGTCATACCTCCCTCTGGGGCCGTCTGTGGTTAGTCGGTTCCGTTCTGGGCACGGGCGTTCGAAACGGCGGACGAGAGACGGGAGACGGGAGCGCTACCGACCGCGACGGCCCTTCGTCTGGCGGTAGTCCTGTCCGAGGACGTCGCTGAAGTGCTCCAGGAACGCCTCGCGTTCGGCGTCGGTCTGCTCGGCGGGCGGGAGCATCGGCAGAATCTCGAAGCCTCGCCCCCGGATAGTGGTGGCGTGTCGTTCCTCGATGTCCAATTCGTCCTCGGAGAGCGTGGTGTACTCGAAGGCCAGTTCTTCGAGGGGCCGCTGGCCGACGGGGAGCAGAATCTCGGGGTTTATCATCCGTATCTCGCTGTTGAGGTACGGTTCGCAGTTGAGCACTTCCTCGCCGGTCGCCGGCCGGTCGGGATGGCGACACCGGGTGACGTAGGTGAGGAAGGCGTTCTTCATCTCGGGTTCGGCGGCGTCGGGGTCCGCGACCATGTCCACCGCGTGGAGGACGTCGAGCAGTTCGCGCTCCGTCTCGCCGGTGAAGGGGATGCCGGACTCGTCTGCCCCCTCGCTCGGCGAGTCACCGAGGACCACGAACTCCGCGCCCACGTCGCCGTAGCCGTGGACGACGTTCGCCCGGGTCTCACAGAGGGCCGGGCAGTTCTGACAGTCCTCGTCCATCCCGAACGGGTTCGCGATGGACTCCTGATTGGCGTCCATGTTAGTCCTCGTCGACGGTCTTGGCGTGCGTCTCGGCGTCTTCGGGGTCGTTCTGGGGGCTGGATGGGTGGTAGTCGGTGTCGTACTCGCCCGGGCGGCCGTCCAACCTGTCGGGGTTGATGCGGCCGCCCAGCAGCATGAAGTCCAAGACGGTGCAGTACAGCATCGCCTCGACTACCGGGACGGCGCGCGGCGGCAGGACTGGGTCGTGACGCCCGGTGACGGTAATCTCCTTCTCCTCGCCCGTCTCCCAGTCGACGGTCGTCTGGGTCTTCGGGATGGAGACCGGCGGATGCCAGCTAACTTCGCCGTATATCGGCTGACCGGTCGTGATGCCGCCCTGGATGCCGCCGTGGTCGTTCCCCTCCGGCACCGGGTGGCCGTCCTCGTCGAAGGCCCAGTCCTCGTTGTACTCGCTGCCGGCCGTCGTCCGGGCCTCGCGGCCGATGCCGTACTCGAAGTCGTTGACCGCCGGGATGGAGTACATCGCCTGTGCGAGTCGGGAGGGGAAACTGTCGAATCGCGGCGCGCCCAGACCCGATGGGACGCCGCGGCACTCGAAGTAGATGGCGCCGCCGATGGAGTCGCCCTCTTTCTGGTACTTGTCGGCCAGTTCCCGCATCTCCTCGGCGGCCTCTGGGTCGGCACAGCGGACCTCGTTCTCCTCGGAGTGTTCGAGTATCTCCTCGAACGTCACGTCGTCCGCCTCGACGTCGCCTATCTGGCAGACGTGGGCTTTGATGGTCACGTCGTAGTCGGACTGTTCGAGGACCTGTTTGGCGACGCCGCCGGCGGCGACCCAGTTGACCGTCTCGCGGGCCGAGGAGCGGCCGCCGCCGCCCCAGTTTCGCGTCCCGAACTTCGCCGAGTAGGTGTAGTCGCCGTGAGAGGGGCGCGGGGCCGTGATGAACGGTTCGTACTTCCCCGAGCGGGCGTCCTTGTTCTGGATGACCATCCCGATGGGCGTCCCCGTCGTGTACCCGTCCTGAATCCCGGAGTTGACCTTCACCTTGTCCGGCTCTCCTCGAGAGGTCGTAATCATCGACTGGCCGGGTTTCCGCCGGTCGAGGTCCTTCTGAATCTCTTCTTCGGAGAGTTCGACGCCGGCGGGGACGCCGGACACCGTACACCCCATCGCCTCCCCGTGCGATTCGCCGTAGGTCGTCATGCGAAAGAGACGACCGAACTCGTTGCCGTTCATTAGCAACGTTTCGGAGGCGGGGGCATTTGAACCTTGTAGATGCGCGCGACGGGGTCCCCGTCCGGTCGCTACCGCTCGACGGCCCCGCCGAGGTCCGACAGCACGTCGAAGAAGTTCGGGAAGGAGACGTCGACGTGTTCGGCCCCCGTGACGGTGGTCTCGCCGTCGGCGACGAGGCCGGCGACGGCCAGCGACATGATGATGCGGTGGTCGGCCCGGCCGTCGACGGTCGCACCACGCAACTCGGTGTCCTCGCCGTAGACTATCAGTTCGTCCTGCTCCTCCTCGACTTCGGCGCCCATCTTCGTCAGTTCCTCGGCCATCGCGCTCACGCGGTCCGTCTCCTTGTACCGGACGTGTTCGGCGTCCGTGATTCGCGTGACGCCGTCGGCGGCCGCGCCGAGCGTCGCGATGGTCGGCAGGAGGTCCGGCGTGTCCTCGACGCCGACTTCGACGCCCGATAGCGCCGACCGTTCGACGGTAATCTCGCCGTCCTCGCGGTCCCAGTCGAGCGTCGCCCCCATCCGTTCGAGGACGTCGACGATGGCGGAGTCGCCCTGTGCGCTCGGGAACGCCGAGGTGACCGTCACCGCGTCGTCGCCCGCCAGCGCCCCCATCGCGAGCAGGTAGCTCATCGAGGAGAAGTCGCCGGGGACGTGATAGGTGCCGTCGGCCGGGTCGTAGGACTGGCCGCCGGCGACCGTGTAGCCGTCGTCGGTCTGCTCGGTGGTGACGCCGAAGTCCTCCAACACTTCGAGCGTGATGTCGACGTACGGCGACGACTTGAGTTCGGTCGTCAGTTCCACGTCGATGCCCGTCTCGGTCACTGCGCCGGCCATCAGGAGGGCGGTGATGTACTGCGACGAGACGTCGCCGGGGATAGCGACGGTGCCGCCGTCGATACCGCCGCCGACGACGAGGGGGGCCTGCCCGTTCGAGCGCGTGCTCTCTGCTCGGCCGTCGAGTTGCCCGATAGCGTCCAGTAGCGGCCCCTGCGGCCGGGAGCGGAGCGAGTCGTCGCCGGTGAGGACGGCGAGTTCGTCCTGTAGCGCGGCCGTCGCCGTCACCAGTCGCATCGTCGTGCCGCTGTTGGCGCAGTCGATGACGTCGTCGGGCGTCTCGGGGCGGCCGTCGAACCCGGAGACGGCGATGGCGCTCTCGTCGCTCCGGTCGACGGTGCCGCCGTAGGCGCTGACTGCGCGCATCGTCGCCTTCGTATCCGCGCTGACCAGTGGGTCGTGAACGGTCGCACCCCCGGCGTATCCGGCGGCGAGGATGGCCCGGTGCGTGTAACTCTTCGACGGCGGGGCCTGCGTGGTCCCGGCGACCGCAGACTCGCGTATCGTGACGTCCATGTCCGGGCGATTGCGGGCGGGCGACAAGAGGCTACCGCTCTGGGGAACCGAGCGAAAACGGATCTGACGGCTCGCTCAGCGCCGAACTGCGCCGACGACGAACGCCACCAGCGGCACGGCGACGACGTGCAACGCGACGAGGACGCCGGGCGTGGTCCTGCGGGTGAGTTCGCCGGCGCTCTGTGCCATCGGGTACCGCGACGTGACTGTTGCCATGCGGACTCTAGGCGCTGTCTCGGAGCTTAAATTCGCTACTGCGGCCGCGGTTACTATGGGACTGTCACGCGCTCAGCGCCGCTCGAACGCCGCGCGGACGTCGTCGCTGAGGGCCAGTTCCGCCAACTCGTCCTCGACGTCGACGTCGGCGAACTCCTCGGCCCCCGCTGGCGTCCCCTTCAGGACGTCGACGTGGTAGAGATACGAGAGGCGGAGGAGCCACCGCGCGTGGCCGTAGTCGTCGGGGGACTCGACGTAGTAGGTCGTCCACCCCGACTCGGTCAGGAGGTGGTGGGGACCCGTCTCTCCCGCGTTTACGAGGACGTCACGGAGTCGCCGGAGGTAGGCGATGTCGACCATCCCCCACGTGTGGACGTGGCCGATTTCGCGGGGACCCACCCGGAACTCGGTGCCGCCGAAGCGGTGTTCACCGACGGTCACGTGGGGCCACTCGCTCACGTCGTCGACGAGGCGCTCGACGGTCTGTTCGATGGTGTCTCTGTCTGCCTGCATGGTTGCGCTACGCGCTCTACGGGCATAACCTCGCATCTCGCGGCGGTAGCGACCGTCGGATTCGGACGGCGGTAGCCCTTTGCCGTCGCCGCTCGGACGACAGGGTATGGACCCCGACCTCTCGGCACTCGACGAGTATCTCGACGACACGGACACCGACGCTTACCTGCTGGACGCCGACTCGGAGGACTCGGACCAGTACTACCTCTCCGGGTTCGACGCGCCGGACCCGTTCGTCACGCTGTACGACGGCGAGACGCACCTCCTGTTCCCGCGCAGTCTGGAGTTCGGACGGGCCAAGCGGGAGGCCCGCGCCGACTCGGTCCAGCGGTACGTCGACTTCGACCACGCCGAACTGGTCGACGAGCACGGGCCCGAGGAAGCCGTCTCGCACGTGCTCGCGGCGTTCCTCTCCTCGTACGACGTGGAGAGCGTCGCAGTTCCGCCGCGGTTCCCGCTCGAGACGGCCGACGGTCTGCGGGCCCGCGGCGTCGAGGTGACCGCGGACACCGACGGCGTCCTCACGGAGATTCGCGCGACCAAGACCCCGGAAGAACTCGACCACGTCCGGGCCGCACAGCGAGCGAACGAGGCGTCGATGGCGGCCGCCGAGGAACTGCTGGCAGCGGCTTCCGTCGCGGACGACGGGACGCTCCAGTACGACGGGGAGGCGCTGACCAGCGAGCGAGTCAAAGAGGAGATAGAGGTGACGCTGCTGCGTCACGGCTGTTCGCTGGACGAGACTATCGTTGCCTGCGGTGCCGACGCCGCCGACCCCCACGACCGGGGGAGCGGACCGCTGACGGCCGACGAGCCGATAATCGTCGACATCTTCCCGCAGGACAAGGCGACGAAGTATCACGCCGACATGACTCGGACGTTCTGCAAGGGCACGCCGAGCGAGACGGTCCGGGAGTGGTACGACCTGACCGAGCGAGCCATGGACGCGGCCTTCAACGCGCTGGAACCCGGTGCCACCGGCGAGGACGTCCACGACGCCGTCTGTGACGTCTACGAGGACGCGGGCCACGCGACTCTGCGGAGCGACGACCGAACGGAGACGGGGTTCATCCACAGTACCGGTCACGGCGTGGGTCTCGACGTCCACGAACTCCCGCGTCTCTCACCGAACGGCGGGGAACTCGAACCGGGTCACGTCGTCACTATCGAACCCGGTCTCTACGACCCGGACGTGGGTGGCATCCGCATCGAGGACATCGCCGTCGTCACCGAGGACGGCTACGAGAACTTCACGGAGTACGAAAAACGGCTGGTGGTGTAGGTGGGCAGGCCGCCCTACAGTTTCTCCATCTGCCCACCGCAGTTCGGACACGCGGCTTCCGGCAGTTCCGTCTGTTCGCCGCAGACGACACACTCGTAGCCCATCTCGACCGCTTCGTCCGTGTCGTTGCTGCCGATGCCTCTGAGGCGTGAGAGGAGGCCCATCGTGTTCCTCCGTGCCGAAGTTTGGCGTACGTTAACAAAGGTCTTGCCACCGACAGTCCCCCGCCGAGATAGTCATGAACATTTATGATGGATGGGGGAAAAGGAGGTGGTAGCCTATGCTTGTACCCAAAGCACGCGCCGCACGCGCCGACTCGGAATCGACCATCGACTACCCCAGACGACCCACACGACCCCCAGGATGACCACACGAATCACGACTCCCACCGACGACGACGTGTATCCGACAGAGACACCGACGTTCGACAGCGCACGGCGCTCTCGGTCCGCCGGCGCACAGATGATGTTCTCACCGACCAGTTCGGCGACCGCCGGACAGTTCGACACCGAGGCGGACGACCACCGCTGACGCCGGGACACAACCGTTTTCCTTCCGGATAGCCTCCCCTCGAACATGGCCGAATACACGACCGTCTCGATACCGAAGGACCTCGCCGAGCGCGTCGAGGGGACAATCGAAGGGACCAGTTTCTCCAGCACGTCGGACCTCGTCAGGTTCCTGCTCCGGAGCATCGTCGTTCAGCACCAGCGAGAGGGCGAACTGACGGAGGCGGAGTTTCAGGACATCGCGGACCAACTCCGCGACCTCGGCTACCTGGAGTAGTCAGGCGAGCGACTCTTCGGGCGGTTCGACGTCCAGAACCGTGACCTCCTGCCTCCGGCCGGACCGGTCGAACGCGGCGAACGATGCCTCGTCCCACGGCGGGACGGCGACGAACACCACCGCGTGGAGGTCGTCCGTCTTGCTGACGCCCATGTAGCCGTCCGAGTGGGAGACGAACCGGCCCTGCGTCTGGCCGGCCGGCGTCCCCAGGTCCATCCCGAAGACGGCGTTGACCGAACTGCCGGCCGACGGGAGGTAAAAGTCCGTGAACACCGGCGTCTCGGGGTCCAAGTCGGCGTCGGGGAGGTCCGCCGCCGGTGTCACCGCCAGCGATATCGTCACGTCGTCCGGCTCTGCCTCCCGAGCCAACCGCAACAGCGTCTCGACGAGGCCGCGTGTGACGTAGACCACACGTCCTGTTGGCGCGGTGAACGTATAATCCCGTCGCCCAAGCGTCTCTCTTCCCGTCTCAACCGAGGACGAGTGACTTGAGGTTCTTCGCGTACAGCCCCGGCGTCCGACTGCGGGACCCGCGGAGGGCGTAGGTCAGCGCCTCGCTCGCGTCCTCCATGATGCCGTGCCCGTGGCCGACGAGGAGGCGGTCCGGGTCCAGTCGGTTGAGTTTGGACGGCGGCGTGAGGCGGAGCATTGGATGGACGCCCAACCGCTCGTCGCCGGCGAGAAAGTAGTCGGCCGTCCCGACCGCTTCGGGCACGACGAGCGTGTCGTCGTCGTCGCCGTAGAGGGCCGCTTCCTGCCAGACCGGGTTCTTGACGAGTTTGTGGACGCCGTAGTCCGTCCCGGGAATCTGACGCCGGACCCGCTCGACCGGCGCGTCCAGTTCCGACTCGACGCCGGACATCCACTCCGGGACGTAGACGGGGGCGTCGTGTCGGTTCGCGACGGCGGCGCTGTCGCGCTTGTGCCGGTCCAGCAGGACTGCGACGCCGGCCACCTCGCCGAACTCGGCGAACAGGTCGTCGATACCGTCGGCGTCCACCGGGTCGACGACGACGACGCCGGCGTCCGTATCGAGGACGTGGCTCGCCCGCTGCATCGTCTCGTGGGGATACGCGAGCCAACTCGCCCCCCGGTCCCAGCGGTTCGTCTCCTCCCAAGTCGTCGCCGCTCCGGAACCTTTCATCGGCATAGCACTCCGTAGGGCCTCGGCGTGGATAAATGCTCGAAACGCGGCCACCGACGACAACGAGGAACGGACCGAAGTGCAGACGGAGTGGGGTGACCGGTCGGAAACTGAACGACGACAGTGCCGAGAGTTTTCACCGTCGCCCGCAAACGCTAGAGCATGCTCTCGCACCCGGAGTGGCTCACGCTCGAAGTGAAGTACACGGACCGGATGACGGCGTTCTACGACGCCTTCCTCGAGATGGACGTGGTCAGAGAGGACGACCGGGAGGCGGTGCTGGCCGCGGGCGACACCGAACTCCGCCTTCGGTCGCCGGGGCCGGTCCCCCGCGGCGGCCTCCACACCCACTACGCGCTAACGATTCCCGAGCGCGCGTACGACGACTGGTGGGACCGACTCGACGACCGTTTCGACCTCGTGGAGGAGACGTTCGGCGGACAGCGGTCGCTGTATTTCTACGACCCCGAGGGCAACTGCGTCGAACTCGGCGAGCGCCCCCACGACGGGCACGGCGTGACGGGGTTGTTCGAACTCGTCCTCGAAGTCGAGGCCCTCGACGCGGCCGTCGAGTTCTACCGGACGCTCGGGTTCGAGATGGTCGACGACGGGCGCGAAGACGGCCGCGTACGCTTGACGACCGGCGAACTCGACCTCGAACTCTGGTCGCCGCGTCTCGGCATCGCCGACGCCCGCGGCGGCGTCCACGTCGACTTCGGGGTCGCCGCAGAGGACCCGAAGTCGGTCGCCCGCGAGGTGGCCGACGACGCGCTGGCGGTGACGTCCGTCGACGAGGGCGCCCGCGTCCGTGACCCGGACGGTCACTACCTGACGCTGGTGGGCGAGGGGAACTAGCGGCGAGAACGCGGCTCAGAGGCGGTCGGTGTCGATGCTGACGCCGGGCGGCGTGACGACGAGGAAGCCGCGGAAGTGCATCAGTTCGCCACCTGACTCCTTGACCGGCCGGGCGAACCCCGAGGCGAGGTCGTTCAGGTCGCCGTCGACGTTCAACACGAGGACGGCGCCGTCCTCGATGGTCTCCAACCACTCCTCGTCCTCGGTGGTCCCGTCCAGTACGCCGAGGACGACGCGGTTGCTCCCGGCCGCGTCGGCGTCGGCCTCCATCTGGTCCTCGACGGCCTGCAGGTCCAGTCCCTCGAAATCACTCATACCCGCGTACAGACGCGGCGACGGCAAAAATCCTCGGCCCGCGTCAGACGCCTGTCGGCCGACTGAAAGTGACCGACCGCCCAGAACCGGCCCGATGGACAACTATAAGTACTGCAAGTGTCCAGATACAGGTGCTTATGTCCAACAACGAGGGCACGTCGGAATCTCCGGCGGATCGAGTTCTTCCAGGGCACACTGGATTCCACGTCTGAGATAACAGACGCACGGATTTTCGACACCACACTGCGCGACGGAGAGCAATCGCCGCGCACGTCGTTCAACTACGAGGACAAACGCGAGATAGCCGCTGTACTCGACGAGATGGGCACCCACGTCATCGAGGCCGGGTTCCCCGTCAACTCCGACGCGGAGTTCGAGGCAGTGCGCGACATCGCCGAGTCCACGAACGTGACGACCTGCGGACTGGCGCGTGTGGTCGAGAAAGACATCGAGGCGGCCTTGGATTCGGGTGTGGACATGGTCCACACCTTCGTCTCGACGTCGGACGTACAGTTACAGGATTCCATGCACGCGACCCGGCAGGAGGCGCTGGACTCGGCCGTCGAGTCCGTCGAGCGCATCGTCGAGGCCGGCGCCGAGTGCATGTTCTCGCCGATGGACGCCACCCGGACCGACGAGGGGTTCCTCGTCGACGTCATCGAGGCGACGTCCGAGGCGGGTGCGGACTGGATAAACATCCCTGACACGTGCGGCGTCGCGACGCCGCGGCGGTTCTACGACCTCATCGAGAAGGTCGACGGGCACACGGACGCCCGCATCGACGTCCACGCACACGACGACTTCGGACTGGCCTCTGCGAACGCCATCTCCGGGTTCGAGGCCGGCGCGAGTCAGGCGCAGGTGTCGGTCAACGGCATCGGCGAACGCGCCGGGAACGCGGCCTACGAAGAGGTCGTCATGACGCTGGAGTCGCTGTACGACGTCGACACCGGCGTCGACACCACCCGTATCACGGAGCTGTCGCGGCTGGTCGAGGAGAAGTCCGACATCCCGGTCCCGGCCAACAAGCCCATCGTGGGACGGAACGCCTTCTCCCACGAGAGCGGCATCCACGCGGCCGGCGTCATCGAGAACTCCGACACGTTCGAACCCGGCGTCATGACCCCCGAGATGGTCGGTGCCGAGCGAGAACTGGTGTTGGGGAAACACACCGGCGCGCACTCGGTACGCGAGCGACTGGTCGACGCGGGCTACGCGCCGACCGACGCCGAGGTGCGAGAGGTGACCCGCCGCGTCAAGGACTACGGCGCGGAGAAACAGCAGGTCACGATGAGCGAACTGGAGCGGTTCGCCAAGGAAGTCGGCGTCGACGAGGAGACCGAGGAGGTCCGCGCGTAGGCCGATGACCGCACCTCCGGCCGCGACGAACCGCCACCAGCGGTGCGCAGTCTCACGTCTCGGTCGCCGAGGCGTGCGCCAGCACCTCTCACAGAACGTTTATTATGCGTGGCCGACAGACTCTCGACGTGATGACAGCGCGCGCTGGACACCGGACTCGCAGACCGTCCAGCGGCGCGCTCCTTCTTCGCGACGAGCGTATTGTAGGGGCTGTCTAGCCCCTCACTACCCACTTTCGTCGCCGGCCGAATCGACTACCCACCACCCATCGGAGACTCCAGCTATGCACACACCACACACACCACCGCGGTATCGACCGTCACACGGGGGGACAGCATGAGCGAACGTGCGTCCGTCCCCGCCGAAGACGAACCCACAGAGGACCAGACAGACGACGCGACGGCGGAACAGGCCCCGGTCACCACCGGCGCTCAGTCAGTGGTCCGCGCGCTAGAGAACGCGGGCGCGGAGTACATCTTCGGGGTGCAGGGCGGGGCCATCATGCCCGTCTACGACGCCCTGTACGACTCGGACATCACCCACGTCACGATGGCTCACGAGCAGGGGGCCTCCCACGCCGCCGACGCGTATGGCATCGTCACCGGCGACCCCGGGGTCTGTTTCGCCACGTCCGGGCCGGGCGCGACGAACCTCGTCACCGGCATCGCCGACGCGTCAATGGACTCCGACCCGATGATTGCGCTGACGGGGCAGGTCCCGACGGACTTCGTCGGCAACGACGCGTTCCAAGAGACGGACACCGTCGGCATCACCCAGCCGATAACCAAGGAGAGCTACTTCGCGAACCACTCCGACACCGTCGGGAACGACGTGAGCGAGGCGTTCGCGCTGGCCGACGCCGGCCGACAGGGACCGACGCTCGTCGACCTCCCGAAGGACGTCACGCAGGGCGAGACGGACGTCGAACCGATGGCGCCGTCCACGCCCGACACCTACGACGTGCCCGAGGAGGCCGACGACGAGGCCGTTCAGGAGGCCGCCGACGTGTTGGCCGACGCCGACCGGCCGGTCATCCTCTCCGGTGGCGGCGTCATCAAGGCCGACGCCTCGTCGGCGTTGCGGGAGTTCGCCATGGAGTACGAGATTCCGGTCATCACGACGATGCCCGGCATCGGTAGCTTCCCCGAGGACCACGAACTCTCGCTCGAATGGGCCGGGATGCACGGCACCGGCTACGCCAACATGGCCATCACGAACACCGACTGCATGCTGGCCATCGGGACGCGGTTCGACGACCGCCTGACCGGCGGGGTCGACTCCTTCGCCCCAGACGCCGACATCGTCCACGTCGACATCGACCCGGCGGAGATAAGCAAGAACGTCTACGCCGACTACCCGCTGGTCGGGGACGCTCGCGCGGTCCTGCGCCAACTGTTCGACGCGATGCCGCGCGCGCCGGACGTCGACGAGTGGCGCCAGCAGTGTCAGGACTGGAAAGACGAGTACCCGATGGAGTACGAGACGCCCGACGACGAACCGCTGAAGCCGCAGTACGTCGTCGAGACGTTCTCGGAGGTGACGCCGGACGACACCATCGTCTGTACCGGCGTCGGCCAACACCAGATGTGGGCCTCCCAGTTCTGGGAGTACACCGAGCCCCGGACGTGGGTGTCTTCCCACGGCCTCGGGACGATGGGCTACGGCGTGCCCGCGGCCATCGGCGCGAAACTGGCCGCACCGGACCAAGAGGTCGTCTGCTTCGACGGCGACGGGTCGTTCCTGATGACGGTGCAGGGCCTCTCGGTCGCGGTCCGGGAGAACCTCGACATCACCTACGTCATCCTCAACAACGAGGCCGTCGGGATGGTCCGCCAGTGGCAGGACGGGTTCTACGAGGGCCGTCGGATGGCCTCCGAGTACCCGTGGATTCCGCAGTTCGACAAGCTCGCAGAGGCCTTCGGAGCCCGCGGGTTCCGCCTCGAAGAGTACGACGACGTCGAGGACACCATCCAGGCCGCCCGCGACTACGACGGGCCGTCCGTCATCGACGCTCACATCGACCCCGGGGAGAACGTCTTCCCGATGGTCCCGAGCGGCGGCGACAACGGTCTGTTCGCACTGGAAGAAGACCATCTGGAGATGCTCTAACCATGACCGGAGGAATGCCAGGCCCGGCACCGGACGAACGGATGCGCCCCGAGGGCCGACGCAACTCGCAAGGGATTCGCGTCGACCCCGAGGCCGAAGTGACCCACGAACCGCGGCAGGCGGTGCTGTCGGCGCTGGTCAAACACCGCCCGGGCGTGCTCTCGGAAGTGTCCGGGCTGTTCAGCCGCCGCCAGTTCAACATCGAAAGCCTCACCGTCGGGCCGACGAGTGAGGACGATACGGCCCGAATGACCATCCTCATCGAGGAGCCGGAACCGGGCATCGAACAGGCCAAGAAGCAACTGGAGAAACTGGTCCCGGTCATCTCGGTGATGGAACTGGAACCGAAGGCGGTCCGGCGCGAACTCGCGCTCATCAAGGTCGGCGGGGAGAAACCCGACGACGTCAACGCCGTCGCGGAGATGTACGGCGGCCAGGCCGTCGACGCCTCCACCGACTCGGTGACCGTCGAGGTGACGGGTAGCAAACAGAAGATAGACGCCGCCGTCGACGCCTTCCGGCAGTTCGACGTGCAGGAGATAGTGCGGACCGGGGCCGCCGCACTGGAACGAGGCCCCACGACACTCGATAAAGATGACTGACGAACTCACGACCGAAGTCTACTACGACGACGACGCAGACGTATCGACACTCGACGACGAGACAGTTGCCGTACTCGGTTACGGCTCACAGGGCCACGCCCACGCGCTGAACCTCCACGACTCCGGCGTCGACGTCGTCGTCGGCCTCCGCGAGGACTCCTCGTCTCGCTCGGCCGCCGAGGACGCCGGCCTGCGCGTCGAGACGCCCGACGTGGCGGCCCGCGAGGCCGACCGCGTCGTCCTCCTCGTCCCCGACACCGTCCAGCCGGCCGTCTACGAGGCCATCGAGGACGAACTCGACGCCGGCGACACGCTCCAGTTCGCCCACGGCTTCAACATCCACTACGGCCAGATAGAGCCCCCGGAGGACGTGGACGTGACGATGGTCGCGCCGAAGTCCCCCGGCCACCTCGTCCGCCGGACCTACGAGCGCGGCGAAGGGACCCCCGGACTCATCGCCGTCTATCAGGACGCGACGGGGAACGCCAAGGAGGAGTCGCTGGCCTACGCGAAGGGCATCGGCTGTACCCGCGCCGGCGTCATCGAGACGACGTTCCAGGAGGAGGTCGAGACCGACCTGTTCGGCGAACAGGCCGTCCTCTGTGGCGGCGTCACCGAGATGGTCAAGGCCGGGTTCGAGACGCTGGTCGACGCCGGCTACGCGCCGGAGATGGCCTACTTCGAGTGCCTGAACGAACTCAAACTCATCGTCGACCTGATGTACGAAGGCGGCCACATGGGGATGTGGAACTCCGTCTCCGACACCGCCGAGTACGGCGGTCTGACCCGCGGTGAGGAGGTCATCGACCGCGAGGGCATGGAGAAGATTCTCGAAGAGGTCCAGAACGGCGAGTTCGCTCGCGAGTGGATTTCGGAGAATCAGGCCCACCGGCCGGCCTACAAGCAGTACCGCGACGCAGAACAGAACCACCAGATAGAGGAGGTCGGCGCCGGCCTGCGCGAACTGTTCGCGTGGGGCGAAGACGCCGACCAGCAGACAGAGGAACAGGAAGCACCAGCAGATGACTGACGACAGCACCAACGACACGATGGGCGACGTGGACCACACGCATCCACACACGAACGACACCTTCGGCGCGGCGTTCAAGCGGGGTCCGACCGTGGCCGCCGACGGCGGCGAAGCAGACGCCGAAGACGAGGCGACCGAGGAGACGATGGAAGACGTAGACCACGAAGCGCCCGGTGAGGGCGTCTCCCGCGCCTACGAGCGCGGCACCGAAGGACGGGACGAGACAGTATGAGCGAGGGAACCCTGTACGACAAGGTATGGGACCGGCACAAAGTCACCACACTGCCGAACGGGCAGGACCAGTTGTTCGTCGGTCTCCACCTCATCCACGAGGTCACCAGTCCGCAGGCGTTCGGCATGCTCCAAGAGCGGGGTCTCGAAGTCGCGCGGCCCGACCTGACGCACGCCACGGTCGACCACATCGTCCCGACGGCGAACCAGGACCGCCCGTACGCCGACGACGCCGCCGAACGGATGATGTCGGAACTCGAGGAGAACGTCCGCGACGCGGGCATCCAGTTCTCGGACCCGACGACGGGCGACCAAGGTATCGTCCACGTCATCGGCCCGGAGCAGGGCATCACCCAACCCGGCAAGACCATCGTCTGCGGTGACAGCCACACCTCGACCCACGGCGCCTTCGGCGCGCTGGCGTTCGGTATCGGGACCAGCCAGATTCGCGACGTGCTGGCGACCCAGACCATCGCGATGGAGAAACAGCAGGTCCGGAAAATCGAGGTCAACGGCGAACTCGGCGAGGGCGTCGAGGCCAAGGACATCATCCTCGAAATCATCCGCCGTCTGGGAACAGAGGGCGGCGTCGGCTACGTCTACGAGTACGCCGGCGAGGCCATCGAGAACCTCGACATGGAGGGGCGGATGTCCATCTGTAACATGTCCATCGAGGGCGGCGCTCGCGCGGGCTACGTCAACCCCGACGAGACCACCTTCGAGTGGCTGAAGGACACGGACTACTTCCGAGAGAACCCCGAGAAGTTCGAGGAACTGAAGCCGTACTGGGAGTCCATCCAGAGCGACGACGACGCCGAGTACGACGACGTCGTGGAAATCGACGCGAGCGAACTCGACCCCGTCGTCACGTGGGGGACCACCCCCGGGCAGGGCATCGGCATCGACGACCCGATTCCGGCCCCCGAGGACCTCCCGGAGGACAAGCAGGACACCGCTCGGCGCGCGCAAGACCACATGCGCGTCGAACCGGGAGAGACGATGGAGGGATACGACATCGACGTCGCCTTCCTCGGGTCCTGTACCAACGCCCGCCTGCCCGACCTGCGCCGTGCGGCCCGCATCGTGAAGGGCCGACAGGTCGACGACGACGTGCGCGCGTTCGTCGTCCCCGGCAGTCAGCGCGTCCAGCGCGCCGCCGAGGAGGAGGGCCTGAAGGACGTCTTCGAGGAAGCCGGCTTCGAGTGGCGCAACGCCGGCTGTTCGATGTGTCTGGGCATGAACGAGGACCAGCTAGAGGGCGACGAGGCCTGTGCCTCCTCGTCGAACCGGAACTTCGTCGGCCGACAGGGCTCGAAGGACGGCCGCACCGTCCTGATGAACCCCCGGATGGTGGCCGCCGCGGCCATCACCGGCGAGGTGTCTGACGTGCGCGACCTGAAGGAGGTGGCTCTGCAATGAGCGACCCCACCGAGGAGATTCCCGAGGTCGACTACGTCGAGGGGACCGGCATCCCCATCCGCGGGAACGACATCGACACGGACCAGATTATCCCGGCCCGGTTCATGAAGGTCGTCACCTTCGACGGGTTGGGCGAGTTCGCCTTCTTCGACCTGCGGTTCGACGACGAGGACAACCAGAAGGACCACCCGATGAACGAGGAGCGGTTCCAGGACGCCAACGTCATGGTGGTCAACAACAACTTCGGCTGTGGCTCCTCCCGCGAACACGCCCCGCAGGCGCTGATGCGCTGGGGCATCGACGCCATCATCGGCGAGGGCTTCGCGGAAATCTTCGCGGGTAACTGTCTCGCGCTGGGCATCCCGACGGTCACCGCCGACCACGAGAGCATCAACGCCCTCCAGCAGTGGGTCGACGACAACCCCGACGGGAAAATCGAAGTCGACGTGGCGGCCGAGACGGTCCGCTACGGCGTTCCGGAATCGTCCGATTCCGGAGCAGAGCAGGACTCGGAGAGTTCTGCGCTCGGCAACGAAATCAACGTCTCCGTCGACGACGCCCAGCGACAGGCGCTCGTCGAGGGCATCTGGGACACGACGGCGCTGATGAAGGCGAACCGAAACGCCATCGAGGAGACGGCCGAACAGTTGCCCTATCTCGACCAGACCCGCTCCGACGTCGAAGCAGACGATTAACTACGGAGCGTTTCATTCTCTCCGGCGTAAGCGTCTGGTTCGCAGACGCAGACGATTAACTACGGAGCGTTTCACTCGCTCCGGCGTAAGCGTCTGGTTCGCGGACGACTGACCGCGGAACCTCGTTTCGCGCGGTCGTTCCGACGAGAGCGACCACCCCCTACGGAGGAGCACCTTACTAGCTCGTCTTCCGACAGTAACGACACGTTAGGTCGGTTCGATGTCGCTCTTTGGTACAGTACGACAGCGCGTACCGTGGGACCATCGAGCAGCGAGGGACCGCCGGCGGGCGCGAGCGCCGACACCCTCGTGAGGTCCGGAGACGGAGTTTAGCAGATACCTAACTAAATGTGGCCCGGGCACAGCACGTCCATGGCCACGTTCGACGCATCGCAGATGCAATCGCTGACAGGGCTCCGGGCCACGGTCCGGACACTCCTCATGGTGGGGTTCACGCTCGTCGAGACGGTCACGTTGGGGCTCTGGTTGGCGCTCGCGGAGGGCGCGCCGCTCATCTCACGGGCCTCGGGTATCGCGCTGGCAGTGCTGACGGTCGGTCTGGTCGTAGAGCACGTCCTGACCGACGTGACGGTCAACGGTCTCTCGCTTCGGCTTCCGTTCGCTCGCCTCGCCGGGGTCGCCGCCTCCGAGGCGCTCCTCTGGGCAGTCTGGCTGGGAATCGCCCACCGAATCGGCGGCGTAAACGGCGTGCTCATCGCCGGCGTCTTGCTCACGGTGTTGCTCGTCCCACAACACAGCGTGGAGCACAACGTCCTCCGAGGGCGGGCACCGCTCTCGGAGACGTTCAACCTCAGCACGGTCGGCTTCAGCCTCGTGGAGGGTATCGGCGCGACGGTCTGGTTGTTGCTGGTCTTCGAGGGGCCTCAGTTCAGTGGCGTCCTCGAAGCCGTCGGCTTCGGTGCCGTCGACCCGTCGGTCGTCGGCCTCGCCGTCCTCGCCGTCTTCTTGTTCGTCGAACACGACATCGGGGTCTCGCTGGCCCGTCAGGACTGAGCGGGCCCGACCACGAGGCTTATCGCCGGTGTCCGTGAGGTATCCGTCGTGTTCCTCGACGCCCTCCTCCCCGCCGTCCCGCTACTCGTTCTGCTGACGACCGTCGGTTCGCTCGTCTGCTGGGTCGCTCTCGACGCGGCCTCGCGCGAGGTCAGTCCGTGGCGGTGGGGGCTGCTCGCACTCGTCACGTACCCCGTGTTCCTACTGACGCTGTACGCGCTTCGCCGCCGACACGACCGAAGCCGCGACCCGGGACGCCGCTACGTCGCCGCGCGAACCGTCGCCGTCGGGAGCGTCGTCACGTTGCTGGTAGTCGGGGTCGTCGGCCTCCCGGACCCACTCACGCAGGTCTACACGTGGCTCGCCGCGTTCCCGGTGGCGATAGCCGTCGTGCTCGCAGTCGACCGATTCTGGTCGGGGCCCGGCGACCGCGTGACGCTCTGACGCCCGCGAACCGAACCACTTTCACCGGGCGCCCGCCTCTCGGCGCACATGACACACGAGATTGCGGTCATCCCCGGCGACGGTATCGGGCAGGAGGTCACGCCCGCCGCCGTCGAGGTGCTGGAGACGCTGGAGACGGTGGACTTCGAGTTCGTGGAGGGCGACGCGGGCGACGCCGTGAAGGCAGAGACCGGCGAGGCGCTCCCCCAAGAGACGCGCGACGTCGCCGCCGACGCGGACGCGACGCTGTTCGGCGCGGCCGGCGAGACGGCCGCCGACGTCATCCTCCCCCTGCGCGACGTCGTCGGGTCGTTCGCCAACGTCCGCCCCGCCCGCTCGTACCCCGGCCTCGACGCCGTCCAACCGGACACGGACATCGTGTTCATCCGCGAGAACACCGAAGGCGTCTACTCTGGCATCGAGAGCGAGATTACCGAGGGCGTCCGGACGCTCACCCGCGTCGTCACCGAGGAAGCCTCCCGCGACATCGCCGAGTTCGGCTTCGACTACGCGAAGCGGAACGGCTACGAGGACGTGACCATCGCGCACAAGGCCAACGTCATGCGCGAGACGGACGGCCTGTTCCTCGAAACCGCGGAGGCAGTCGCGGAGGAACGCGGTGCTGACTACGACACGGCGCTGATGGACGCGCTCGCCATGCACCTCGTGATGACGCCGGAGGAGTACGACGTCATCGTCTGCCCGAACCTCGCGGGGGACGTCCTCTCGGACCTCTCGGCCGGCCTCGTCGGGGGCCTCGGACTGCTCCCGTCGGCGAACGTCGGCGCGGAGAACGCGCTGTTCGAACCCGTCCACGGGTCCGCACCGGACATCGCCGGCGAGGGCGTTGCCAACCCCTCGGCGATGGTCCTCTCGGCGGCGATGCTGCTGGACCACCTCGGCTACGACGAGGAGGGCGACCGGGTGCGCGACGCCGTCGAGAGCGTCCTCGAATCCGGCCCGCGGACGCCCGACCTCGGCGGCGACGCCGCGACGGACGAGGTCACGGCGGCCATCGTCGACGAACTGTAGTCCTCGACCCGCCCCTCTTTTCGCGCACAAACGCGCACCAGTCGATAGAAAGTGGTAAAACCGAAGCGAAACAATCACGGAAAACAGTATGCTCCCGGCCGAACGCAAGCGGACTATCGTCCAGCTAGTGACAGAACGAGACGGCTGTTCGGTCGCGGTGCTCGCCGACGAACTCGAGTTCTCGAAGGCGACCATCCGGCGCGACCTCCGCGACCTTGAGGCAGAGGGGCGCATCGAGCGCTCGCACGGCGGGGCCGTACCGGCGTCGTCCGTGGGGACCGAGCGGTCCTACGACCAGCGCGAGGTGGAGCGTCTCGACGCCAAACAGGCCATCGCGGCCCGCGCCAGCGACGAGATACGCGAGGGGCAGGTCGTCTTCTTCGACGCGGGGACGACCACGATGGAGGTCGCGCGGGCGGCCCCCGACGGCGGCTACGTCGCGGCGACCAACATGCCCGAACTGGCCATGGAACTGTCCGACCGGGAGATAGACGTCAAGTCCACCGGCGGGGCGTTGCGGGCCCGGACACGGGCGCTCGTCGGCCCGACGGCGGAGTCGTTCCTCGAACGGACGAACTTCGACCTCCTCTTTCTCGGGACGAACGCGCTTGACGCCGAGGCGGGCCTCTCGACCCCCAACGAGGACGAGGCCGCGGTCAAGCGGCAGATGGTCGAGCGCGCCGGTCGGGTGGTCCTCGTCGCCGACGCCTCGAAGTTCGGCGAGCGGAGTTTCGTCTCGTTCGCGGACCTAGGCGACGTGGACATGGTCGTCACCGACGCGGACCCGTTGCCGGCCCTCGCCGCCGCGTTCGACGAGGCCGACGTCGTCGTCGAAGGAGTCAGCACATGATTGTCACAGTCACCTTCAACCCAGCAGTCGACCAGACGATTCAGTTCGACGAACCGATGGCGTCCGACCGTGTCATGCGGGCCACGGCGGCCCGCTTCGACGCGGCCGGGAAGGGCATCAACGTCGCCCAGTACCTCACGGCGCTCGACACACCCTGTGTCGCGACCGGCATCCTCGGCGGGTTCACCGGCCAGTTCATCCGCGACGAACTGCACGCCGACGGTGTCGAGACGGCCTTCGTCGACGTCGAGGGGACGACGCGCCTGAACACCACCGCACTGGCCACGGACGCCGAGTACAAACTCAACCACGACGGACCGACGGTCGACGGCGACGCCGTCGACGCCACCGTCGAACAGGTTCGCGCGAACGACCCCGACCGGGTCGTCGTCAGCGGCAGTCTCACGCCGGGCGTGTCCCTCGACGACGTCGACGCCGTCGCCGCCGCGGGCGACTGGGAGACGGTGGTGGACATGGAGGGCGACGCCCTCCGGCGACTCGACGAGCAGTACGCGCTCTGCAAACCGAACCGGGAAGAACTCGGCGAGGCGACGGGCGCCGACGTCTCCACGGTCGAGGGGTGCGCTCGCGCGGCCGCCGCGTTCCGCGACCGCGGGTTCGACCGCGTGCTGGCGTCGATGGGCGGCGACGGCGCGGTACTGGCAACCGGGTCTACGCTGTTGCACGCGGAGGCACTCGACATCGACGTCGTCGGCACCGTGGGTGCGGGCGACGCGCTCCTCTCCGGGTTCCTCGCTGGATTGGAGCGCGGCGCGGACGACGCGACGGCGCTCAAGAACGGCGTCGCCGTCTCCTCGCGTCTCGTCGAACAGGCCGGGACGGCGGTGCCGTCGCTCGACGACGTGACCGAGCGACGAGACCGGGTCCGCGTCCGAGAACTGGACGCCTGACCCGACTCAGAACTTCTCGCCGTAGTCGTCGACGAACGCCCGGACCTCGCGCAGCGACGGCTGGTCCGCGGTCCTGACGAAGTGGCCGGCCACGGTGTTGCCGACGACGACGGCCGCCGCCGGCGAGAAGTCGTTCACCAGACCGAGGCCGAGGCCGGCGTTGAAGTGGTCGCCGGAACTCGTCGTCAGTTCGGGGTCGTCGACCGCCGGGACGGACACGCTGTGGGTCCCGTCCGGCGAGACGACGACCGAGCGGTCCACGCCGTGGCCGACGAACAAGGTCGGTTCGAGCGCGTCGTGGACGGCCTCGGCCGCCGCCTCGAACGTTCGGTCCGCCTCGCCGGCGAAGGCGTCGGCGAGTACACCTGTCTCCGCGCGGTTCGAGGAGACGACCACGTCGGTCACTTCGTCGAGGCGGCCGATGGCCTTCCGCCCCGCCCGGAGGCGTTCCGCGTCGAGTTTCCGCACGTCGCCGGGGTCGACCAACACGTTCCCCGGGGGCGATTCGACGTCGCCCCAGACGTCACAGAGGCCGTCGAGGATGTCGGGCAGGTTCGGGGCCTCGGACCAGTACCCCATCCCCAACAGGTCCGCACCGTCGAGACGCGAGAGGAGTCTGTCGTGCCCGAAGCGCTCGTCGATGCCCTCCCAGTCGAGGTGCATCGTGTCGCCGATTTCGCTCAGCATCAGTTTGCCGTCGTCGAACTCGACGGCGTCCGTGACGCCGGGCGCTCCCATCGAGTTGAGGTCGTACTCGCCGAACTCCGCCCCGAACGCCTCGTGGACCGGGTCGCCGTACATCCCCACGAGGACGGGGTCGAACGCCCACGTGCCGAACGCGCGTGCGAGGTGGCAGGTGTGGCCGCCGGTCCGACTGCCCTGCTGTAGCCACTCGAAGGTGAGGGAACTGTCGGCGGCGACGGACCGTTCCACCCGCTCTCCGAATCGGGCTATCGTCGCGAGTCGCTCGTACGTCTCCGGGTCCGTCCGGTCCGCGACGACTTCGCGGACGCGGTCGAGGTACCCGTCGAAGCCGAAGACGACGCGGCCGCGGTCGACCGCCTCGGGAAGCGCCTCGTCGTCGGGGAACTGCTCGCGCGCCTCCGCGACGGCCCGTCGAGTTGCCTCGTCCATCCCTACAGGACGTCGTCGGCGCTGGCGCCCTCGAAGACGACCTCGTCGAGTTTGTCGAGGATGTCGTAGGGGTCCTCGCGCTGCCAGACGTTACGCCCGACTGCGAGGCCGGAGACGCCGACGTCCATGCAGTCAGCGACGAGTTCGAGGAAGTCGCGGTCCGAGGTCTTCGACCCGCCAGAGAGGAGGACGCGATTGTCGGCGGCGGCGTCGACGGCGTGAGCCATCGCCTCCTTGCTCCGGGGATACTTGACCTTCGTGAAGTCGGCGCCGAGTTCCAGGCCGATGCGGGCCGCGTACGCGATGATGTCGCGACTCCGGTGCTCCTTGACGGCCTGTCCGCGCGGGTACGACCACATGGCGATGGGGAGGCCTTCGTCGCGGGCGGCCTCCTGCACCGGCCGGAAGTCCTCGAACATGTCCGTCTCGCGGTTCACGCCGGGGTAGATGGTGTAACCGATTGCGTCGGCACCGAGTTCGGCGGCGTACTCCACCGACCAGTTCTGCGGGGAGTACGGGTCGCCCATCCAGAGGTCCGACCCGCCGTTGAGTTTGGCGAGGAGGTTCACGTCGTCCTCGTAACTGGGGTAGTACGTCTCGGCGAGGCCCTTGCCGACGGCGAGCGCCGTCACGGCGTCGTGGGTCGCCATCTCGAACACTTCACGGGGGTCGAGGCGCTCCTCGACACCGCTGAACTGCTTGGGACCGTGTTCGAGGCCGTGGTCGTGGGCCAGTACCAGCGTCTTGTCGTTGCGAACGAGCGGTGAGTCTCCCAGTGGTCGCATACGGGGAATCTACCCAGAACGCACATTAACAGTTTTCGGTTGTGATTTTTTACTACTGTCCGAGTTCGTTTCTGCACGGCCCCGAAGGTTAAGTGGCGGCCAAGGGAACCGGCTGGTATGCCATCCGTCGAACTCGACGCGGAGACCATCGAGCGACTCGACGACCTGCGCGTCGAAGACGAGTCCTACGACGAAGTAGTGACCGAACTCATCAACATCTACGAGGCCGAGGAACTGACGCTGTTCCACGGCGGGGACGAGTACTAGGCCTGCGCCTGCTTACAGACGGCCTGCCAGCGGCCGTTCGACTCCAGCTTCTCCTGTAGTTTGTCGGCGTACTGCTGGGCCAGTTCGGCGGCCTCGTCGGTCCGTTGGTCGGACCCGCCGCCGCCGAGTCCGAGTGCGTCTTTCACGCCGGAGAAGAGGCCACCTCCGCCGCCACCGCCGCCCGCTTGCTGGCCCATCCCCGTCTGCTGGTCGATGCGGTCGAGTTCCGGCATGATGCTCGGGAGTTTCGACGTGTCAGCGACGATGCGGGCCGTCTCGGGGTCGTCGGCTCCCTCTATCTCGAACTCGACGGCCGTCATGACCAGTCCCCACTGCTGGCTGGAGAACGAGGAGGCCTCGACTTGGTCGTTGAACAACCGGTCCACTTCCATCCGCTCGCCCGCGATGCGGTCCGTCCAGTCGTTGTCGCTCATGTCCGTCCGTTCGGGGCCCTCACCCATGAGCGTTTCCCGGTCGCCGAAGAAATACGGGTCGGTCGACGGCCTCAGACGCCGGACTCGATGGAGATGTCGGCGTGGAGTCCCTCGCGCAGCGCCGAGTGGACGTGACAGATGTCCTCGCCGAGTTCGACGATGGCCTGTTCGTCGTCGCCGAGGTCCTCTTCGACCTCCATGTGGAACGAAATCGAGACGAGGTCGTCGTCGTCGTCGAGTTCCGCCTCGACGTCTACCTCGATGTTACCCACGTCATCGTAGCCGTGTTGGTCTGCGGCGACGCGGAACGCCGGGATGTAACAGGACGCGTAGTCGGCCGCGAGAACCTCGTTGGCCGACGGGCCGTCGTTGCTCAGGGCGTCGACGACGAGTTCCCACTCGCCGTTGATGACGCTCTCGACCGTGTACCCTTCCTCGCACGTGCTGGTGACTTCGATGTCTGCCATAGCACTCGGGGTCTCTCACCCCGGTAACCTAAACGTTGTCTGATAGAGTGTCCCTGGGAGTGAGAACCGACAGCGGATTGAAGACGCCGCCGGACGAAGGTGCTCCGTATGACGACTGTCGGCTTCATCGGTCTCGGCGCGATGGGAACGCCGATGGCGTGGAACCTCGACGACGCGGGGTTCGACGTCGTCGTCTACAACCGGACGACCGACCGCGAGCAACCGTTCGACGAAGCGGGCGTCTCGGTCGCGGACTCGCCGAAACACCTGACCAGACGGGCCGACGTGGTCTGTCTCATGGTGAGCGACGGCGACGCCGTCGCCGAGGTACTCGAACGCGACCTCGGGGTCCTCGAGGGGGTGGACGCGGAGACGACGGTGGTTCAGATGAGCACCGTCGCCTACGAGGAGACGCTCGCCGCCGCCGAACTGGTCGCGGCGGCCGGCGGCCGGTTCGTCGACGCGCCGGTCTCCGGCACGGTCGGGCCGGCACGCGAGGGGACGCTTGTCGGCCTCGTGGGCGGCGACGAGGCCGTAGTCGAGTCGGTGCGCCCGGTGCTGGCGGCGATGTGTGACCCGGTCGTCCACTGTGGCGAGGTCGGGCAGGGGACGAACATGAAACTGTTCGTCAACCTCCTGCTCGGCAACGCGATGAACGCGTACGCAGAGGCGCTCGTCTTCGGCCGGGCGAACGGCCTCGACGTCGCGGACATGCGGACCGTCGTCGGGAGCGGCGGCCTGAACTGTCCGCTGTTCGACGGCAAGGGCGCGGCCATCGCCGCCGCCGACTTCGAGTCGCGCTTCCCCGTCGACTACCAGTACAAGGACCTCTCGCTGGCGCTGGACCGCGCGGGCGACGTCGGCGTCCCGCTCTCACAGACGGCGGCGGCCCGCGAGGCGTTCAGCGCGGCGCGTGCCCGCGGCTACGGGGACGAGGACATCGCGGCGGTCGTGAAACCGCTCGAAGAGATGGCCGACGTGCGGGTACGAGAGGACTAGAGGTTACAGTTCGAAGGTCTCGTCGCCCTCTAAGACGACCACTTCGGCGTCGCTCCCTGTCGCCTTCACCTCCTTCACGAAGTCGTCCGTGTCGATTTCGATGGGCGGGAACGTGTCGTAGTGCATGGGGAACGCGTAGTTGACGTCCAGCCAGTCGGCGGCGATGGCGGCCTGCCACGGTCCCATGGTGAAGTGGTCGCCGACGGGGAGCGCCGCGGCGTCCGGTTCGAGGTACGGGCCGATGATTTCGCGCATCTCCGTCATCAGCCCCGTGTCCCCGGCGTGGTAGAACGTCGTGGACTCCGCGTCGCTGACCTGCGTGGGCTTCGTATCCGAGATGACGAAGCCGGCGGGCATTCCGCCGCTCGTTCCGTAGGAGGTGTCGATGCCGTTGGTGTGGTCGGCCCGGTGCATCGTCACGAACGCGTCGCCGATTTCGACGGTCCCGCCGAGGTTCATCCCCATGCCGCCGACGGCGTCGAACTCGCCGAAGTTGTCCTCGCAGTACTCGACGAGTTCCGGCGTGGCGACGAGGCCGGTCCCCTCGTAGCGGTCCACGTCACCGATGTGGTCGGCGTGCCCGTGTGTCAGCAGGACGTAGTCCGGGTCCAGTTCCTCCGGGTCGGTGTCCGTGTGCGGGTTGTCGAAGAACGGGTCGATGAGGAGGTCCGTGTCGTCGACGCTGACGTGCCACGTGGAGTGGCCGTGCCATGTGAGTTCCATGAGTCGGTCTGGAATACTCTCGGCTCGTACTTAAGACTACACCGCAACTCGTTGCGGTCAGTCGAAGGCGCCGAGGGTCGTGGGCTTGCCCTGCGCGTAGCGAATCCAGCGGCGCATGTGTCGGTTCAGCGCCCAGAACAGGACGACGACCATCCCGACCAGCGCCGACAGCAACACGACGCCGAGGACCATCGGCTCCTCGGTGGGGAGTCCGAGGAGGGCGACGACGATACCGACCAGCGCCATCTCGACGGCGCACCTGATGCCCGGGAGCACGAACCCCGGTGAGGGAGACGAGTCGCGTGATGCGTCAGCCATACCGCAAGTTCGGCGGCCCCGATATAGTAGCTTGTGCCCCCGACCGTGGCTTTATTCGGTCGCTCTCCTAACAGGTACGCATGCCACACGACAGCCTGTCGCGCCGGGGGTTTCTCGGCGCTGTCGGCGTCGCCGTCGCCGGGGCCGCAGGGTGCCAGTCGCCGGGGCAAGTCGAGAGCCAGTCCGAAGCGGACGTCGCGACCGGCGCGAAGCGCCAGCAGTCCGCACCGACGCAGTCCGAGGGGAGCGTCTACACCGACGTCTATCGCGACGTCGCGGACGCCGTCGTCTCCATCCGCGTCTACTCGCAACTCGGCCGCGGGTCCCAGGGGAGCGGCTTTCTCGTCGACGACCGACACATCGTCACGAACGAACACGTCGTCTCCGGCGGCGACGCGTTCTACGTCCGCTTTGCCGACACCGGGTGGCGGGAAGTCTCCGTGGTGGGGACCGACGTGTACAGCGACCTCGCCGTGTTGCGCGTCCGTAACCGTCCGGACGGTGTCTCCCCGCTCTCGTTCCTCGACAGCGACCCCCCTGTCGGCACCAGAGTCGTCGCCATCGGCAACCCGTTCGGTCTGTCGGGGTCTGTCTCCGAAGGTATCGTCAGCGGCGTCGACCGTACCCTCCGGGGCGCGAACAACTTCTCGATCGCCGACGCCATCCAGACCGACGCCGCGGTCAACCCCGGCAACAGCGGGGGACCGCTCGTCGACCTCGACGGCGACGTGGTCGGCGTCATCAACGCCGGCGGCGGGGACAACGTCGCGTTCGCCATCTCGGCGCAACTCGCACAGCGCGTCGTCCCGGCACTCGTCGAAGACGGGCGCTACCGCCACTCCTACATGGGCGTGACCCTCCAGAGCGTGACTCCGTTGCTCGCCGAGGCGAACGACCTGCGGCGGGCCTCCGGCGTCTACATCGACACCGTCGTCGACGGCGCGCCCTCCGACGGCGTCCTGCGGGGTAGCGACGGGGTTCGGACCGTCCAAAGCGCCGAAGTCCCCGTCGGGGGCGACGTGATACGCCGCCTCGACGACACGCGGACACCGACCCGACAGGCGCTGGCGACGTTCCTCGCCCTGGAGACCAGCCCCGGCGACACGGTTGACGTGCGACTCGTTCGCGACGGCGAGACGCGGACGGTCGAACTCGAACTGGGCCGACGGCCACGGCCCTGAGTTCGCCCGCCCGTCGCCCCTCAGTTCAGCGCGACGAAGCGGTAGTTCAGAACCGCCGCGAACGCCACCCACAGAAGGTACGGCACGAGCAAGAGGCCGGCCCGGCGACGGACCCGCCAGAACGCTCGGACGGTCGGCACCAACAGCGCGAGCAAGACGAGGATGACGCCGAGGGCGAGCGTGAGGTTCCGCGCGCGGAAGAACACGGGGGTCCACGCCACGTTGAACGCCATCTGTGCGACGAACAGGCCGAGTGCGAGACGCCGCTCCCGTCCACTCTCGGACCGCCAGACGAGGTAGAGCGCGACGCCCATGAGAGTGAAGAGCGTGGTCCAGACGACACCGAACAGCCACGGCGGCGGGTAGATGGTTGGCTTGACGAGGCTCTGGAACCACGCGGTGTCCGGGCCGCCGAGGGCGGCGGGCGTCGCCCCGACGACGTTGACGAGGAGAATCGCCGCCAGCACGCCGGGGAGGTCATCACGGCCGAGCGACGCAGTACGTGTCGCGGTCATGCCTCACACTCGGTGCGGCGCCGACGTATAGGTACGCCCGGTCGACTGTTGCCGGACCGGTGCGGAAAAGGGGCGCTACTCCAGCGGTTCGGCGGCGTCGCGTTCGACCAACGGGTCGGCGTTGTCCGCCGGCAGGGTCACCACGTCGTCCGTCGAGAGGTCGTACTCGCGCTGGTCGACGCCGAAGATTTCGCCCACGTCGTCGGTGATGCGGACGGTCTTGCGGTCGACGTCGCTCGCGTGTAGGTCCTCTGACTCGCCCGCTGGGGCGGATTTGGGTTCGTCGGCGGCCGCGGCGTCGTCCACGGGTCCGTCCGGAGCGGGTTCGTCCGGTGGTGGGGGAGGTGCCGCTCCGCTCTCCTCGTCGGCAGGCGGTGCGTCCTTCGAGGACGCCGAGTCGTCGCCACCACCCATGAGGTCCGCCGCGTCGACGCCCGACTCCGCGGTGCCGTCGGTCCGTTCCGGGGCGTCCGGCACGATGTCCGACGGCGGTCCCGGTGAGGCGTCCGCCGAAGGCATGCTGGCGTCGTCAGTCCCCGACGGACTCGGCGTCGTCGAACTCTCACCGTCGCCGACGGCGCCGGTGGGCGCCTCGCCCGCGATGACGTCGAGGACGTGCTCGCGGTTCTCCTGGATGGCGCTCACCATCGTCTCGAAGAGGTGGCGTTCCTCCTGGGTCAGGCCGTCGTCCTCGGTGGGCATGTCCGCCGCCGCGAGCGAGGCCATCTTCACTATCTTGCCGACTCGCCGCTCGTAGATGGCCTCGACGGTCTGTTCGGCCGTCTTGATGTCGTCGGTCAGACGGTTGACCTCGGGGGAGTCGAACGGGTCGTCTGCGCGCTCGGCCGCGCGCTCTCGCTCCTCGCGGAGTTGGTTGACGAACTGGCCGGCCTCCTCGTAGAACGTCGAGCGCAACTGCTGTAGCTGGTCGGTCTGGCGCTCGCGTGACTGGACCGATTGTAGTTCGTCGAGTTTCATTCTACCCCCTTCTCCGCACGGCCGCGGGCCATCAGGAACACGCCCACGTGCTCTGGTACTGTCTGATTACCCGCCTCCACCGTAAAACTATCCCCGCCCAGTTCGACGACGCCGCCGTCGGTCACCTCGACGGTGATGTCGTGACCGCGGAACGTCTCGGGGACGGCGTCGACGAGAGGGTCGAAGTCGGCGATAGCGTCGCGGTCGATGCGCTGGACTTCGAGGCCGCTCCCGCCGTGGAGGCTCCCCGGCAACCGGATGAGTCGGTTCGTGTCCGTCGTCACCGGTTCGTCGATGGGGGCGTTGTCGTTCGCCACCACCTCGTGGACCAGCACCTGCGAAATCTGGTAGAACGCCGAGTGGACGTCGATGTTGCCGGCGGCCAACTGGTCGTAGTTGTTCCGGGCGGCGTTCAACGCGGCGTTCGCCTTCCCCTCGCCGATGCCGTCGTACCGCTGGAGTCGCTCCAGCGCCGCGTCCTCCTCCATGTCGAGCAACTCGCCGACCTCCGAGAGGATGTGTCGGTGCGCGCGCGCACTCCACCCGCCTTCGGTCGTCAGCGTCCGCTTCTCGGCGGGACTCGACCGACCGGCGGTCCCCGCGACGGTCTCGACGTCGACCAGTTCCTCGAACTCCAGTCCGATGCCGCGGACGTAGTCGACGATTTCGCGGCGTGCGTCCCGTTCGAGGCCGCGGACGCCATCGTCGCGGACGTGGACGTGGTACCCTCGCCCCCCGGAGAAGACGACTGTCAGGTCCTCGAACCCGAAGTCGTCCTCCAGAAAGTCCAGCAGTCTGAGCAGGGCGTCCTTGCACTTGGCAAGCATCTCGGCGTAGGAGTCCTCGCCGAGGACGACCGAGGGGAGGTGGTCGGCGTCCAAGTCGAAGACGAGGTCGGAGGACCGCCAGCCCTTGTCGCTCATCGTCGAGGCGCTCGGGTCGTCGTAGCGGCCCGCCGAGAAGTAGACGTGGCGGGGCTTCTTCCGTCCGAGGAACTCCTCGACGTCTCCGAGGTCCAACAGCGAGCGATGGCGCACCATCGTCTCGCCGGGGCCTTCGGTCCACGGGATGAACCCCCACTCGCGCTCGTTGGCGGCCGGCGGCGGGGCTATCGAGGTGCGACGGTAGTGGTCGCCGAAACGGCCACGGAGATACTCGAGGGTCCGCGCTTCCATCGGTGACTCGGTTGGGGGGACCCGTTCAAAAGGGTTCTCCTACCCGCGCAGAAACTTCGATAGTTTGTCCGTAATGGTCTCGTCGCCGAGTTTGAGGTAGTACGCGTCGCCGCCGTCCTCGTAGTAGTTGTCGATGCGGCGTCGAATCTCGAAGCCGATGTGCTTGTAGAAGCCCAGCGCCGCCTCGTTCGTCGACCGAGCGTGACAGGTGACGCTGCCGTAGTCCTCCGCGACGCGGGCGACGAGGCGTTTTCCGAACCCGTGACCGCGGTACTCGTCGTCGACGGCGAGAAAGAGGATGTACCCGTCCCGGCGGACGGCGGCGAACCCCACGAGACAGTCAGCAGAGCGGTCGATGTAGAGGTAGACCGTCGACCGGCGGTAGGCGTTCCGGAAGAACCCGCGTCGCTGTCGGAGCACACCGTCCGCCTCTCTGATGCCCTCCTTGAGTCGCCACGCGGCGTCCACGTACTCGTCGCTCCCCCGGTCGACGACTCGTGTTTCGATGTTGACGCTCACTGGCACTCACGTAGTAGGGGGACGAATATAATTCCACCGCCCGATACACTGAGGTACAGTTTTTTCCGACTCCCGGTCGTGTTCGTCGGCATGAGTGATAGGAGGGTCTCCAGTCGGGTTTCGCCCGCCGCCGTTCGGACGACGGCCCGGCAGGCAGCCATCACGGGCTTCGCGCTGACGATTCCGCTGTTGGTGACGTTGCTCGTCATGGGCTTCATCGTCAACGCCCTGTCGAACGTGCTGGACCCGATAGTCGCCTTCACCTTCCAGATGACCGGGTCGGAGATACGACCCTCGGAGACGTCGCCGCTCCTGTTGAAGGTGCTCGCGTTGGTCGTCCTCTTCGTCGGCATCTTCTGTATCGGACTCGTGGCCGAACAGCGCTCGGGCAACGGCCGCATCGAGTCGGCGTTCGACACGATGATGAAGCGCCTCCCGGGAATCGGTTCGCTGTACACGAGTTTCGACGAGATGAGCGACATGCTCTTGGACAGCGATACACAGAGTTTCAAGCAAGTCGTCCTCGTCGAGTACCCCACCGAGGGGTCGTTCACCGTCGCCTTCGTCACGGCCAGCACGCCCGAGAACATCGAGGACGCGACGGGCAAGGAGGACATGGTGACGCTGTTCATGCCGATGGCCCCCAACCCGGTGATGGGCGGGTACGTCATCCACGTCGAAATCGACAGGGTGTACGACGTCGACATGACCGTAGAGGAGGGAGTCCGCTCCATCGTGACCAGCGGCGTCGCAATCGGCGAAGGCTCGGTCTCGACGCCCATCGGTGCCGGCGCGACGACGGCCAGCGCCGGGCACCCGGCACAGGCCCAGTACCAGCCGTCCGGGGCGATGCGCGAACCGATGCCGGAGACGGACCGCACCGACCGTGAGGCCGCCTACACGGACGACATCGACCCCGAACACGCGGACACGCCCGACGGGGTCGCTCGGGGTCGAATCGGGGAGGCGGACCTCGGTCGGGACGTCACCCACCCGGACGACTTGGAGCGCGGTGACGGGACCATCGGAAACGAGCGTGCCAGCCCGGACGACCTGGAGCGAGGCGACGGGACCATCGGCGACGAGAGCGACCACCCCGACGAAATCGAGCGCTCGGAGGGGACCGTAGGGACCGATGTCGGCACGCCGGAGGAACTCGAACGCGACGGCGACGCGGCGGGAGACGGACAGGGTTAGGTATCTGCTGACCCAAGTTTGGGTATGGTTCGCCGTTCGATACGGATGGGGGTAGTGTGGGTGGTCTCGGTCGCGTTTTTCAGTCGACCGACCGCCGCACACGTCGATTACGTCACGGATGGACCGGGAGACGCACTCGACGCGCTCGCCTTCTTGCTGGACGTCCTCTCGGACCCGCTGAACGCTGCCCTCTTCGGCGGTGCGACGCTCGCGGGCGTCGTGGGGCTGGCCGCCTACCTCTGGGTCAAGCCGACTATCGCCGACATCGTCATCCTGCGGGAGACACTTGCCGGCTACGCGGACCTCGTCCCGTGGATGCTCCGACTGGCCGTGGGCCTCCCGCTCGTCGGGGCCGGCTTTCAGGGGTACCTGTTCGCGCCGACGGTCACGTTCGACCCGAGCGCCAACCCTGCCGTCAGGGTGCTGTTCATCGGTCTCGGTTTCTGCATCCTGTTCGGGTTGGCGACGCGCATCGTCACCGGAATCGGTCTGCTCACCTACGCGTGGGCGCTGACGGTCGACCCAGGCGTCGTCCTCGCGCTGGAGTACGTCCCCGGCTTTCTCTCGTTGCTCGTCGTCGGCGGCGGCCGGCCGAGCGCCGACGACATGTTACAGGAAGTCGCGAGCACCGACGGGACCTACTACGGTCGCGTCGACCCCGTCCACCACCTGAAGGCGTTCCTCGACGACGCGACCGACCCGTTCCGCCGGTACGTCCCGACGATGCTCCGGGTCGGGATGGGCGTCTCCTTCGTCTACCTCGGCCTGTTCCAGAAACTCGCGGACCCGGGGAGCGGCCTGCTGGTCGTCGAGAAGTACGACCTCACCGCCGTCGTGCCGGTGGACCCCGGGATGTGGGTGGTCGGCGCGGGCGTGACCGAAATCGCCGTGGGCTGCGCGCTGATAGCCGGGTTCTTCACCCGCGGGGCGGCCGCGGCGTCGTTCGTCCTGTTCACGACCACGCTGTTCGGTCTGCCGGACGACCCGGTGCTGGCCCACATCACCCTGTTCGGGATGGCTTCGGCCGTCTTCACGATGGGTGCCGGGCCGCTCTCGTTCGACCACTGGTTCGGACGCCCGGCGGTCGAGGGCGACGAACCGGTCGTGCCCGCCGACTGACCGAGGTCCGACCATACACATTTGCCCGTCCGTGCCCGACGTTCACACATGGTGACATACGAGGCTGGTTCGGTCACGCTCGAACGGGTCCGAGAGTACGTCTGGGAGATTCCGCCGACCGAGGGGATGCGGGTTCCGGCGCGCGTCCTCGCGAGCGAACGGTTGCTAGACGAGATTAGCGAGGACAAGACGCTCGAACAACTCAAGAACTCCGCGCACCTCCCGGGGGTCCGCAAGCACACGCTGTGCATGCCCGACGGACATCAGGGGTACGGTTTCCCCGTCGGTGGCGTCGCCGGCATCGACACGGAGGACGGCTGTATCTCTCCCGGAGCGGTCGGCTACGACATCAACTGCGGCGTGCGGATGCTGACGACGCCGCTCGACTACGAGGACGTGCAGGGCCACGAGGAGGAACTCGTCGAGCGGTTGTTCGAGGCCATCCCCTCGGGGCTGGGTGCCGGCGGCGTCTACGAGGGGTCCCTCGAAGACGTCGACGCCATCCTCGAACGCGGGATGGACTGGGCGCTCGAACAGGGGTTCGCCACCGAGGCGGACCTGGCACACTGCGAGGACGAGGGCTACCGCCCCGAGAGCGACGCCAGCGTCGTCTCGGAGAAGGCGAAACAACGGGGACAGACACAGGTCGGGTCGCTAGGGTCGGGCAACCACTTCCTCGAAGTCCAGCGCGTGACGGACGTCTACCGCGAGGACGTAGCGACGGAGTTCGGACTGGAACCGGACCAGATAGTCGTCCTCATCCACTGTGGCTCCCGCGGCCTCGGCCACCAGGTCTGTACCGATTACCTCCGGAAGATAGAGCAACGCCACGGCGACTTGCTCGCGCAACTCCCCGACAGGGAACTCGCCGCGGCACCGGCGGGGTCGCAACTGGCCGACGAGTACTACCGGGCGATGTGCGGGGCCATCAACTTCGCGTGGGTGAACCGCCAACTCGTCATGCACCGGACGCGGGACGTGTTCACCGAGGTCTTCGACGTCGACCGGTCGGCCCTCGAACTGCTGTACGACGTGGCCCACAACATCGCGAAGAAGGAGGTCCACGAGGTGGACGGCGAGGAGCGCGAACTCTACGTCCACCGGAAGGGGGCGACCCGCGCGTTCCCCGCCGGCAGGCCGGAACTCCCCGAGGCCTACGCCGACGTGGGCCAACCGGTCATCATCCCCGGGAGCATGGGCGCGGGGTCGTACGTCCTCCGCGGCGGCGAGAACTCGCTGGCGGAGACGTTCGGGTCGACGGCACACGGTGCCGGCCGGTTGATGAGCAGGACGCAGGCGAAACAGGAGTACTGGGGCGAGGACGTGCGCGACGACCTGCGGGAACGCGACCACGTCTACGTGAAGGCCCAGTCCGGCGCGACGGTGGCAGAGGAGGCACCGGGCGTCTACAAGGACGTAGACGAGGTGGTCCGGGTGTCTGACGCGCTGGGTATCGGGGACAGAGTCGCGCGGACGTTCCCCGTCTGCAACATCAAGGGGTGAGGCGGACGGCCAGCGGTATCAACCGCCGCTCCACTCGTCTAGCTTGGTTCGGTTGCCGCTCCGGTTGTAGTAGATTGTGACCGTATCGCGCGCACTCACCCGGCGGCCGTAGGCGTTGCCGCTGCTCAACTGCGTGATGTCTCCCGGTTCGACCATCGACGTGTTGTTCCGGTTGGCGAGTTCGGCCCACGTGACGGTTCCCCCCGGACCCTCGAACTCGACGCTGCCCGCTCTGAGGGCGTCACCGCGGCTGTGGGTCACGAGGAGGAGTTCGTTGTCGTCGACGTAGTCGTAGGTGAAGTTGGCCTGTGGACCCGCGTTGGCGTCCTCGTCGACGACCATTACGTTCAGGCCGACGATGGCCGTCACGAAGACGGTCAGCGCGATGAGGACGCCGACACCTATCGACTCGGACATCCCCACCGTGTCGTCGCTGAGGCTTCGGCCACCCATCCTGTCGGGACATGGATTGACGTCGTTAAATGCTGTTCGGCTGTCGGTGAGGGGAAAGCACATATCGGTTCGGGTCACAGCCCCCCACATGATAGACGAGACAGTCGAGGAAATCGAAGAGATGCAGACACACAGTTCCTCGACAGTGGCGGTGAAGGCGGCGAAGGCGCTCCGGGCACTCACTGACCGGGAGTTCCCGACAGTAGAGGAGTACCTCCGGACGCTGGAGCGAAACAGCAACGCGCTCCGGCGGGCCAACCCCTCTCACGCGTCGCTGCACACCACCCAGTTGGACATCGTCGAGTCGGTCCGGGACGCCGACCCGGACGACGTGTCGACGGCGAAACGGGTCACCGTCGAGGCCATCGAGTCCGTCGTCGACGAAGTCGAGTCGGCGAAGGACCGCGCGGCGGCGCGGGCGGCGGACCTCATCGCCGACGACGACACGCTGTTGACGCACGACTTCTCCTCGACGGTGCTGACGGCCATCGACGACGCGCTAGCGGCCGGTAACACCTTCGAAGTGTACGCTACGGAGTCACGTCCCCGGTTCCTCGGGCGGAAGAACGCGCGCAAACTGGCGGAGCGGGACGGCGTCGACGTGACGCTCATCGTGGACAGCGCGGCCGGCCACTTCATGTCCGAGTGCGACCGCGTGCTGGTCGGGATGGACTGCATCGTCGAGGACACGCTGTACAACCGCATCGGCACCTACCCCATCGCCACGGCGGCCGACGACACGGGCGTACCGATGACCGTCGTCGGCGCGGACGCGAAGTTCGTGGACGGCGCGTTCGCCTTCGAGAACGAGTTCCGCTCGCCGGCGGAGGTGCTCAGGGAACCGGCCGAGGGGTTCGACGTGGCCAATCCGGCCTACGACGCGACGCCGACGTCGCTGCTCGATTCAGTCGTGACGGACGAAGGGATACGGGAGTACTAGCGGTCGCTCAGGACGGTTCGGCAGTCCGGACAGCGACGAGTCGCCGTGTCGCCGCGGCCGTCGACGTGCCAGTCCCCGCCGATAGGACTCTCGTGACCGCAGGTCGGACAGAACAGCACGCCCTTCGAGCGCCGAGGGCGCGACCGCTGTGTGCCGGGGGCGTCCATCGGGCGGGTTTCGATGGAGGTCATCGACTAGAGTCACGAGCCCGAGTCGGAAGTATTTGTTGGCAATCTGTTTAATTATTCAGTGAAGAACGCGACGTCTGTCACTGACAACCGTTCACTACCGAGTGATACGTTCGCGTACGGAGTGTTCACATGTACATTCTGTCGTCGGGCATCGTCTCCTCGTTGGCGGCCTCGATACGCTCGGCGAGCGCCCGGTACTGCGCCTCGACGGTGGCGGCGAACTCGGCCAGCGGTTCGGTGTCGACGTCGACGCCGTGGGTCGTCGAGAGGGCGTCGACCAGTCGAATCGCCGCGGCGGCGTCCGGGGCCTGCGGGTGGGCCGGCGTCGTGAACACGCCGACCGGACGCTGGTCGTCGGCGATGCCGCGGGCGACCAGTTCGGCCGTCACGCCGTCGAGGAACCCCGTCCCCATCGGCCGAATGTCGGTGTCGGAGAGGTAGCGCTCGCGGTAGTCCTCCGTGGCGATGTAGAACGGGACGTGGTCCTCCGGCCCGTGGGCGACGGGGACGCCCGAGAGGACGGTGAGGTTCGTCGGCGTCAACTGCGCGTAGACGTCGTCGACGGCGTCAGCGAAGGACTCGGCGGCCTGCAACGGGACGAACCGTTCGCTGATGACGACGGCCAGCGACGCGGCCTCGTGGACGTGCAGGCGCGTGTGGTGGCGCGGGACGCCGTCCTCGAACGGCGTGATGGTCGGCGGACCGCTGTCGACGAGATAGCCGACCTGCTCCATCGACAACTGGTCCACGAGGTAGTCGACGGCGGTCAGACCGGCGAGGCCGTACTCCGTGAACCCGACGACGAGCGTGTCGACGTCCGGCAGTTCGGCGGTCAACTCGAAGCGTGGTCGGTCAGTCCCAGCGGAGTCCATGGTCTCCTCCTCGTCTGCCGCCGTCTAATCGGTTTGGGAGGGGAACGTTTTTCTCGTGGGACTGTTCACTCTGTGCCATGCGTCCCGGCCACGTCGTGTTGTTTCAGGCGACGGGAACTGACTCGCCAACGCCGACGGCCGCCGAGGCGACCCAGTCCCTGTTCTCGTGGCTCCCGTTCGAAGTCCCCGTGTGGGCCGCCCAACTGCTGACCTCGCTCGTCGTCATCGCACTCGCGTTCGGCGCCTCGCGCCTCCTCGTCCGCTTGCTCGGCCGGCGCGTCGCACAGCGGTTCCGTCGCCCCAGTCTGACCCGGACGGTCCTCCGGGGTATCCGGGTCGGCGTCTACGTCTTCGCCCTGCTGACCATCATGGGCATCTACGGGCTGGGTATCGGAGATATCGGTCTCTCGGTGGCCGTCTTCTCCGCCGTGGTGGGTGTCGTCGTCGCACCTATCGTCGGGAGTTTCATCTCCGGCGTCTTCCTGCTTGCCGACCAACCCTACGAGATAGGCGACATGATAGAACTGGCCGACCGGGGCCAGCGCGGGTTCGTCGAGGACATCACCCTCCGGCACACGAAGGTCTTCACCCTCGACAACACCTTCCTGGTCATCCCGAACGGGTCGATGCGGGACCGAGACGTCGTCAACTACTCCGCGGAGGACCCGCGGACGCGACTCTCGCTCGACCTCATCGTCACCTACGAGAGCGACATCCCCGAGGCGCGTAAATTGGCCGAACGCGCCGCCCGGGACGTGGACAACGTCATCGAGGGCGGACCGAACATCCGCGTCGGGGCGGCCCGCTACCCCGCCGCGCCGACGGCTTACATCAACGAGTTCGCCGACCACGGGGTCCGCTTGACCCTCCGGTACTGGGTGACGGAACCGTACAAACTGCTGGCCGCCCGGTCGAAGGTCCAGACCAACGTCTGGGACGCACTGGAAGCGGCGGACGTCGAGATAGCGTATCCCCACTCGCACCTGTACTTCGACGAGACGAGCGGCGAGATGCAGGTCGCCGTGCGGAACGAGGTCGAGGGCCCCGGCGCGGACGCTCAGTTCCCCGGGGACCGCGAGGCCGAGTAGGACGACGGCTGACTGTCGGGGCTGACAGTGACGACGTCACAGTCCAGTTCCTCGCGCAGGAAGTGTTCGATGTCTGGGTCGTCCACGAGACGGCGTATCATCGACCGCCAGCGGCTGACTTGCTTGCTCCCGATGACGACCACGTCGGCGGCCTGTGCCGCTACCTCGTCGAGAATCGTCTCCTCGACGAGCATCCCGGAGCGGACGACGTAGCGGGTCCGCGGCAGGTGGCCGAACTCGCGTTCGACGGCGCTTTTCAACTGTGCCCGGGAGACTTTGTGCCCGCCCTGATAGAGGTTCACGTGGAGGACGGTGAGGTCCGCATCCTCCTCGTCGGCGACTCTGACGGCCTCCGCGAGCGTCGCTCGCGAGTTCTCCGAGAGGGGATACCGGACCGGGACGACGACCTGTGGCATCGTGAACCGGTTCGGCGGCCGGGGTTAAATCCCTAGCGACGCACTACGCGACCGGTGACCGACGGGTCGATGCCCTCGGCCCGCGCGTACTCTGCGAGCACCTCGTACTGGAGGGCGGCGACGTCGACGCGGTGACCCTGCGTGAGGACGGGAAACTCCTGTGGGGTGTGGAGGAGGTAGTCCGTAGTCGCGACGGAGTAGGTCGCCTCCTCGTCGACCGGCGACCCGTCGACGCGGAGGGATTCGACCGTCTCGGACTCGCGGTCCCAGACCACTTCGAGGCCGCTCACGTGCGCGTGCCACCACTCAGGTTCACCGAAGTCGACGACCCGACCGCTCGCCTGCCGGCAGAGCGTCCGGAGTTCCGCGCCGGTGAGGTCGGCCACGACGACCGGTTCCTCGAACGGGACGACGGCCACGAGGTCGGCGACGGTCACGTCCCCCCAGAGCGGCGTCTCGTCGGTCCGGACCCCGCCGGCGTTCTGGAGGCCCACGTCCGCGCCGGTCGCCCACCGGTAGGCGTCGGCGACGAAGTTGCCGATGCGACTCTCCCCGCCCAGCGTAGCCATGCGCTCGCGGGGAATCGGGTCGTCCACGCGGGCCACCGTCTCGTTCAGGCCCGTCTCGGCGAGGCGACCCGTTATCGCGGTCGCCACGGCCTCGACGCGGTCGGCGTCGTCGACGCGGCGGAACTCGGCGGTCGGCGAGTCGCCGTCGAGCGCCACCGTGACGACGGTGTGACCGTTCGACCCCGGCCGGGCCAACAGCGTCCCGTCGATTCGCTCGATGCGGCGCTCGTGGACGTGCCCGCCGAGAACCACGTCCACGTCACAGCGGCGGGCGAGTTCGTCGTCGGCCCGACCGAGGTGCGAGAGGACGACCACTTGGTCGGCACCCCGGTCACGGAGTGCGGACGCCGCCTCGGCCACCGCGTCGACGGGGTCGGCGAACGTCAGCGGTTCCGCGGCGGGATTCGCCGACCCAGTATCGGGGTCGGTCACGCCGACGAACCCGACCCGCGTGCCGGCCACTTCGCGGACGGCCCACGACTCGGTGGCGTCCGCGAGGAACCGACCGTCGCCGTCGCGGACGTTGGCCGTCAGCCACGTCTGGGGCGACGCCCTGACGAGGTGTTCGGTGGCGTCTAACCCGTGGTCGAAGTCGTGGTTGCCGAACGTCTCGAACTCCGGTTCGACGGCCTCGAAGAGGTCCAGCGCCTGCCGGCCGTTCGTCACCAGCGAGAGGACGCCCGGTGCGGTGTTGTCTCCCGTCCCGACCAAGAGGGAGTCCGGCCCGTCTAGCGCCGCCAGCGTGCCCGCTAACCGACCGATTCGGTCGGGGTCGTCGTACGCGCTCTCTACGTCCGAGTAGTGGACGAGTCGGGGACCCATCACTCTCAGTAGTGGGGTGGAGCGGGAAATCGGTTCCGGGGTGGGCGAGGTGGCGGGCCGGCCGCTCCGGCGGCTCGTAATTATTGACCGAACAACACTATCCGCGAGAGTTATAAACCGGGGTACTGTATCGGGGCCATGAGTGGCGCGAACCCACGAGGTGACGTCGAACCAACTATTTGTCTCGGCTGTGAGAAGCCGTTCCGACTCATAAGCGTGCTTCCGCTAGCCGGGGAACTGGAGTACTGTCCGACCTGCTTCGAGGCCTACCTCGACCGGTAGCGCGCGACCGGGGGCGGACGAGACTGACGCTACCACAGCGGTTTAGCCGTTGGGTTCGTACCACGCCGTATGGACGAACGCGACGGTCCGGACGGGACCACGCTCTACGTCGACCGCGAGGACGGGGACATCGGCACGAAGGGACCTTTCTTCGTCGTCTACCGGGACGCCGACCGGGAGCAGAGATGGGGGTACTTCTGTGGCAACTGCGAGACGTTCAACAACGCCATGGATTCGATGGGACGCATCCGCTGTAACGAGTGCAGCAACCTCCGGAAGGCCGAGGAGTGGGACGCCGCCCACGAGTAACCCGCCGGGGTGCCAGTTCTGTCGTTCGATTGTCGAGTGGGAACGTTTATGCACCCGCCACTGGTACGGACTCACAGATGGGGGCCGTTACCACATCACTCGGCGAGCAGGCCCAGTCGATATTCGACGATATCGGGTACACCGTGTCGCGCACCGACACCGGACTGCGGGCAGAGCACAAGTGGCGGGTGGTCTCCGTCACAGTGCTCGAAGACGACGAGACGATTCCGGAGACAGGAGACTTGCGTTGCTTCGTCACGTGGTCGTCTGAGACGGCCACGCTCGCTCGACGGCTCACACGGATGGACGTCGAGTACGACTGGGCGGTCATCGGCGTCCGTGAGGACGGCGGGTACGACGTCGTACACCCCCAGTAACACTTAGGGACGTCCCCCCGACGTCCGAGCGTGCAGACGAGTATCATAGCCGCGGCGCTCGAACAGTTCGTCACCGACGTCCAGAACGTTCTTCCGGACCTGTTGACCGGTTTCGTCTTCCTCGCAATCGCCACCGCGGCGGTCAAGGCAATCATGGTGGTGGTTCGGGCCGTGTTGCGACGGGCGCTCCCGGGAGAAGCGCCAGTGTATCGACAGTTCATCGCCACCGTGGTCCTCGTGTTCCTGTGGTTCGCCGTCGCTCTCTCCTTCCTCTCCATCGTCGGCCTCACCCTCATCGCCGCCTCGCTGGGGACGGCGACTGGTTTTCTCGCACTCGGCGTCTCCTACGCGCTCTCGGGGATGATTGCCGACGCCGTCGCGGGCGTCTACCTCCTGCGCGACCCTGACTTCAACCCGGGCGATACGGTCACGGCGGGCGATACGACGGGTGAGGTGACGGCCATCGAACTCCGCAAGACGCGCTTCGACGTGGACGGCGACACGGTGGTCCGCGCCAACGCCGACATCGAGAAACGGTGGACGAAAGTGGCAGACGGGGACCGTGTGAGGTAGTATCGGCCTACCTGCGCGTGGGATTGCACACCCGTTGACACGCGATACTTATACCTGCCGACGACGAAATGGCTGCCATGTTCGTCGGACACGCACTGGTCGCGTTCGCCATCACCGCGCTCGCGGCCAGACGGTTCGACGTCGCCCCGGAGCGTGCGCTCCAACTCGGCGTCGTGGCCGGCCTGTTCGCCGCCGTGCCGGACGTCGACGTCGTCTACGCTCCCGTCGGGTTACTCCTCCGGTCCGTGGAGACGGTCGGTCCGGACGTCTTCTGGGAGACGGCCAACGTCATCCACCGCGGCCCGACCCACTCGCTCGTGATGGGGGCCGCACTCGCCGTCGCCGTCGCACTGTGGGCCGTCGATACCCGTGCCGCTCGGACCGCGTCGCTGTCGCTCGTCGCCCTCCTCGTGGCCGTCGCGGCCGCCGTCAGCGGGACCGTCGGCGGCGTGGTCGTCCTCGTGTTCGTGCTGGCCGGACTGGGTGTCGGCGTCTACGCCCGACAGTTCGACGTCGGAAGTCGTTCCCTGCTTGCCGCCGCACTCGTGGGCCTGTTGTCCCACCCGTTCGGCGACCTGTTCACCGGGTCGCCGCCGGCCCTGCTCTACCCGTTCGACGTGACGCTGGTCGCCGAGCGCATCGCGCTCCACCCGGACCCGACCGGCCACTTGCTCGCGGCGTTCGCCGTCGAACTCGGCACTGTCTGGCTCGCGCTCTGGACGTACGCCCGCCTCTCGGGGTATCGCCTGCCCGCGCTCGTCAACCCCCGGGCGTCGCTGGGGGCCGGGTACGCCGTCGCGGCAATCGTGCTCCCAGCGCCGACGCTGGAGCAGTCCGCACACTTCGTGTTCAGCGTCCTCGCTATCGGCGTCGTCGGAGCGCCGGTCCGTCCGTTCAGTCGTCGGGTCGACTGGCTGGAGACGGCCGTGACGGGTCTCGCCGCCGTCACCGTCGCGGCGCTGGCGTACGCCCTCGCGTACGGCGTTCTCTGACCCGCCGATAGGGTTTTCTTCGCGGGGCCGCATCTGCACGATATGGATGCTGACGTGACGGCGCTGTTGCGCGACCGGCGGACCAACGCGCTCGTCAGTTGGGCCGTCGTCGTCGTTTTGTTGGCCGTGGTCGCCGGGAGCGTTCTGGACGGGCAACTGCTCTGGGCGGCCTTCGCCGCCACCGTCGCCGCCCTCGCCGTCCTGCCGCCGGTGTCCCTCTGGAACCGCGACGCGATGCTCCCGTGGGAGATTCTCCTGCTCGCCGCCCTCCCGGTCGTGGGTCGCCTGTTCGCGACGGTTCGTGTCACGGGCAATCTCGCGACGTACCTCTCGGTCGCCGCCATCGCGCTCATCGTCGCCGTGGAACTCCACGTGTTCACGCCGGTCAAGATGACCCCGCGTTTCGCCGTCGTCTTCGTCGGGGTGACGACGATGGCCACCGCCGGCGTCTGGGCCGTCGTCCGCTGGGCGGCCGACCGACTACTGGGGACGACGTTCATCCTCGACCCCGCGCTGACGGAACACGCCATCGAGCGTGCGCTGATGTGGGAGTTCGTCGCCTCGACCATCGCGGGCATCGGCGCCGGTATCGTCTTCGCGTACTACGTGCGCCGGCAGTTCGGGACAGAGCGGATACCCGAGGAGGTGCAACCGGAGCTATGAGGCTTCGGGACTACCTCGGAATCACGCCGCGGCGTCAGCGGCAGGCCTCGCGGGCGATGACCCTCGCGATGGTCGGCATCTTCGCAATCGGCCTCGAACGCGGGAGCACGGGCGTCATGGTCAACACGGGCATCGGTCTGCTGGTCACGCAACTCCCGCCGGTACTGGAACGGGACTTCGGTATCACACTCGACCCCGGTCTGACCCTGTGGATAACTGGTGCCGTCTTCTTACACGCGTTCGGCGTCCTCGGCCTCCCGGGGTCCGAGACGAACCTCTACGCCGGTATCTGGTGGTGGGACCACGTGACACATGCGCTCTCGTCGTCGCTGGTCGCCGCGGTGGGTTACACGACGGTCCGGGCCCTCGACCGCCACTCGGAGGAGATTTACCTCCCGCCCCGGTTCGTGTTCGTGTTCATCCTGTTGTTCGTGATGGCTTTCGGGGTGTTCTGGGAGGTCATCGAGTTCACCATCACGCTCGTCGCGGAGTCGACGGGCAACGACACCATCCTCACGCAGTACGGCCTCGAAGACACGATGCTGGACCTCGTCTTCGACACCATCGGTGCCGTCGTCGTCGCCGTCTGGGGCACCGCACACCTCACCGACGTCGTCGGTCACGTCGAGGGGTGGCTGGAGACTCGGACGGGGTAGTCAGGCCGTAGCTTTAAGCTCGGTCCGTGCGATTCGATAGCACGCTATGGTCTTCAAGAAAATCACACTCATCGGAACGAGTTCGGAGAGCTTCGACGCCGCCGCCGACGACGCCATCGAGCGCGCAGAGCGGACGCTTGACAACCTGAAGTGGGTCGAGGTGGACGAACTCGGCGTCGAGATAGCGAGCGTCGAGGGCCGCGAGTACCAAGCCGAGGTGACGGTGGCCTTCGAACTCGAAGACTAGGTCCGGAAGGACTCGCCACAGCCACACTCGCTGACGACGTTCGGGTTCTCGACGTGGAACCCGGCGCCCTGCAGTCCGCCTTCGTAGTCGAGGACCGACCCCTCGATGTAGTCGATGCTGGCGCCGTCGACGAACACGCGCAGGCCGTGGCGTTCGTAGACGGTGTCGTTCTCCTCCGGTTCGTGGTCGAAGCGCATCCCGTAGGAGAGGCCGGCACAGCCGCCCTGCTGGACGAACAGCCGCAGGCCGGCGACGTCGGTGTCCATGTCCTCACTCTCTAGGAGCGCTATCGCTTCCTCGGCGGCTTCCTCGGTGACGCCTACGTCCTCGCCACCGAGTTGTGGCTCACCGTCGACGGTGCTGCTCATACGGATAGATGTGCTCCCGAACGTGTTAACACTGACGCCGGTCGGGAGCGAGCGGGCGGAGACACTTTCAGCCCATCTCCGTGTCCAGACGGACGTTGAACCCCTCTCTCGAGAGGTCCTGGAGGATGCTCTTGGCCTTCGCACGGGTCTTCTCGTCGAGGCCGGCGATGGTTTCGAGGCTGTGGTCGCCCTCGTAGGCGCTCCGGATAGCGTGTAAGTTGAGGTCGCCGTCGGGGTCGACAACAGGGAGTGCGAGGTCGCCGAACGTCTCGGGTGGGAACCCACTCGCCGACACCACGAAGTGGTCGGCTATCTCCGAGAGGTCGTCCGTCTCGAAGTCCGCCTCTGCGGGGATGTGCCACTCCTCGGTCGTCGTCCCGTCGTAGGAGACTGGCGTCGCGTCGTAAGCGGTCATGACTAGGGACTGCTCGCCCTCGACAGAAAAGTGGGTGCCCTGCTCACTCCGGGTGTGTCTCTCCGCTACCAACCCGGCGTCGCCTCGCTTCGCCGCTCTCGTCCGGGGCCGGTTCTCGCTTACGCCGCTCCGCACACGACCCCGCTAGAACCGCTTTCGCACGCTCTCGGCGTGCGCCTCTAACCCTTCGGCCTCAGCCAGCGTCGTGATGGTCTCTCTGAGGTCCCCCAGCGACTCCTCGGAGAGGCGCTGGACGGTCGTCGACCGGACGAAGGTGTCCACCGAGAGGCCGCCAGTGACCCGTGCGGCCCCGCCGGTCGGGAGGACGTGGTTCGTACCGGCGGCGTAGTCGCCGGCCGCCACGGGGCTGTACGGGCCGAGGAACGCGGACCCCGCGGAGGGAATACGGTCCAGCAGGGCCTCGTCGTCCTCGGCCTGTATCGAGAGGTGTTCGGCGGCGTACTCCTCGGCGAACAGCACCGCCTCGCTCATCGACCGGGCGAGGAAGACGCCGGAGGCGTCGTTGGCGAGAGCGCCCCGGATGACCGACTCGCGGTCACGGTCGTCCGCCTGTTCCTCGACGGCCGCGGCGACCGCCTCGGCCAGTTCCTCGTCGTCGGTGACGGCGACGACGGATGCGTTCTCGTCGTGTTCGGCCTGTGCGACGAGGTCCGCGGCGACCAGTTCCGGGTCGGCCTCGCCGTCCGCGACGACCATGATTTCCGAGGGGCCGGCGAGGAAGTCGATGGCCACGTCGCCCCGGACTTCGGCCTTCGCGGCGGTGACCCAGCGGTTGCCGGGGCCGACGACGATGTCCGTCGCGGTGACCGTCTCGGTGCCGTACGCGAGGGCGGCGATGGCCTGCGCGCCCCCGACCTGATAGACGGCGTCGGCGCCGGCGACGTGGATGGCCGCCAGCGTGACCGGGTTCACGTCGTCGGCGGGCGGCGTGGCGACGGCGACGTGTTCCACGCCGGCCACCTTCGCGGGTATGACGCCCATCAGCGCGCTGGATGGATAGGCGGCGGTGCCGCCGGGGGCGTAGATACCGGCGCTGTCCAGCGGTCGGTACCGGCGACCGAGTTCCCGGCCCTCGAAGTCCTCGCGCCAGTCCTCGGGCACCTGTCGCTCGTGGAACGCCCGGACGTTCTCGGCGGCGTCCTCGATGGCCGCGCGGACGTCGTCGTCTATCTCCTCGTAGGCGCGCTCTGCGGCGTCGGTGATGTCGACGTTCCCGACCTCCACGTCGTCGAACTCGGTGGCGAATCGGCGGAGCGCCACGTCCCCCTCCTCGCGGACCTGCGCGACGATGTCCCGCACGTCGTCCCTGACCGCGTCGACGCCCGCGTCCCGGTCGAACAGGGCCGACCGCTCGTCGGGGCCGAGGTCGGCGACACTGCGTACGTTCATACCCGCTCAACGTGACGGGCGGAAAAACGGGTTTCCCTTCGCACCGGACGCCGAGACGGTCGTCCCGACCGCTCAGGGCGCGAGTGCGAGCACCGACTCGCCCTCACCGGCGAACGCGAGGCCGTCGCCGACCGTCAGGCGTGTGAGCCGGGACTCGCCGGCGAACGTCCACGCCGCCTCGCCGGTAGCCGCCTCGAAGGCGAGGAGGTGTCGGTTCCGGTCGTCTCGACTCTCAGAGCGCTGTATCACCAGTTGGCCGTCGAGCAGTCCCGAGGGCCGAGCGATGTACGCGTCGACTGGCGTCCGCCACTCGACCGTGCCGTCCGACAGCGAGATGGCGGCCGCGTCCTCGTTGACGACGTACAGCGTCCCCTCGGCGTGTGGCGCGTCGTAGATGGTCGCGCTCACGTCGGCGGACCACCGGACCTCGCCGCTCGCGGGGTCGAGACTCGCCACCGACTCGCCGCCGACGAGCAATCGGTCCCCGACAGCCTGCGTCGTGTACGCGTTCCAGTCGTCGAAGGTCCACAACTGCTCGCCCGTCGCGGCGTCGACGCCGTGGACGACCGGTTCGCGCGGGTCCGCGGCGCTCACGAGGGCGACGGTGTCGCCGGCGACCGAGAGCGTTCGATACTGGTACTCGGGGACTTCGTACTGCCACGCTCGCGTCCCGTCTCGCCCGAACACGTCGAGGACGCCGTAGGCGGGGACGTACACCCGGTCGTCGGTGACGAGGCCGCCGCGGGGGTCGCCGATTTCGACCGACCACCGCTCGGTCCCGTCGGCGAGCGAGAGCGCGTACAGGGTCTGCCCCGAGGACTGGACGTGGTCGTCCGTCGTGGCGACGTAGGCGGTGTCGCCGTCGATGCCGACGACATCGAGCCACCAATCGGTGGGCGAGAACGTCCACCGGCGGTCCCCGCTGTCGCCGCCGACGGCGTGGACGGCGTGGCCGGACTGGAGGCCGTCATCCCCAGCGACGACGAGGACGGTTCCGCCGCCGACCACTGGCGATGACTGTATCTTTCGCTCGGCGTCGTAGGTCCACAGTCGCCGGCCGTCGGTCTCGTCGAGCGACGCGAGCGTTCCGGTAGCGGTCCCGGCGAACAGGCGGTCACCGTCGAGGGCCGGTCGGTTCGTCACCGTCCCGTCGAGTGACTGCGCCCACGCGACGTGTTCGGCCGCCGCCCGCGCGTCTGTCGGGTCGGCGTCTGTGCCGTCGGTACCCGTCCCACCGTCGCCGCTTTGCTCGTCGGACCCCGTGCCCGACCCGCCGCTGGGTGACCTATCGTTCAGGCATCCGGCGACGGCTGTGGTCGCTGCCAGCGAGAGGAACGTCCGTCTGGAGGGCATACAGTATGCTCCCGAGTACGAGGGCACATACCTTCTGAAAACTTCGACGGCGGTTTGAGCGACGAGGCGGGGAGGGGCCGGTCAGGCAAGCCACTCGTCGGGCTTGGTGTTGTAGTCGATGTCCGTCGCCGCGAGGTGTTCGACGTCGCTCCACGGCACGTCCTCGACGGTGACCTCGCTACCGTCGTAGCGCAGGCGCTTCCCGACCTCCTCGGGTTCGGGTTCGCGGTCGCGGCGTTTCGCCACCTCGATGTCGTGGTCGTCGAACTCCTTGACGATGGTCAGCAGGTTCACCGGCCGGCCCCAGAGTTCGAACACCCGTTTCAGGACCGACGTGGCCTGACTTCGGTCCAGCATCACGCCGTTGTACTGGTGGGCCAGCAACAGTTCGTTGCGGTTCCGGTAGTTGCCGTCCTCGACGACGACGGTGGGCTTCCCGAAGTTGGTGAAGTTGAGCATCAACTTCTTCTTGACGTCCTCGTGGTCGGTGGAGGTCACCCGGTAGTCGCCGGAGGCGTGGGTGTACTCGTAGGTGAAGTAGTCGTTGTCGTCGACGAACTCCTGCGTGAGGAACTCGTCGAGGAAGGTCACGTCGTTGTGGCTCTCCCGAATCTCGCGCATCCGCTCCCAGCCCCGCGTGTAGTCGACGTCGGCCAGCGCCTCTGCGACGCTGTCGTAGCGCGAATCGTCGAACATGTAGCGGGAGACCCGCTCCAGTTCCTCCTGCCCGACGCGGGAGACGAACCCGCGGTACTGGGGCTTCACCAGCGAGTAGTGCCGCTGGGCCAACCCTTCGTAGGTCAGGACCTTCCACGGGTAGCGTTCGACGTCGAACTCGCCGTCGCGGGCCGCTTCGAGGCCTTCGGCGTCCACGCGCGGGTCCTCGGGGTCGAGTTCGTCGAGGTGGCCGGCGACGTCGGTGAGCCACGCCGGCGGTTCGAGGGCCGCCTGCACCTCGGCGAAGTCCACCACGTCGCCGAAGGTGCGCCACGTGACGCCGTCGACGCGGAGCAACCGCTCGACGACTTCCCGGCGGTTCTCCGTGTTCTCGACGTACTCCCATATCTCCATGCCGAGTTTGTACGGGTTCAGTCCGGGGGACCCGAGCACTTGCGCCATGTGGTCTGCGTAGAGGACGAACTCGTCGTCGCCGGCGAACCGCTCGCCGGTCATCATGAGCGACTCCCAGTAGGCGGCCCACCCCTCGTTCATGACCTTCGTCATCTTCTGCGGGGCGAAGTAGTACGCCTCGCGGCGCAACATCTCGAGGACGTCCTTCTGCCAGTCGGTCATCTCGACGGCCTTCTCGGCGTCCTCGTCGTAGGCCATCCCGTGCTTGCGGAGGAAGCCGAGGACGTCCTTGTCGGGTTCGGCCGGGAACGAGACGCCCTCGCCGTCGTCGCTCTGTGCGTCCAGCCACTCGTCGTCGAACACCTGTCGCTTGACCTCGTCGGAGAGGTCCAGTTCGTCCAGTTGCTCGGTGACGTCGACGCCCTCGATGTCCTCGAAGTGCTCTTCGGCCGTCTCGACGGGACTGTACGGTTGGTGCTGGTCGATGTTGTCCTCCAGACAGAGGACGTGGTCGACGAACCGCTCGACGGCACCGCGCTCTATCTCGGGGTCCTGCATGTACTCCCGGATGGCGTCGGCGTGTCGGGCCAGCATGCCGGCGGCGTCGGGGCCTCTGTCGCGACCCTCCTCGGTCGCCGACCGCGGCGCGCCGTCGCTGAACATCTTGAACCACCGGTTGTTGGCGAAGAAGTCGGCGTGGGCCTCGACGTGGGTGATGACCGCCTTCTGGTCGGCCAGCGTGTTCGACTCCTGGAGGAAGGCGTGGGACGGGTCGTCGTTGTTGACGATTTCGAACGCCTTCCCGCCGAGGAACTGGCCCTGCTTCTGCTGGCGGTCGTACTGCATCCCCCAGCGCCAGTGCGGGTACCGCTTCTGGAACCCGCCGTAGGCGATGAGTTCGTTCATCTCGTCGTAGTCGACGACCCAGTAGTTCACCGGGTACGGTGACAGGCCCAGTCGGCGGGCGAGTCTGCCCGCCTCGCGGACCGGTTCCTCGAGGTCGTCGGCGATGCGCTGTTTGGCGAATCTGTCGTCGGTGCTCATCCGTTATCCTCCGTGCTCAGTATCTCGTAGATGGCGTCGACCACGTCCTCCGGCGAGGAGACGTACGCGACGGCGACGTTGTCCCTGTCCCTGAAGGTCCGTTCGACCTCCTCGGCGTGGGTGGCGTTGATGGCGTTCCCGCTCGGTTGGGTCTCCACGTAGGCGTGGAGGTTCGCCGGAATCTGCTCCATCAGCGGGACGACCTTCTCCTCGGTGTCGTTCGAGGAGTTCTCGCTGTCGCCCGCCGCGAACACGTATCGGTTCCACTCGCTCCACGGGTACGCCTCCTCCAGCCGCTCGGCGGCCAGTTCGTAGGCGCTGGAGATGCGGGTCCCGCCGCCCGACCGGATGCCGAAGAACTCCTCGCGTTCGACCTCCCACGCGTCGGCGTCGTGGGCGATGTAGACGAACTCGGCGTTGTCGTACTTCCCTTGGAGGTACCAGTCCAGCGGGGTGAACGTCCGCTCTACGAGTTCGCGCTTCTTCTGTCGCATCGACCCGGAGACGTCGCGGATGTTGACCACGACGACGTTCTTCTCCCGTTCCTCGACGATTTCGGGGTAGCGGTAGCGCTCGTCCTCCCGGCGGAACGGAATTTCGTCGACGCCCTCCCGGCGGATTCGGGCCGGGGCGTCCACCTGTTCGACGTTGTCCTCCATCTCCTCGATGGAGTCCCACGTCCCCTTCTCGTCGGCCGGGACGTCCTCGTAGGCGTCCTCTATCCACGCCTTCGAGACGGGAATGTTCTTCCCGCGGGCCCACTCGAACACCGTCGCCGGTCCCCAGCCGTCGACTTTCAGCGCCTCGCGGACGTAGTCCTCGTCGAAGTCCATCGCGAGCTTTCGCTTCAGCCCCTGCTTGAACAGGCGCTCGAAGTCCAGCGTCGAGGACGGGCCCGTGCGCGTGATGTCGGTGAAGTCGCCCTCAGTCTCCTCTATGACCTTCTTGCCCTTCGGTTCGAGGTCCAACCCGAGTTGCTCGTCGAGTTGCTGTGCGAACTCCTCGGGGTCCATCTCGTAGTACTCGTGCTCGCCGCCCTCTTCTCCGGGTTCCCCGTCCTCGTCGCCGTCGCCCGGCTGGGGCTGTGGCTGGCCCACCGGGTCGCCGGGTTCGGCGCCGTCGCCCTGTCCGACGCCGCCCTTGTCGCGCTGGTCGTAGGCGAACTCCGGCAGGTCGACTATCTTGATGGGGATGCGGACTTGGTCGCCGCGGGACTGTCCTAGGTCGCCGTACTGGATGAACTCCGCGAGGTCCTGCCTACGCTCCTCGCCGACTTCGCGGTACCGTTCGAGGTCGTCTTTCAGTCCCATCTGTAGCTCACCTGATTCATGACGTGTCGGCTGGTCAGTTCGGCCGTCGCCTCGCTGTAGCCGTGCATGTCGACCATGTTCTCGATAGTCATCTCCTTGAGACGGGCCGTCTCGGTGTTGGATGGCGGGGCGTCCCACTGTCGGGGGTCGAAGTCCTCGTAGGTCCGCTTGACGTCGTCCCAGTCGTGACTGCCGAGCACCGTCTTGATGACCGGTATCTCCTTCGGTGAGACGTCGGTCACCCGGAACTCCTCGTCGCGGCGCTGCCACGCGTGGCGGTTCAGCGCCGTGATTATCTTGTCCGTGCGGAACGCCTCGACGGCCTCGTCGGGGTCGTTCTCGTCGTAGTTCTGCTCGTCGAACCGGCCGAGGTGCTCTATCTCGAACACCTTCATCTTCAGCGGGTCCGGGTCGACGTACTCGCCGCGCTCGTTCTCTATCTGGTCGTCGGAGGCCCACGCGTAGACGTGTTCGATGTACTCCTCGACGGTGGCCGCGTCGACGCGCTTGTCGCGCATCATCGCGTCCAGTACGTCGCGCTCCTGTTCGCCGAAGACGTGGTTCTTCACCGGGACGACCCGCTCCTCGTACTCGGTGGCCTCCGCCGAGGAGAACACCGGCGCGTCCGCCATCCCCTCGGCGACGGCGTTCAGCACGTCGCGGGGCATGATGACGTGTTCGACCGGCAGGTCGGGGTGGTGGCGGTCCTGCGTCTCGTGGAGGAGGTCGGCGACCACGTCTCGGACGTGCGTGACGGGGATGCCGTGGTCCCCGTCGCGGTCGGTCGTCTCCAAGTCGTAGTCGTCGATGTCGATGCGCTCGTCGCCCTCCATCAGGTAGCCGCGGTCGAACAGCAGGGCCTTGTCCACGAGGTCCAGCCCGTTCGGAACGTTGGCGGCGTCGAGTCGGGAGACGACGGCGTACAGCGCCGCGGCCTCTATCGTGTGCGGGGCCAGTTCCTTCTCGGTGGCCGTCGCCACGTCGTCGCGCACCGAGACGGTCACCGGGTCCTGAATCCACGTCTCCAGTTCCTCCCACGAGTCGGGGTCCCACACCGTCGTCTCGTTGGTGAGTTCTCGCCGGAGCAACTGGGCCTCCAGCGAGAGGTTCGTCAGGTACGTGAACTCGTGTTTGTCCAGCCGCCGCTTCAGCGCCTTCAGCGGGTCCTGGCCCTCCCGGTCGGCGTGCTGGTTCAACTGCGCCTCCAAGTCGGGGTTCGAGATGATGACCAGTTGGGTGTCGACGTCCATCCCGATGCCCTTGTCCAGTTTGACGCGGCTCTCGTCCGGGACGTTCAGCAGTTTCTGGAGCAGGTCGGCGTGCTGGGCGGCGTCCTCGACGACGGTCAGTAACCCGTTGCCCTGCGAGAGGACGCCGTCGTAGGAGAACGCCTGCGGGTTCTTCCGGCCCCGGGAGTCCAGTTCGCGGAGCATCCCGTGCATCCACGACCCGACCAGTCGCTCCTTGGGCGTCCCCTCGTCCTCGGAGTGGAGGACGCCGATGCCGTGGCCCACGTCGACGACGAAGTTCTTCACCCGGAGGTGCGCGGGGTCGGTGACCGCCGAGAACAGGTCTTCGGCGCCCTGCCGGCGGTACTGCTCTTCGAGGTAGTCGTAGGCCTCGCGTGAGAACGGGTCCAGTTCCCCGTCGACGTGAATCTCGATGTGGTCGTCCAGTCGCTCGTTGAGGTCCGCCAGCAGGTCCGCGCGAACGTCCGGCGGGAACACGGTCAGCGGGTGGACCTGCACGGGGCTCTCGTACCAGTCGTCCTCGTCCTCTATCGGCGCGTCGCCGTAAGTGAGGGCGCTGTCGCTCTCGCCAGCGCCGGCGACGTTCCACTCGACGGTGTAGCGCCGCCCCTCCGGCGTCTTGGAGTACTCCCGGAGGCCGTTGATGAGACACCGCTTGAGTTCGGACTTGCCCGTCGCGGTGGGGCCCTCCAGCCACACTATCTTCTCGTCTTTCCCGCGGCCGGCCGCGATGGAGCGCAGGTCGTCGACGAAGGCGTTCAGAACCTCCGTGTTGCCGAGGATGGCGTGTTCCCCGTCGTTGTACGGGTCGTCGAAGAAGCGGTAGCGCTCCTTCTCCTCGCCCTCCTCGATGACGGTCCGTGTGCCCGCCGCCTCGATGGCCGAGAGCATGTACTTCGAGGCGTGTGCGGCTATCTCGGGCGTCTCGAGGACGGTGTCGACGTAATCTGCGAGGCTCATGGGGGCCTCGTAGGTGGCGTCGAGAGACTCGTCCGCCCGTCCGATGTACTCCTCGCCGCTCATCTAGTCCTCCATCTCGCTCTTGGCGACCTCCGCGCCGGCGAACTCGAGCACTTCACGGGCGCCCTCCTCGGAGTAGCCCTGCTCCATGAGCGCGTCTATCCACTGGTTGCGCTCGTCGTCGTCCATCTCGCCGCTGGACACCAGCGCGGAGAAGTTGATGTTGTGTTTCTTGTCCTCCCAGAGTTTGCGCTCCAGCGCGCGGCGCAGTCGGTCGTTGTCCTGCGGATTGAACGTGTCCCCTTCGCGGGCGCGCCGACTGACCCAGTTGGACACCTCCTGCCGGAAGTCGTCTTTCCGGTCCTCGGGCAGGTTGAGCTTCTCCTCGACGGAGCGCAGGAACTGCTCGTCCGGTTCCTGTTCGCGGCCCGTCAACTCGTCCTCGACGGTGTCGTCGTCGATGTAGGCCATGACGTGGTCCATGTACTTCTCGCCCTGCCGCTGAATCTCGTCCATGTCGTAGGCGAGTGCGTGGCGCACGTCCTCGATGGCCCGTTCCTTGTACTCCTCGCGGACCAGTTCGAGGAAGCGGTAGTACTGGTCGAACGACTCCTCGTCGATGGAACCGTGGTTCTCGAGGTTGCCTTCGAGGTGGTTGAACGTCGTCAGCGGCGAGAGGAACTGCCGGTCCCGGTGCATCGAGTCCATGATTGCCTCGGCTATCTCGTCGCCGATGAACCGCGGCGAGACGCCGTCCATCCCCTCGCCGATGTCGGCCGTCGTGGCGGCCTCGTCCCGGAGTTTCTTCACGTCGATGTCGTCGGCCTCGTCTATCTCGCCGTTGTAGGCCTTCGCCTTCTGAATCAGGTCGACGGACTCCGTGTCGGGTTCCTCGATACGGGTGAGGACGCCGAACAGGCCGGCCATCTCCAGCGTGTGGGGTTCGACGTGGATGTCCGGTAGGTCGGCGTTCCGGAGCATCTTGTTGTATATCTTCGCCTCCTCCTCGTACTGGAGGACGTACGGGAAGTCGATGCGTTTCGTCCGGTCGTTGAACGCCTCCATCTTCTCGTCGCCCTTCTTGTCCCGGTACTCGGGCATGTTCGTCCGGCCGACGATGACCTGGTCGATGTCGATACGCGGGTTGTTCTTCGGCTTGATGGTCTGTTCCTGACTGGCGTGCAGGAAGTCGTAGAGGAACTCCCGCTGGAGTTTCAGCAGTTCCTCGCCGGAGAAGATACCCCGGTTGGCGTTACAGAACGCCCCGGAGTAGTCGAACGCTCGGGGGTCGCTCTCGCCGTAGATGGCTATCTTCGAGTAGTTGACGTCGCCGGTCAGTTCCGTCTCGTCTTGATTCTTCTTGTCCTTGGGTTCGAACGTCTCGATACCCTGTCGCTGGTTCTCGTCGGCGACGAACCGGATAATCTCGACGTGGTTCTCCAGCACTGCCTGCAGGTCGTCGCCGTAGTTCGCCAGCAGGCGGTCCATGTAGAACTCCGAGGCGGGGTCCAGCGCCTGTTCGTTCCGGATGGTGTAGGGGGCGTCGAGTTCCTCGTTGATGTCCTCGATGACCCTGTCTCGCTGGTCCTGCGGGAGCAACACCATCGGGTCCTGATTCATCGGGGAGCGGACGACGTCGTCGGCGGGGTCCTGGTCCCCGACGACGTCACAGAGGTTCGTCCACCGGAACGTGTACATCCGCCCCTCGTCGCGGCGGGTGTAGTCCTCGAAGTACCGGCGAGCCTGCCGGTCGAAGTCGGACTTCCCGGACCCGACGGGACCGAGGAGCAGTTTGATGCGTTTCTCGGGTCCCAGCCCTCGCGCCCCGGACTTGACTTTGTTGACGAACTCGTGTATCGCCTCGTGGACTTCGCGGCCGTAGAACGTGTTCTCGCCGTCGTGGAGCGGGTCCTCGCTGGCGATTTTGTACTCGACCACGCCGGCGTCCTCGTCGTAGTCCGTCCCGTAGTAGTCGAACATGTCCGCGACGCGCTGATGGGCGTTGCGGGCGATTCGCGGTTCGTCGTACAGTTGGTCGAGATACCAGTCGAAACTCCGCGTCGTCCGGAGGTCGGCCGGTATCGTGTCTTGGTACTCCTTGCTCAGCGCTTCGAGTGTCTCTTTGTTCTTGCTCATGCTATCTCGGTGAGTTCGGCACGCGACAGCGCGCGGCCACGCGGGGCCTCCGTCTCGGACGCAGTACACCCGTGCCACCAACTGCCGCTCCGTGCGTGCAAGCGGGCGGCCGCGATGGGACCCGTGTTCGCGGGTCGGTGGTCGTACCATGCCATGTGTGCAGGCCGGGTGGTTGCGGGGACGGTCCCACCCCATTGGTAACGGGTGACAGTGGGTTACTGTTTCCGATACTATTTAACACATGAGTGCTTCAACATTAAGAGCCTTTTCCCGATACCCATATAACGCCGGGTTTTCGACGGCCGAAGTCACCTCCTAACACGGGGACGGCATCGCTGAGGCACACCTTGACACGGAAGTTATCCGCCGACTAGTTTATAAGTAGGCGTGCGAAAGCGGGGGACGACTCGGCAGTCGACAGAGTATTGGCCGGCGAGACGCACCCTCGCGTATGGACCTCGACGGACTGGTCGACGACTGGACGGTCTGGAACGAGACCGAGGAGAAACTCGTCCTCGCGTACCGTCCGGACGTCTTCGACAGTCAGAACTTCCCTGCGCCCTGTCTCCCGACGATTTACCTCACGCGAGGCAAGCGAACCCGTCGTCCCGGCGTCGACCGGACGGGCGAGGACTGGTACGTCACGCTGTATCTGGAACCCGAGGTGGACTACGGCGCGGAGTCCTTCGAGGACCGCGAGACGGCCGTCGCCGCCGCCGTCGACCTCGCGAACCGCTTCGCGTCGGGCGAGTTCGACTACCGGTCGCTGTATCAGGTGCCACGCGACGACTACCTCGACGAACTCGACGACATGACCGGCCGGGCCTGACGCTTAAATTCCGCCCGGGCGTACGACTCTCTATGACTACCGTTACGCTCGTCGGGACTCGTCTCGCGTCGGTGGGCGAGGAGTTCGTCTACCACGGCGAGGCGGACGCCTGCGCCGGGTGTCCGTACCAGACCCAGTGTCTCAACCTCACGCCGGGCCGCCGCTACCGTGTTACCGAGGTGCGCGAGAGCGGCCAGACCCTCGACTGTGCGGTCCACGACACCGGCGTTCGCGCCGTCGAAGTCGAACCTGCATCCGTCAGAGCGAACGTCCCGACGAAAGGTGCCTACGCCGGCAGTAAGGCGTCTCTCGCGGGCCCCTGTCCACACACGGAGTGTCCCAGCCACCAGTACTGCGAACCGATGGGCGCGGAGTTCGACGAGGAGTACCGCATCGCGGACGTCGTCGGCGACCCGCCACACGACTACTGTATGCTCGACCGGGACCTCACGCTGGTCGAACTCGACGCGCCCGACGACGCGTGACCGCCCCGGTGGGCCCGGGTGGCGACGGCGAGCAGTCGCCGTTCGGCCGCACGCACTTCCTCGACGACGATACCCTCGGGAGTCCGCCCGCGGGGAAGGTGGTCCGGTTTCTGGAGCGGCCCGACGACCCGGCGAGCGACCCGCTCCGATTCGACATGTGGCTCGCGGCCGAGGGGTCACACGGCCCGATGCGCCACGTCCATCCCGAACAAGTCGAGCGGTTGTCCGTGCAGTCCGGGTCGATGGGTGTGGTCCACGAGGGCGAGCGACGGATGCTAGCGGCGGGCGAAACGGCCGTGGTTCCCGCCGGGGACGTCCACCGGTTCTGGAACGCCGGCGACGACGTGCTTCACGTCCAGGGGTCGGTGACGCCCGGTCTCCGCACCGAGGCGTTCATGCGGGTCACGTACGGGTTGGCTCGGGACGGCGCGCCCGTCACGCCCTCGGGGATGCCGCTCAACCTCCTCAGACTAGGGGTCCTCCTCGACGAGTACGACGACATGCTGTTTCTGGCGTCGCTCCCGCTCTGGCTACAGTCGCTCGGCGTTCGCACGACGGCGATGGTGGGCCGGGCCGCGGGGTACGACAACCGCTACCCCGAGTATCTCCCGCCGTCGAGCGAGTGACGCCGGCCGGTCAGTCGAGAGCGCCGACGTGGGTCGCCGTGTAGCCGAAGACGTCCTCGTAGCCTTCGGCCGAGAGGAGGACCGGGTGGAACGGTTCCTCCGCGACGACGCGCTCGCCGTCCGCCGCGGCGATTGTGTCGCCCGCGGCGAGTTCCTCGAAGTTCCGGGCGTAGACCTCGTACTGGTCGGCCGCGGCCTTCGGAATCGGGTCGCCCAACTGGAACAGCGGGAGGGCGTCGGTACGGGGCGGGACCGGGTCGTCGGTGACGTTGGTCGCGGCGAGGAACTCGCGGATGACCCGCTCTGCGTTGACGCTGGCCTCGGGGGACCCTTGATACCCACACTCCACTTCGACGGTGTCCGGGGCCGCGGCGAAGATGCGACCCTCGTTGGCACCGCGGGTCTTGACGACGGCGTCGACCGAGAGTTTCGGGCAGACGTCACGGACCATCGGCGTCACCTCGTCGACGAGGGCGAACATCCCCTCGTAGGACTGGGTCGAGTGGAGCGAGAGGACGGTGCAGTCCCGCAGTTCCTCTGTCAGGTCGGCGGCCAGTCGCTTCTCGTGGCTGTCGGCCTCCGGGTCGCCCGGGAACACGCGGTTCAGGTCGGTGTCGAGGTATCGCGTGTCGGCGTCGAGGGCCTCCTCGTTCGCGACGACGAACTTCACCGGCCGCGAGACGGCCGGCGGGTCCGCGAGCACCGCCTCGATGCCGTCCCGGCCGCACGGCTCGTCGCCGTGGATGCTGCCCACGACGGCGACCTTCGCCTCACCGTCACCCAGTTGTTCCACTCGCATTCGACGGTAGTTGTGTGCCCGGCCATTAGAGTCGTGTGGATTCCGCTCGGTAGGTCGTGGGCGGCCGCCCCGAACGGGGAAACGGTGTCAGTCCAACTCCTCGGCGAACGCGAAGTCCGTCTCGTCGGCGACCGGGTAGCCGCCGTCGAGTCGTATCTGCCATCCGTCGAGGACGCTCGGGTCGTTCAGGGCGTTGTTGACCGTCGTCCGGACGTCGAGTAAGTCCACGCCGTAGTAGTCGTTGGGCACCCCGCGGAAGTACTGCAGGGAGGTGCGGAACAGCGAGCGCATCCCGTCGTCGTCCTCGAAGTCGAAGTGTTTGTACGCGCCGGCGGCCACCTGCACCATCCCGTGGAGGAACTTGCTCTCCGTGGACCCGCGGCCGTAGTTGTACCACTCGTCCTCGAAGCAGTCGTGTGACTCGTGGAACTCCCCGGCGTTGTACAGGCGGACGCCGTGGACGACGGCCCGTCGCAGCGTCGCGTGCTCCCACTGCCCGTCCGCCCGCCACCCGGCCGGGTCACCCTCGGGCGGGCCGACGCTGGCGTCCCGCGTGTGTTCGTCCATGGCTTACGTTCGAGGCCTGCATGGGTCAATCCACCGGTCCTCAGAGCGTCTCCCCACACTCGGGGCAGACGCTCTCGGTGGCGGCCGTCGAGTGGTGACAGCGGGGACAGACCACGGTCCCGTCCGGGCTACCGGGGTCGTGGTACCCTTCGTCGTCCCGAAGCGCGTAGACGGCGAGGGCGACGACGAGCAACGTCAGAAGGACGCCGACGACCGGCAGGGCCCCGCCCAGTTGGAAGAGGACGGTGGGAGACGCCATACGCCGACTCTCTCGTTCCACGCTGTTAGGCGTTTGCCCCTGCGGTCCGTTCCGTACGACATTTATACCACACCGCCGTCAGAACGGAATGCGAGACACGCGTGCGAGGGTAGCCAAGCCAGGAAACGGCGGCGGACTCAAGATCCGCTCCCGTAGGGGTCCAAGGGTTCAAATCCCTTCCCTCGCACTGTTGGACCGACCGCGGTCCCTCGCACACAGTGCCGGAAGACTCGCACGGAGCGGTCTTCCCTCGCAACTCTCCGACCAGAACCCGTCGAGAGGCGTCTGTCGGCGCTCGGATACCGCCCGACGAATGGTCACGGAGCGCCGACTCGGACCACGGCATAGCCTCACCGGCACTCCGGCGAATTCAGCGCTCAAAAACTCCAGAATACTGTGTGTCGCGCTCTCACGCTTCTGGGTACGTCTGCCGTTCTCTAACATATGAGTAGCTTTATACGGCGACGTGAGATAATGACACACATGGCTACCGACCAAGCAGACGGTTCGGGTATCCGAGTGCCACCGCTGGAGAACACGGCGTTCTTCTCCATCGAGGCGGACGACGACTACGTCCGCATCGAGCAGTCGCTCGGAAATCAGGTACTGTACACGCCGGAGGAAGCGCGAGACATCGCTCGCTCTATCCTCGACGCCGTCGACGAGGCCGACGGCGAGACGTAGCCACCGTTTGCTGGATACCGAGGTGGTAAAGGGGCCGGGACTGTCACCCTCGGGCATGTCGGATGCACATCACCGAGCGGCGCTGGCCGAACGCGCCGCCCGGGCCGGGGGCGTCGTCGCCCGCCAAGCGTTCCGCGGTGACCTCGCCGTCGAGACCAAGACGAACAAGAACGACCTCGTGACCGAGGCCGACCGGGACGCGCAGGCACAGGTCGTCGCCACCGTCCGTGAGGAGTTCCCCAGCGACGCGTTCGTCCTCGAGGAGGAGGCTGTCGCGCTGAGCGGGCCGGAGACCGGCGAGACGACGCCGACCGTCCTCGACGAGATTCCGGACAGTGGGGTCGCGTGGGTCGTCGACCCGATAGACGGGACCGCGAATTTCGTTCGAGGCAACCGCACGTGGGCGACGAGTGTCACCGCGGTCCAAGACGGGGAACCCGTCGGGTCGGCGACCTACATGCCGGCGGCCGGGGACCTGTTCGCCGCGGGCCCGGAGAGCGCGACCCGCGACGGGGCGACGCTGACGGTGAGCGAGCGGTCCGACCCCGAGACGTTCGCCGTCGCGCCGGTCGGGTGGTGGGACCGCGACGACCGGGCGGAGTTCGGTCGCCTCTGCACGGCCGTCGTCGAGCGGTTCGGCGACATGCGGCGCCTCGGGAGCTTTCAGGCGACGCTCGCGTTCGTCGCCGACGGTGCCCTGGAGGGCGCAGTCTGTACGAAGCCGATGTACCCGTGGGACACCGTCGCCGGCGTCCACATGGTTAGACAGGCCGGCGGGACGGTGACGGACCTCGACGGCGAGCGGTGGTCCCACGAGAGCGAGACGCTCGTCGCCTCCAACGGGGAGGCACACGACGAACTGGTGGCCGCCGGCACCGAGGCGCTGGAGTGACCGGCAGGCCCCGAACAGGCGGTGCGGTGTCGCAGGTCCGACGCACGCGACCGGAAACCTGAAACCGACGCACGACGGTCACTGGCCCATGGACACGTTCGAGCAGGTCGTCGACGAGTACGGGGCCGGACGGCTCTGGGTCGCGTCGTTCGTCGCCGTCATCGTGGTCGGGTTCGGCGCGGTTCTCGCCGCCCCCCGCGTCGTCTGGGACCAGTTCCTCTGGCACTACTTCTGGGGGCCGGTGTACGCCGACGCGATGGCCGCGAGCTGTGCGGTCCTGACCGAGAGCGGCCCGGAGCCGCTCTACGAGGGCTGTACGGCCGCCGTCGAGAGCGGGCGCATCGTCGCCGAACCGGGCTACACCGTCGTCTCCGAGGTGGGGTACATGCTGATTCTGGTGTACATGCTCGTCGGCGTCTACCTCCTCTTGGACCGTCTGGAGATAGCCGAGGACCCGAAACTGTACTTCGCCTTCGTCCCGTTCATGCTGCTCGGCGGGGCGCTCCGGACCGTCGAGGACGCGACCGACCGGGCGCTGGACGCCGGGTTCGCGCCCATCGTCGACTACCCGCTCAGTTCGCTCATCATCAGCCCGGTCATCTACGGGACGCTGTTCGTCATGACGCTGGTGACGCTCGTGGTCTGTCTCCGACTGGACCGCGAGGGATACGTCGACAGCTACTACCGCGCGACGGCGACCGTCGGGACCGTCCTCGTCGTCGCGACGCTCCTCTATCTGACCGGGGTTGCGCTGACGACGGAGTACTCGACGCTGTACCCCTCGGTCCTGCTCACGACCGTCGGGATTGCGACGGTGCTGTCCTACGGGCTCTACCGCGCCTTCGAGGCCTACGCGCCGGAGGTCAACGACGGGACCGGTTACATCGGTCTGGTCGTCATCTGGGGTCACGCCATCGACGGCGTGGCGAACGTCGTCCTCGCGGACTGGCTGGACGTGCTGAACGTCCCGCTCACCTACTACCCGAAGCACCCAGCGAACGCCTTCATCATCGCCACGACGGAAGCGCTCCAACCGGCGGGGCTGACGGCCGCTGTCGGGACGTCGTGGCCGTTCCTCCTCGTGAAACTCGTCGTCGCGTCGCTGGTCGTCTGGCTGTTCAACGAGGAGTTCATGGAGGAGAGTCCTCGCTACGCGTTGCTGTTGCTCGTCGCCGTCACCGCGGTCGGACTCGGTCCCGGGACGCGCGACATGTTGCGGGCCACGTTCGCCATCTGACTCAGAACTGACGCAGCGCCGACTCGGGGTAGTGTCGGACCCCGCAGTTCGGGCACTCCGCGACTGTCAACGGCGACCCGTCCGTCGCCGTCGTCTCGACGCGGACGAGGTCGTGTCCGCAATCGCTACACGGGAGTTCGAACTCGGTTACCATTGCTTGTCGTGTCGCGTGCTACCGACTCACACGCGTCAGTAACTACCGCCCCCACCGGAATAAACGAATCGGTGCCCCACCTCAGGGGAACGGATGGTGCGCCCGACCGAGTCGCGGTTCGAACCCGAGGTCCTCGGGCACTCGCTCTGCACGTGCCCCGAAGTAGCCGTCGTCGAAGAAGAGCGGTTGGGCCGTCGGGCAGAACGCGCGCACCGCCTCGAAGCCCATCTGCGCTACGTCCGGCGTGGTGAGGCGACTCGCGTACGGAGTGAGTCCCGCTTCGACCACTCGGTCGACGAGTGCGTCGAGTTCGGCCGCGCCGGTGGGAGGCGACTTCGGGCCGATGCTCGACAGGGGGACGGCGGCCTCCGTCTCGGTGAGCGAGGCTGCGTCGTCCGGCCGGTCGGCGTACCGTCCGATGGCACCGTCGGCGTCTCGTGCCTCTTCCCGTCCCATCCCTCGGAGTTCCATCCAGTTCTGAACGGCCTCTTCGAGCGCACCGGCGGCCGCCGCCGCGGGGTCCAGTCGGGCCGACGACCCCAGCGCGAACTTCGGCCACGTCTCCCGTTCGAGGGCGACTGCGACCACGGGGACGTCGACGTCCTGCGTGAGCAACAGCGTCGTCACGTCGAGGTCCTCCGAGCGCGCCCGCCGTCGCAGTGCGTCGAACGTCTCGTGGTCCTCGACGACTACCTCTAGGGGGTCGTAGGTGGAGTACCACGACAGCATCGCCGCGTCGCGTTCGACCACCTCGTAGAGGCCCGACAGCAGTGCGTCCGTCTCCGAACTCCCCAGCCCGAGACCGGTGGTCGTGGCCGGGCGGACGGACCGGGACGGCGGGGGATAGACGACGACTTCGGCCGGCGCGTGCCGTCGCTCGCCGGTAGCAAGGTTCTCGACGGGCACCCACGGCAGTTCGGTCCCGCCGCCCCACTCGCCGTCGCTCGGTGCGACGAACTCGGACGGGTCGAGCGCGTCCTCGACGGCCTCGGCGGTGCCCGACGGCATCGACGCCGCTCGGTAGACACCGGCCGCGTACCGCTCGTAGCTCTCGCCGAGCGCCTTCATGAACGCCGAGTCCCAGTCGCTCGCGACGCCGGCGGCCTGTTGGGGGGCCGTCACGTCGCTGAACCCCTCGGTGTCCGTGAGGGACGCGAGGTAGTACGGTGCCGGGAAGGACTCGGCCTCCCCGACGTTGCGCACGACGCCCACGCGTTCGTCCAGTCCCGCCTCCGCCCGAGCGAGCGCTTCGCGTTCGTGGTCGCTCTCGCCCGTGTGCGCGAGGCCCCACCGCGACGCGCCGGTGCAGTCACATCCCGGTACCGGGAGAAACTGGCGCTCGGTATAGGGGAGTTCGAGGACGGTGCCGACGACGACGCTCTCGCCGGTGAGGGCCTGCGCCACCCGACGACCGGCGACTGCACCGGCGAACCGCTGGGTCCCGCCTGCCGGGGCCTCCGCGGGGTCGTCCTGTCGGTCGACGTTCGCTCGAACCCGATTCCGCAAGCAGTCGTAACAGCCGGTCTGCGGCCCGAATCCCGAGACTGCGGCGTCGACGACGGGGACGCCGCCGATGCCGCCGAGTTCCACGGCGACCCACGGGGTGTCCGTCGTTCTCGCGCGTTCGTCCGCGACGTCGAACAGGTCCGACGTGACCTGCCCGACGACGACGCCGAGGTCCACCGTTCGGGTCAGCGGGTCGTCACGGCGGACCACATCCACGGGCGCGTCCGACAGCGCCGCGACCAGCGACTCGACGGCCGGGCCGTCACCGACGACTTCGACAGTGGTCATGTCCGGGCAAACACGGAGGGGGCGGAAAAACCTATGCGGCCAGCAGGCTCTGTGCGACCGTCGCCAGTTCGTCGGCGTCGGCGTCCTCCAGTCGCTCGTCGCCGAGCATCAAGCGGAGTCGCGGTCGGCCTACGTCGATTGGCACCTTCTCCGTGTCGATGAGGCCCATGTCTTCGAGTTTGGTCTTCGTCCGGGAGAACGTCGCCTTGCTCGCGAGGCCGACGTCCTCGCCCCACTTACTGATGTCGTACAGCAGTTCGCCGTTCTTCGCGGCGACCAGCAGACTGATGGTGACTTCGTCCAGTCCGTCGCCGTCGCCCCGCGCCGTCGCCAGCGACCCGAGGACGCTGTCGAAGTCGGCCGCGGCCTCCGCTCCGATTTCCGATTCGAGGGTGCTACGGACCGTCGAAATCGGCGGCGTCCGGAGCGAGTACGTCTCGGCGTCGTCCCACGCCGTCTCGTAGTAGCCGTACGCGTCGTCGACGAAGTCGCCGTCGTCGGTGCCCAGTCCGCCGACGGCGTCGCCTATCGTCACCAGCGCGTACACGGCGTCGTCCCTCACGGCGACCGAGTGGGTCGGTACGTCGGTGAGGAGGCGCATCGAGAGGTCGCCGGCCTCGACGAGGTCGGCGGCCGTACTCGCCACGAGGAAGTCGTCCATGACGTCTTTCAGCGCTCGTTCGTCCGCGAGTAATCTGACCTCCGGTGGGTCGTCCTGTTCGTCCAGCGTCGTCACGAGCGCCGAGATGGTGTCTCGGTCTGGGTTGACGACGTACACCGGGGTGTCGGCGCCGTCGAACACCGACGACAGCGTGGCTCCGACGTCGTCGTCCAGTAGGGTTGCACTCATTGTCCCAATGTATGTATTGTGCTTTGAACCATTTAATTTCATCGGCCGGTTCGAGTTGAATTCTTGAATATTCGGCCACAGGCACCGTTTCGACGCACTAAATATAGGTGCCGTTCCGACTATCAAAAAACGAAACTAGAGGGGGCTATTCGTAGCCGTTCAGTGCCGCTATTCGCCTCCCAGTTCGCCTCGTTGATAATGGTGGTGGTCTCACGCCGATTCGCCGAGACGGTCGACGAGGTGTTCGGACCAGTGGAACTCCCCTTCGAAGATGACCGGGACCGAGATTGATTCGAGCGTGTCGCGGAGCGTGTCCGCCGACACGGACAGTTCGGTTCGCCGCCCGTTCAGCGCGACCTCGTCCTCGAACGGGAGCGCGTAGCTCTCGCCGGCCTGTAGGGTCATCACCTCACAGACGAGGTCGTAGCCGTCCGCAGTCTCGCTCACCCAGACGACGACCGGTTCTGCGGGGCTCGGCAACAGCGCGTACGTCCCGTCGCCGACGACGGCGTAGTCTTTGCCCATCATGATTCGTCGCCGGGCCAGTTGCAGCGCCCGTTGGATGCTGAAACCGTTGCTCAGCAGTCGCGCGAACGCCGTCCCGACCATCGCCGCGTGGCGGTCGAGGACGTCGTTGAACGTCACCGCTCCGGCCACGGACCCGCGTTCGACGAGCGCCAACCCCTCGTCGTAGGAGCCACAGGCGTTGAGGAAGAAGGTGCGCGTCCGAGCGGCGGAGATGTCCGCGACCGACAAGGGCCCGTCGGGACATTCGAGGCCGTCGTCCTCGCAGTGGCCGATGAAGTGGACGAAGTCGTTCTCGCTCTCGAAGACGTCGGCCAGTTCGGCCCGCGTCAGCCCCTCGGTGACGGTCACGTCCATCGGGAGGTCCGCCGCCCGGTAGATGTCCGTGACGGTGTCGTGTTCGTCGGACATGGCGGTGTCGTTCAGGACGACCGAGACCTGCAACCGGTCGGTGTCTCGCTCTCGGAACCGGTAGCGGTTCTCGTAGGCCGTCGGCGTCGTCTTGAACGCGTCGATGGGCGTTCCGGGGGCCAACCACGCCTGCACCCGTCCGGTCCCGCGCCCCGGGTCCATCACCGTCGGTCCCCCGGCGGTGCCGCGGGTCGGGTAGGCGTCCGAGAGCGTCCTGTCGAGGAGGTCACACCGGTCGAGTTCGGCCGCCTCGGGTAGGAAGACGAGACTCAGTTTGTCCAGCAGGAAGGGGAGACACCGCGCCCGGTCGAGCGAGGGGCGCGCGTGCGTCGAGAGGTGCCACTCGGGGGCCGCCTCCCGCACCGTCTCGGTCGGCACCGACAGGTACCGTTCGAGTCGCCCCGCTGGGGACAGCGCTCGCACCGCGTCCGGGTCGAGCGAACAGGCGTCGAGAACCTCCGGTGCGGACTCGGGGTGCAACCGACGGACCAGACAGTCGAGGTAGAACACCGTCCGCAGGAGGTCGGCAACCTCCTCTTGGAACGTCGGCAAGGGGTCGAACTCTCGCCTGATGTCGGTCCCCGCGGCGGTCAACACCGCTCGGTCGCGCTCTTCGGCGCAGACTTCGGCACCGAGGTAGTACGCCAGCGGTGCCGCGACGAACAGCGACTCGACGGTCGACGGAAGGCGGAGTTCGACGCCCGTATCGGGGCGCTGTGTCCCGACGGCGGCGGGAATCGACACCGTCTCGCCCGTCGTCAGCAGGGGCGGGTGGTCCCGCTGTGTCGGGTGGGACCGAGAGGGCGCTGTGGTGTGGTGGGCCGCGCTCAGACAGGAGATGCCGGTCGCGAGGCCTGCTACCGTCTCGGGAACCTGTACGCGCGGGCGGTCCGCCGTCGTCTCCGCGAACCCGACCGTGACCGACTTCGACTCCCACAGCGAGAGGACCGTACCGTCGCAGGTCGGTCGGAGCGACGCCGGACCGTCGAACCGAACGTACAGTCGGACTTGCTCTGCTGCTAGCGGGTCGTCGGTGGCACACTCGGGTGTCACTTCGACGGTGCCGCTCAGGAGGAAGGGTCCGTCGGGCAACTCCGAGGCGGTGGCGAGGTGGTACTGTGCGTCGCAGTCTAGTGCGGTGACCGTGACGTCCTCGCTGGGCAAGGCGAGTCGCGCCGTCTCCCCGGTGTAGCTTTCGTCAGTCGACCGCGGAATCGGGTCCTCGGTCCGCTCTCGCGGGTCAGTCAACTGTTCTAGCAGTACGCTTCGGTGTCTCGACCCACCGTCGCTGACGGGTGTGCGGTTCTCCCCAGAAACGCGCCGACCCGTCACCCCCCAGGTGACCATGTGATATGGACTGTGACCTTATGCACCATATATATACTGATAACTGTGGTGACACGACCGCGCGGGGGCGTGCCGGACCGAGCTATTGACAGTGGGTCACACGCTCTCGGGCAAGAGGTAGATTATTGACCGGGGGTCCCCGAAGCCACCATATGACCTACGACACCGTCCGCGAGACGGACCCCGCCGTAGCAGACGCACTCGAAGGCGAGCGCGAGCGCCAGAACGACACGCTGGCGATGATTGCGAGCGAGAACCACGTCTCCGAGGCCGTCATGGAGGCCCAGAGTTCGGAACTGACGAACAAGTACGCCGAGGGCTACCCCGGCGAGCGCTACTACGGTGGCTGTGAGTACGCCGACGACGTCGAGGAACTGGCTATCGACCGCGCGAAGGAACTGTGGGGCGCCGAACACGTCAACGTCCAGCCCCACTCCGGGTCGCAGGCGAACATGGGCGTCTACCTCGGCGTCCTCGAACCCGGCGACAAGATTCTCTCGCTGGACCTGACCCACGGTGGCCACCTCTCGCACGGCCACCCGGCGAACTTCGCCGGGCAGGTCTACGAGGTCGAGCAGTACGAGGTCGACGAGGAGAGCGGCTACATCGACTACGAAGGCCTCCACGAACACGCCGAGGAGTACGACCCGGACATCATCGTCTCGGGCTACTCCGCGTACCCGCGCGAAGTCGACTTCGAGCGGATTCAGGAGACGGCCGACGCCGTCGACGCCTACCACCTCGCGGACATCGCTCACATCACCGGACTGGTCGCCGCCGGCGTCCACGAGTCGCCGGTGGGCATCGCCGACTTCGTCACCGGGAGCACGCACAAGACCATCCGCGCCGGCCGCGGCGGCATCATCATGTGCGACGAGGAGTACGCCAGCGACATCGACGCGGCCGTCTTCCCCGGGTCGCAGGGCGGCCCGCTGATGCACAACGTCGCGGGCAAGGCCGTCGGTTTCGGCGAGGCGCTGGACCCCGGGTTCGAGGAGTACGCCGAACAGACCGTCGCCAACGCGAAGGCCCTCGGCGACCGTCTGCAGGAACACGGTCTGGACCTCGTCTCGGGCGGCACCGACAACCACCTCGTCCTCGTCGACCTCCGCCCCTCCCACCCGGACACCACCGGCAAGGAAGTCGAGGAGAGTCTGGAGGAGGCCGGCATCGTCCTCAACGCCAACACCGTCCCCGGCGAGACGCGGTCGGCGTTCAACCCCTCGGGCATCCGCGCCGGCACCCCCGGTCTCACGACCCGCGGGTTCGACGAGGAGGCCTGCCGGGAAGTCGCCGACCTCATCTACGAGGTCGTCGACGCGCCCCACGACGACGACGTCGTCGCCGAGGTCAGTCAGCGCGTCGACGAACTCACCGACGAGTACACCCTCTACGACTGAGCGGCACCGCTGACGGCACGCCGATTCTTTTTCTTCTCTCGCTCCGAACAGTCACGTATGCCGTCTCGCCGTAGCGTCCTGACTGCCGCCGTCGGCGTCGCCTCGACAGTAGGGGGTGCGGTGAGACGCCCGCTGGCAGTTCGGGAACCGACGGGGACAGTGTGGGAACGGGCGACCCGGCAGACACGTCCACGGGCGACTCGTCTGCCGTAACCACTACCCCGGGGACGGGAACGCCGACGCTCGACCTCCGCGAGGCCAACGTCACCGCCGTCGAACTCGCCGACGAAGGCGGCGGCGAGTACCGCTTCGACGTGACGCTGTACCACGACGTTCACAAGAGCGTCGCTCTTGTGCACCCCATCAGAAATCAGAGATTTCTGAGGACGACGACGGCGAGGAGGGGTACGCGAACTGGTGGCAGGTCGAGACCCTCGACGGGGACCGACTCGGGCGGCGCGACCTGATACACGCTCACTCGACGGCGCCGTTCACCCGGTCGGAGACCGTCGCCGTCCCGGAGCCGGTGTCGTGGTCCGTGGGCACGACCAGACCCACGGTTACGGCGGGCAGGCGATGGTCGTGAGCGTCCCGAGCGGCGCGACGCGGGCCGTCTCTCAGGGGCGCGAACGCCGGCAGGTCGATGCCGAGGCGGGTCCGTGAGGGAAGCCGAGACGTGTCCCGAGGAGGTCTTGCGGGCGCTCCCGCCCGCTGTGACGGGTACGTCATAGTGACGTTTTTGGCCCCTCCGTGTCCCTCTCCACGTGATGACAGAGATTATCGACGGCAACGCCGTCGCCGAGGACGTCCGTTCGGGCCTCTCGACGGCCATCGACCAACTCGAAGACGAAGGCGTCCAGCCGTCGCTGGCGACGGTCCTGATGAGCGACGACCCGGCCAGCGAGACGTACGTCTCGATGAAGCAGGACGACTGCGCGGAAGTGGGCATCGAGGCCATCGACATCGAAATCGACCCCGACGCCGACGCGAGCGAACTGTACGACACCATCGACGACCTGAACGACGACGAGAACGTCAACGGCATCCTCGTCCAGATGCCGGTGCCGGACCACGTCTCCGACCGCGAGGTCCTGCGGGCCATCGACCCCGAGAAGGACGTCGACGGCTTCCACCCGGAGAACGTCGGCCGACTGGTCGCCGGCGACGCTCGCTACAAGCCCTGTACCCCCCACGGCATCCAGAAGCTCATCGAGTCCGCCGGCGTCGACACCGAGGGCAAGGACGCCGTCGTGGTCGGCCGGTCGGACATCGTCGGCAAGCCGATGGCGAACCTCCTCATCCAGAAGGCGCCGGGCGGCAACGCGACGACCACCGTGTGTCACTCCCGGACCCAGAACCTCGCGGAGAAGACCCGAAACGCCGACATCCTCGTCGCTGCGGCCGGCGTCCCCGAGATGATAGACGGCGACATGGTCGGCGAGGGGGCGACGGTCATCGACGTGGGAATCAACCGCGTCGACGCCGACACCGAGAAGGGGTACGAACTGGTCGGCGACGTCGAGTACGAGAGCGCGAAGGAGGTGGCGGGAGCCATCACGCCCGTCCCCGGCGGCGTCGGCCCGATGACGCGGGCGATGCTCCTCTACAACACGGTCAAGGCGGCGGGCCTTCAGCACGACGTTCAGGTCGACCTCCCGTAGATGCCATCGCTGGACGCTTTCGAGGACGATGCGTTCACCCGGGCGGTCACCAGACGGGTCGCGACGCCCGCGTTCGAGTCGTTCCAGCGCCGCGTCGAGGGCGGACTGGAGTGGGGCGTCGGCGCACTCGTCGAGGACACCGCGGACCGTCTCCTCCTCGTCTACGAGGACGAGACGTGGAAACTCCCCGGCGGCGGCGTCGAAACAGGCGAGACCCGCGAGACGGCGCTGGTCCGTGAGGTGCGGGAGGAGGCCGGCGTCGACGTTTCCGTCGGCGAACTGCTCGCAGTGACCGAGGTGACGCTCACCGACGGCACCCGCGAGACGCAGTTCCACTTCGGGACTTATTGGGCGACGCCGGCGGACACGACGCTCGCGGCGGACCCCGGACTCGCCGACGAGGGCATCGAGCGCGTCGCGTGGCGAGAGACGGTTCCGGAGAACTGCATGGACCGCCGCCTACTCCAGCGGTTCCGGTGACAGCCCTCAGTCCCCGTCGCCGTCGAGCCCGCTCAACCAGTTGTCGGCGGTGACGTAGGCGCTCTCGTCGCCCTGTCCGACGAACCGGCCGAGGTCACGGGCGGCGTGGAGCAAGCGGTTCGCGTTCGAGGGGTCTACGTCGCCGTCCAGCGCCTCGACGCGCTTCCGGTGGTCGCGGATGCGACCCGATAGCTGTCGGCCCTGCTCGTTGGGGTGGTCGTCGAGATACCGTCGCACGTCGGACTGATACCGTTCGACCGCGGTGGCCATCGCCAGTCCGAAGGCCGTCCGAAGTTCGGTCGGTACCTCGTCGGCCCCGGGTCGTTCACCGGCGTCGGCCCCGCCCAACAGGTCGAAGAAGTACAGTTCGGCGGCGTCGCTCGGGCGCATCTCTCGGGCGACGGCGCTGGCGACGTGTTGCAGTTCGACCGCCGCGACGTACGTCTCGTCGAGCGGTTCGAGCGTTCCCGTGTCGATGAACCCGCGCTTGCGGGTGTACTCGCGGCAGGTTTCGGCCGCGGCGGTGGCCACGTCTTCCAACGGGTCCTCGTCGATACGGTTCCTGATTGGGGTCAGGTCCAGCGAGACGGGCGCGTCGGTGTGTTCCGTTCGTTCGTCGACGCCGACGCTGTGGACGCTCCCGCAGTCCGGACACGCGACGCTACCGGTGTCGTAGTACGACCACCGGGTCCCGCAGGACTGGCACTCCCGGTCCCCGCGAATCTTCATACGGTCTCTCCGCTCGCCGCCCTCAAGTTTGTTCCGCGAGCGGTTCGTAGGACCACCCCATGCGCTCGGAAGACGAAGTGCGCGACCAGTACGAGTTCCTCGCCGAACAGTTAGCGAGTGACGAGATGCGTCACGAGCGAGTCAGGATGATGTTCACCCACTACAAGCGGGCGCTGGGGTGGGTACTGGAGGAAGAACACATCTGAGTACGATTATTCCGCGCGGCTCGAGTTTGGTAACTAACACCACTGAGCGGGTGCCGGTACTTTTAAGTTCATCACCCTCTTCGTGTCAAGTGACGCTTCGCTTGGAGGGCCGAAGCGTCAGCGGGGACCAATTCAGGGCGGCAAGCGGTCGCGTTTTTCGCGACCGCTTTCCACTTACTTCGCTGCACAACACGAGAAAAGCGACAGCCACGTTCCGCGTTCCTCACTCGATGTGTAACTCGCCAGCGCCCGCTTCGCCGCCGGAGGCGTCCTCGGGCCATTCGAGTTCGACTTCGATGCTCAGTTCGCCGTTGCCGTCCGTCGGCCCCTCCCGTTCGGCCTTCACCTCGAACTCCACGTCCGCCGGTGGGTCGAGCGACACGGACTGGTCGCCGGCGCGCAGCGTCACGTCGCCGCCGGCCCCAATCGAATCGGCCAGCGACCGCAGGTAGTCGGCGACGGCGTCTCTGCTCATGCGCTGTTCCGTCTCGAACAGAATCTCTTCTGGCATACTCTGTCTTGGCGGCGACGACAAATAATATCGTCGGCATCACCTCCGACGGTATGATGTAATGTTGACTCGAATCTCGTGAGGATAAATTGCGATTCAAAAACGTCGAAACGGCCGAATACGCGAGGGACGTGTTCCAGTAGCTCGCGAAACCCTCCGATTCGACACATTTAAACGATTTAGACAATAATAGTAGTATAGAACAGAGCGATGCACGACCTGACAGGCTTCCAGCGTGACCTCCTCTACGTCATCTCGGGTCGAGAAGAGCCACACGGGCTCGCGATAAAGGAGGAGCTAGAGGCGTACTACGAGAAAGAGATTCATCACGGTCGACTGTACCCGAACCTCGACACGTTGGTCGACAAGGGCCTCGTCGAGAAAGGGCAGCGCGACCGGCGGACCAACTTCTACACCCTGACGCGGCGCGGCCGTCGGGAAATAGACGCCCGGCGCGACTGGGAGAACCAGTACGTCGACCTCTGACGCGTCACCCGGCTTCGGGGTCGTCCGACCCCGCTGGCGGCGTCGAACCGCTCACAGACCCGCTGGTCGCGCTGGCCGTCGTGTGCTCGCTCTCGGCCACTGCTCTATCTTCTTCCACGTCGCCGACTTCCTCGCCGATGAGGTTCGTCGGGTCGACTGCCTGCGGCCGAATCCGCTCCCCCTCGATGAGTTCGGGGAGGACGAACCGTGCGAAGTGGACGACGAGGACCAGAATCATCGGCGCGAGGAAGATACCGTACCACCCGAAGAGGAACGGCCCGAGGATGTACGCGAACATCAGCGTCCCCGTGTGCAGTCCCGGTTGGACCTCCTCGTCGGCGTCCCGTGCGCCGAACCGGCCCAGAGAGAACGACGCACCGCTGGAGACGTACGGGCGGACGAGCAGGTCCGGGATGGTGTCGACGACGACGAACGCGACGCCGACGAACAGGCCGACGAACCACCACTCTCCGGGCCCGAACGCGGCCTGCACACCGAGGTAGGCCGCCATCGGCACGTAGACGATTTTCATCCCGATGATGGGGATGAGACTCGCGGCCCCGGCGAGCAGACCGGTCAGCGCGGGGTAGGGAACCGAGAGGCCCGGGGGTGCGACGAAGTCGACGACGCTGAACGCAATCGCACCGATGGCACCGGTGACGATGGCGTTGAGGATGTTCCCGTAGAAGACCTTGTGGAAACTCTGGTCGACCTCGTGGAAGTACCGGTCGAGGACGCCGCGGTGGTCGAGGAAGTTCTTCGCCCACTCGGCGAGTCGTGGACCGTCCCGGAGCAGGTAGAACGCGAACGCGAACATCACGAAGACGTGGACGAGGCCGGTGCCGACGAACCCGAGGTAGTTCACGAACTGGCCGAGCGTATCGACAACCGTGCCGGGACCGGCGGCGTCGGAGAGGAGCGCCTGCGGGTTCTGGACGACGTCGGAGACGTTGAGGTACGGTTCCACGACGTCGGCGTAGGGACCGATGTCGGCGGTGTCCGCGAACCGCTCGAACTCCTGGAGGGCGATGGCGATTGTGTAGTACAACAGCGCGATGACGGGGAAGGCGAGGAGGAACAGCGAGAGGAGTGCCGCGAGCGTTCGCTGTCGGACCCGCCGGTAGACACGCCGGTACAGCGGTCGCGTCGCGTAGTAGAGGAAGACGCCGAAGACGAAAGTGCCGATGAACGTGTAGAGGACGAACAGGAGCGTCGCCACGAGTACGGTCCCGAACCCAATCCAGAAGGCCCGGGGCCAGTCAACGTCCACGTCGTACTGCGCCATGGGTCCCGGTTTCACACCGGTCGGCAAAAAGGTGTGCTGTCGCCGGCCAGAGTGTTTTATCCCCTCACCTTGTAGCGGTAGTGTGACTGTTCCGATTCAGTTGTCGTCGTTTCCCGTGGACACGGCCGTTCTTCGCATCTTGTTGGCCGGGGCCCTAGGGATGTTCCTCGGGATGGAGCGAGAGTGGTCGCAGAAGTCGGCAGGAATCCGTACATTCGCGCTCATAAGCCTCCTCGCAGCCGTCTTCACCATCGTCGAGAGCGAGACGCTGTTGGTCGTCGGCGGCGTCCTCGTCATCGTTCAGGGCGTCTTGCTCGCGGTGCAGGGTCTCCTGCAGGAGGAGGAGGCGCTCTCGCTGACCACCTCGGTGTCGATGCTCGTCGCCTACGGTGTCGGTGCGCTCATCGCCAGCGGTTACACCCTCGAAGGCGTGACCGTCGCCGTCCTCTCGTCGCTGTTGCTCGTCCTCAAGCGGGAACTGCACACCTTCGCGGGGGGGCTCTCCAGGCAGGAGTTGCGGTCGGCCACCGAGTTCGCTATTCTGGCGTTCGTTATCTACCCGCTCCTGCCGGCCGACCCCGTGGAAGTCCCGGGCGGTCTGCTCGACATCGCCGTCGAACTCCGCGTCATCTGGCTGATGGTCGTGTTCGTCGCCGGCATCGGCATCGTCAACTACGCCGTCGTCCAGAGCTACGGCGGGCGGGGCATCGCCATCACCGGTTTCTTCGGCGGCCTCGCCTCGTCGACGGCCGTCGTCGGGACGATGCTCGACCACGTCAAACAGCGGCCGGACGCCACGTCCTACGCCGTCGCCGCCATCCTGCTTGCCGACGCCGCGATGGCCCTCCGGAACCTGCTCATCGCCGTCGTGTTCTCGCTGGAGAACGGCGTCTTGCTCGCGGCCGTCGTCCCGCTCTCGGCGGTCATCGTCGGGAGCGTGGTGGTCGCGGCGTACACCGCCGACTGGAGCGAGACGGTCGAGATGGACATGGAGAGCCCGTTCTCCCTGCAGAACGCCCTCGCCTTCGGGGGCGTGTTCCTGCTGGTGGTCGTCATCGGCGGTATCGCGAGCGCGCGTTTCGGGACGGCGGGCCTCTACGTCACGTCGGCGCTCAGCGGCCTCGTCTCCAGCGCGGGTGCGACCACCTCGGCGGTCCTCCTGTACCGCGGCGGCGCTATCGGGGAGCAGACGGCGATGATAGCCATTCTCGTCGCGACGGCGGCCAGCATCGTCGTGAAAGCGGCGCTGACGGCCCCGGGGTCGAACCGGCAGTTCGCCTCCCGCGTGGCGCTCTGGAGTTCCGTCGTCCTCACCGGCGCGAGTCTGACCGCCGTCGCGATGCTGCTGTGAGACGCTTAGAACTGGTACCGCCGGTCGTCGTTGTCCTGTTGCTGTGGGAACTGGTTCGCGCCCGTCATCTCGTCGAACGTCATCCCAGAGAGGTACTCGTCGTAGGTGCAGTCGTAGCCCGACCGGAGGTGGAAGTCTAGCGTCCCCCGTTCGACCGTGGACTGGAAGAAGGCGTGGACGGCGCGCCTGACGAGTTCGTCGGCGCCGTCCGGGTCGAACGCGACGGAGAGCATGGCGAGTTCGTTCCGCGTCTCGCGGTCCAACCCGACGGCGAGTTCGTCGCCGAACTCGGCGTACTCCGCTTCGACGTCGTCCTGTAGGTCTTCGAGAGTCACGTCCCGACTGTGGCGAAGGGCGGGGAAACGCTTTGCGACTCGACGGGACGCTGGCCGACGAGTCGCGGTTGATATCGGCGCTGGAATACAAAATCTTATACACGGTAGCGCGTGTGGATGGACGTAACGTTCGGGTCGGGGGCCCGGAGGGCGCGACTTTGCATGACAGGACGTGACGACGACGAGCGCCGGACCGGCGCTCGGAACGGGAAGACAGGGGGTGGAAACGGACCGGAGAGCGACCGCGCAGACCCGCCCCTCGACGAGGGACGTTCCCTTCCGATTGTCACGAGCCGATATCGCACCACCGTCGCCGTCCTGTTCGGTCTCGTCGTCCTCGTCGTCGCTGCAGTCGGCGTCGGCAGTTACGCGGTCGCTCACCAGACCGCCGGGTCCGACAGGACTGCCGACCTGCGGTCGACGGCGACGGTACAGGCCGAAGCGGTCGGTGGGTGGCACTCCGCGCTCAGCGTCCGGACTCGCACGCTCTCGGACGCGTCGGCGGTCCGCTCGGGGAACGAGACGCGAATTCGGGAGTTCCTCCGGAACGAGGCCGTAGGCGCGCCCGCCGACGTGACGGCGGTTCACTACGTCGACACCTCGGGCGTCCGGACCACCGTCGCTGCCAGCACGGACGAGTCCGTAGCGGGCGGGACGCTCGCGGGCACGCAGTCGGCGTGGCGCTCTGTCGTGGCAGCGGCGACGGCCACTGGCGACGAGGACGGCGTCGTCCACTCGGAACAGGCCTACGAGGGGGCGGACGGACTCTCGCTCGCGTTCGCGAGTCCGGTGCCCGACAGTGGCGCCGTCCTCCTCGTCGTCGGAGCGGTGGACGAACGCCGGTTGGGCGGTGGGACGGCGCCGCTAACCGTCTTCGACGAGACGGGGACGGCGGTGTTTACGACCGGTTCCGGCGCCGTCCCCGAGACGGTTCCGGAGTCGCGGGTCGATACCGTCTCCGACCGAACCGCCGTGACCGCGACTCGTGACGACGCGGTGGTGGCGTACGCGCCGGTGGAGGGTGCGCCGTGGGTGGTCGCCACGGCCGCCGAACGGTCAGTTCTCGCCCGACCGACGCGATTCGCGGGACTCACCGCGGCCGCGATACTCGCGGTGACGGCCCTGTCGCTCGGTGCCGTCGGCGTGTTCCTCACCCGGTGGACGGTCGGGCCCGTCACCAGACTGACCCGTCGAGTGCGCGCGATGGGACGCGGTGACCTCGACGCGGACCTCTCGACGGGCCGAAGGGACGAGGTGGGGCGACTGTACGCCGCCGTCGAGGAGATGCGCGACAGGACACGCGAGCAGTTGCGGCAGGCCCACGAGGCCCGGGAGGTCGCAGAGCAGTCCCGCCGCGAACTCGAACGCCAGAACGACCGCCTCGACCAGTTCGCATCGACCCTGTCACACGACCTCCGCAACCCGCTGACGGTCGCTCGCGGCCACGCGGAACTGCTCTCGGCGGAGTTCGACGCACTCGCGACCGAGGGCGTCGAGACGGACGACCTCCAGCGTCACGTGGACAAACTGGAGAACGCGCACGACCGCATCGAGTCCATCATCGAGGACGTCCTCACGCTCACCCGGGAGGGCGCGAGCGTCGAAGAGACGGAGCGAGTCCGCCTCGGCGACGTTGCCCGCGACGCGTGGTCGACCGTCGACAGCAAGGACGCCGACCTCGTAGTGACGGCGAGTCGCCCCATCGAGGCCGACCGGTCGCGTCTCCTGCGGGCCTTCGAGAACCTGTTTCGAAACACCGTCGACCACGTGGGGGCCGGGGCGACCGTCGAAGTGGGGACGCTGCGTGACGGGTTCTACGTCGCCGACGACGGCCCCGGTATCCCGGACGACGCGGTCGACGACATCTTCGAGTACGGACACACCGCCAGCGAGGGCGGAACGGGACTCGGCCTCTCCATCGTCAAGACCATCGCCGAGGCCCACGGCTGGCGCCTCTACGTCGACACGACGTACGAGGACGGTGCCATGTTCGTCTTCTCGGACGTGTTCGACCGCGACGACAGCGGGTGGGAGGAGTCGTCGTTCGAGTGGGTGTCGGCCGACGACGACTGACCGTAACCACCACACACAAATCGGAACGGCCCGAACGAGTGCCCAATGAGCGAGCAGTCGGCGACGGACGCGCCGGGTGACCTGCCGGCGGACCTCGAACCGGTCCAGCGGGCGCTGGTCGAGTGGTACGAGTCGGACCACCGGGAGTACCCGTGGCGACAGACGGAGGACCCGTACGAGATTCTCGTCTCCGAGGTGATGAGCCAGCAGACCCAACTCGACCGCGTCGTCGGCGCGTGGCGGGACTTTCTGGACCGCTGGCCCACGACCGCCGACCTCGCGGCGGCCGACCGGGGCGACGTCGTCGGCTTCTGGACGAGTCACTCGCTGGGGTACAACAACCGCGCGAAGTACCTCCACGAGGCCTCCCGACAGATAGTCGAGGACCACGACGGCGAGTGGCCCCGCGACCCCGAGGGACTCTCCGAACTGATGGGCGTCGGTCCCTACACCGCCAACGCCGTCGCCTCCTTCGCGTTCGACAACGGGGACGCCGTCGTCGACACGAACGTCAAACGCGTGCTGTACCGCGCATTTGCAGAAATCCATAATGCGGACGATCCGGACTACGAAACGGTTGCGAACGCCCTCATGCCGGCCGGAGAGTCCCGAATCTGGAACAACGCGATCATGGAACTCGGCGGCGTCGCTTGCGGGAAGAAACCACGGTGTGACGAGGCCGGTTGCCCGTGGCGCGAGTGGTGTCACGCCTACCAGACCGGTGACTTCACGGCACCCGACGTGCCCACCCAACCCGAGTTCGAGGGGAGCAGGCGGCAGTTCCGCGGCCGCGTGGTCAACGTCCTCAACGAGTACGACGAACTCGCACTCGACGAACTCGGGCCGCGGGTCCGCGTGGACTACGCCCCGGACGGCGAGAACGGCCGCGAGTGGCTCCGTGACCTCGTGACCGACCTCGCCGACGACGGCCTCGTCTCGGTCGGGGAAGGCGACGGCGAGACGGTCGTCGCGCTGGACCGGTGAGCGACGGCCGAAACCGGCATACCGACTCCCGCCATACGCCCCTCCATGCCGGGTGAGGGCGGGCTTGACGGCCTCGACGAACCGTCGCGGGCCAGCGACGACCACGCGGAACTGCTCTCGGAACTGGACTCCCACGACCTCGCGCTGGCGATGGACCTCGTCGAAGCGGGCGACTCGGACGCTCTCGAAGTGGACGCCGACGGCGACCCGGACGAGGTGTTCCCCCAGTCGGTCGCCAGCGGCGGCCCGACGCCGTCCGGCGTCATCCTCTGGACGCGCGTCTCACCCGACCGGTTCGATTCGGAGACGCCTCTCGGCGTCGAAGTCGCCGCCGACCCCGACTTCGAGGACGTGGTCTACGACGGCGTCGTCACCGACCCGGACCGCGTCCGGGCGCACGACTACACGGTGAAAGTCGACCTCGACGGCCGCCTCGACCCGGACAGCGAGTACCACTACCGGTTCGTCTACGACGGCGTCGCGTCCCGAACCGGCCGCTGTCGGACGCTCCCGCACCCCGACGACTCGCCCGAGTCGCTCCGCGTCGCCGTCCTCACCTGCCAGAACTACCTCAACGGCTACTTCCCGGCGCTCGGCCACGTGGCCGAAGAGGACGTGGACTTCGTGGTCCACCTCGGGGACTTCATCTACGAGTCCGACGACGGCCACTTCAAGGGCATCGGCTCCTACGAGTACGAGGGTCGTGAGCTATCGCTCCCGAGCGGCTACGACCGCGCGCACACGCTCGCCGACTATCGCTACCTCCACCGCACGTACCGTTCGGACCGGTTCCTCCAGCGGACGATGGAGTCGCACACGCTCGTCGCCGGGTGGGACGACCACGAGATGGTCAACGACGTCTACTGGGACTCCCGAACCCACGCGCCGTCCGGCGACCACCCGAAGGCCGACTACCCCCAGTTCATGCGGGAACTCGTCGCCGACGCGATGCACTCGTGGTGGGAGTACATGCCCGCCCGCGTCGAGTACGACCCCAACGGCGAGTCGCTTCAGGACCGGTTCAAACTCTGGCGTGCCGTCGAGTTCGGCGACCTCGTGACGCTCGCGTTGACCGACGAGCGACTGTTCCGGGACCCGCCACGGGAGGCCATCCCCACGCCGGACAACGTCGGCCCCCACCGCGAACCGCCCGGCCGGACGATGCTCGGCGAGGAGCAACGCGAGTGGCTCGTCGACACCATCACCGGGTCGGAGACGACGTGGACGGTGTGGGCCGACGAGGTCCTCACCATCCCGTTCCGCATCGGGTCGGGGCCCCTGTCGCTCTACCCCGTGCAGGGGGGGTGGGACGGCTACACTCGCGAGCGCCAGCGCATCTCGGAGGCCATCGGCGCCGCCGACGTTGACAACTACGTCACGCTGACGGGCGACATGCACTGCTACGTCGCCGGCTACCAGCAGACCTCCTATCCCGGACGAGTCACCGGCGGCGAGGGCGCCGCCGAGGGCGACCGAATCGGCGTCGAGTTCATGACGCCGGCCGTCACGTCGCTCAACGTCGCTGAAGCACTCCACCTGACACGCGGCCTGCGCGGGCGCATCACCGAACCCCTCCTCACCAAACTCGTGACGGCGATGAACCCGCACATCGAGTTCTTCGACAGCCACAACTGGGGGTACTCCGTCGTCGAGTTCACTCGCGAGGACTGCACCTACGTCGGCTACGGCGTCGACAAGACGGTCGATTCGATGGACGCCGAGAAGTCCGTCGTCGCCGCCTACCGCGTCCCCGAGGGGGTCGTCAACCTCCAGGACGTCACCGACCAGTACCGCGAGGGGTAGGCCGGTTCCCGGTTCCGCTATCACTTTACCCGCCGAGCGTCTGTCCCGAATATGTCCAGACCGCACGTCGTCGGCATCACCGGCAGTCTCCGCGACGGTAGCTACACCCGCATCGGCGTCGCGCGTGCCCTCGACGCCGCAGAGGAGACGGGCGCGACCACCGAACTGCTCGACCTGCGGGAGTTCGACCTCCCGGTGTTCGACCCAGACGACCGGGAGGCGGGCGACGCCGTCGAACTCACCGACCGAGTCCGCGAGGCCGACGCCATCGTCCTCGGGACGCCCGTGTATCACGGGTCGTACTCGGCCCCGCTGAAGAACGCGCTCGACTACTGCGGGTTCGACGAGTTCGAACACAAGACGGTCGGGTTGCTCGCCGTCGCCGGCGGCGGGTTCCCCATCACCGCGCTCGAACACCTCCGGTCGGTCTGTCGCGCGCTCAACTGCTGGGTCATCCCGCATCAGGCCGCCATCCCGCGAGCCAGAAACAGCGTCGAGGACGGTCGGATAGTCGACCCCGACGTCGAGGAGCGCGTGGCGACGCTCGGCGAGGAAGCGGTGCAGTACGCGAACATCGAACCCGACCCGCCGTGTTTCGAGAGCACGGAGAACGTCGGCGCGGACGATTAACCGCGAGGACCGCGAGAGCGTGTGCGAGCCGTGAGCGTCCGGGGCGAAGGTGCGGACGATTAACCGCGAGGACCGCGAGAGCGTGTGCGAGCCGTGAGCGTCCGGGGCGAAGGTGCGGACGATTAACCGCGAGGACCGCGAGAGCGTGTGCGAGCCGTGAGCGTCCGGGGCGAAGGTGCGGACGATTAACCGCGAGGACCGCGAGAGCGTGTGCGAGCCGTGAGCGTCCGGGGCGAAGGTGCGGACGATTAACCGCGAGGACCGCGAGAGCGTGTGCGAGCCGTGAGCGTCCGGGGCGAAGGTGCGGACGCCTGACCGAGCGGACCGAAACGGATTTTTCGCCCCCGTCCCCCGAACTGACAGGATGCACGCTATCACGCGGAGCGGGTGGGTCGAGGTGGTCACTGGCTGTATGTTCTCGGGGAAGACCGAGGAACTGCTCCGACGGCTTCGACGGGCGGAAATAGCGGGCCAGTCCGTCGCGGCGTTCACGCCCGCGATAGACGACCGCTACGGCGAGGCGAGTATCGGGTCACACGACGGTCGGCAGTGGGAGGCGACGGTCGTGGACCCCGAGGACCCCCTCCCGGAGATGCGTGCGGCGCTGAACGGCGAGGACGTCGTCGCCGTCGACGAGGCAAACTTCTTCGAGGCGTCGCTGGTCGACGCCTGCGAGACGCTCGCCGACGAGGGCCGCCGCGTCGTCGTCAGCGGCACCGACCAGACCTTCCGGGGCGAACCGTTCGACCCCCTTCCGGACCTCGTCGCCCTCGCGGAGTACGTCGAGAAGTTTCAGGCCATCTGCGCGAACTGTGGCGAACCCGCGACACGGAACCAGCGACTCGTCGACGGCGACCCCGCCCACGTCGAGGACCCGACCATCCTCGTCGGCGCGAGGGAGTCCTACGAGGCGCGCTGTCGGGAGTGTCACACGCTCCGGCGGGACTGACTCGCAACCGTCTTACTCGGCGAGTCAGTAGGGAGCGACGTGACACAGTGGGTCGAGAACCCGACGGGCGGGCGCGACCGGGGACCGAGCGCACTCGTTCGCGCGTGGGCCGAGATTCTGGTGCGGCCCCGCCGCTTCTTCCGCACGGGGGTCGCGCCCGGTGACCAAGCGCCGGGGCTGGTGTTCGCGGCGCTGGTCGTCCTCGTCGAGGAGGCCAGTCGGTTCCTCGTCGTGGACCTCGCGCGCCGCGGCGTCGTCTCGACGGGGCCGTTCCCGTACCCCGCTATCGGGGACTTCACGCCGGGCATCGCGGTGCTCGCGTTGCTCGGCATCATCGTCTTCGTCACGCCGGCGACGGTTCACCTGACGGCGGCGCTCCAGACGCTCCTGTTGCTGCCCGTCGCGCCGGACCGCGCGGGCGTCAGCGAGACCGTGCAGGTCATGTGCTACGCGATGGCACCGTGCCTGCTGGCGGGCCTGCCCTCGCCCGAACTGCGCGTCCTCGTCACGGCGTGGGGCGCGGCGCTGTACGTCGTCGGCACGGCAGTCGTCCACGACCTGCGCGTCGGCGTCGCGGCCGTCGTGGCGGCGCTCCCGGCGGCAGTGGTCTTCGGCTACGGGTTCCGCGGGTTCGACGCCGCCACGCGTCTCCTCGGTACTGGTGGCTTTTAGGTATCGGCGGCGCTCAGTGCCGCCATGCTCAGTCTCGACATCGAGCAGTTCATGCTCGAACTGAAAGACGGCGCGTTCAAGAACGTCGGCCCGTCGAACAAGCAGGCGACTATCAAGATGTACGACGTCGAGGGCGTCGACGTTCGGGAGTACGGCGACAAGCGCGTGAAACTCGCCTTCGAGGACGAACAGGGGAGCGAGATAGAGGTCGCGTTGTTCCCAGAACAGGCTAGAGCGGTCGCAGAGGGGCTGGAACTCCTCGAATCGGAGAGCGAGATGTTCGACTGAGAGGCGGCCACACCCTCGCGCGTAATTCGACAACCGTTTTAGGCCCGAAATGCTTCGTCCGGGCAATGGGTTCGTGTATCATTTGCGGCACGTCTGTCGAAGGACGCATCTGTGACCTCCACGAGGAGGACGCCGTATTCGAGTTCAGAGGCACCAGTCCCGACCAGCTCTCGGTCGGTCGCTACTACCGCGGCAGCGTCGACGGCTTCGCCGAGTTCGGCGTCTTCGTCGACATCGGTGACAGCGTCACCGGTCTCCTCCACCGGAGCGAACTGGACCGTCGCCTCGACTCCCTCGACTGGGACTCGGGCGACGAGGTGTTCGTGCAGGTGAAGAACGTCCGCGACAACGGCAACGTCGACCTCGGCTGGTCGATTCGCCAGTCCGAGCGCGAGTTCCGCGGCGTCCTCGTCGACGACCCCGACGTGGGCCACTCGACGCTCCTCGAAGACGAGGCGGAGGCCGACGAGTCGGGAAACGCTGACGGGGACGCGGGGTCGTCCCAGTCCCCCGAGGCGACCGACGACGGCCCCTCGCAAGCGAGCGACGACGGGGCCGAGATGGCCGCCGACGCCGCCGACGAGAACGGCGAGGACGCGACGGACGCGGGCGACGAGGGCGCGGAGGCGACCGCCGGTGCCGTGAGTCAGACCGGCGACGCCGACCGCGTGAACGGTGCCGGCGGGACCGTCGGCCAGTCCAGCGAGGACGCCGAGACCGACGGCGCGTCGGCCGGCGGCGCAAACGCTGCGGTCGTCGAAGCAGAGGAGACTGACAGCGAGGAGACGGCGGCAGAGGCGACCGAAGACCGGCAGACCGTCGCCGTCACCGCTCTCGGCGACCACGTCGGCGAGGACCTGCGCCTCGAAGGCGAAGTCGTCGGCGTCCGGCAGACGTCCGGCCCGACAGTCTTCGAACTGCAAGACGAGACCGGCACCGTCGACTGTGCCGCCTTCGTCGAGGCGGGCGTCCGCGCCTACCCCGACGTCGAGGAGGGCGACGTGGTCCGCCTCGACGGCGAGGTGCGCCGACGCCGCGGCGAGATTCAGGTCGAGACGGAGAGCCTGACCGTCCTGGAAGCAGCGGAGCGCGAGGCCGTGGAACAGCGACTCGCCGACGCGCTCGACGACGAGGCCCGTCCCGAGGCCGTCGAACCGCTCACCGACGACGCCACCGCGGAGGCTCTCTCCGAGGACCTCGTCGAGGCGGCGACTCACATCCGGAAGGCGGTCCTGACCGACCGCCCCGTCATCGTCAGGCACGCCAACACCGCCGACGGCTACCTCGCCGGGAGCGCCCTCGAACGCGCGACGCTCCCCCTCGTCACCGACCAGCACCGACGGTCCGACGCGCAGTACCACTACTTCGACCGCCGACCGCTGGAGGGCGGCGTCTACGACATGGACGACGCGACGAAGGACACGACGACGATGCTCGACAACCGGGCGCGCCACGACGAGACGCTCCCCCTGTTCGTCTTCGTCGCCGCCGGCGGCACCCGCGAGAGCCTCGACGGCTTCGAACTGTTGAATGTCTACGGCGCACCGACCGTCGTGGTCGACGACATCGACGTCGACGACGAAGTCACGGCCGCTGTCGACGCCGTCGTCTCGCCGAGTCTCGCCGACGCGCCCGACACGACGGCGACGGCGCTCGCGGCCAACGTCGCGGCCCACGTCAACGACGAGGTGCGCGAGGACCTGCGTCACTTGCCCGCCGTCAGCGTCTGGGAGGAAGCCCCCGAGGCGTACCTCGACGCGGCCAGCGAGGCCGGCTACGACGAGACGGCCGTCACGCAACTGCGCGAGGCCGTCGCGCTGGAGGCGTACTACCAGTCCTACGAGGACAAGCGCGAACTCATCACCGACCTCGTCTTCGGCGACGACGAGGACGACGTGGGCGGACTCGCCGGCCACGTCGCCGAGCAGTTCCGCGAGAAGGTCGACGAGGAGGTGTCGACGGCCCGCGCGAACGTCGACGTCCAGACGGTCGCGGGCAGCGAGATAGCCGTCCTCGACACGGACGCCTACTCCCACCAGTACGAGTTCCCGCCCGAGACGCTCCTGCTGGACGAACTCCACCGGGAGATGCGCGACGACGTCGACGCCGTCGTCGGCGTGGCGACGGACACGCTGTACGTCCGCACCGACGCGGACGTGGACCTCCACGAACTGGTCGACGCCGTCGAAGCGGCCGTTCCCGAGGGTGGCGTGGCGACCCGGAGCGTGCGTGAAGGCTCCATCCGCTACCTCGCCGGCGAGCAGTCCGCGGTGCTCGACGCGACGCTGACGGCTCTCAGCGACGACCTGTAACGACGGCAGTACTTTTTACCGGGGGCGGCGGAGACGTAGCTATGCCCGACGGTCCCGTCAACGTCGACGACGTGGAGTGGACGGACTACGAACACGGTCGGCGCGCGTTCAAGCGCAAGCAACTCGGGGACGCCGCCGGCGGCGAGACACTCGGCGCGAGTCTCTACGAAGTGGCGCCGGGCAAGCGCCTGTGGCTTCGCCACTACCACGAGGGCAACGAGGAGGCGATACTCGTCCAATCGGGGACGGGGACGCTGTGGCTCGGCGCCGACGCCGAGGAACACGCGCTCGAAGCGGGCGACTACGTCGCGCTCCCGGCGGGCGAGGCGTCTGCCCACGAAATCGAGGCGGGAGACGACGGCCTCCGCCTGTTGATGGTCTCCACCATGCAGGAACCGGACATCACCGTCTACCCCGACAAGGAGATGGTCGGCCTGTACGCGGGGGCGGCCCCGGGCGGCGACAGCGACGAGCGGACGATTTCGACGTACCTCGACTTACACGCCGAGATGGAGTACTGGGACGAGTAGTCCAGTGCCGGGCCACTATTTAACAGGCCCACGCCGAAACCGTTCCCAATGGCAACTGGTGGTATCTCCGTCGCCCTGTTGGCCGACCTGCTCGCGGTGTTCATCATCGCGGCCGGCGTCGGCATCTTCGTCGCCAAGGTAGGCCGGTTCCCCTACACTATCGCCCTGCTCATCGCGGGCTTCTTGGCCTCGATAATCGGCGTCACGGTGGAGATAGAGCTCTCGCACGACCTGATTCTGCTCGTGCTGTTACCTCCGCTCCTGTTCGAGGGGGCGGCCACGACAGACCTCGAACGGTTGCGCCGGAACCTCTTCCCGATACTCCTACTGGCAGTCGTCGGACTGTTGGCCTCCATCACGGTGGTCGGGGTGGTCGGGGCCCGACTGTTCCCGGGGTTCGACCTGTTGGTGGCGCTGTTGTTCGCGGCGATGATACTGCCGACGGACCCGGTGTCGGTGCTGGCGCTGTTCGAGGAACTGGGCGCACCCGACCGACTCTCGACGCTGGTGGAGGGCGAGAGCCTCGTCAACGACGGCGTCGGCGTCGTCGTGTTCTCGGCGCTTCTGGGCTACGTGGGGTCGACCGGCGGGAACGGGTCGGAACTGTTCACGCTCTCGGGCCTCGGGGAGTTGTTCGCCGACATCATGCTGGTCTCGGGCGGGGGACTGCTGGTCGGGTTGGCCGGTGGCGTCCTCGCGTACTCGGTCATGGCCTCGCTGGACGACCACATGACCGAGATTATCCTCACCATCATCCTCGCCTACGGGGCGTTTCTGCTGGCGGAACACTACGCCGCCGACGTCCTCGGATTCCACCTCTCGGGCGTCATCGCCACCGTCGTCGCCGGCCTGTTCGTCGGGAACCGCGGTGCCGAGTCCGCGATGAGTCCGCAGACGAAGATAGCCATCTTCAACACGTGGGAGACGGCGGCGTTCATCGTCAACACGTTCATCTTCCTCATGATAGGCGTGACGACGCCGCTCGGCGACTTGCTCGACAACGCGTACCTCATCGCCGCGGCCATCCCCCTCGTCCTCGCGGCCCGGGCCGCCGTCGTCTACCCGCTCTCTGCGGTCACCAATCGGTTTACGAACCCCGACGTGCCGCTGAACTATCAGCACGTGATGGTCTGGGGTGGACTGCACGCCTCGATACCCATCGCGCTCGTCCTCGGACTGCCGCCGTCCACGCCGATGCGGACGGAACTCCGAGCCATGGTGTTCGGCGTCGCGGCGTTCTCGCTCGTCGTACAGGGGTTGACGATGTCGAATCTGCTGGACGCGCTGGACATCGTGACCAAGAGCGACGCTGAGGAACTGTTCGAACTGCTCGTCGGCCGCGCTCGCGCCGTGGACGCCGCCCTCTCGGCCGTCGAGGACCTCCACGAGAGCGGCGACATTCCACAGAACGTGTACGACGACTTCACGGCCGAGTACGAGGAGGAGAAAGCCCAGTTGAACGAGGCCATCGCGACGCTGATGGGGCAGAACCCGGAACTGCGCAAGGAGCAGATTCTGGCGGGCGAACGCCGCATCCTCCAGCGAGAGAAGAGCGCCCTCATGGACTCGATGCGCACCGGCGTCGTCTCCAGCGACGCCGCCGAGGAACTCATTGAGGAGGTGGACCTCAAACTCGACCGAGTGCAAGAGGGCCAGCGGACTGTCTCGGAGCGAGAGGAGGGGTACGAGGAGTTCTGGCGGCATCGGGCCGAGGAGTTCGGCCTCTCGGTCGGCGAGTCCGGCGACGCCGACGGTGGTGGTTCGGACGGGGCGGCCGACGAGACGTAGGGGCCGGCGACCTTGCACACACAGGCCGCAGTCACTTCCCTTCGGCGAGTTGTACTCCGATGGGATTCTCACCATGACTACGCGACGAAGATTCATCCGAGCGCTCGGTGCCTCGACTGCCGCAGTCGGTCTCGCTGGGTGTTCGGGCGACGGCGGAAGCGGCGAGGCTGAGGACCAGACCGAGACACAGGCCACCGGAACGGAGGCGCAGACGACGGCGAGCGTCGACCAGAAGTTCGACCCCGTCAACATGCAGGGCGACTCCCCGGAGGACCTCGGGAACGGCGTCACGTTACTGAGCCACTCCGCGTACGAGACGGCGGAGAACGTCGGTGTGACCGGCGTCGTCGAGAACACGGGGGACGAAGCGTTCACGAACGTCACGGTCACGGTCGACCTGATGGACGGCGACGAACGGGTCTCACGGTTCGTCGACACGACCGCCGAGGAAGTAGAGAAACTGGTTCCGGGCCTCCAGTGGCGGTTCTGGGTGACGTTCCAGAACGAGGAGCTCACCGACTCGATGCGCTACGTCATCGACGTGGACGTCGAGACGGCTGGCGGAGAGTCGGGGACCGACTCCGCGGGAACGGAGACGGTGAACGTCGACGGGACCGAGACGCGGACGGCGACCGAGAACGGGACCGCCACGGAGACGAGTACCTGACGCCGTTTCGTCGGCCGTTCCCGGGCGCCTCGCTCGCCCGGGCGTCGAGTCGTGCAGAGCCGAGCGACACGCTTATTCGCCCGAGACGACGATGTGGCGTAACGCCGATGAGCACGGAGACGCCCGACACAGAGGAGACGGAGGCCTTCCAGCAGGTGTGTGCGGAGCTGGTGGACCGCATCCTCGCCGGCGACGTCGAACGCGACGAGGTCGAACAGGCCAAGATGGAGGTCTGTCGGGAGTTCTCGGCCCCGAAGGTCCCGAAGAACTCCGAACTGCTGGACTACGCGCCACAGGAGCACCGCGAGGTGCTGGAGGAGGTGCTCCAGCGCAAACCGGTGCGCACCGCGTCCGGCGTCTCCCCCATCGCCATCATGACCTCGCCCGAGCGGTGTCCCCACGGGAAGTGTCTGTACTGTCCCGGCGGCCCGGACTCGGAGTTCTCCTCCGCGCAGTCCTACACCGGGCACGAACCGGCCGCCGCCCGGGGCGAGCAGAACGACTACGACCCCTACGGGCAGGTCACCCTCCGACTGAACCAACTGCGGGAAATCGGCCACCCGGTCGACAAGGCCGAACTCATCATCATGGGCGGGACGATGACCGCCCGGAGCCACGACTATCAGGAGTGGTTCGTCAAGCGGGCCTTGGAGGCGATGAACGACTTCGACGTGGACGCCGAACCCACGCCGGCGGAGGACGTGAGTTTCGCCGAGGACCCCGAGGAGTACGAGTTCCGCTATCTGGAGGACGTCGTCGCCGAGAACGAGACGGCCGACGTGCGAAACGTCGCGACGACGTTCGAGACCAAACCCGACTGGTGTGACCCCGAGCAGATAGACCGGATGCTCCGCCTCGGCGGGACGAAGGTCGAAGTCGGGGTCCAGACGACGTTCGAGCGCATCAACCGAGAGATGCACCGCGGCCACGGCGTGCAGGCGAGCATCGACGCCAACCGCCGCCTGCGTGACTCGGCGTTCAAGGTCGGCTTCCACATGATGCCCGGGCAACCGGGGATGTCCAAGGAGATGTGTCTGGAGGACTTCCGGCGCATCTTCTCGGAGTCGCGGTGGAAACCGGACTACCTCAAAATCTACCCGACGCTCGTGGTTCCGGGCACCGTCACCTACGACTGGTGGCAGAAGAACGACTTCGACCCGCTGGACAATCAGGAGGCGGCCGAACTCGTCGCCGAAATCAAGGACATGATTCCCCGCTACACCCGCCTCCAGCGGGTACAGCGGGACATTCCCGCGGACTTCATCGAGGGCGGCGTCTGGAAGTCCAACCTCCGGCAGTTGGCGTGGCAGGAGATGGAGAAACACGGGTGGTCCTGCGACTGCATCCGCTGTCGGGAGGCCGGCCACAGCGACGAGGTGGCCGAGGACGTGGAACTAGACGTGATGACCTACGAGGCCTGCGGCGGCACGGAGCACTTCATCTCGTTCGAGGACTTCGAGAACGACGTCCTCGTGGGGTTCTGTCGCCTGCGGTTCCCGAACGACCCCGTGCGTCGCGAACTTCGGGACGCCGCCCTCGTCCGGGAACTCCACGTCTACGGGAACTCGGTCGGCGTCGGTCAGGCCGCGGGCGACGACGACCACCAGCACCGTGGCTACGGCAAGCGACTCCTCCGAAAAGCGGAGGAACTGGCACTCGACGCGGGCTTCTCGAAGATTGCCGTCATCTCGGGCATCGGCGTCCGTGAGTACTACCGGAACAAACTCGACTACGTGCAGGACGGCCCGTACGTCTCGAAGCGACTGGAGTGAGGACGGGTCGAGTGGAACGAGACCCGCTTTTTCGCCCACGTTTTTCGACGAGTGGTTCGCGACCGTGGGGAGCGTACCCGAGGAACAAAAATGTGGCAGCGACGGCCCGTACGTCTCGAAGCGGTTGGAACGACTCACACTCTCCCGTACTTCTCTCCGAGTCCAGCTATCCCGAACAGCACCGCGCTCAGGCCGCCGAAGACCACCAGCGCCGTGTAGAGCAGTCCCTCGGCACCGGGCGGACGGCTCGCGAGCCCCCCGAAGATAGCGAAGCCGACGGCGACGTCGCCGAGACCGCTGCAGTCGTGCAGGTCGAGACGGTGGCCACCGATGACGACGGTGCGGTCGGTTGCGGCGAGGAGGAACAGGCACCCGGCGAGCGCGAGGAGGCCTGCGAACGCCGTCGCGCCGGGGCCGGCCGTCAGCGCGCCCGGTCCGAACAGGGCGGCGAGGAGACCGACCGCGGCCAGACAGAGGAGCCCAGCGAGCAGGTTCAGGCGGTTCGCCACGCCTGCCCATCGGGCCGGAGTCGGAAATCCGATGCGGCTTCGGCCCGGACGAACCGATGGATGGCCCGAATCCACCGGGAGACGTTCGTCGACGCGCCCAGAGAGCGAGTGTTCGACCTCGCGCGACACGTCGAGGCGCACGTCGCCACGATGCCGAACGAGGAGGCCGTCGCCGGGAGCGGTCTGCTCGGCCCCGGCGACACGGTGACCTTCCGAGCGCCGCAGTTCGGCGTCCCGTTCGAACTCACCGCCGAGGTGGTCGAGTTCGAGCGTCCGGCGCGGTTCCGTGACGTACAGCGGCGCGGCGTCTTCGGGTCGCTCTCGCACGAACACACGTTCGAGTCCGCCGACGGCGGGACGCTGATGACCGACGACGTCCGCTTTACGATGCCTCTCGGGCCGCTGGGCCGTCTCGGGACGCCCGTGGCTCGCAACCGCCTGCGCCGACTCGTCGACTACCACGCCGAGGCGCTGAAAGAACTGGCCGAAGGTGAGAACTGGCGTCGGTTCCTCGACGACTGAGTCCCGATATCGGGGAATCAGGACCGCTCTGCGACCGAACTGTTCAGCAGTTCCTCGGCCAACACGTCGACGCCCAGTTCGTCCTCACCAGGGGTCGCAGACGTCTCGAACCCGGCCGGTTCGGCGGGTGGGCCACCCCGACTCCCGCGTGGCGGCGGGCCGTGCGCGTAGACGCCGTGGGGGTTGGGGAGCGTCCAGACGTGCATCATACAGGGGGTCCGACAGGGGAGGCGAAACCCGGTGTCGCCCCCGTCGCCCCACACCTGCTGGAACTTCCACCACGCGTAACGGCCCGGGAGACCGACGTGGTGGTGCCACGGGGAACACCGCTCCTCGTCGTCTTCGTCGTCGCCGTACACCGACGGCGGGTCGGCCAACCGCTCGCCCTCGCGGGTCGCGACGAACATCGCGCCCATCGGTCGCCACCACTTGTTGTCGACCATGATTGCCGCCGGTCGGGCCGCGTCGAGTATCGAGTCGTCGCCGACGTATCGGGGGTTCAGCCAGTGGGACCACCCGCCCTCGTCGCCGTCGGTCAGCAGGTCGAAGTACGGGACGAACCCGCCGGACAGGAGCGCGCCGACGGTGTCGAACTCGCTGTCCAGCGCCTCGCCGACGGCGTCGCGCAGTTCCCGGGTCCGCGGATGGTCGTCGGCACAACCGGCCATCGTCGACCCGTCGCAGTCGCGCATCGCGGGTCGCGTCGTGGCGTCGGGACACCCTCGCGTGAACGAGATGCTCCGGGTCGTGGTCGAACTCGCCCCCGCGGAGAGTCCGAGGACGCCACCGGAGGCCCGCAGGACGTCTCGCCGGGACATCGACCCATCGTTCGATTCTTCAGGCATGTGGTGACTCGGCACACACCACGATTCAATAAACAATCAGCGACTATCGTCGGGCGGTTTCGAATAAGGTCGGCTTATCAACCTGCCGCCTCCCGACGTATCGATTTCGCCCGTGGCCGGTCATGGGAGGCATATTCTCACACGATTCCGTGCCGTTTTGCCGTTCGGCGACCTGTTACACGTATGGTTCGTCGTCTCGGCGAGGGGGTGTGGTTACTCGAACTCGGACTCGTAGCGCCCCTCGCGTCCAACGCCTATCTCGTCGACGAGAGCGCCTTCGACGGGGAGAGCGACGCCCTCGTCCTCGTCGACACCGGTCTCTGGTGGAACGAACCCACAATCGTCGACGAACTGGCGGCCGTCGGCTACGGCCCGGCAGACGTCGACCGGGTCCTCCTGACCCACTACGACCTCGACCACGTGGGCGGCCTGAACCGACTCGTCCCGGAGTTCACCGGCCCGGTGTCCGTCGGGAGCGAGGACCTCGCGCTACTCGAAGGTCGCTCGGACCCGGCACTGCTCCACCACAAGGGGCTCTTTCACCGCGCCAGCAGGCGCCTCTTTCCCCTGCCGGACCTCGCGCTGGAACCCGTCGAGGAGGGCGACGCCGTCGGCGGGTTCACGGCCTACCACACGCCGGGCCACAACCCGGGACACGTCGTCTACCACCACGCGGACGCCTCGGCGGCGTTCCTCGGCGACCTCGTCTGGGAGGACGACGGCGGCCTGACGACGCCGTTCTGGGGCGACTCCTACGACATGGACCGCCTCCGAGGGAGCGTCGGTGACCTCGCGGCGCGCATCCCGCCGTTCGACATCGCGGCGATGGGGCACGGGGACCCCCTGACGGCGGACGGCGACGACGCTCTCGAGGCCCTCGCGGCCGCCGTCTGACCACCCCGCGGCGTGGGGCCGACGTGGTGTGGGTGTGGTTATTTACTCGCGCCGACCGTCCGTCTGTATATGACAGCGCAGTTGGCAGTCGTCGGTGCCGGCGGGGCCGGCGCCGCGGCCACCTACGCCCTCAGAGACGAACCGGTCGAGGTCACGGTGCTCGAAAAGAGCGGCGGCGTCTGCGGCCGCGCCGCCACCCGTCGAAAGGGCGACTGTACCTACGAGTACGGCGCGAACTACCTCAAGGACGACGACGACCGCGTCGCTGAACTGGTGACGGAGACGCTCCCGACCGACGGCCTCGTGGACGTCGAGGAACCGGTGTACGCCTTCGACCGGACCGGCGGCATCAACGAGGGCCGGGAGGAGGAGGACCACAAGTGGACCTACGAGGACGGTATCACGCAACTCGCGAAACGCCTGTTCGCCGAAACCGACGCGACGGTCCACAACGGCGTCCGCGTCCAGACCCTCGACCGACTGGACGACGGGTGGCGGGTCGTCGACGACGAAGGCACGGACCGCGGGCGGTACGACGCCGTCCTCCTCACGCCACCGGCACCGCAGACGGCCGACTTGCTGGGACAGGCCCAGTGGGACCACGACGACTGCCGGGACATGCGACAGGCCATCGCCTCGGTCCCCTACCGCACCGTCATCGCGGGCGTGTTCCACTACCCGTTCGAACTGGACGTCCCGTGGTACGCCGCGGTCAACGCGGACATGGACCACGACGTCGGGTGGATTGCCCGCGAGGAGTGCAAGGACGGCCACGTCCCCGACGGCGAATCGCTGTTGCTGGTCCAGATGAACGAGCCGTGGTCGGTCGCCAACTACGACGAGCGACCCGACCAGATGCTGTCGGCCATCGCCGAGCGAACCGCGCACCTGCTGGACGACGAGCGCCTGACCGACCCGGACTGGACCGACTATCAGCACTGGCGCTACTCCCAACCGGAGGACAGGGTCGACCACGGCGCGTTGACGGGCGGTGCCGACCACGACCTCTACTTCGCCGGCGACTGGGTGGCGGGCGAGGCACGACTCCACGCGGCGGTTCGCAACGGCTTGGATACCGGAGCGGACATCTCGTCGACCCTCTGAGACCGCCGCTCAGGGAGTCTGCGTGATCGTGTGCTCGCCCGACCGCACCCCGACCCGGTAGCCCGTCCCCTCGAAGGAGAAGGTCCGAACCCCGAACTCCGGATAGGACGGGTGTTGCCGGGTGTGCAGGACGACGTTCGTCACGTCGGAGTCGTAGGCGGCGAGGAGGTTCCGCAACGGGGGGTTGACGACTGCTTGCTCGGGGAGGATTCGCGGTGCGGAGACCCAGTCCGGCACCGGTTCGAGGACGTACGTGACGGGCGACCCGAGTCCGGGGTCCGCCTCGACGGTAGCGACGCCCCCATCGCGGTCGATGCGCTCGACGGATTCGGTCGGAGTGAGTGCGACCGAAGGGCCCTGCAGTCGGAAGCGCGACCCGACGGCGACCGGGCGGTGGGTCTCGGCGTCGTCCAGCCACCCGGCGACGACGAAGGCGTAGACGCCGCCCCCGAGGCCGGCGACGGGAACGCGGGTCACCGACCCGTCGAGTTGGATGCCGGTCGACTCGTTTCGCGGGTCAAGACGTGCCGCCGACCCGTTGTCGATGGCGAGTTCCCACCGCCGACGCTCGCGGCCGCCCGTCGCGTCGAACTCCGCTTCCGTGTCGATGGTGGTCGGTCGAAGCCTGTGCCACTGGCCGTCGACGTACTTCTGGAGGGACCACGGCGGATGGAGGCCGGAGACGGAGAGGTCGCGCCCGGTGTAGAACCGGAACGTGAGGGCGGCACGCGGGAGCGTCGGCGCGCCCGCCCCGCCCGAGACGCTCTCGACGACGAGGCCGAGAGGGAGGTCCGCGGACTCGGCGCGCGCGCCACAGAGGCGCGTCACGTCCTCGACGGGGGTGGGGAAACCGGGGCACGACACGCCGCCGACGGACGCCCCTCGACTCGCCGACCCGTCGCCGGTGGGGACGGGTGCCGGCGTGACCGACTCGGTCCCGGTCGAAGCACGGCCACGCCGGCCCGGACAGCCAGCGAGGGCGCTCCCGAGGGCCGCTCCGACCGCCGCGAGGAACCGCCGTCGTGACGCCGGCGGCGAGGCAGACGCGTCGTCCATACTCGCCGGTTGCCCTCCTGACCGTAATCGGTTTCGACCGGTCCCGACAGGACTTTGCGTCGGCGCCGACAGCCACCGACATGGACACGAAGCGGGAACTGACGAGCGTCGACCTCGCGGCTCTCGAAGGCGAACTCGCCGACTACGAGGGCGCGAAACTCGACAAGGCGTACCTCTACGCCGAGGACGACCTCGTCAGACTGAAGATGCGGGACTTCGACCGCGGCCGGGTCGAGTTCCTCATAGAGGTCGGAGACGTCAAGCGCGCGCACGTCGCGGCGGCCGAACACGTCCCGGACGCACCGGGACGGCCGCCGGACTTCGCGATGATGCTGCGGAACCGCCTGTCGGGGGCGGACCTCGTCCGCGTCGAGCAGTTCGAGTTCGACCGCATCATCGAACTGGAGTTCGACCGCGAGGACGGCTCTACGACCATCGTGGCGGAACTGTTCGGCGACGGGAACGTCGCCGTCCTGGACGATTACGGCGAGGTCATCGACTGTCTGGAGACGGTGCGCCTGAAGTCCCGGACCGTCGCGCCCGGGGCGCCCTACGAGTTCCCGTCGGCGCGGTTCAACCCGCTGACCGTCGACTACAAGGGCTTCGTCGCGCGCATCCGCGACTCCGACTCGGACATCGTCCGCACCCTCGCCACGCAACTCAACTTCGGCGGCCTCTACGGCGAGGAACTGTGTACGCGGGCGGACATCGAGTACAACGTCCCCGTCGAGGAGGTGACCGACGAGCAACTCGAACGCCTCTACGACATCGTCACGGACCTCGGAACCCGGTTGCACGAAGGGGACCTCGACCCGCGAGTGTACTACGACACGCCGGATGGCGTCGAGGACACCGAGGAGCACCGCCAGCGCGTCGACGTCACGCCCGTCCCGCTGGCGGAGTACGAACACCTGTACAGCGAACGCTTCGACGAGTTCAACGACGCGCTGGACGACTACTTCTTCAACTTCCAGCGGGAGGAACAGGTCGAGGGCGGCGAACCACAACGCCCGGACTTCGAGGCGGAGATATCGAAGTACGAACACATCATCCAGCAACAGGAGGGCGCTATCGAGGACTTCGAGGCCGACGCCGAGGCCGAGCGCGAGAAGGCGGAACTGCTGTACGCCCGCTACGACCTCGTCGACGAGGTGCTCTCGACGGTCCAGCAGGCCCGGGCGGACGACGTGCCGTGGGACGAAATCGAGTCGACGTTCGCGGAGGGCGCAGAGCGCGGCATCCCGGCGGCGGAGGCCGTCGTCGGCGTGGACGGCAGCGAGGGGACCGTCACGCTGGACGTCGACGGGACCCGCGTCACCGTCGACGCGAGTCAGGGCGTCGAGAAGAACGCCGACGAACTCTACCAGGAGGCGAAGCGCATCGAGGGCAAGAAGGAGGGCGCGATGGCGGCCATCGAGGACACGCGCGAGGACCTCGAAGACGTGAAACAGCGCCGCGAGGAGTGGGAGGCGGACGACACCGAGGTCGGTGCCGAAGCCGAATCGGACGAAGACGACGAGGACGAACCCACCGACTGGCTCTCGGAACCGTCTATCCCCATCCGCAAGAACGAGCAGTGGTACGAGCAGTTCCGCTGGTTCCACACGTCCGACGGCTACCTCGTCATCGGCGGCCGGGACGCCGACGACAACGAGGAACTCGTCCAGAAGTACTGCGAGCGGGGTGACAAGTTCTTCCACGCACAGGCCCACGGCGGCCCCGTCACCGTTCTCAAGGCTACCGGTCCGAGCGAGCCCGCGAAGGAAGTCGACTTCCCCGATTCCTCGCTGGAGGAAGCGGCGCAGTTCGCCGTGTCGTACTCCTCGGTCTGGAAGGACGGGAAGTTCGCCGGCGACGTGTACATGGTCGACCCGGAGCAGGTGTCGAAGACGCCCGAGAGCGGGGAGTTCTTGGAGAAAGGCGGGTTCGCCGTCCGCGGCGACCGCACGTACTTCGAGGACACGCCCGTCGGCGTCGCCGTCGGCATCACCTGCGAGGACCAGACGCAGGTCATCGGCGGCCCGCCGGCGGCCATCCGGCCCGCGGCGGCGACGAGCGTCACCGTCGAACCCGGCCAGTTCGCGCAGAACGACATCGCGAAACGGCTCTACCGGGAGTTCAAGGACCGCTTCGCCGACGAGACGTTCGTCCGGAAAGTCGCCAGCCCCGACAAGATTCAGGAGTTCCTCCCGCCCGGTGGGAGTCGGATGGTCGACGAGTAGCACGGCTCACGCAAGTTGATATACTTGTCGGCCGTAGTATAGGTGAAGATACACGGAGCGCCGCACGGACAGACCGGCACTCCGGCCGTGTCTCGGGAGCCCACAATGTTTCAAGAAGCCATAAACTACCCACGGAACAGCGACAGCGCGGTCAAGAACATCGCCATCGGCGGGCTACTGCTGTTCGTCAGTTTCCTGCTCGTCCCGACGTTCCTCGTGTTCGGGTATCTCGCCCGGACCCTCCGGAGCGTCATGAGCGGCGTCGAGGAACCGCCGGAGTTCGACGAGTGGGGTGAGATGCTCGTCGACGGCCTGAAGGTGTTCGCCATCGGGTTCGTCTACGCGTTGATTCCCACCGTCATCGCCCTCGTGGCGGTGTTCGCCACCGGCATCACCGCCGGCATCGGCGGGAACAACGGCGGCACGGGACTGGCAATCGGTCTCATCGCCATCGTGACGGCGCTCCTCGTGGCCCTCGTCTCGCTGCTCATCGCGTACGTGATTCCCGCGGCCGTCGTCGCGTGGGTCCGCACCGAGCGCCTCGGCGCGGCGTTCTCGCCGGCGGAACTCCGCCCGATGGCCTTCAGCCGAACCTACGCGACTGGATGGGCCGTCGCCTTCGGTATCAGCCTGCTGGGCGGTATCGTCATCGGCGTGCTGAACGTCGTCGTCATCGGTGCCATCCTCGCCCCCTTCATCACGTTCTACGCGAACGTCGCCGGGGCCCACGCGATTGGCTCGGCGGTCCGGGAGATGCCCGCCGTCGAGGAGGGTCCCGACGCGCCCGCCAGCCAACCGGCGGCCTGAGCGACTGACCGGTTCTGTTCGAGTTTTGTTTTGTAGCGACCTGTACGCGAGTGACATCTATCCCGTCAGCGTCTGGCGTGCGACCTGTGAGGTCCTGTCAGCCTGTGTTTATCCCCTCGGCAGTCCAACACTACCACGTTACTGCCACGCCGGGCCGACGCCGACCGCACTCGTTCGCGCCGCTGACGGAGGCGGTGACGGAGACAACCATGTTCGAAGACGCACTCAGATTCCCGTGGAAAGGCGAGAAGAACGTCGAGACGCTACTGGTCGGCGGCGTGTTGAGTCTGTTGGGGTTCCTGTTCGTTCCGCTCCTGTTCGTGTACGGATACCTCGTCCGGGTCATCCGACAGGTGGCGGCGGGCGACACGGAGGCCCCACCGGAGTTCGACGACTGGGGTGACCTCCTCGTTGACGGCGTGGTCGCGTTCGTAATTTCGCTCGTGTACCTGCTAGTGCCCGCGATAGCTATCGCCGTCGCAGCGGCCCTGTTCCTCTTTCCCGTCGCCGTCGTCGAGGGTGGGGCCGGGCCGCGGTCGGGACTGCTCGCCGTCGCCGGTCTCGTACTCGCCCTCGCGGTGTTGGCCGTGACGCTCCTGCTGTTGCTGGCGGCGCTGTACCTGTTCCCGGCGGCGGTGGCCGCCTTCGCCCGAACGGGACGGTTCGGCGCGGCGTTCTCGCCCCGGCAACTGCGCCCGGTGGCGGGTGACGGGCGCTACGCGACGGCGTGGGTCGTCGCCGTCGCTATCGGCTTCCTCGCACAGGTCCTCTCGGGGGCCGTCGCCGCCACGGGTATCGGCGCTCTCCTCGTGCCGTTCGTCGTGTTCTACGGCAACGTCGCCGCCGCGTACGCCATCGGGGCGGGCGTCGCGGACCTGGACCTGCCCGAGGAGACGGACGAGGACGCGACGGCGGGGCAGGCGGCGGTGTGAATAGCAGGGCACTTGAGGCCGGACGGCACACCTTCCGCTATGCAGATAAAGAGCCGGGAGGCCACCGGCGAGGGTCGCGAACGCGTCGAGGTGGTCCCCGAGACGCTGGACGACCTCTGGCACCTCTCGCACGTCGTCGAACCCGGCGACCACGTCTCCGGCGACACCACGCGGCGCATCCAGCGCAACGACGACACCCTCCGAGATAAAGGCGGGGAGCGCGAACCGATGTGGCTCGAAATCGAGGTGACGGACGTGGAGTTCGCCAAGTTCGCCAACCGACTCCGGGTCGGCGGGGAGATAATCGACTGCTCGCGCGAGGACCAACTCGGTTTCCACCACACGCTCAACGTCGAGGAACACACCGAACTGACCATCGAGAAGCGGTGGAAACCGGACCAGAACGCGCGACTCGAGGAGGCCGTCGAGGCCACCGAAAACCCGGACGTGGCCATCGCCACCGTCGAGGAGGGCGAGGCCCACGTCCACACCGTCGCCCAGTACGGCACCGAGGAACGCGCGTCCATCACGTCGACGACGGGAAAAGGCGAGTACGCCCGCCCACGAGAGGAACTGTTCGCCGAACTCGCCGCCGTCCTGAAGCGGCAGGACGTGGACGCGTACATCCTCGCTGGACCGGGATTCACGAAACAGGACGCACTGGACTACTTCGAGGACGAGATTCCCGAGATAGCCGAGCAGATGACCGTGGTGGACACGTCGGCCGTCGGCGACAGGGGGGTCCACGAAGTGCTCAAGCGCGGCGCCGTCGAGGACGTCCAGCAGCAGACTCGCATCGCCGAAGAGGCCGACCTCATCGACGAACTGATGGCCCGCATCGGCGAGGGGAGCGAGGTGGCGTACGGACCGGAAGAGGTCGCCAAAGCCGCCGATTTCGGCGCTATCGAGACGCTACTGGTGCTCGACGACCGCCTGCGTGAAGAGCGGTCCGGTGAGGGAGACTGGGACGTCGACGTCGACCACATAATCGAAACCTCGGAGCAGAAGGGCGGGTCGGTGACCGTCTTCTCGGCCGAGTTCGCGCCCGGCCAGCAACTCTCGAATCTCGGTGGCATCGCGGCGCTGTTGCGGTATCGGCTCGAGTGAGCGGGCACTCGACTGCGTCGCTGGCCGCTGAATCGGTAGTATCGTTTTTAGTAATCGTCCGAAACGGTTTTTCCGCTGTCCCACTGAGTCTCCGATACACTCCTGGTGAGGGTGGGTTCGGATGGTATTCGAAGAACAACCAGACTTCGCGCGACAGGTGGCCGACCTGAACAAGTACGGCCAGGCGCTCAACCGCTGTGGGACCGTCGAGGAGGTCGTCTCGATGACGCTCGAAGCGATGTCGCTGCTCTTTCAGTTCTCGTACTCGACCTTCGTGGAGGTCCGTGACGGGGAGCCGCGCGTGGTCCACAGCACGAACCCGCGACTGGGGCCGGGGGCCCAACCGAGCGACGTCGCCGAACGGGCGTTCGCGGAGGGGGATACAGTCGTGGCTACCGGTGACGAGGCGGGGATGACTGCCGACTCGGACGTGACTGCGACGCTCGCCGTGCCAGCACAGGTGGGCGGCGAGGTGACGGCGATTCTCGTCACGCGGTCGACGTCCGTGGACTCCTTCGGTGAGGAAGACAGCCGTCCGCTGGAGATTCTCGCCTCGCACGCGGCGACGGCAATCAGCAACATCCGTTCGCGGGAGCGCCTCGAACGGGCGCGGCAGGACTTGGAGACGCGCAAGGAGATGATAGAGATGTACGACCGCCTCCTGCGACACGACCTCGGGAACGACCTGCAGGTCATCGCCGGCTTTGCGGACGCCGTCGCGATGGAGGTGGACGGGCAGGCCGAGGAGTACGTCGGGAAGATTCAGCGGGCCGCCCGGAGTTCGGCCGACCTCATCGAACGGGTGGGTTCGCTCGTCTCGACGCTCGAAGAGCAGGACGAACCGGAACCCCGCGACCTCGGGGCGATACTGGAGACGACCCTCACGGAGGTCGAGGCGAACTACGACTCGCTCTCGGTGTCGTTCGACCCGACGGCGTTCGATTACCGGGTGTACGGCGGCGAACTGCTGGACTCCGTGTTCACGAACCTCGTCTCGAACGCCGCCGTCCACAACGAGGGCGACGTGCAGATGCGGGTCTACGCCGAGGAGAACGGCGCCGACGAGGTGGTCGTCGGGTTCGCCGACGACGGGAGCGGCGTCCCCGAACACCTCCGCGAGGATATTTTCGAGATGGGGGCGAAGGGACCGGACAGTTCGGGGAGCGGGTTCGGCCTCGGGTTCGTCCGCGCGCTGACGGAGTCCTACGGGGGGAGCGTCAGCGTCGGCGACAGCGAACTGGGCGGGGCCGACTTCCGGGTGACGCTCCAGCGAGTCTGAGGGTCAGCGTCCGTCGACGGTTATCGTGAGGCCGTCCTCCGCGAAGCGCACGTCGCCGTCGTAGCGTTCGCCGAGCGACGCCAGCATCTCCTCGTGTCGGCCCTCGGTGTGCGGGTACAGGTGAGTGAGATAGACGCGGCCCACCTCGGCGTCGGCCGCCGAGAGCGCCTCGCCGAGCGACGACGGCGTCGGGTGGTTCGAGACGTCCACGTCGTCGGGGAACGAACAGTCGTGGACGAGGACTGCGGCACCGCCGGCGAACTCGACGAGGTCGGCGAACGCCTCCGAATCGCCGCTGAAGGCCATCGTCGGCCCGCCGTCGTCGGGGGTGAGCCGATAGGCGAAACACTGCATCGAGTGACGCGTCTCGACGCGGTCGGCGTCGAATCCGGCAAGCGAGAACTGCCCGTCCACGTCCCTGAGCGTGAGGTCGAGTCGCCCCTGCATGTACTCGTGGACCGAGAGGAGGTCCTCCACGAGTGCCGTCGTTCCGGGGGGACCGGCGACGGTCAGGTCCGTCTCTCCGGCCAGCCACCGGGCCTTCAGCAGGACGTCGAGGTCGGAGACGTGGTCGAGGTGGTGGTGGGTCAAGAGGACGGTGTCGACCCCCTCGTAGCCGCGGTCGGTGCGGGCGAGCGCCGAGAGGACGCCGCTGCCACAGTCGACGAGGAGGGCGTCGTCACCTGATTCGACCAGATACCCCGACTGGGCGCGGGTGCCCGTGGGCATGGCGCTGCCGGTACCGAGAAACGTGAGTCGCATAGGGGGGACCACCGCTTCGAGGGGCAAAGGTATTGGTGTCGTCAGCGGGGGAGGGGCGGACCGCGTTGGAGGGTGGGGAGAGCGGGGACCGCACAGGGCGCGTCAGCGGAGGGGTGGGCAGGCAGGTGGCCGCCGGCGGGGACCGGTGGGGCGGTGACGGGGGAGTGCGTCACCGGGTCAGGGCGGACCGTAGTGAACCGGGTCGCCCCGCGACGGCGCACTTAGTGATAGCAAGGGGTGTACAAAAAGTCCATCTGAGGCTCAAAACGAGTTTTGAGCGACCGAAAACCGGGGCCGGCGGTCAGTAGTCGGTGTACGCCAGCGTCACGGCGACGATGGCGACGACGAGTAAGCCGCCGAGGAAGAAGGTCACGGCCGGGTCGACGTCGAACCCGCCACCGCTCGCGGCGGTGGTGGCCACCTCCGTGGCCGCGTCGAGGGCCTCGGGTTCCTCCGTCGCAACGTCGGTGGGAGTCGGGGTCTCGGTCGCCTCGGCGATACTGACGCCGCCGCCGTCGCCCGACGTCGTCGCGGCTTCCGTCTCCGTCGCCACCTCCGTCGGCGTCGGGGTCGCTTCGCTTCCCTGTGAGGAGACCTGTCCGCCGTCCCCACCGCCGCCCCCGCTCTGGGCCCCGTCGCCGGAGGCGCTCGTCCCGAACGGCAAGGGGAGGTTACCGAGGAGGAACTGCATCACGACGCTCGCGGCGGTCAGGATGCCGACGGCCGGCATCAGCCGTTTCACGAGGGACTTCAGCGACCGCTTGCGGTCTTGCGTGCCGACGAACAGCACGAGGGGGTCGTCCGGGGGTTCGTACACCTTCATCTCTTGACCCTTCTCGGAGTACTGGGTCCCGGCGACGGTGATGAGCTCCTCTGTTTCGAGCTTTTCGAGGTGGTAGGACACCTTCTGGATGGACATCCCCAGTCGGTCGGCGAGTTCGGAGGGCGTTCCCGGGTCGTCGTAGACGGCGTTGAGTATCTCGCGGGCCGTCTCGGAGGAGAGCGCGTCGAGGACAGCGGAGACGTCGTCGTCGACACCGACGATTTGGAGTTCCCCGTCCTGTGACGCGCTCGCGTCGGGGCCACGCGAGGGCAGCAGGGACATACTCCACTCACCGAAGTCCAGCGTAATGAATCTCGTGGAGACTCCGACGCGTATTTGACTGTCTGGGCGGGCCGGCTAACTCTGTGTTAACCGACCAGTTTCGCCCGGTACCTAACTATCGTGGCGGAACCCACTTCCCCTCACGGGTCCACCGAACCACCAGAGCCAATGGGAGGACGAGAGCGCCTCGCGGCGACCGACCCGGCGTTCGACCCGGAGTCGGTCGCCATCGACGACGCGGACGTGCTGGACCGCCTCGCCCCGGTCGTACGGGAGTGGTGGGTCGAGCAGTTCGGCGAGTACGTCCCCGGGAACGGTGGCTTCTTCACGCCGCCCCAGAAGGAGGCCATCCCGCTCATCCACGAGGGAGAGAACGCCCTCATCTGTGCGCCGACGGGGTCGGGCAAGACGCTGGCCTCCTTCACCGGCATCATCAACGAACTGTTCGAGAAGGCCCGCGAGGACGAACTCGACAACTCCGTCTACTGTCTGTACGTCTCGCCGCTCAAGTCGCTCGCCAACGACATCCACCGGAATCTGGAGGTGCCGCTGGACGGCATCACCGACAAACTCGACGGACGCGGCGAGGACGTGGAGATTCGCCACGCCATCCGCCACGGCGACACCAGCGACAGCGAGCGACAGGCGATGCTGGAGACGACGCCGCACATCCTCAACACGACGCCGGAGACGCTCGCCATCCTGCTGAACTCCCCGAAATTCAAGGAGAAACTGGAGACGGTCGAGTACGTCGTCGTCGACGAGATTCACAGCCTCGCCGAGAACAAGCGGGGGACCCACCTCTCGGTGTCGCTGGAGCGACTGGAGGCGATGGCCGAGACCTCGCCCACGCGCATCGGCTGTTCGGCCACCGTCGAACCGCTCGACACCGTCGCGGAGTTCCTCGTCGGCCGCGAGGAACCGGGGGGCGAGTCCCGTCCGTACGAAATCGTCGACACGCGGTTCGCGCGGGACTTCGACGTCGAACTGACCTGCCCGACCGACGACCTCATCGACACGCCCAGCGACGTCGTCACCGAGCGGTTCTACCGGGAGCTCCACGAGCAGATTCAGGACCACACGAACACGCTGGTCTTCACGAACACCCGGTCTGGGGCCGAACGCGTCCTCCAGAACCTCCGGGAGCGCTACGACGAGTACGACGAGACCAACTCCGGGTGTCACCACGGGTCGCTCTCGAAGGAGAAGCGACAGGGCATCGAACAGGCGCTGAAGGACGGCGAGTTGGACGTGGTGACCACCTCGACGAGTCTGGAACTGGGCATCGACATGCCGTACATCGACCTCGTGGTGCAGGTGGGGTCCCCGAAATCGGTCGCCTCGCTCCTCCAACGAGTCGGCCGCGCCGGCCACCAACTCGGCCAGACCGTCGAGGGCCGGGTGGTCGCGCTGGACCGGGACGAACTGGTCGAGTGTGCGGTGATGTTGAAGAAGGCCGAGGAGGGGTTCGTCGACCGGGTGTTCGTCCCCGAGAACGCACAGGACGTGGCGACACAGCACGTCTACGGCATGGCTATCAATCAGGTTCGGCCCGAACGGGAGGTCCGCGGCATCCTCGAACGGGCCTATCCCTACCGGAACTACGCCGACGAGTCGTGGGCGCAACTGTGTCGCTACCTGACGGCGGACTACCCCGGGATGGAGGACCGGAACGTCTACGCGAAGATTTGGCGGGACGAGAACGACCCGCCCGACGGCGAGTACCACTACGAGGAGTACGACGTGGGCGAACCGCTCGTCGGCAAGCGGGGCCGTCTCGCCCGGGTCATCTACATGACCAACATCGGGACCATCCCCGACTCGTTCACCTGTGACGTGTTCACCCGAAGCGGCGACGAGTGGGTGGGGCAACTGGACGAGGCGTATCTGGACACGCTGGAACAGGGCGACGTGTTCGTCCTCGGGGGGTCGAACTACGAGTACCGCTACCGGCGCGGGTCGAAGGTGTACGTCGACCCGACGAGCGCCCGGCCGACGGTGCCGTCGTGGTTCTCCGAGCGCCTGCCGCTGTCGTACGACCTCGGACGGGAGGTGCTCGCCTTCCAGCGCGAACTGCTCGGAAAACTCGAACGCGGCGGCATGTCGGAGGTCCGGAACTGGCTCCGAGACTTCCCGCTGGACGAGAACACCGTCCGCGCCGTCGCTCGGATGTTCCGGGAGCAAGTGGCCTACGCCGGGTCCGAGAGCGTCGCCACCGACGAGCGTCTGGTCGTCGAGGAGGCGATGGACCACGACGAGTACGAACGGCGCTACTACGTCCACTCGAACTACGGCCGTCGGTTCAACGACGGTCTCTCGCGACTGCTCGCCTACCGCGTCGCGCAGGCGGCCAACGCCAACGTGCAGGTCGCCGTCGCCGACAACGGCTTCACGCTCTCGATGCCGCTGAACCGCAAGGTCGACGTCCAGCGCATCATCGAAGGTATCGACCCCGAGGACGTGCGCGAGGACCTGCGGGCGAGTCTCGACGGCACCGACCTCCTCCAGCGGTACTTCCGCATCAACGCCACGCGCTCGCTGATGATACTGAAACGCTACAAGGGCTACGAGAAGTCCGCCAGCGAACAGCAGGTCTCCTCGGAGATGTTGCTCGGGTTCGCCGAGAACCTCGGGGACTTCGCCGTCGTCGAGGAGACCTACCGGGAGATACTGGAGGACAAACTGAACGTCGCGGGCATCGAGGACGTCTTGTCGGACGTCGAACGCGGCGCGGTGGACGTCGAGTCGATACGTGTGGACTCGCCCTCGCCCCGGGCGTTCGGACTGGCGACCCTGCTGGCCAGCGACGTGGTCCTCGCCGAGGACGAGTCCGCCGTGCTGGCGGAGTTCCACCGACGGGTCCTCGACGAAATCGATGACGAGGCGGACGTCGGGCGGTCGGCGGCCACGGACGACTGAGCAGGTACCGAACGGTCTGTGCCGGTGGGAAGAGTCATCGAGGGGGCCGAAGGCCGCAGACTCCGTCTCAGCCGCTCAGCCCCTCGAACTCGGTGAATCCGTCGATGGAGACGAACAGTCCGTCGCGCACAGACGGCCGCATGACGTACTGCGTGGGGTACTCGCCGGCGGTGGCGTACACCGCTGGCGTCTTCATCTCGACCGCCAGACGTTCCCCTAGCCCGTCGATGAACTCGGCCGTCACCATCGGCTCGACGAAGATTAACTGTCCGGTGCCGTCGCCGTCTGGGTCGTACGCGCCGTATATCATCGTGTGCGTGAACGAGCCGTCTGGCTGGAACTCCGGACTGCTCAGGTCAGCCAGGTGTTCGCCCATGTGTGGTTCGACGAGTGGGGCGTCGGGTTCGCCGTCGCCGTCGCTGTCGATTTCGGGCAGTCGCTGGTAGTCAGTGGGTATCTGTGCATCGGGGAGTTCGTAGGTCGCTGGCCCTCCGAGGATACCCTCGACCAGTTCCTCGGGAACCGTGTAGAAGTGGAAGTCGTAGTGTGGAACGGTGTACACGTCCGGCGGTGGGTGCCCTTCGGGGTTGTAGTGGAACCCGACGAAAGTGAACTGGTGCGTGTCGACCGACGCGGGCAGTCCCAGGTGGACGCCCAGCGCGTCCTCGTCGAAGGCCACCAGCGCGTCGGCGTCCATGTAGACGCCGAGCGACGAGAGGTTGCCCTGCGGGTTCGTCGTGGCGTACGTCTGTACCACTCCGTCGAGGTAGTCCACGTCGTCGCCCCAGACGACGTCGTGAGTCTCGGGTTTCGGGTGTGCCGCCGCCCGCTTCGAGACGGTCGGACTCCCGATTGCGAGCGACCCTACGGTGAGGACAGTGCCCGTCGCCAGTCCCCGCCTGAGCGCGTCGCGGCGCGTCAGTCCGGTGTCGGATGGTTGGTCTGACATCTGAATCCGGGTGACGTGTGTCACCCGGCGGGGACTCACGCGGCGCCGCCAGTTAGTTATGAATATCTAACAATTCGGTAGCCGAGAGTACCGTCCGTTCGCCGACGATGCGTCGAGGTAATTCTCCGCTACTCTGCACCCTCGTCCCGCTGAGGTGAGGGTTACCGGGCACGATTCCGTTACCCGAGACCGGTGAGCGACCGCGTCGGTCCGGCGTATCTGGGTCGACACATCGCCGGCAGCGGCGGATGCTCGACATCCCGTCCCCACACTTAATCAGCGTCTCGCCCCACGGTGGACCTATGGAGTCGTTGCACCCGCGAGTGAGAGTGCTGTGGGCCGGGCGAACGGTCGTCGTCACGTCGGTGCTACTGGGACTCGCGGTCCTCGCGGACCGTCTGTTCGTCTCTGTACCGCTCGAACTCGTCGTCGCCGGATGGGCCGTCCTCGTCGTCCTTGGCGCGGTCCACGCCGTCTTCGCCCATCGAATCTGGCGGTTCGCTCTGCAGGACGACGCCCTCTTTCTCGTCCGCGGCGTGCTGACGCGGACGGACACCTCGGTTCCGTACGTCAGAGTCCAGCACGTCGATACGACGCGCGGCCCGGTCGAGCGGGCGGCGGGCCTCGCCAGCGTGGTCGTCTACACCGCCGGGTCGCGCGGGGCCGACATCACCATCCCCGGCCTCAGGCCGGAACGAGCGACCGAACTGCGCGAACGCCTCCGGGACCTCGCCAGCGAGAGCGAGGCGACCGACGCAGTATGAGACGACTCCATCCGCGGAGCGCGGTCCTGCGCGTCGGTCGGGCGGCCGTGCAGGGGGTCGTCTTCGGCTTCTTCGCCGGCACCGCGCTGGCGGGGTCGCTCGGTCTCCCGGCGTGGGCCGGCCCGGCGCTCGCACCCCTCGGGGCGACGCTCACCGGGGGATACGCGCTCCTGCGTTACTACCGGTTCCGCTACGAGATAGCGGGCGACACGCTGGCCGTCGAGTCCGGCGTGTTCGCGCGGCAGTCCAGAGAGATACCCCTCGGTCGGATTCAGAACGTCGACCTGAGACAGGGGGTCCTCAACAGGTTGCTCGGGCTGACCGTCGTGGACTTCGAGACGGCGGGCGGGAGTACGACGGAGGCGTCGCTGGACGCCGTCGACGCCGCGGAGGCCGACAGACTCCGGCGTCTCGTCCAGCGCTCCGGCAGGGAGTCGACCCCTGCCGACGAGGACGGACCCGAGGCGTCCGGGCCGACGACCGAGTCGACGACGGGGCTGTCCGAACCACTCGGAGAGACACCTCGGAGGGTGGACGAGTCTGCCGACGAAGGGGTGACAGAACTGTTCGCCTTCTCGTGGCGCGACCTGCTGACCTACGCCGTCGTCTCCGTCCGCCCGGCCGCTCCCGTGTTGACGTTGGCGGGCCTGCCGCTCGGCGGCGACCTCGTGGCAACCGTCCTCCGGTTCAACCTCACCGTCGTCGGCGGCGACCCGGCACTGACGCCGTCGGTGCTGGAGACGTTCGGGCCGCCGCGGTTGGTCGCGCTCGGTCTCTTGACGCTGGTCGAGTTCCTGCTGGCGGCGCTGGTCGTCAGTCTCGTCCTCACCGTCGTCGAGTACTACGACTTCCGCCTGTTCCGCGAGGGGGACGACCTGCGGTACCAGCGGGGTCTCGTGCGCCGGTACAGCGGCACCATCCCGCTCTCGAAGGTCCAGACCGTCTCGGTCAAGGAGAACGTCCTCATGCGCCGGGTAGGGTACGCGACGCTCGTCGTCGAGACGGCCGGATACAGCGGCGGCGACCAGCAGTCCTCGCAGGGCGTCGCCGTTCCCATGGCCCCCCGAGAGGAGGTGTACGAACTCGCCCGGGACGTCGAACCGTTCGGGACCGTCGAGTTCGAGCAGGCGCCGACACGCGCCCGGCGGCGGTACGCGGTGCGGTTCGGCATCGTCGCCGCCCTCCTCACCGGGGCTGGGTACGCCGTCGATAGGTTCCTACTCGAGACCGGGTACTGGTGGGCCCTGTTGGGTCTGTTCCTGTTGGTCCCGGCGGCGGCCCACCTCCGGTGGCGCCACCGCGGGTTCGCGCTGGACGACGACGCGTTCGTCACCCGGTCCGGGTTCTGGTCACAGACGACCCGAATCGTCCCGTACTATCGGATTCAGACGGTGTTCGTCGGCCGGTCGCCGTTCCAGCGCCGCCGAAACCTCGCGACGGTCACGGCCGACACCGCCAGTACGGCGAGTCTCCTCGGCGGGTCGGCGACGGCGTACGACGTCGACGAATCGACGGCTACCGAGTTGCGGTCCGAACTCAGAAGACGGCTCTACACGGACTTGCTGGCGCGAAAACGAGGCGGCGGGTAGGCTCACCGGTCGGAGACGCCGCGTTCGGGTGGCGATGCTCGGGCGGGGTCGGAGTGGACGAGTGGGCACGGGGACAGGTCCGGACGACTTCAGTCCACGTGTTTGGCACCACACTGCCGGCACTCGAACAGGGTCTCCTCGGACAGTTCCTGTTCGGCCGCCAGCGGGAACCCACAGTCAGGGCAGTCGGTCATTCGCTCCGATATATCGGCTACAGCGGTTTAAATCACGTCGCTAACAATGCAAGGTCGGGTCAGTTCCGGGCCCACTCGACCATCCGGCCGTACACCTCGTCGGCGGCGAGCGCCTCCGCGTCACCGACCAGCACGAGCGCCTTCTTCGCTCGCGTCATCGCGACGTTGATGCGGCGATAGTCCTCGAAGATTGGGCCCTCGAGGGTCTCAGTGGCGACGAAGGAGACGACGATGACCTCCTTGCTCGACCCTTGGAAGCGGTCCACGGTGTCGACGGTTACCGACGGGAGTCGGCGGTCGAGTTCCGCCACCTGCGCGCGGAACGGGGCGATGACGCCGATAGCGTCGGCTGGGACGCCGGCCTCGCGGTAGGCCGAGACCACTTCGGCGACGGCGTCCGCCTCCTGTGGGTTGGTGTTGCCCGTCTGGGACCCGTCGGGGTCGACGAACGACACCCTGTCACGGAGCTGTGCGGGGAGTGCGTCCATCGAGACGTCGGGCAGGTCGTCGATGCGCTGGGCGGCCACCTCGCCCGTCGCCGGGCGCAACTGGCCGTCGTAGAACTCCCGCGAAGCGAACGCTTGAATGTGCTGGGCCATCCGGTACTGTCGGTCCAGCATCACCCCGGCGTCCGGATGGGATTCGATGAGTCGCTGGAACAGCGACGTCGAGAGCGTGGCGTCTTCGGACTGGACGACCGGCGGGAGTTGCTGGTGGTCGCCCACGAGGACGAACCGGTTGGCGAGCGTCGTCGCCGCGAGCGTGCCGGGTTCGGTCAACTGCCCCGCCTCGTCGACGACGGCCACGTCGAACGACTGGCTCTGCATCGCGGTGCCCCCGCAGGTGGCCGTCGTCGCCGCCACCACCTGTGCGCTCTGGAGGGTCCCCGCACACTCGCTCGGGTCGCCGGACTGCTCCAGCCTGTACTTCTGCATGTCCTCGCGCACGCCGCTCTCGGTGCCGACGCGGACGACGTCGGTGAAACCTTGTTCCTCAAGCGCCTCGATGGCGTTGTCGACGGCGCGGTTCGTGAAGGCCGACAGCAGGACCCGGTCTCCCCGGTCGACCAACGCCCTGAGCATCCGCGCGAGCGTGTAGGTCTTGCCTGTCCCCGGCGGGCCGTGGACCAGCGCGAAGTCCTCGGCCCCGACGGCCAACTTGACAGCCTCGTTCTGAGCGTCGTTGTTGTCGATGAACGTCTCCTCGACCGTCTCGAACTCGGGGTCCCGTCGCCCGAACAGCACGTCTTTCTCGTCCGGCGACTGGGTCAACAGGGCGTCGTGGAGCGCGTTCTGGAGGCGGTCGGTCGTCAGTTCCGAGGGGTAGACGTCCAGCCGCCGCAAATCGAGCGGTTCGTCGGCGGTGACCACTATCTCCTCGCCGCTGCTCACGGTTTCACCGTTCGCGTCTTCCGAGGCGCTTCCCGCCTCGCTAATGCGCTCGACGCGGGCCAGTTCCGCGTTCCCAGTCACGGGGTCGCCGTCGCTGGCCATCACGAGGTCCCCCTCCCGAATCTTCGAGACGGCGCCGGTTCCCGTCGCACGCAGTTCCCAGCGGCCGCTGTCGAGTTCCGTGCGCCCGACCGGTTCGAGGTCGACGAGCGCCCGGTCGTCGTCGGCCCGTTCCTCGGCGGTCTGCTCCCAGAGTTTCGCGTACTCGCGGTGGACCGCCCGTCGCTCGGCCTCGATGGCCTCGTAGAACCGCTCGAAGTAGTCCCGCTCTTCCTCGGGGATGGCGACGCCGACCTGTCCGGCTTTGGACTCCTGGTCCAGACGGCCCGAGACGGCCATGCAGGTGTCCTGTTCGAAGCAGTACTCGCACTTGGCGTTGGCCTCGTACCCCGTCGGAACGCTGGCGTCGTGTTCCATCGCCGCGATGGCGTTGCGGGTCCGAATCACGTAGTTCAGCAGGCCCGACCCGATGGAGAACTCCTTGGCGGGCGAGAGGTCGCCGCTCTCCTCGTTCCGGTCGACGGCGGCGTTCTTGGTGTAGAGGAGCGTCCCGGTGTCGGGTGCGGCCTCTATGGGCGTCGTCTCGCCACCGTCGCCGGCCATCACGGCGCTCGCGTCCAGCGAGTTCGCCGCCCGTTCGCCGAGCATCAGCGCGTACGCCGCCGCCTGAATCTTGTCCTGAAAGCGCGGTTCGCGCTTCGTGTTCTTGCCGGTCTTGAGTTCGACCGGCATCCCGCGTCGGACGGCGTCGGCCCGCCCCTTCATCCCGTAGCGTTCGGAGATGAGCGTCATCTCGGAGCGCCACTCGTCTGTGTCCGTCAGCGTCCCCTGATTCAGCCACCCCTCGATGGCCTTCGCGTGGTCGCGCACGTCCCCGGCCACCTCGTCGGCCTCCCGGCCGAGCAAGCCGATGTCCAGTCCGGCGGCCTCGATTTGCTCGTCGATGGCCGCCTCGACGTCCCGGCCCCGGAGGAGGTCACCGAACACCTCGTGGACGACGGTCCCTTTCACGAGTGGGTACGCGAGGTCCGCGCCGTCCAGTTTCCGGAGGTAGTACATCCGGGGGCACTGTACCCACGCGCGGACGTCGGTCACGTCCACGAGGAAGCCCGGTTCCACGACGACGGTGGCGTCGCTCCCAACCGAGTACTGCGTCTCCCCCTGATACTGTCGCTCGTCGGGGTCGTAGACAGCCAGTTCCATGCCCGTCTCCAGCACCTCGGCCGTCTCGGTCCACTTCCCCCAGAGCGTGACCGTCGTCGGCTCTCCGGCCCCGCGTTCCGGCCGGACGGTCACCTCGGCGAGGTCGCTCTCCCCGTACTGCGTGCTGACCGTCTTCGGGTCCCCTACGTCCACGACGACGCCGCGAAGTTGCACGTCCCACTGCACGCGTGGCCCCGGAAAAACGCTGTCGGTCACCACGACTGAGAGCGACGTTGACCCGCTGGACGTCTCGTCCGTGTCGGACGACCGTCTCGCTGTCCCCCCTACCCGGCGATAGTGTCGGTCAGATAGAGTGTTTCCCTCCGTCCCGGATAACGGAAATATATTGCCGATAACTGCGACAGCAGTCGTGTATTGTATAGCTTACCTCCTCTATTTCGCCACGTTCATTTAGTGGGAGAGAGAACGACTGAATATGAGCGCAGAAACCGAGTCGGTCGAGAGTCGGTCCGTCGATACGCCACACGTCGTCGCCGCCGTCGACGAGACGGAGGGACAGCGTCGGCTAATCGTCGCGGACGTCACGACCGACGAGGCGTGGCTGTCGGTTCCGACGAGCGCCGCAGCGTCGCTCTCTGAGTGGCGATAGCCCGCGATTCAGGTCTCCGCCTCGTTCTCGTGACTGTAGCTCCGTAACGTCTCCAGAGATACGTCTTCGAGGACGTCCTCGCTCGTCGCGTCGAGGACCACCGGCGGCGCGTGACCGTCCTCGTGGGCGTCTATCCAGCGCGGCACGCAGACGCACCACCGGTCGCCCGGTTCGAGGCCCGGGAAGTTCAGTTGGGGGCGGGGCGTGACGAGGTCGTTGCCGGCCGCCTTGCTGTACTGGAGGAACTCGTCGGTCATCACCGCGCAGATTTCGTGCCGACCCGGGTCGCGCTGGAGGGGGTAACAGTAGCCGTCGCGCATGAACCCCGTCACCGGGTCCTGCGAGCAACTTTCGAGGTCGCCGCCCAACACGTTGGACTCGCTCTCCATACCGCTAGGTCCGTCCACCGGTGTAAATGGGTTCGGCTCCGACCGACGGACCAGCGTGGGCGCGTGTCGCACGGACCGATGCCTTCATTCTGCCGCGGATGCAACCCTCGAACGACAATGCGCGTTCGTGACTGGCAGGACATCATCGAGGACGTGATGGACAGCAGCGCCGACCCCGGCGGGTGGCGCGCCGTCGGCGGCGACCGCGCGAACGGCATCGGCGAGGACCTCTATATCGGTCATCCCTCCGCGGGCGTCTACCAACTCAAGACGTACGCGAAGAACCCCTTCGAGGTACAGGGTGTGGGCTCACGGGTCGCCCGCCGCATCGACGAGGACATCGACCCCTTGTTCCCCGAGGACGGGTCGGGCCTGTTCGGCGTCCAGCAGGCACCCGAGGACGAGGACGACGCCGAGGAGAAGGCCAAGAACCTCCAGACGGTGCTGGAAACCCACGCCGACGCGCCGACGACGCCGCGGGACATGCTCGAAGACGTGATGGACGCCGTCGACTCCCCGGCGTACGGGCCGATGGAGTTCGACCAGTACGACCGGCCGGACCGGATGGACGACCTCTCGACGACGTTCGAGGAGGCCGAGGAACTGCTCGACAAGGAGTTCGAGGACGTCGTCGAGGAAGACGTGCAGCGAGGATTCCACTGATGACACCCCCACGCGGTACCGACCGGACAGGTGAAGCCTGATGGTCGGCCCCTCTATCACCCGGGCCGACCGCGAGAAGTTCCTCAAGCAACTGAAAATCGGGTTCGCCCTGCTGGTCGGCGGGTCCATGGCTCTCGTCACGCTGTGGGGCGGGGCCGACATCCCGGTCGTACTCGGCATCGGCCTCGGGACGGCCGTCGTGGGCCGCGTCCTCGCCGAGTTCACGTTCCCCGACAGCATCGCGGACACGCCCTACGAGGACGACAGAGAACGGGGGCCGAAACCCGGCGTCCGGACGCAGGAGCGACGGTCGGACGACGACGACCTCACGCGAGCGGCGGACGGCGACGGCCGCCGCTCGAAGCGCGAGTAACGCTCCCCCGCGCACCTCCGCACGCTCACCCGAAGTGTTTCATGTACAGGGAGCGCCCTCTGTGGAAGGCGCTCCAGACCGGGTTGTCGCCGCGCTCCCACACCAGCGTCGGCACCGGCTGACCGCCGAACCCCTCCTTGTACCGGAACAGGCCGTTCTCGTAGTCCGGCTTCGTGGTCCCGAGGTCGTAGACGTCGTAGCCGTGGTCGATGCCCCACTGGAGGACGTAGTCGTACAACCGCTCCGATGTGTGGTAGTCGAAGAACCGCTCGGGAACCGCCGAGAGGTAGCCGTGGACCGAGGACTGTTCGTCGTCCAGAATCTCCAACAGTCCGCCGGCGTACTGCCCGTCGACGCGGGCCGTGACGAGGAGCAGGCGCTCTCGCATCCCGAGCAGTTCCTCGACGAACTCGAACGGGAAGGGGTCGACGCCGATGCGGGCCATCACCTGCTCGTAGGTCCGGTAGAAGCGGTCCAACGAGTCCCACGTAACCGGCTCTTCGACGACCTGAACACCGGACTCGCGGGCGCGTTCGATGCCGCGGCGCCGCGACCGACTCATGTCGGCGAGGATGGCCTCGTACCCGCGCGAGAGGTGGAGCAAGAACCGGCATCGGCGGCGGTTCGGCTCGTAGTCGTGTGCCTGCAGGACGGTGTTGTACCGGAGATAGCTCGGGTCGAGTGCGCGAATCTCGTGGACGATGGTCCGCGCCGAGAGGAGGTCCGGCACCGCGGCCAGCGTCGCAGAGAGGACGGCGTCGATGTCGGTGGTCATCACCGGGCCGCCGAAACCGGGGTCGATGGAGGTCAGGCGGCGAAAGGGCGACCGGGACGCCCCCTCCAGCGGCGCGCGGAAGTTCGGAAAGAGGCCCACGAGGTTCCCGTCCTTTCGAACCACGAGGTGACGCGGAGCGCGGTCGAGACCCGCCTCCACGGCGTCGAGCCACTCGTAGCGGTGGAAGACGCTCCCGCGACTGGCGTGGTCGACCACGTCGTTCCACTCGGCGCTCGGCACGTCCCGAACCGAGTCGTGGACGCTGACTTCGAGGTTCGACCCGTGAGTTCGCACAGAGTGGCCAGCGCTCACTCCGGACGCGATACGACTGGCGAGTTGCATCTGGGACTGGCTTACTCGAAGTGACCGTAAGGTAATGGTGAACTTTCGGGCGGTAAGTCGTGGAATCGGCAGTAGAGAGTCGACGAGACGGCAGTCTGGTCCCTACGGGTCGACGCGGGCCAACCAGAGCGCCGGGTCGTCGATTTCCTCGTCGGTGGGGAGCGTCTCCGGCGAGTCCCACACGCGACCGGCGGCCGCGACGCCGCGAGCGTCGGCCACCGCCTCGAAGAAGGCCTTCCCCCGTTCGTACTGCTGGCGCTTCATCCCGAGTCCGAGGACCCGGCGGACCAGTTGTGCGACCGGCCCCCTGCCTTTCCTCCGCTCGTCGACTTTCCGGCGCAGGTCGTCGTACTCGTCGTCGAAGGCGCGGTCCATCAGCAACTCCGCGTACCCCTCGACGGCGGTCATGGTCGTGTCCAGTTCACCCAGCGACGTGCGGTCCAAATCGCCGTCGGTCAGGCGGTCGATGGCCTCCTCCATCGTCTCCTCCATGTGTTCCGAGAGCCACGGTGCGGCCCCGAACTCGGCGGCGTGTGTCACCTCGTGGAACGCTATCCAGCGGCGGAAGCGGTCGTGGTCGACGTCGAGTTGGTCGGCCACCTTCCGGATGTTCGGGCGGACGAAGTACAGCGCGTGGTCGTCGCCGTCGGCGAGGAGGAGGGGGTCGTACTGCCCGAGGACGTTGTTCCCGAGGAACGAGAGCGCGAACGCCATCGACCCCGTGTTGACCACGCGGGCGACGCCGGGGATGTACTCGGCCTGCTGTTCGATGGGGGCCATCACTCGCTCGAAGGTGGCGACGTTGGCGTCTATCCAGTGGTGTCGGTGTTGAATCTCGACCGTATCCGGGAGGTCGAAGTCGAGGGCACCGACCTCTCGGACTCGGTCCCGGGCGTCCCGGACGTCGTTCGCGTAGCCCCGACGCTCGGCCGCGGAGACGTCTAGGTCACCGGGGTCCGTCGACGCCTTCGCGGCCTCGGCGACGGCAGTCCAGTCTATCGGACCGTCGCCCGAGGCGCCGGCGACGGCGCGGACGCTGTGATACAATCCCATACCCGAAGAAGGGGACGGGCGGCCATAGTCCTTCTCCCCGCGCGGGGTGTCGGTTCGACGCGGCGGGTCCGTCTATTCGACCGACGGGAGGTCCTCATCGTCCGCCCCGCCGCCCAGCAGTTTCTTGCCCGCCACCGCGACGGCGGCGAGAACGAGGAGCGCGAGCACCGCGACAAGCGCTCCGCGGCCGCCCGATTCGCCATCCGCCGCGTCCTCGTCCGAGACGTCCTGTGCCTCGTCGCCGCCGCGTCCGCTTCCGGGGGCGTTCGCGGTGAACTCTGCGCCGTCCAAGTGCAGTTCGAGGAACGTGAATTTCGCCATGCTGATACTTCGCCGTCCCGGCTTTTATCCGTTGTGGCGGCCCCGTGATTCTTCACGGATGCCGGCTAAGGCCGGGTATGGACGAACGACGACGGGCGTTCCTCGAATCGCTCCTGACTACCCCGGCTCCCTCCGGGTACGAGGCCGACGGGCAACGGGTGTGGGTCGAGTACGTGAGCGAGTTCGCAGACGAGGTTCGGACCGACGACTACGGGAACGCCGTCGCGACCATCCACGGGAACGACACGTCGGTCGCGCTGGCGGGTCACGGGGACGAAATCGGGTTCATCGTGCGGGACCTCACCGACGACGGCTTCCTGCGAATCGAGCGCATCGGCGGGTCGGACAAGACTGTCTCACGGGGCCAACACGTCACCGTACACACCGAAGACGGGCCGGTGTCCGGCGTCGTCGGCCAGACTGCCATCCACCTCCGGGACCCGGACGACGAGAGCGTCCCGGAGGTAGCGGAACAGCACGTCGACGTAGGCGCGGCGGACGGCGACGAACTCGAGGAACTGGTCGACCGGGGCGACCCCGTGACCTTCCAGCAGACCCTCAGCGAACTCCAGAACGGCCGCCTCGCCGCGCGCGGGATGGACAACCGCATCGGCATCTGGGCCGCCGCCGAGGGCCTCCGCCGGGCCGCCGAACAGGGCGTCGACGCCACCGTCCACGCCGTCTCGACGGTGCAGGAGGAGGTCGGCCTGCAGGGCGCGAAGATGGTGGGGTTCGACCTCGACCCCGACGCCGTCCTCGCAGTCGACGTGACCCACGCGACGGACAACCCGGACTCCCCGGGGAAGCGCTCGAACGGCGTCGAACTCGGTGGGGGCCCGGTCGTCGCCCGCGGGAGCGCCAACCACCCTGTCGTCGTCGAGACGCTCCGAGAGGCCGGTGCGAGCGCGGAGATAGACCTCCAGTTGCAGGCGACGGGCATCCGGACTGGCACCGACGCGGACGCCTTCTTCACCGCACGCGGGGGCATCCCCGCCGCCAACGTCGGCCTGCCGAACCGGTACATGCACACCCCAGTCGAGGTCATCGACCCGACGGACATCGACGCGCTGGCGGACCTACTGGCCGGGTTCGCGGTCAGTGCGACGGACAGCGCCCCGTTCTCCGTCGAGGTCTAAGCCGCGCTTACCGACGCCCGGGTCGGGTATCCGGGGTATAACGAACCGCGCAGACGCCGAGCGGTGCGGTATGGCGAGCGTCGCGTCGTCCCCTCCGGAACAGGTAACGGACCGCCGGTACCGACGGTCGCGTGACCGTCAGGCGTAACATGGAGTTCCCCCCCTCCCGGGACCGGACGGCGTGGTGGGTCGCCGCTCTCGCGGCCGGTGCCGTCGTCGCGTGGGTCCTCGCTAGCTACGTCGGCACCTTCGTCCTCGGCCTGTTCCTCTACTACGTGACGCGGCCGGTTCACCGACGACTCCGCTCGCGGCTTCGCCCGAGCGTCGCCGCGGCGACGGCCCTACTCGTCCTCGCCGTGCCAGTGGTCCTCCTCGTCGGCTACACGCTCGCCATCGCCGTACAGGAACTGGGGCGCCTCGCAGAGACGGTCGACCTCGGACCGCTGGCCGAACGTGCGGAACCGTACGTCGACGTCTCGGGCGTCGTCCAAGACCCGGAGGTGCTCCTCCGGAACCCCGACGTGATGGACGCCGGCCAGTTGCTCGCCGAGGGCGTCCTCGACTACGTCCCGCTGGTCGGGACGGCGGTCATCAATCTGTTTCTCGCCCTCGCCGTGGCGTTCTACCTCCTCCGGGACGGCCCGCGACTCGGACGGTGGTTCCGAGGCACCTTCGGCGACGAGGCCGGCGTCTTCGAGGGCTACGTCCACGCCGTCGACGAGGACCTCGGGAGCGTCTTCTTCGGCAACATCCTGAACGCGTTCGTCGTCGCCGTCGTCGCCGTCGTCGTCTACACGGTCCTGAACGTCTTCGCCCCGACCGAGGGCATCCCGTATCCGGCGCTGCTGGGGGTGCTCGCCGGGGCCGCGAGTCTGATTCCGGTCGTCGGGATGAAACTCGTCTACGTTCCCGTGGCCGTCGGCCTGTTCGCACGCGCTCTGTTCGACGGCGACCCGCTGTGGTTCCCGTTCGTGTTCGTCGTGGCGACGGTGGTGCTGGTCGACTTCATCCCGGACTTACTGCTCCGACCGTACGTCTCCGGTCGGAACCTCCACGTCGGTCTCGTGATGATAGCGTACATCATCGGACCGCTCCTGTTCGGGTGGTACGGCCTCTTTCTCGGGCCGCTGGTGCTGGTCGTGGTGTATCACTTCGCTCGACTCGTCCTTCCGGAACTCGTGGCGAGAGCCGGTGACGAGGAGTCGCCCGTGCCGACCGGCGGGACCGCCCCCGTCCCGCCCGAGGAGTCGGTGGACGTCGACGCCACCGAGACGGAGGGGACAGACGACCCGCCCGACGGTGACCCGGCGTAGACACGTCCGTCCATCGCCGTCCGTTCCTGTCTATCGCCTGTCTGGTTCGGGGCGCGCAAGCGGTACGTTTAAGCGGCAGTCACTATCCCAACCGAACATGAGTGGACGACCGCTTGACGTTCTCGAAGCTTCGCTCGGTGAGGACGTCACCGTACAACTCAAGGGCGGCGAGATATTCGAGGGCGAACTGACTGGGTACGACCAGCACATGAACCTCGTCATCGAAGACGAAGACACAACGATTATACGCGGGGATAACGTCGTCTCGATTAACCCATGACTGGTGCAGGAACCCCGAGCCAGGGCAAGAAGAACACCACGACACACACGAAGTGTCGCCGGTGTGGCGAGAAGTCGTATCACACCAAAAAGAAAGTCTGTTCGTCGTGTGGCTTCGGCAAGTCGGCCAAGCGACGAGACTACGAGTGGCAGTCGAAAGCCGGCGAATAACACTCCCCTACCATGCACGAGAAGTGCGGCGTTGTCGGCATCTCTCTCGAGGACCGTAACGCCGCCCGACCCCTCTATTACTCCCTGTACGCCCTCCAGCACCGCGGTCAGGAATCCGCCGGCATCGTCACGCACGACGGCTTCCAGCAACACAGCCACGTCGAGATGGGCCTCGTCGGCGACGCGTTCGGGCCCGGTGACCTCGAATCGCTCAACGGTTCGAACGGTATCGGCCACGTCCGCTACCCGACCGCTGGAAGCGTCAACGCCTGCTGTGCCCAACCGTTCTCCGTCTCGTTCAAGTCCGGGTCGCTCGGCCTCTCGCACAACGGCAACCTCGTCAACGCCGACGAGATAGGCGACGAACTGGCCGACCTCGGCCACGCCTTCACGAGCGACGGCGACACGGAGGTCATCGCGCACGACCTCGCGCGTAACCTGCTGGAAGAAGACCTCGTCCGCGCCGTCAAGCGGACGATGGAGCGCATCCACGGGTCGTACTCGCTGACCATCATGCACGACGAGACGGTCCTCGGGGTCAGAGACCCTGAGGGCAACCGACCGCTGTGCATCGGCGAACTGGACGACGGCTACGTCCTCACGTCGGAGTCGGCCGCCATCGACACGCTGGACGGCGAACTCATCCGCGACGTCAAGCCGGGCGAACTGGTCGTCCTGCATCCCGACGGGACAGGCTACGACACGTATCAACTCATCGAGAAGGAGAACACGGCCCACTGCTTCTTCGAACACGTCTACTTCGCCCGTCCGGACTCGACCATCGACGAGAGTCTGGTGTACGAAGTCCGGCGCGAACTGGGCCGCAAGCTATGGGAGGAGTCGGGCGTCGAGTCCGACGTCGTCTTGCCCGTTCCCGACTCCGGACGCGCGTTCGCCTCCGGGTACGCCGAGGCCGCACAGGACGACGGGTCGGACATCGAGTTCGCCGAGGGGCTGATGAAGAACCGCTACGTCGGCCGGACGTTCATCATGCCGACGCAGGACGAACGGGAACGGGCCGTCCGCCTGAAACTCAACCCCATCAAGTCCACCATCGAGGGGAAGAAAGTCACCATCATCGACGACTCCATCGTCCGCGGGACCACCTCGACGCAACTCATCCAGTTGCTGAAAGACGCCGGCGCAGAGGAGGTCAACGTCCGCATCGGCGCGCCGCCCATCGTGGCTCCGTGTTACATGGGCATCGACATGGCTTCCCGGGACGAACTCATCGCCGGCGACCAGTCCGTCGACGACATCTGCGACGAGATAGAGGCCGACTCGCTGTCGTACCTCTCTATCGACGCCATCGCCGAGACGCTGGAGACGAGCAAGACCGACCTCTGTCTCGGTTGCGTCACGGGGGAGTACCCCTACGACATCGAGGGCGAGGAGACCGACCGCGAGGTCACCCGCCCCGACATCGGGGGCGAACCGACGTTCGCGGACGACTAGGGCGACGGTCGACGTCCCGAGTGGTCTCGCTTTTCACGAACAGTGCGCGACGAGAGAGTCAGTTCCATCCCGGCCGCTGGGACTACCACCCGTCGATGAACTGGTCGGCGGGGAACGAGTCCGTGCCGGCGACGAGGTTCAGGTACGACGCGTGGCGCGCTTCGACGGTCGCGATGGTCGCGCCGGCGGTCTGGAGCTCCGGGTTGTCGACGAGCGCAATCGCGCCGTCGTACGCCGAGACGCCCGTGGTTTCGAGGACGGCGGCGACCCCGAGGAGGTCGTCGACGGTTTCGACCCCGGACTCGTACGCGTCGCCGTACGCGTACTCGACGTGGCCCTCGATAGCGGGCGTCCTGTGGGTTGCCGAGTCGAATCGAACGAGTGACTCTTCGACGCCGCCCGTCACCACACCAGATACAGCATCGCGTAGACGACGATGCCGAGCGAGAAGGAGACGAGCCACAGCGTCGCGGCGACTTTCCCGGCCCGCGGGTGGTTCGTCGCCGACAGTTCGGCGGCCGGATAGCTGGCGGCCAACAGGAGGACGTAGTACACCGCCGGGATGGCGAGGATAGCGAGGAGGATGTGGACGGCCAACAGCGGGAGGTAGACGTACGACTCCACGGCGGCGGGACCGGCGAACTCCGTCGGCCCTTCGAGGGTCACCCGGTAGAGATAGAGCACGAGGAACGTGCCGAACAGGCCGAACGTCGCGAGCATCAACTGCTGGTGCCGCCGCACGTCGCCGTTCCGAATCGAGCGGACGCCCGTGAGGATAGTCACGATAGCGGCGGCGCTCACGAGTGCGTTGACGTGGGGGATGGCCGCGAGGACGGACTCCGGTGCCCGCGGGAGGACGGCCCGCGGAATCGCGCCGAGAACGGCACCGAACACGAGCGCCAGTGAGACGACGGTCAACAGTCCAGTCAGTTCGGGGACGCGCTCTCGCACCTCTATCATGCCGTAGCCTTAGCGCCTCTCGATAATGTGGGTTGTGACAGCGCCCGGTGGCACGTCTTTGGGACGCGGTCCTGTGGTGTGGGGCGTACCCCGCTATTGTCTCGCTCACACCCACAGCGAGTTCCCCGGAATGAGGCCGAACTGCTCGATAAGCTGAGCTTATACCCCCTTACCTGCGATTTACAATGTCGACACCGCCCCGAGTGTGGCGTGTGGAATCGATACTCAAGCGGGCCTACTACCAGTACGTCGGGGCCGCGATGTCGGTGTTGTCTCGGTACCCGGTCGGGACGAACGTCTACGACCGGGACTGGGACTTGCTGGTCATCCTCGACACCTGTCGGGTCGACGCACTCAGGGAGGTGGCCCCGGAGTACGACTTCGTCGGGGACGTAGACGCGATCTGGTCGGTCGGGTCGGCCTCCGCCGAGTGGATAGCCCAGACGTTTACCGAACGTCACAGAGCGGCCGTGGCGGAGACGGCGCTCGTCTCGGCGAACGCGTTCACCGAACGCGTCCTGCGCAACAGGGAGTTCCCGGAGGACGGCCGGGGCCTCTCGTGGACGAACTGGCAGACCGTGTACCCCGAGGACTTCGCGTACGTCGACCAGCCGTGGAAGTACGCCGACCCGCCGCCGGTCGGACTGACGCTCCCGCGACCGGTCACGGAGCGGGCCGTCAGCGTCGGCCGAGAGATGGACCCCGACCGACTCGTCGTCCACTACGAACAGCCACACCACCCGTTCACGGCGCGGGCGATTGCGGAGGGTCGGGAGACGCTCGAACCGTGGGAGGGTGAGCCGTTCGAGTACCTCAAGAACGGCGGCGACTACCAGAAGGTCTGGGACGCGTACCTCGACAATCTCCGGTGGGTCCTCGACGAAGTCGCGATACTGCTGGAGAACGTGGACGCGGAGCGCGTCGTCCTGAGCGCCGACCACGGGAACGCATACGGCGAGTGGGGGATGTACATGCACCGCTACGCCGTGCCGGTACCGGAGGTGCGGCGCGTCCCGTGGGCCGAAACGACCGCCACGGACAGGCGGACGTTCGAACCGACGCTGGTGCCGCCGGAGCGAGAGGTGGAGCGAGACACGGACGAACACCTACGACAACTCGGCTACCTGAGCTAGCGACCGGCGGCCGCGACCCGTGCGGTCTGATTCCCCGCCGTCGAGGTCCGTTCCGTCGCGTTGGTCCCGGCGGTCGAACCGTTGCGCCGCGCGGCCGCCCAGTCGTCGTAGTCTGACTGGTTCATGACGACGACGGTGGCGTGCATTCGCGAGTGGCCCGACCCACAGAGCTCCGCGCAGTAGAGCCGGTAGGACCCGGTCTTGGTCGCCTTCGTCCGCGCCACAGTTTGTTGGCCGGGGAACACGTCCTGTTTGATACCGAGTTGCGGGATGTATATCGAGTGGATGACGTCTGCCGACCTGAGCGTGAACTTCACGTCCGTATTCTTGGGGATGACGAGACGCGATTGAGTGGTCACGTTCTCCTCGGGGTAGTGGAACTCCCACCCCCACTGGTAGGCGAGCACCTCGATTTCCGTGTCGCTCTGGAGTTCGCCGCCGGCGTCAGTCGGGCCCGCCGCGGCGGGCGTGATGTAGGGGTTCGAGAGGACGAAGAACGCCGAGATGCCGACGAACACCAGAATCGCTCCCGTCGCCGCCGTCCACGTAATCTCCAGCGCCGGGTCGTCGATGGTCGGTTTCGGGTTGTCGTTGTTCTGGAACCGGTAAATCGCGTACACGAGGGTCAGTTCGACGAACAGGGTCAGGGGGAGCGCGACGTACAGCAACTGCTCGTTCAGGTCGTCGATAGCCGCGCGGTTCACCGACTGAGCGGCGACTGGCGACGTGAAGAGGACGGCGCCGGCGGTGGCGACACAGAGCCACGCCAGCACGCGACTGAGACGCATTGGTTGGCCCTTCCCGCGGACCCCTCATATAGCTTGGCCAGCGGGTACGGCGGCGGCCCGGCCCCTCCGTCCTCGGGTAGTTTTATCAGCGTGGGACTGCCAGTGTCTGGCAATGGAAGACCGGACTGCTCGGCCCCTGACTGTCCATGCCCAAACGGGCGGGCGACGATGAACAGGGCCGTCATCGAGGGGTCGGCGCTGGCGTTGCTCGCGGTGAGCATCCTCGGCATCTGGTTCCACGCGCGCCGCGCCGCCCGCCCCGAGAGTGACGGCGGGTACACGACACGCGAGGAGATTCGATTCGAGATTGGCCGCCTCCAGTCACAGGTCTACCGCTGGCTGACGACGACGAACCACCGGGACATCGGGTTGCTCTACATCGCGTTCGGTACCATCGCGGGCCTGTGGGGCGGCGTCGACGCGATGATGCTGCGGACGGAACTACTCAGTCCGCCGGCGGACATCTGGTCCCCGGAGACGTACAACGCGCTGTTCACGACCCACGGCTTGACGATGCTCATCTTCTTCGTCCTGCCGGTGTTCTTCGGTATCGGCAACTACGTCCTGCCCTTGCTCATCGGTGCCGACGACATGGCGTTCCCCCGCGTGAACGCCATCGGCTTCTGGCTGTTGCCGCCGGCGCTCCTGATGGTCCGGATGGGGCTGTTGGTGCAGGTCGGCGGACAGGTACTGCGGTTGTTCCTCCCCGAGGACACCATCGCCTTCTTCCTCACCGTCCGCGAGGTCAGCGTCGGGTGGACGCTCTACGCGCCGCTGTCGGTCCAACAACCCAACCCGCAGATAGACTTGCTGTTGCTCGGACTCCACCTCTCGGGTATCGCCACGACGGTGGGTGCCATCAACTTCATATCGACCGTGGTCTACGAGCGAGCGGACGACGTGACGTGGGCGAACCTCGACATCTTCTCGTGGAACATGCTGGTGACCAGCGGCCTCGCCCTGTTCGCGTTCCCGCTCTTGGGGAGCGCACTGGTGATGCTCCTGCTGGACCGGAACCTCGGGACGACGTTCTTCGCGACGGAGGGCGGCGGCGCCATCCTCTGGCAACACCTGTTCTGGTTCTGGGGACACCCGGAGGTGTACATCCTCTTCCTCCCCGCTTCGGGCCTGATGAGTACGCTCCTCCCGAAGTTCGTCGGCCGGAAACTGTTCGGTTACAAGTTCGTCGTCTACTCGACGCTGGGTCTGGGCGTGCTCTCGTTCGGCGTCTGGGCACACCACATGTTCACGACGAGCGTCGACCCGCGCATCAAGGCCTCCTTCATGGCCATCTCCATCGCCATCGCCGTGCCCAGCGCCATCAAGGTGTTCAACTGGATAACGACCCTCTGGGACGGGGACGTCCGCATGACGGCACCGTTCATCCTCTGTGCCGGCGGCATCTCGACGTTCATCGTCGGCGGCGTCACCGGCGTCTTCCTCGCGGTCATCCCCATCGACGTGTTGTACCACGGCACCTACTACGTGGTGGGCCACTTCCACCTCATCGTCGTCGGCATCATCCCGTTCCTGATGATAGCCGCGAGTTACTACTGGTACCCGCTCATCACCGGCCGCTGGTACGACACCAGACTCGCGAAGTTCCAAGCGGCCCTCATCGTCTTCGGGTCGTTCGTGACGTTCATGACCATGCTGGTCATCGGCGGCCTCGGACTCCCGCGGCGACAGGCCATCTACCCGCCGGAGTACCAGTTCGCCCAGCAGATAGCGACCGTCGGCGCCTACGTCATCGGCCTCAGCGCCCTCATGTGGCTCTACAACATGCTGGTGTCGTACTGGCGTGGCGACGTCGTCCAGACCACCGACCCGTGGGGGCTGAAAGCGACCAACCAGTTCACCCGCGAGTGGCAGTGGTTCGAGGAGCGCATGATGGAGAAGTACGACCTCGAACCGGCCCAACCGGAGACCACGCGCCGGTCCTACGCCCCGGAGATGGAACCGCTCGGACTGCTCGGCGGCGTCGGCACCGTCGCGGAGAACGTCTACCGGAACGCGTGGATGGCGGCCGCGGGTGGCTTCGTCGGCACGGTGCTGATGACCGGCGGTATCGGGACCGCAGTCATCGTCGACGTCCTCGACCCGGGGTCCTTCGGTGAGATTGCCGAACTCGTCGGCCTCTCCTCGGACCCGCTCATCGGGGCCGCGCTGTTCCTCGTCGGCGGGACGGTGACGTGGCCGCTCCTGTTCCTCGCCTTCCAGGAGTACCTGCCCGGCCGCCTCATGTTCGAGACGGGACTGGTGTTCGCGACGCTCATCTCCACCGGGTTCTCCATCGCCTTCTACACCGGTCAGCAGGGCCTCGCACTCGTCGGCTATCTGGCGTTCGTCCTCGTCGCACACTGGGCGTACGGCCTCGGCCTGACCGTCACGTTCCAGTACCTCCGCTCACGGCGGCGCAAGGCACGGGAGATGGAGGGCTGAACGGTGAGCGACCAGCCCGAGTCGATTCTGTTCACGTACGTCGCGCCGTTCCTCGGCGTGTTGCTGGTCGCCGTCGGCATCGGTGGGGCCGTCCCCGGCGGGTACGCGCTCATTCAGGACGAGATAAGCACCTGCGGCGAGCCGACCATCGCCGTCGAGGGGCCCGAGGAGACCGCACAGCGGTTCGACGATTCGCCGCCGCAGGTGGCCCGGTTCCAGTTCGAGGAGCTCTCGACGGCCGAACAGACGGCCTTCGAGGAGGCGTTGGTGGACCCGCGGAACGAGGCCCACGTGACGGGTGACTTCCCCAACGCGCAGTCGTTCCGAAACGGGTCGCTCGTCACCTACGAGGGTGAGCGACACTACGTCACCACCGTCTCCGAGAACCCGTGCTTCGACGCGTCGCCGCTGCAGTTCCCACTCGGCGTCTTCGCCATCGCGTTCGGCGTCATCGGTATCCTGACGCCGCCGCTGTACCGGAAACTGGTGGCGTTAGAGGAGTCGGCGGACTAGACCGTGAGCGTGGACCCGACGTAGAGGACGACGACGAGGACGAGCCAGACGACGTCGACGAAGTGCCAGTACAGCGAGGTGGTCTGGATGGCGGTGTCCCGGTCTTCGGAGTAGTGGCCCCGGAGGGACCGGCCGAACGCGATAGCGATGAGCACCACCCCGAGTGCGACGTGCAGGCCGTGCAGACCCGTCAGGCCGTAGAAGGCGCTGCCGAGGATACCGCTGGAGAACGTGAAGCCGTCCTCGACGACGAGTTCGTAGTACTCGACGCTCTGCCCGACGAGGAAGACGACGCCGAGGAGCAGCGTCACCCCCAGCAGTCCGAGGTAGCGCCGGCGGTTTCCGCCTTCGAGGGCCTCGTGGCCGTAGTGGAGCGTGACGCTACTGGCGACCAGCAACGCCGTGTTGACGAGGACCAGCGAACCGAGCAACGGCGGGAGATGTTCCGGCGGCCACGCACCGGCCCGGATGAACGCGTAGTAGATGAACCCAGCCGAGAACGTCGCCACGTCGGAGACGAGAAAGAGTATCATCGTGGTCGTATAGAGGTCCGACTCCCCGCCGCGCGAGCGACGATAGTCCGCGATGAACGCCTCGTTCGCCCAGCCAGCGAGTCCGACGAGCAACCCCGCGGTGCCGAGGGGGACGAGCGCCGTCGGGATGGCTGACGGAACGAGGCCGCCGCCGACGAAGAAGAGACCTGCGCCGAGATACAGCGACGCGGCGCCGATAGCGGCGACGAGCGGCCACTTGCTCCGGTGTTCGTGTTCCTCCTCGTGGTCCTCTGGAGCGTGTTCGGTCGCGACGTCTGTGGAACCGGCCATTGGGGAAGGGTGCGGCCGCGGTCGTTAAATAAGTGGCCCGGCGGCGTCGGTTCGGTCCGGGAGCCGTCTGTGGATAGCGTTCTCTCGTGGTGTCACAGAGTTCGGCATCGGTAGACGTATCGTCCGGACTGCCGGACGCCGTGGCGGCGGCGAAAAACGCCGGGTTTAGACAGGTGGTAAGAGAATGGTTTTGGCGTGAACCGTCACGGGTGTCTAAGAGGGCCCGACGATAGCTTCGACCATGAGCGAGGAGACGAATCACACTCGGCGTAGAGCCATCCAGTCAATCTGCAGCGTCGCAATCGCCGGTCTCGCTGGCTGTACGTCGGGGTCCTCGAACCCAGAGGAACAGACGACACAGAACGAGACGGAGACACCGACGGGAACGAAGACCCAAGAACCCACGTCTACCGAACATACAGACGAACATACGCACGAAGACACGTCCGCCGAGGCCCCGGACGACGCTCAGTTCCTCGAGAACCCCAAGGAGGTCCATCCGACGCTGGTCGAGGCGACGTCGGTGCCGTCGGACGAGGTCCTCATCGGTTTTCGCCTCGAGGACTCGTCGCTTCCGTTCACGACCGAGGTGTATCAGGCCCCGGACGACGCCGAGATACAAGCCACGAAGACCTACGACACGCAGGAGCTCTCCGAGGTCGACCTGGTCCCCGACTCCCCGCAGGCGCTCGACACCGTGGACACCGACCGGGAGGACATCCACTACGGGACGACGACCATCGGTGAACCGCTGAAGGTCACACTCGTCGCGCGCCACGACGGCGAGACGTTCGACTGGAGCGCGTGGTCGCGCACCGGCTATCCGCACGACGGCCACGACGAAGAGAATCCGGCTGTGAAGGTCGACTGTTACTGCGGCGGCGATATTTACACCGCCCCGAGTGGCGGGACGTGGGCCCGAGTGATTCAGGTGACGCCCACCGAACGCGTCGACACCGGGACGAGCATCGTGCTCAACTGGACCTCGAGCCGAGCCTAAACCGCTCGCTCGGGACCGAAGACGGTCTGACGCGCCGCGGTCGAGAAACACGCACTCTCACCGATTCTACACGACGGGGGCTGTGCACCTCACGATAAATCGTGTCTAAATCAGGGGTTAAACCCCGCGAAACGACCCGAGCCGTTCCAGCGAGATGGCTCATACCCAGATATCGTCAAAAGCACTCTCGAATACAGTACCGCTCCGGTGGACGGTGGTAACGAGAGGGGGGCCTACTGGAACGTCCGGCTGACCCTGTCCTCTTCGAGTTCGGGTTCGGCGGTGTCGAACCGCTTCTCAATCTCCTCGTAGCGGTCCCGGGTCTCGTCGGTGACGCTGGGTCCGACCTCGTCGAGCGCTTGCTCGAAGTGGTCCATCGTCACGCGGACGTTCCCGACGGAGTCGCCGATGTCCTCGGGGTCGACGCTGTTGATGAACTCGCGGGTCGCGGCCATCGACGCCTCGCGGCAGACCGCTTCGACGTCCGCACCCACGTAGCCCTCCGTCCGTCGGGCGAGGCTGTCGAGGTCGACGCCGTCGGCCAGCGGCTTCTCGCGGGTGTGGACGTCGAAGATGGCCCGCCGAGCATCCTCGTCGGGCACCGGGACGTGGACGTGGCGGTCCAGTCGGCCGGGGCGCAACAGCGCGCTGTCGATGAGGTCCGGCCGGTTCGTGGTCGCGACGACCACGACGTCCTCCATCTCCTCGATGCCGTCGAGTTCCGTCAGCAGTTGCGAGACGACGCGCTCGCCGACGCCGGAGTCGGTCTGCCCGCCACCGCGTTCGGTGGCGATGGAGTCTATCTCGTCGAAGAACACCACCGTCGGGGCGTTCTCGCGGGCCTTGCTGAACACTTCACGGACGCCCTTCTCGGACTCGCCGACGAACTTGTTCAGCAGTTCGGGGCCCTTCACCGAGATGAAGTTCGAGTCGGCCTCGTTGGCGACGGCCTTCGCCAGCAGCGTCTTCCCGGTGCCCGGCGGGCCGTAGAGGAGGACCCCCTTCGCGGCATCGAGGTCCATCGACTCGAACACGTCGGTGTACTCCAGGGGCCACTGGATAGTCTCGCGGAGGCGCTCTTTGGTGTCTTCGAGGCCACCCACCGAGTCCCACGTGACTTCGGGCACCTCGACGAACACCTCGCGTAACGCCGAGGGCTCGATGCCCTTCATCGCGTCGCGGACGTCGTCGTCGCTTATCTCCAACTTCTCCAGCACCTCCGCGTCTATCTCCTCGGATTCGAGGTCGAGTTCCGGGCGGATGCGCCGGAGAGCGTTCATCGCGCTCTCCTTGGTCAGGGAGGCGAGGTCAGCGCCGACGAACCCGTGGGTGTTCTCGGCGTAGCTGTCGAGGTCGATTTCGTCGGCCAGCGGCATCCCGCGGGTGTGGACCTGCAGAATCTCCTTGCGACCCTCCTTGTCGGGGACGCCGATTTCGATTTCGCGGTCGAAGCGGCCGCCACGGCGCAGGGCCGGGTCGATGGCGTCGACGCGGTTGGTCGCGCCGATGACGATGACCTGACCGCGCTCTTCGAGGCCGTCCATCAGCGAGAGGAGTTGCGCGACGACGCGACGCTCGACGTCGCCCTGCGTCTCGCCGCGTTTGGGGGCGATGGAGTCTATCTCGTCGATGAAGACGATGGACGGCGAGTTCTCGGAGGCCTCGTCGAACACCTCGCGGAGTTGCTCCTCGCTCTCGCCGTAGTACTTCGACATTATCTCCGGGCCGGAGATGGTCGTGAAGTGTGCGTCTATCTCGTTGGCGACGGCCTTCGCCATCAGCGTCTTCCCGGTGCCCGGCGGGCCGTGCAGGAGGACGCCCTTCGGCGGTTCGATGCCCAACTGCTGGAACAGTTCGGGGTGGCGCATCGGGAGTTCTATCATCTCCCGGACCTGCTCGAGTTCGTCGTCCAAGCCGCCGATGTCCTCGTAGGTCACGTCTGGCGACCCGCGGTCGGCCGCGCCCTCCTCGCCTCGTATCTGCTCGGCGGGCTTCTCGCTGACCTGAATCTCGGTGGAGTCGGTGACGACGACGGTCCCCGAGGGGTTGGTCTCCGCTATCTTCAGCGGAATCTTCTGGCCCGACATCGAGGAGAGCGGGCCGAGGCCGAAGCTCACGGGGACGGTCTGACCCTGCGTGACGGCCTGCCCGCTCAGGTTGTTCCGAATCATCGGACCGACGTTGCCACGCACGCGCAGATTCTGCGGTAGCGCGACGGTGACGGTGGTGGCTGGCTTGACGTCGGCCTTCTCGACGGTGACGCCGTCGTCGATGCCGACGCCGGCCTCCTGTCGGAGTTGCCCGTCGATGCGGACGATGCTTTGCCCCTCGTCCTCGGGGTAGCCCGGCCAGACGCGCGCGACGGCGCGGTTACCCTGCTTCCCTTCGAGAACGATGTAATCGCCGTTCTCGAGGTCCATCTCGTCCATAGCGGCCCTATCGATGGCGGCGAGTCCGCGGCCGGCGTCCTTCTGTTTGAGCGGTTTGACGGTGAGTTTCATCAGTTGTCTCCCTCCTCGTCTGACAGTTCGATAGTGAGGACGCCGTTGTTGATAAACGCTCTTGCGCCGACGGCGTCGGGGAGGTCCTGCTCGTACTGCTCGTCACCCGCGACGACGATTACCGTCCCGTCGACGACGTCCACGGTGGGGTCGTCGAGGGCACCCACGTCCGCCGCCAACACGACGCCGTCGTCGTACTCGAACCGGCGGAGCGGCGTCTCGTCGAACAACTGCTGTTCTGAATTCATCCTAACCACGAGTAAGTAACACAAGTATATAAATATTTCGCCAAAATTCGCTATACGGCGTAGAATTAGGAAGAATTGCTTGTTTGCGGTTCACACCGTTTCCATCGCGGCCGGGTGGCTTTATTCCCCGGGCACGCGTCCGTGAACTCATGGAGGCAGTCGCCCACGAGGGGCGGACGACGGCGTATCGGGTGGCCGGGACCGACGCGGACGGACCCGTGGTCCTCTACGTCCACGGGAGCGGTGGCACCCACCGAGTGTGGGCAAACCAGTACGCCCCGAGTGGACCGGCACACCCCGCCGTAGCTTTGGACTTGAGCGGCCACGGGGAGTCGGACGACGTGGACACACCCGCCGGGCCCGAGACGCTCCGGGCCTACGCGGACGACGTGGTTGCAGTGGCGCGCGCCGTCGACGCCGACGTCCTCGTCGGGAACTCGCTGGGCGGTGCCGTCGCCCAGTGGGTGACACTGGAGTCCGACTGGAACCCTCGGGCTCTCGTCTTGCTCGGAACCGGGCCGACGTTGCCGGTGTTCGAGGGGCTACGGGAGTGGTTGGAGACGGACTTCGACCGGGCCGTCGAGTTCCTCCACGGCCGGGACCGCCTCTTCCACGACGCCGACTCGGACCTCACTGCCCGGTCTCGCGAGGAGATGCAGGCCACCGGACAGGCGGTCACGCGCCGGGACTTCGCGACCTGTCACGGCTTCGACGTCACCGACAGTCTCGGAGACGTCGACTGCCCGACGCTCGCCCTGTGTGGGGAACACGATACGCTGACGCCTCGGACCTATCACGAGCGACTGGCGAGCGAGATACCCGGCGGCGAGTTCGGCGTGATAGCGGACGCGGCCCACCTCGCGATGCTGGAGCGGCCGGCGCAGTTCAACGAGGCCGTCGCCGACTTCCTGGCCTCGCGCCTCGACGACTGAGCGTCAGTCCGCCCAGTAGTACCGTGGGCCCAACGCGAAAAAGAGGAGCCCGATGCCGAGCATGAGTCGGGGCGCGGCCCGACCGAATGCCGTCGGAGCGACGACGGACCCGAACAGCACGACGCCCATCGGCAGGACAGTCTCGACGCCGGGTTTGGGGTAGTCGAAGGGCGAAATCTGGGCGACTGCCACCACGGTCATGCCAGCGGCGACGACCACGGGGTCCGTGATTCCGGCCAGATACGCGGTCGCCAGCAGTATCGCGCCGAGCGAGTTCGGCATGCCCGGGCGCTCGTCGGGCGCGTCGAAGTACGTCGAGTAGAACGCCGTCCGGACCACCGAGAGGACCGCGTACAGGGAGGCGACGAGGACCAGGCCGACGTAGACCGCGGGCGACCCGGCCCCGACACCGCCGAAGGCGTCTGTCAACACCACGTAGACGAACAGGCTGGGGGTCACTCCGAAAGAGACGACGTCGGTTATCGAGTCCAACAGCGGCCCGACGTCCGAACTGTCGCCACTCCGGGCGACGATGCCGTCGAGGGCGTCCACGATGACCGACAGGAGCAGGAGACGAGCGGCGAGGTGGAGGTCCGTGAAGGCGACGGCGCCGGCGACGAACCCGACGACGGCGTTGACGAGCGTGACGGCGTCGGCGACACTGAGTCTGCGGTGCACCTCGAATCCCATGCCTGCCCGGTGGGCCACCGCCTACATGAAAGAGTCGAAAGCGCGGTCACTCCTCCGGCAGGTCGTGCCCGACGACGAATCGGGCCGCCGTCGTCAGCGTCCCGACCACGAGGAGGTACAGTTGCCACCCGCCGCGGGCGACCGGGAATATCCGGTCGACGTTCTCCGGTTCGGCCCGTCCCGGGTTCGGGTCGATGCCGGTGTCCATCTGGACGGTGCTGGTGTTGCCCAGCGACCGCAGCGAGGGACCGCCACCGCCAGCACCCACCTCGGCGGACTCGGATTCCCACTCGACGAACGTCTGCACGATGCCGCGCTGAGTCGAGAGTTCGAGTTTCCCCCGGAAGACGTAGAACTCGTCGTGGATGGGCCAGAAGAGGTTGGCACCGCCGGCCACGGCGTCGAACAGGACGTGTCCGACGGCGTAGACGAGGACGCAGAACCACGCCACGCGGACGCCGTACGCGCCCCACCGACGCCGGACGTACGACTCCTCGCGCACGTAGAGGTCGACGACCAGCACTCCGGCCAACAGCGTCGGGATGACGAGGTTCGTCGTTGCCGTCCGGTGGCCGTACTGCGAGAACAGTGCGATGAACGAGTCCACGTCCGGGATAGTCACGACTACGAGCGAGAGCAACAGCGAGCGCCGGTCGAAAGCCGCGCCCAGTAGCGTCGCCGCCAACAGGCCCACGAACGCGTAGTGGACGACCAGCGATGGCATACGTTCACCTATGTCACGACCGGGATGAGTGTTGTGGTGGCTCGTCCAGAACGCGTGTATTCCGTCGTTCGGGTGGCGTTCCGAGGTGGGGACGAACGAGGGCGACGGCGTCTACGCCCTCGTCCGCGGCGCGGTCGAAGGCCGAACGTACGAACGCCGCCATCGCTCCGTCGACGTCGAGTCGGACCGGCGCTAGCCGTCACTCCTCGGCGACTTCGATGGCGCGGCGACGGAGACCGAGGTTCATCTGTTCGAACCCCCGTCGAATCCGTCGGCCGAGGCGGTCGACGATTCGCCCGGCGAAGGGGCCGTCGATGGTCTCGTGCTGCAGGAACCGAGTTGTCCCATCGGTGGTCGGTTCGAGTACGAACCGGTGTTCGGCGTCGACCCCGAAGAGCCTGGAGCGCCAGCGTATCTCGCTCGGTGGGTCCACGACCGTAATCTGCGGCGAGAACGATACCACCGGTAACCCGGGGACAGAGAGCGTCGCCGACACCGACTCGCCGACAACCCACTCCCCCTCGACGGCCAGGAGCGTGTTCCACTGGGGGTACGCATCTACGTCGGTCAGCACGTTCCAGACGACGCTCGGGGGCGTGGGGACGTCGATACTGGCGGAAACCTCCGGCATCTACCGTGCGTTAGGAAGCGCCCCTCAAAAGTCTCGCGCGTCCACGGAGACGGCGAGTCACTCGACGACCCAAGACCGGCGTCTCCGGACCACAGACGCGAGCGTCTGACGCGCAATGAAAGTTTAAGACCCGTCCGTCCGAGCAGTGCTGTATGGACCACAAGAGCGCTCCACAGGAGATTACCACGCTGGTCGGGCGAGAGGTGTACTCGAACAACGGCGTGTTCGTCGGTGAAATCGAGGACATCCGTCTCGACTTGGACCACGAGTCGGTCACGGGCCTCGCGCTACACCAACTCAACAACGAACTGTTCAGCGCGGACGCCAAGTCCGCTCGCGGCGTCATCGTCCCGTACCGCTGGGTGCAGGCCGTCGGCGACGTGGTCATCATCAACGACATCGTCGAACGACTCCGCCAGCCCGACAGCGACGACGAGGAAGAGGAAGTTCCGGCCTAGTTTCCGTTCGCACTCTCACCGCTCGAACTGTCGACGCCCATCGCCTCGAACAGTTTTCCTTTGACGGCCTCCTCGGTCAGTTCCAGTAACGTATCGCGGTTGTCGTCGCTCGTGTCCAGTCCAGTGAAGATGCCCAGCGGAATCTCCACGCTGGCGTCCGTCGAGTGGCCGGCCGTCTCGCCCATGTCGCCGAAGGCGTCCGAGAGCACTTTGCCGATGTTCATGCGGATGTCCTTCGACCGGGCCGCGAGATAGATGGTGTCGTCGGCGATGGCGAACACCGCCGTCGTCGTGATGCCTTCGAGGTTGAGGAGGTGTTGGGCGGCCTGGGAGAGTGCGTCTCTGTCCCTGATGAACCCGGCGTTCGAGACGAGGTGGCTCCCCTGTACCTCCCGGTTCCGGATGGCCTCGGCCAGTACGTCCAGCGTCTCCGGACTCATCGACGGGGACTCGACCTGTTCGAGGGTGTCGTGGTCGGCGAAGGGGTAGAGGTACGCCGCCGCCGTGAGGTCGGCCGGCGTCGTGTCGCGCTTGAAGTCCAGCGTCTCCGCGCGGATGCCGTACAGCAGCGCCGTGGCGACGGTCTGGTCCAGCGTCAGGTCGAGTTCCTGAATGTACTTCGTGAGGATGGTCGAGGTGGCCGAGACGTTCGGACGGATGTCCGAGAAGGCGGCGTCGTGGTCGTGGTCGTGTTCGTAGTGGTCGATGACGATGTCGACGGCGTCCACGTCCGGTTCGCCCCCCTTCGCCACGTCGACCAGCGCGAACGTGTCGTACTCGCTCAGGGCGACCGATTCGCGCGAGGCGAGTTCGATGCCGAGGAGGTTCACGAACGCGCGGTTCTCCTGATGCCCGATTTCCCCCTCGTAGATGATGTCCGCCTCGACGTCGCGGCTCTCCGCGATGGCTCGGAGTGCGGCCGCAGAGGCGATAGAGTCGGGGTCGGGCGACCGGTGGATGAGAATCGCCATCCGGTCCTCGGTGGCGTCGATGACGTCGCCCAGTTGGGACGCCTTGTACTCCAGTTCGCCCGTCTCCAGCGCCCGCAGCGCGGAGTCGGCGATGACTGCCGACGGGTTGATGACCACGTCGGCGCCGAGTTCGGTGAGTTCGTCGGCCGACACCGGGTCGTCGGCACGGGCGACGATGAACTGCTCGCCGTCCGACGACCGGATGTTCCTGACCGCCTCGGCGTTGGCGTTCACGTCCGGGGACATGATGAGGACGACGTCCCGTTCCCTGACCGTCTCGACGACGTGTTCCTCGGCGATGTCGGCTTGCTGTGCGTTGAGGTCCTGGTCGCGCAGTGCTTCGACTCGTCCCTCGTCGGCGTCCAAGATGAGGACGTCCTTCCCCTCGTCGACGAGTTCCTCTGCCACGGCGTGGCCCACGCTTCCACACCCCAAGATGGCGTAGGTAGACATCGAGGCCATCGTAATGCCGCTGGCTGCACTCATATGATTCGTGAGTGCGGCCGGGACATACTTATATCACACCGTCTCGGTGAGTCTTCTGACGCCGCTGGCCCCCTCGAACAGTTCGTCGACGCCGACGCTTCCCTCGTCGGTCCAGCCCTCCACGCCGCCGGTGTTCACGTCGTCCTCCCTCGGAAGACGTCCCCGCCGCGATTACGCCCCTCGACGTGGTCAAATGGAGAACGCACCGATAAGACGCTCCATCCGAAACTTGTGCTCACCTCGTCACCGACTAAAGCTAACCCGAACAGACCGCGGTAGGTCGGTTCTGTCCCCCGGTTCGAAAGGAAACGTATTTACAAACCCCTCCGCAAGAAGTGAGTGCAGGGCCGGTAGCTCAGTCTGGCAGAGCGACGGCCTCTTAAGCCGTCGGTCGAGGGTTCAAATCCCTTCCGGCCCGCTTTCCTGCGTCCAACTGTTCACGGAGAGCGAAGCCGCTATCGCTGGGTTCGTGCGATGTCCACGGGCTCGATTCTCCCCGGGACCATCGGTACCCTCGCTCGGCGACTCGATGTCACACCGGACGCGACGGGGTCAGCCACCCGAAAGGATTTACCACTCTCCCGAGATGACCGACGTATGGCGTTGCCCCTCCTCCAGTTACCGGGTGCGGCGGAACTGTTCATCGTCCTGCTGATTTTCGTCATCGGACTGGTGATACTCGTCGGCGCGACGTACTGGGTGTACACCGACGCGAAGCGTCGCGGCAACGACAACGCGGTCATCTGGGCGCTCCTGACGGCCCTCGGGTTCTTCATCGGGCTGATTCCGGGGATAATCGTCATCGTCGCCTATCTCGTCGTCGCCCGCGACTAGCACCGCTTCAGTCGAACGTTTTGACCATCTCGACGTGCGGGATGCCGGCCTCCTCGAACTCCTCTCCGTGGGCCTCGTATCCCAGTCGCTCGTAGAACTCCCGGACGCGGAGTTGTCCGTGGAGGAAGGCCGACGTCGCCCCGTCTTCTCGGGCCGCCTCCTCGGCGACGTCCATCACGCGGACGCCGAGGCCCTCCCCGCGATACGGTTCGAGCACGGCGACTCGCTCGATTCGGACCGTCGTCTCCTCGGGGAACCTGAACCGGGCCGTCGCGACCGGGTCGCCGTCGTCCGTCACGACGACGTGGGTGGCCTCCGAGTCCTTGTCGTCCATCTCCTCGGCCTCCGAGACGCCCTGTTCTTCGATGAACACGGTCCGTCGGACCGACCGCGCCCAGTCGCCCACCTCGGCGTCGGTGCCCACGTGACACTCGTAGGAACGCATGCTCGGCAGTAGCGACTTCCCGTCGGAGTATCTTGCGTTTGGCGTCCCGACCAGCGGGAACCGGCGAAAACGACTACTCGGTCGCCGGCGTACGGTCGCGTGTATGCCATCGGAGTACGTCAGCGACCACGAGCACGAGGTGGCGGCCGAGTACCTCTATCCCGCCGACGCTGAGGTCCTCGACATCTACGAGCGGGAGGGTCGCCTCTACGTCGACGTGGCGACGGTGTGCCCGGAGTGTAGCGAGACGCTAGCGCTCTCCGCGCCGGTCGAGACGGTCGGCGAAGTCGACGTGGACCTGCCGCTGGACGACGACTTCTACGACTGAAACCGACGACTGTCCCCCTCGAGGTGCGGTGACGCCGAGCGAAAACGAGCCTCTCGACCTATCTCGTGACGGACGCCCGGGTTAGCTGTCGGGGCTGTAGTTGGGCGCCTCGTCGGTAATCATCACGTCGTGGGGGTGACTCTCCTGCTGACCGGCGGCGGAGACGCGGACGAACTCCGAGCGCTCCTTGAACTCCGGAATCGTCTCCGCGCCGACGTAGCCCATGCCGGACTGCATCCCGCCGACGAGTTGGTGGAGTTCGGACTCCAGCGACCCCTTGTACGGCGTCGCGGCCTCGACGCCCTCGGGGACGTACTCCTCGTTCTCGTCGTCCTCCTTGAGGTAGCGCTCGCCGCCGCCCTCGTTCATGGCACCGACGCTCCCCATGCCGCGGTACTGCTTGTACTTCTTGCCGTTCATCGTGATGACGCGGCCCGGTGCCTCGTCGGTGCCGGCGAAGTACGACCCGAGCATCACCGCGTCGGCACCGGCGGCGATGGCCTTGATGGCGTCGCCGGAGTAGCGAATCCCGCCGTCTGCGATGACCGGGACGTCGTGCTGACTGGCGACGTCTGCCACCTGTGCGACCGCCGAAATCTGGGGCATCCCGGAGCCAGTGACGACGCGCGTCGTACAGATAGAGCCCGGGCCGATGCCGACTTTCACGCCGTCGGCGAAGTCGACGACCGCCTCGGCGGCCTCGCGGGTCCCGATGTTGCCGACGACGACGTCGGCGTCGACCTCGCCCTTGATTTCGCGGGCGCTGTCGATGACGTTCGCGTTGTGCGCGTGGGCGCAGTCGATGAAGAGGATGTCCGCACCCGCCTCGTCGGCGGTCTGCGCTCGGTCGACTTCGAACGGACCGACGGCGGCCCCGGCGCGCAGTTTCCCGTTCTCGTCGCGGGCGGCCTCGTCGTACTCGCGGCGCTGGAGGACGCCCTTCATCGTCACGAGGCCGACGAGTCGGTTCTCGTCGTCCACGATGGGGACGCGCTCTATCTTGTGGTCGTACATCAGTTCGAGCGCTTCCCGCGGGGTCACGTCCTCGGGGGCCGTGACCACTTCGTCGGTCATGGCCTCCGTGACGGCGTCGGACTCGCCGACTTCGAGATACGGGCGGATGTCGGTCCCGGAGATGATGCCCAGCACTTCGCCGCTGTCGTCGTCGACGACGGGGGCGCCGGAGACGCCCTGCCGGTCCATCATCTCGTCGACTTCCCGGACCGTCTGCTCGGGGCTGGCGGTGACGACGTCGCGGATGATGAGTTCGTCCGCGCGCTTCACGCGTTCGATTTCGGCGGCCATCTCGTCGGCGTCCATGTTGCGGTGGAGGACGCCGAGGCCGCCCTGTCGCGCCATGGCGATGGCCATGTCGCTCTCGGTGACGGTGTCCATCGCGGCGGTCAGGACGGGGACGTTGAGTTGGACGCTCTTCGAGACCCGTGTCGCGGTGTCGGCCTCGTCGGGTTCGACGCGGGACTCTTTCGGTCGCAGCAGTACGTCGTCGAAGGTCAAGGCCTCCGGAACGCGGAGTTTCTCGGAGAAAGGCTCGGAATCGTTCGCCATGTAAGTCGTCCATGACGCCCGGGCAAAAACGTTGCGAGACTCGCCGAGACTGGGGACGAATGGCACAGGGGGGTGTTCGATGATGTGGCCGAGCGCGACACGCACGTCCAGTTGCATGGCGTTGATTCGCACGTTTCACGAGGTGTGGGGACGAATCTCACACAACGTTTATACTCTGATGAAAGATAGTTACAGACATGCGTCTCACCGAACCCACCTTCGAGGCCATCGGCCGGCAAGCGACGTGCTCGACGGCGGCGACGAACACATTTTGGGTGGGTTTCGGGAAACGGAACGGGTGGGGTTCGACCGCCGACCGGGTCGGCACCGTAGACACCCATCGGGAACAGGGGTATCCCCGTCCGTAGCACGAGATGAGTAGCTCCAGACATCCGGTTGCACTCGACATAGAGCGACGTGTCGGTCGTGGCGGCCGCCTGCTGGCGACCGTCATGGGACTCCCGTTAGTCGACGGTATCTTCCCCGTTCTCGTCCTCGCGGGCGCGCTGACGACGTGGACGGGTATGCTCGAAGTCGGCCTCCTCGTCTTCGGCGGGTCCGCGATGGTCGCCGTCGTCCTCGCCGAGTTGGAGGGCGGCCCCCGCGAACAGGCGAAGACGGTCCTCCTCATCGGCGCAGTGTTGGTGCCCATCGCCGTCCTCGAAGCGGCCATCGCACCGACTATCGCGGGCGTGGTCCGCCTCGAAATCTTCGAGCGCTTCGCCGGCATCGTCATCATGGCCATCGCGGCGCAGACGGCGAGCGCCCGCATCGGCGAGATACTGCCCCGTCCCGCGGTCATCGTCGGTCTCGGACTGCTCGCGAGCCTCGACCCCGCGGGGGCCTCGCTGGTCGTCGAGGCAGAGGTGCCGACCCTGATTCGGGCCGCAGGGACGGCCGGCATCGGCGTCGGCTTCGCCCTCGTCGTCGCCCTCGCCAGCCCGTGGCTCCGCAACGCCGTCGACATCGACCGCTTCCGCTTCGGGAGCGCCGTCGCGTTGGGCGTCCTCGCCCTCTCGGTGCTGGGCCTGATGCCCACGACGGCGCCAGTCGCACTGGCCGTCCTCGCCGTCACGGCGCTCCTGTCGTTCGACCCCGACAACGCCCGGGAGCGACACGCCGAGTACCACCCCGACACGGTGGACCTGACCGCGGCGTTCGCCGACGGCGGGGCGTCCCAAGGCGTCGCCGCAGACGAGCGAACCGACGACGGCGCGACGGTGGAGTACGAACCCGACCAGGAACGCGCGCCGTGGCTCTGATGGGGAACGTTTAGGCCGTTGACGCTCTGCGTTCCGGTATGGCCGACAATCGCGTGGTTCAGGGTCGGATGCAGACCCCCGAGAGCCTCGCCGAACTCATCGAGGGCGAGAGCGTGATGGACGCGGAACCGATAGAAGACGCCGACAGAGAGTGCCCGGAGTGTGGCGAGAACGTTCTCTCCGTCGGGTACATGCCCTCGGCGCTGGAGTTCGTCACCGGGTACAAGTGCCAAGAGTGTGACTGGTCGGAGACCGACCGCGACTAAACGCCGGCAAGCAATCGAAATCCCTTTAGGGGAACTCGGCAAACGACGGAGTGCGGGGTCGTGGCCTAGTCCGGGAAGGCGGCTGACTCCAGAGGCCACGTGCCTGGGACGAAACTCCAAGGGCTGATATACTGAGCGGCCGACTGATCATCGGTTCGCGACGATGACCCTCTGGAGTTCCGAGGCACAGGACGGAGATATCAGCCGATCGGGGGTTCAAATCCCTCCGACCCCACTGCCAACTTTTCGCGGAGCGAAACCACCATCCAGCAGTAGGTTTCCGGAGGGTGGTATTTAAACAGAGAGCGAGATTTCTCCGGGTGATTTGAACGCTCTCGTTTCCGCCAGCGTGCCGTCCTGCGGTAGTGTGGATTCGATATTGACTCAAATAATATTTCGGGTGAGCCTACCTCAAGTGGATTAATTCGGGTAATCCTATTATGTACTCCTGTGCTATGTGAGTTAGATTAGCGATGGTGGAGTATCAGCACGTAATGTATGCTTCAAAAGGGGCTGTGGAGCAAGTCTATTCGGAATTGTATGGTGATGTAGATGAGCTTCTGATTGAATCGGGGACAAGCGTTACAGGAACGGCAAAGGGGAAATTAGGAAAACTCTTAGCCACGATTTCCGGAGAATTTTCGGGCGAGCTAACAGAAGCGGAAATTAAGAAAATCAACTTTGACGATGATATGCGTAAAGCCAAGAAGTTAGCCAACGGCCTCATGTCTTCAAATGATATTCCTGATGTAGCTGACGTGTCGAGAGATAATCTGGAACTGAACCAATTGTATCGGTTCTCCTGTGAGGTAATGACGGTGCCATTTGAAAGCGAGATTGATGGGGAGAAATATATCGAGGTCTCCGGAGAGCAAAACGGAATACACTTTCGAGGGGATACATCCGTGGACAATTGGGGACTTAGAAGTCATATTATTCAGTCTGTACGTGCGGCAAAGCGAGACGACTCATACCAGTATCAAGGACTGATGTGGCCGCTGGCAGAGACAAGGAGAGAAGAGAGTCAGATTAGTTACGATGTTAATTACGTTCTGATTTGTGGGCCTGAAAGAGAACTTAGAAAGGAATGGTATGAGAGATAGTAGCTTCTTCGGTTACATCAATCTCTATTCGAGATACTGTCGCCTATTCTTCCGCGCCTGTTCCTCCGTCCGAGCGTCGTAGTGTTTGTCCAGTACCTCGACCGAAACATCGACGCGCTCCGAGAGTTTCTCTTTCGGCCACCCTCTATTGATATGGTCAGTGATGGAGCCGCGCCTGACGGGATGGAGTGAGACGGACGACGGACACGATGGCGACCTTTCCTTCTTTTGTGCCGCGTCACAGTCCTCAATTACTCGGCTGTGCGGGCAGTTCCCGCCGTGAACGCACGGTCTCGAGATGGCAACGATGTTCTTGTAGGCCCGCTGGCGGTAGAGCCGACCACTCGGGACGGTGAATAATGGCTCGCGTCCGTGGTCGTCGGTCGTGCCTTCTCGCCGCATAGCGATATAATCGTTCAGCGTCGTCGCCAACGAGTCCCGAATAGTAATGGCCCGCTCGCTCTTGTTTCCGTTTTTGAGCGGCGTTCCTGCTGACTCCCGATTCCGAAATCGGAGGACGTTATCACCGTGGTCTCGCGGCTCGAAGTCGTCAACGTCGAGCGACATGGCCCCACTAATCCGACAGCCAGTGAACCACATCGTCTGGAACAGCGCGTGATACAGGCTGGCGTAGTGGTAGGTGTCCATGTAGGCCAAGATACTCTCGGCTTCTCCGGCTCGCAGAACCTCGTCGCTCACCTTGCCATCACCGGGTACGGCAGGAACCTCGATTTTGTCGTAGGTTCCATACTCCACGAGGTCGGCGCTTTCCAGCCACTTGATGAACACCCGAAGGTGTTTGACGTTGTTGTGGACGGTAATGGGCTTCACCTCGTTCTGACGTTTCTGTTTCCACTTCTCAATGAGGAAGCCACCGATTTCGCCCGTGACTTCGACGCCGTGGTTCTCGCAGAACTCGACGAAACTCTCGGTCGGGTATTTGTACGCGCGAGCTGTGGACTCTTTCTGCGTCTTCTGTTTGTGTGTCAGGAAGTCTCGTCGGGCCTTCCGTAGCTGTACTACCTCTGACGGTTCGCGGTCTGGATTTGGGCTGAAGTCCATCTGTGGTTCCACCGCGACGGCTCCACTGGTGGCCAAAGGCGCGACCTTGGAGACAGGCCGGGCCGGAGACTCCTGCGCGAACGGAAGTGAGCGCATGGGGTCGGAGGCGAGTGAGCGGCGTCCGGTACGCCGCGAGCGAGTTCACCCCGCGAGCGTTCGCACAGCGTGCGGGCGCGAGCGTCGGGGGTGAATAATCCCTCCGACCCCATTCCTCTCTCATCGTTCGTAACGCCGCGTCACCGTCAGTCCAGCGACCTGCCGGTAATCGGGTCGGTCTGCGGTCGTCGGCAGTCGACTCGCCGAACCAGAACACTGATTGGGCACCTCCAGTTGGTGGTGAGTGGGGACCTGGTTGTGGTATAGTGCGCCAGTTCCCCTTTCTGTCGAGACCCGTCCCACCACGCCGTATCTCGAAGTCCCGAAGACGCCGTCGCGGCGGTGGAACGACACTTGCGACGAGTCCCGAAACGGCTTAGGGCGTCCTGTGGCGACACTGAACCGATGACCACAGTACGAGAGTCCCTCCCCGAGCGGCCTCTGTCGACGACGGAAGTGAAGGCGCTCGAAGCGCAACACGACTCTTACGGCGTCGCGCCCGTCGGCTTCTTCCCGGAACTGGACGTGGTGACGGCGTTCGTCGTCATCGTGGAGGGCGAACGCGGCTACAGTCTCGGCTTCGACAGGGACGCAGAACGGTGGGTCCTCGTCGAGCAGTTCGAGGACGGCGACGACTTCGCCGGGGTCACGGACCGGCTCAGGGCGTGGATGGGTGACGACTGGGACGACGTGACGCAAGAGACCGTCGAGTTCGACGACGTGGCGTGACGACCGCCGCAGTCCTATCACTCAGTCTGAACAAGATTGAAGTATCGTCGTGTGAAACGTTAGCATGGAGCCCCGAGCTCCCGGCGGGAACGACCGCCGTAGCTTCCGGGATTGGCATCGGCGGCCAACCATCGCCGGCGTGGCTTGGCCACCCCGCCGGCGTGCTTCTCGTTCCGAAACTCCGTCGGTAGCTTCAGGTGTATCTCGACCGAGAGCCACAGTATGAGTGTCCTGAGTGCGGTTCTCAGAGTCGGTGAGACGCCGCCGTTGGGCGCGGGGCTGGTCCCCCGCGTGGAGGCCCACCTGTACGCGGGCGGGCTACCCCGACTGGTCGCGTACCGCGTGACGGAGGGACCGGAACTCGACCGGGTTCCGGGGTCGTACGCGCCGGACTTCGAGGCGGCGCCGGCGTACCCGGTGACGGACCTGTTGCTGGCGCTTCCCGAGGCCCGGGCCCTCTCGTCGGTGGGCCAACGACTGGACGCACTCTCGACGAAGGCCGAGGCGAACTACGACCGGGACTTCGCCGCGATGGTGTTCACTTCCGACGTCCAGTGGGGGAGCGACGGCTACGGGCGCTTGTTCGAGGCTCGGAGTCAACTGGAGGCTCACTCCTTCGACGGACAGGTCACGGCGACGCTCACGCCCGCGGCGACGGCCGGACAGGAGCGCGCCGTTCGGGACAACCTCGACCGGATAGCCGGGGCGACCCGCGTCTACACGGCCGACGAAGGCAGAGAGTGAGCGAGCCAACGACGGTGACGAAGGGGAGTCGGGCAGAGAGGTTTTGACCCCGGCCGTGTACTCGTCGGTATGGACGGGTCGCGGCTACCGGGGACGCCTGCGACGGAGCAGGTGGTCGCACACGTGGACATGGACTGCTTCTACGCGGCCTGTGAACGCCGTCGGGAACCCGCGCTAGAAGGCGAACCGCTCGTCGTCGGCATGGGCTACGAGAACGGAGCGACGCACGGGGCCGTCGCCACGGCGAGTTACGAGGCCCGCGAGTACGGCGTGGAGTCGGCGATGGCCATCTCGGAGGCGCTGGAGCGGCTGCCCCGGAAGGTCGAGGCGGCCGACGACCCCGAACTGTCCGTCGAGGAGGCGGGGTTCTACCGCCCGGTGGACATGGACCACTACGAGTCCGTCGCCGCCGAGGTGAAGACCATTCTCCACGACGTGGCCGACGTAGTCAGGGAGGTCAGCATCGACGAGGCGTACCTGGACGTCACCGACGACGTGGACTGGGACGAGGTCGAGTCGTGGGCCGCCGACCTGAAAGCCACCATCGAGTCCGAGGTGGGGGTGGTGGCGAGCGTGGGCGTCGCGCCGACGATGAGCGCCGCGAAGGTGGCCAGCGACCGCGAGAAACCGGACGGCCTCGTGGTCGTCAGGCCCGGCGAAGTCACCGACTTCTTCGCTGACCTGCCTGTTGAGGAAGTCCACGGCGTCGGCCCGGTGACGGCCCGAGAACTCGCAGAACTGGGCGTCGAGACCGCAGGTGACCTAGCGACGGCCGACCCGGAGACGCTCGCCGCGCGGTTCGGCGAGCGCGGGCGCGAGATTCGGCGCTACGCCCGCGGCGAGGACACCCGGACGGTCACGCCCAAGGGCGACCCCAAGAGCCTCTCCCGGGAGTCGGCGTTCACGGAGGCCGTCACCGGCGGCGAGGAGAAGCGACGGAAGGTCAGGACGCTGGCAGAGGCCGTCGCCGACCGCGCCCACCGCAAGGGCGCTCGCTACCAGACCATCGGTATCAAGGTGGTCGAACCGCCGTTCGACGTGAACACCCGCGCTCGGTCGCTCCCCGGCCCCGTCGACGACGCGGCCCTCGTCGAATCGGTGGCGCTGGACCTACTGACCGAGTTCGAGGACGACCCGGTGCGCAAGGTCGGGGTCCGCGTCTCGAACCTCGACTTCTCCGCCGGCGAGCAGGCGAGTCTCACCGGCTTCAACGGGGCAGACTCGTCCGGGTCCGTGGCCGATACCTGCCGTACCCGCGGCGAGGGGCGGGACGACGAGGATGGGGACGGGCAGGTTGCGCTGACCGACTTCGACGCCGGGGAGGGCGACGCGTCGACGGCCACCGACTCCGAAACACGGGCCCCCGACGGCCCTGACGGGCAGGCCTCGCTGGGCGACTTCGACTGACCCGCCGCTCAGGAGACGCCGTTTTCGAGGTTCTCCAGCAACTTCCCGACGAACAGGCCCGCTCGCGGGGAGAGCGTGTCCTCGTCGCCGACCGCACGGGGGTGGGCCGCGAGGGTCTGGACGAACCGCTCGCTGTGGGTCATCGCGTTGCAGATGTCCACCACGTCCACCACCATCCCCTCGTCGTCCGTCTCCATCTCCGGGTACCGCTCCTTCTCGGCGTCGCTGTAGCTAATCGTCCACGCCGGCCCCCCGACGGCGTCGAGGACGTCCGCGAGCGCCGCCACTTCGATGGGGCCGTCACCGCTCCCGACGTAGACGACGCCGTCCTCGACGTGGGTGTCGTAGCGCGTCATGCGGTGGTCACGGCCGCTATCGGACGGTGGACGGCCAGCCAGATAGCCCTTGCTCACGTTTCACACGGTGGACTGGTCGAACGGCTGACTAGCGTCTGACGGAGAGTTATGGGCCGTGCGGTGGTCTGTCTCCACAAGAACGCATGGCAGAGACTGAACACATCACCGTCGCGGACACGAGTGCGGGTCCCGGTGGGACGGAGGACGCGGGCCAGTCTGTCGACATTCCCGTGGTGGAACTGCTGACCGGTCGGGGGTTCATCACCGGCAAGTCAGGGTCGGGGAAGTCGAACACCGCGAGCGTCGTCGCCGAGAAGTTGCTCGACAACGGCTTCGGCCTCCTCATCGTCGACATCGACGGCGAGTACTACGGTCTGAAAGAGGAGTACGAGATTCTCCACGTCGGCGGCGACGAGGAGTGCGACATTCAGGTCACCGAGGAACACGCCGGCAAGATAGCCTCGCTGGCGCTCGAACAGAACGTCCCCATCATCCTCGACGTCTCCTCGTTCTTGGACGAGGAGGAGGCCGAGGCCCTCCTGACCGCGGTCTCCCGGCAACTGTTCGCCAAGGCGAAAAAGCAGAAACAGCCGTTCCTGATGCTCGTCGAGGAGTGCCACGAGTGGATTCCCGAGAAGGGCGGGATGGGCGAGGTGGGCAAGATGCTCATCAAAATCGGCAAGCGGGGCCGCAAGCACGGCCTCGGAATCGTCGGCATCAGCCAGCGACCCGCCGACGTCAAGAAGGACTATATCACCCAGTGCGACTGGTTAGTGTGGCACAGGCTGACGTGGAACAACGACACGAAGGTCGTCGGACGCATCCTCGACAACAACTACGCGGACGCCGTCGAGGACTTAGACGACGGCGAGGCGTTCATGATGACCGACTGGGCAGAACAGGTCCGCAGGGTCCAGTTCCACCGCAAACAGACGTTCGACGCGGGCGCGACGCCGGGCCTCGACGACTTCGAGCGCCCGGAACTGAAGTCCGTCAGCGACGACTTGGTCTCCGAACTGGAGACCATCAGCGAGGAGAAGCAGGCCACGGAGAACCGCATCAAGGAACTCCGCGAGGAACTGGACAAGAAGAACTCCCGCATCGCCGAACTGGAGACGGAACTGCAGGACGCCCGGGACCTCCAACGGATGGCCGAGCAGTTCACCGAGGCGCTGGTCGGCCACGTCGAGGGGTACAATCCGGGGCGCACCGCACAGGAGGAGATGCGCCGCCAGCGCGAGCGCCTGTCGGGGACGCCGGCCGAGGCGTCCGAGGACTCGGCGACGACGGAAACCCCCGACCCGCCGGCGGACGCAACTTCCGGCGGCGGATTCGGCGACGCGTTCAGCGCCTTCGCAGACGACGGGGTGGCGATGAACGGCGGGAGCGACGACGCCGGGCCCGCCACGAACGGGTCGACGGCCAACGGGGCCGCGACGAACGGCCACGCCGGCGAGGAGAGCGACGCCGACGCGGCACTCGCCGCCGCGGTGGCGGCAATCGAGGACGAGGAAGACGAGGCGGATTCGGCGGACGACGAGGATACCGGCCGACCGGCGGTCGTCGCGGACGTCGTCGCCGACCTCCGCGAGATGGGCGGGAAGACCCGGCGGATGCTCGCCTACTACCGTGAACAGGGGCCGGGGACGCCCCTGAACGCGCACTTCTCCGCCGGCGGGTCGGGCGACCGGACCGCGGCGTACGCGCGAAACCGGACCCTGCGACTGCGCGGCCTCGTCGAGCACGTCGGTCGGGGGAAGTACGACTACCGACTCCGGGCGCTGGTCAGCGAGGAGAGCGAGGCGACGCTGGACGAGGAGACTATCGAGGAGTACGCCGCGCGAATCGAGCGCGAGGCGTTCGACGGACAGGACGAGGCCTGACCGGTCAGTTCAGCGGTTCGACGAGGTCTTCGAGCGCGGCCCGCGGGTCGTCCGCCTTCGCGACGCCGCTGGCCAGCAAGACGCCGGTCGCACCGAGGTCCGACGCCGAGACGAGGTCCTCGCCGGTCGAGATGCCGGCCCCGCAGAGCACGTCCACGTCGCCGTCGACGCGCGCGGCGGCGTCGACAGCACCGGTCACGATGTCGGGGTCGGCCTTGCTGACGGGCGTGCCGGTGCCGATGAGTTCCGGCGGTTCGACGGCGACGGCGTCCGGGCCGAGGGCCGCGGCCGCGCCGATTTGGTCGGGGTTGTTCGCACAGACGATGGTTTCGAGGTCCGCCCGCTCGGCCGCGTCCAGCGAGGCGTCGATGTCGGCGAGTTTGAGGCGGTTCTCGGAGTGGTTGAGCAGGGTCCCGACCGCGCCGGCGTCGGCGACCGCTTCGGCGAGGGTGCTGCCCGTGTGGCTCCCGTGTTCGTTCGGGCTGACGTGCTGGGCCCACGTCTCGACGCCCGTGTCGGCCACGGCGTCGATGTGGGCAGCCTGCGGCGCGACGGCCACGCGGACGCCGGAGTCGTCGGCGACGTCGGCCGCGGCGGTTGCTACTTCGATTGGGTCGCACGGGTACGCTTTGAGGTTGACGAGTACGAACATACACACCTCACCGGAGGCCGGCGGCAAATAGGTTGCGAGCGAGGGATTGGCACGGTCCGCCAGACGGCATGAGTGAGCGTTAAGACGCTGGACTCGAAAGACCCCGAGAGACAAGCCGTGACCTCCGGGGACGAGACGCCGACTGTACTCATCGTCGAAGACGAACAGCACCTCGCGGACCTCTACACCGACTACCTCACCGACCGGTACGACGTCCAGACGGCGTACAGCGGCGAGGAGGGCATCGCCATGCTGTCGTCCGACGTCGACGTGGTGCTTCTGGACCGACGGATGCCGGTCGTCTCCGGCAACGAGGTACTGGCCGAAATCGAGGAGCGCGGCCTCGAGTGCCGAGTGGCGATGGTGACCGCGGTCAACCCCGACTTCGACATCATCGACATGGGCGTCGACGACTACCTCGTCAAGCCGGTGACCCGCGAGGACCTGACCGACGTGGTCGAGCGACTGGACAAGATTGCGACCTACAACGACCAACTCCAGAAGCTCACTTCGCGGAAACTGAAGCGCAACGTCCTGCAGGTCGAGAAGACCCAGACCGAACTGGACGGGAGCGAGCAGTACCAGCGACTCCAGTCGGAGATAGCCGACATCGAGAAACGGGTCGACGCGCTCGCCGCCGAGTTAGACGTCGAAGAGCAGGACCTTCGGCTCTAGTCTTTCCGCTCGACCACGTCTCCGAGGGTGTACTCCCCGCTGCTGCTGCCCCCCGACCACTCGGTGTCGTCGGTCCCACCGCCGGCGCTCAAGTCGATGCCGAGCGCGCGCTCTATCTTCTCGCGGACGTCGTCGCTGGGCAGCGAGTTGCCCTGTTCGAGTTTTCGGATGAGGCTGGCCTTCTCGTTGAGTTGCTTTGCGAGGTCGGCCTGACTCAGCCCCTTCGACTCGCGTGCCTGTCGAATCTGGTCGTCGAAGTCCTGTGCTATCTCGTCCATCTCGTCGAACATGTCCCGCCGGCGACCGCCGCCGGACGAGGAGGTCGACGAAGACGACGAAGACGAGGACGACCCCCCGCTACTCGACGACGTCGAGTACTTGGTCGACGTGGACGACGAGGAGTCCTGCGTCTTCACCTCGGTACCGAAGTCGGTACACTCGTCGCAGACGTCGAGTTCAGCGCCCTCGATTTTCACGCGGTTGGGAGACGAGACCTCCTTCCCGCACATCTCGCACTGTACCATACAGCGGGGTTGGAGAGGGCACGGTATAAATGGTGCGTTGGGCTCAGTCCAGCGCCTGCATCGAGTAGTAGAACCGCTGCAGCGCGGTGACGTGTCCGACGACGGCGAAGACGACGAGGAGCCAACCCACGAGCGTCAGGGCGAGCACCGACGGGTTGACGAACGCTGCGACGCCGGTGACGACGCCGACGAGGGCCAGGCGGTCCGCTCGACCGAGCAGACCGCCGTAGACGCGGTCCAGACCGACCGCCTGCGCCTGCGTCCCGAGGTAAGAGGTCATGAGGACGCCCGTGACGGCGGCGATGCCCAGCACCCACCGGTCCAGACCGGCCGCGAGACCGACGATGATGACGATGTCGGCGTAGCGGTCCAACACGTGGTCCAGCAAGTCCCCTGCGTCGGAGGCCACGTTCATCTCGCGTGCCAGCGCACCGTCGACGAGGTCCAGCCACCCGTTCAGGAAGACGAGGACGGCACCGGCGAGGTAGAGGAGCGAGTCACCCGAGGCGAGGGCGTAGACGCCGCCGGCCGCCCCGGCGAGGAGGAACGCGATGACGCTGACGCCGTTCGGCGAGAGTCCCACCGACTTCGCGGCCCCGACGAACGGGCCGAGCGCACGGTCGGCGACCGAGCGGAACCTGTCCAGCGTCATAGCCAGTCGACGTAGGAGACGGTGCCGGCGCTCGGTTCGACCGCGTCCGCGAGGACCGCTTCGACGGCGTCGGCCACCTCGTCCGGGTCGCGGTCGGTCGTGTCTATCTCGTAGACGTTCTCGGTGCCGTGGCGGTGGACGGCCTCGGAGAGAATCACGTCGAGCGCCTCGGACTCGGCGTTCTCGTAGGCCTTCGAGTCCGAGTCGCCCCGTCCGCGCAACCGCTCGACGACGGTGTCGGGGTGGGCCCGCAGGACGAGTACGCGGTCGGCCTCGAAGTTGTGGGCCAGATGCGACTCGAACAGTACGTCGTCGCGACCGTCCAGCCAGTCGGCGACGGCGTCCATGTCCGCGACGAGGCTCCCGCGCTCCTCGTCGCGGCCCGTCGAGAACCCCTCCTCTTTGATGACCTCGTTGAGGTGGAGCACGTCGAGGTCCGTCTCGAGCAGGTCCGTCGCCGTCGTCTTGCCCGTGCCCGGTGTCCCGGTGACAGCGACTCTCACGCCTCGACCACCTCGATGACCTCGTTCAGGACCGAGACGGCGTGTTCGGTGTCCTCCTCGGTGCCGCAGGTGATGCGGATGCACTCGGGGAGGCCGAACGACGAGCAGTCGCGGACGATGACGCCCTCCTCCTGTGCGGCTTCGGCGACGGCCGACGCGTCACCGACCTCCGCGAGGACGAAGTTCCCCGCGCTGTCCCACGTGTCGGCCGCCAAGTTGTCGTGGATGTACTCGCGGGCCCACGCGGCTGTCTCGACGGAGCGCTCGACGTGTTCGTCGTCGGCGAGGGCCGCGAGGCCGGCCCGGCAGGCCAGTTCGCTGGCCGAGAACGGCGTGTTGATGCGGGCGTACGCGTCGGCCCACGCATCAGGGACGAGCGCGTAGCCGAGGCGGACGCCGGCCAGTCCGTACGCCTTCGAGAACGTCCGCAGGAGCGCCACGTCGTCCCGTTCGTCGAGTAGCGACCGCTTGCTCGGCGAGTCGCTGAACTCGCCGTAGGCCTCGTCGACGAGGACCAGCGTCTCCTCGTCCGTCTCCTCGGCGATGGTCCGGACCGCGTCGGTGGCGAACTCCGCGCCCGTCGGGTTGTGTGGGCTGGTCAGGTAGACGATGCGCTCGCCGTCGTAGTCTTTCAGCACGGTGTCGGCCGTCTGTGCGAAGTCCTCGGCCTTCGACAGCGAGTACTCGTTGACCTCGCCGTGGTGGTAGCGCGCGCTCATCGCGTAGTAGGCGAAGCCGGGGTCCGGGACGAGTACCTCGTCGCCGGGTTCCAGCATCGCCCGGGCGAGACAGTCGAGCGCCCCGTCGCCGCCGTTCGAGAGCCACACCTGTTCCGCGTCCACGTTCCACTTCGAGGCGAGTTCCTCGACGAGGTCCGCGTGAGAGGACTTCGGATAGGAGTGCATTCGCTCGGCGGCGTCGCGGATGGCGTCGACGGACCGCGGACTCGGGCCGAACATGTTCTCGTTCGACGCGAGTTTCACCATCTCGTCCGGGTCGAGACCGAGTTCCCGGGCGACTTCCTCGATACCGCGGCCCGCCCGGTAGACAGTGTGAGCGGAGAGGTCCCGTGGTTCCATGGATGTGCCAAGCGGGTGGGGCGGCTTAAGCGTGCCCACCTGTCGAGGCCGGCGACCGGTCAACTCGCCTCGTCCGCGACGCACCGCGTTCGTTTCAGGGCCACCGAAAGACAATAATACGGTGTACCATGACATGGCGATAGGCGATGCCACTCCTCATCGACGTCCGGAAACTGACCGTCATCAACCGCCTCATCAAGGAGGGGTCCGAGAGCGTGGCGGACTCACTGTCGACGCTGGCCGGCGTCGACGCCGCCGTCGATATAAAGAGCCTCTCGTTCGTCCAACCCGGTGACATCCCCACGGAGATGGGGAGCGGGGAGATATACAGCGCTCGCGTCAGACTCGCCGAACCGCCCTACGGCGTCTTCATGATGACGTTCTCGACGGAGACGGCCGCCGAGATAGCCCAGTTGATGACGGGGATGGAAGTCGAGTCCGAGTTCACCCAACTCCACGAGTCGGCGATGCAGGAGATGTGTAACATCCTCACCTCCGGGTTCATCGACGGCATCGCGAACACGTTGGAGACGACCATCGACATGGGTACCCCCACCGTCGAACAGGCCGAGGCGACGGCCGTCGCCGACGACGCTCTCTCCCACGTCCGCCGGGACTCGCTGACCATCGTGTTGGACTCGCTGGTCGACATCGAGGACAGCGACGTGGCCTTCTCGCTCCGCATCTTCCTCGTTCCGGACCCGGGGTCGTTCGTCCATCTCATCGACCAGTTGGACCGCGACGCCGAGGGCGGTCGGCCGACGACCGCCGAGACGGCGGACGTACGGGACCTGGAGATGGGCGGCGAGGTGCAGGCCTTCGAGGACGCCTTCGACGGTTCCTGACGGCTGGACGCCTGCCGATTTCGGGGCGTTCAAGACCCCCGCGTCCAACCCCACGAGCATGAGCGCTGTCGACGCCGCGGTTTTCGCGACGCACCTGATTTTCGCGGGCCTCTGGTCCGGGAGCGTACTGTTCACCACCTACGCCGTCCTCCCGACGGCGATGGACGGCAACACACGGCCCGGCCCACTGTCGACCGTGACGGGGAAACTGCAGACCGTCTCGCGGGCCAGCGCCCTCCTACTGTTCGTCACCGGCGGCCACCTCGCCGCGACGCGGTACACGCCGACGTCGCTGACGGGGACCGGCAAAGGACACCTCGTCGTCACGATGGTCGTCCTCTGGTTCGCGCTGGCCGGACTGGTCGAAGTCGGGACGTCGAAACTCTCGGACGGGTTCGCACAGCAGAAGGTCCGAGAACCCGCCCGCAACGCCCGGCCGTTCCTCCTCGGGGCGTCGCTGGTCGCCGTCCTCCTCCTCGTCAACGCCGGAGCCATCCTCGGCCTGTACTACTGAGGGCACCAGCGAACCCCGCTCTGCGGAGGTGGCTCGGGAACACGGAAGCGGGGTAGACCAGCCGTAGATTCCCATGTTGCCACTCCAGACTGCCGTAGTATAAAATTGACAACAATACCATTACTACCTGTGATAGTGGGGCAGAAACAACTTTCTTCACGCTATCCGCGGAACACGTATGAGCGATACGACCAGTCCAGCGACCGACCGTCTAGGCGGCGGTAACTCGGCAGGGAGAGTTCGGGAGTTCGTGCGATACATTCCGGCAGGCGACACGATTCCCGACCAGACGTGGCGAAACCGTCACCGGAACATCCTCCTGTTCATTCTCCTCAACGTACCGTTTCTCCTGTTGCTGGGACTGTACGAAGGGACGGAGTCGCTGGTCACCGGGGCGACGATTCCGGCGATTCCGCTGACGACCGTCCTGTTCGAACTCGGCATCGTCGTCGGCATCGCCGGCTTAGCGACCCTCCCGCGCCTCGGACGGCGGGTCCGGACCGCACTGGCGTCGACGGCCCTCCTCTCCTGTTCCGTCGTCCTCGTCCACTTCTCTGGCGGGTTCATCGAGGCACACTTCTACTTCTTCGTCGGGATGGCGGTCATCGCCGTCTACGAGGACTGGGTACCGTTCGCGCTCGGCATCGGCTACGTCGTCCTCACGCACGGCATCTTCGGGATGATAAACCCCGAACGCGTGTACAACCACACGGCGGCCATCCAAAACCCGTGGGTGTGGGGACTCATCCACGGCGTGTTCGTTCTGGGACTGGCCGGTGCGCTGATGGCCCACTGGTACTCGACAGAGCAGTCCCGCGAGGAGGCCCAGCAGAAACTGGCAGAGGTGCGCGAGAAGACCGAACAGGTCGAGAACCTCGAAGCCAAGCGCGAGCAGATAGCCGCCGAGAAGGCCGAGGCCGAGGAACTGAAGGCCGAGGCCGAGGCCAGACAGGCGGAGGTCGAAGAACTGGTCACCCACCTCGAAACGAAGGCCGACGCCTACAGCGCCGCGATGGCACAGGCCGCCGAGGGTGACCTGACCGTCCGGTTGGACCCCGAGAGCGAGAGCGAGGCCATGAGCCAGATAGCGGAGTCGTTCAACGAGATGCTCGACGAGACGGCGTCGGCGATGCAGGAGATACAGTCGTTCGCCGAGACGGTCACGACGACGAGCGAGGAAGCCGACACCGGGACCGCAGAGGCACGACAGGCCAGTGAGGAAGTGGGAGAGGCCATCCAAGAGATAGCCGGCGGGGCGACCGAACAGCGGGAGATGCTCGAACAGGTATCCGGGGAGATGACCGACCTGTCGGCGACGGTCGAGGAGGTCGCCGCCTCCGCCGAGACGGTCGCACAGCGGTCCCACGAGACCACCGAAATCGCCGAAGACGGCGAGCGGACGGCGACCGACGCCATCGAGGACGCCCGGGACGTGCAGGACGCAATCGACGCGACGGTTGAGAACGTCGAGGCCCTCGAAGAACAGATGGCAGAAATCGGGGACATCATCGAACTCATCAGCGACGTCGCGGAGCAGACGAACATGCTGGCACTGAACGCGAACATCGAGGCGGCACGCGCCGGCGACGGTGGGAGCGGAAACGGCTTCGCCGTCGTCGCGAACGAGGTGAAGCAGTTGGCAGAGGAGACCCAGGCGTCCGCAACCGAGATAGAGCAACTCATCGAGCAGACCCAGAGGCAGACAGAGACGACGGTCGAACGCGCGCGAGAGGCCGACCGCTACATGGAGGAGAGCGTGACGGCGGTACAGGACGTCCTCGACGCGTTCGGACAGGTCGCCGAGAACGCCGAGGAGACGGACGACGGCATCCAAGAGATACGCGACACGACCGAGGACCAAGCCGCGAGCACCGAGGAGGCGGCCTCGATGGTCGAGGAGGTCACCGACATCAGTCAGACGACGGCCACCGAGGCGGAGAACGCCTCCGCGGCCGCCGAGGAACAGGCGGCCTCCATGTCGCAGGTGAGCGCGAACGTCGAGTCGCTCAGCGAACAGGCCGACCGTCTCCGGACGCTGTTGGCGTCGTTCGACGTCGGGACGGGTACCCAGCGAGAACCCGGTAGTCGTGCGACGGCCGTGGTGGAAGACGGCGGCGAACGGAAGTGACGACCCGGCTCAGAGCCGTTCGGCGACGTGGTCGGCGCACTTCAGCGCGAGAGCCCCGATGGTGAGCGTCGGGTTCAGCGACCCGGCGGTGACGAATACCGACGACGACGCCACAGAGAGGTTCGCCACGTCGTGAGTCCGTAACTGCGGGTTCACGACGCTCGTCTCGGGGTCGGTCCCCATCCGAGTCGTCCCCATGTGGTGGTAGGCCGGGCCGGACCCCTCGCCGTCCGGGCCGGCGGTCCACGAGATATCGACGCCCAGTTCGCGGAGAATCGCGTGCTGGACGTCGTTGGCACGGCCCATCGACCGCCGGACTCGTCCTCCCCACGACCACTCGATGTCGGGCACGGGATTGCCGTGGTCGTCCGTCGTCGACGTGTCGAGGGTCACGCGGTTCTCCTTTCTGGGCGGTTGGCCGACGAGTCCGCCCATGGCGATGCTGTTGCCGTACGCGTCGCGGAGACCGCCCAGTAACGCGTCGCCCCACTCGTCGGCCGAGAGGGCCAACTCGACGGGCGAGGGGCCGGCGTAGTTCAGGAACTCCAGTTTGATGGGCGAAAGCGGGTCTGTGGTGCCCGGAACCACCGTCTCGCCGTCTGCGACCCGTTCGACGGCCTGTCCGGGGTCGTCGTAGAACTGGTGGCACTCGCTCGTGATGAACCCGACGTGGTTCTGCCGGGTGCGCTGGTCCAGCGTTCCGCCCGCGCCGACGAAGAGGTGGTCCATGAAGTACCGACCGACGAGGCCCGAGGAGTTGGCGAGGCCGTCCGGGTGGTCCGCCGAACGCGAGAGCAAGAGGAGACGGGGAATCTCGACGCCGCCGGCCGCGAGGACGAACTCGCGGGCCGCCTGTCGGTGTTCGGTCCCGTCGGGCGTCGCGTAGACGGCGGCGGTCACGCGGCCCTCACCGTCAGTTTCGAGGCGCTGGACAGGGGCCCTGTCGACGACCGTCGCGCCCTCCGATTCGGCGTCCTCGACGTGGACGCTCGCGTCGTACTTCGCCCCCGAGGGACAGACGGGTTGACAGGTGCCGTACCCGACACAGGGTCCGCGTCCGTCGTAGGACTCGGAGTTGCGAGCGTTGGGCACCGCGTGCATCGAGATACCCAGCGACTCGCAGGCCTCGGCGAACAGCGAGTCGCTGTAGGACGGCGGGAATCCCGGGAGTGGGTACGGCCCATCTCGGGGCGGCGCGAACGGGTTGTCGGCGTCGCCGGCCACGCCCATCGCTCGCTCCGCCTCGGCGTAGTAGGGCCGCAGGTCGTCGTAGCTAATCGGCCACGCCGGGTCGTCGTTGTCGTGGCCCCCGTCGAAGTCGGTGGGGTGGAGGCGCATCACCATCCCCTGCCAGTGGAGCGTCGACCCGCCGACGCCCTTCACGCGGGCGGCGTTGAGCGGGTAGTACTGCTCGCCGCTGGCCGAGAACGCGTCCCGCGGCCCGCCCATGTCCCAGACGGACCCGCCGTGGGCGGGCCGGATTGCCTCCTCCATCCGTCGCTCTCGCTCGTCGGCGTCGAACCGCGGACCGGCCTCCAGAACGACCACGTCGCGGCCGTCGCTGGCGAGTCTGCTGGCGACGAGCGCCCCCGCCGGTCCGGCACCGACGACGCAGACGTCCGCCCGTGACTCCGGCGTACGGTCCATCTCGCCAGCGGTTAGGCGAGCCTAAACTTAGGCGTTGTCATCGCAGAACGGGCGGGCGGACGGGGCCGAGAGTCAGGGAATCTTCACGGAGTGTTTCAGCGTGCCGATGCCCTCTACCTCTATCTCCACCTCGTCGCCGTCTTCGAGCGGACCGACGCCCTCCGGCGTCCCGGTGGCGATGACGTCGCCGGGTTCGAGGGTCATGTATTCGGTTATCTCGGCGATTAGTTCCTCGACGGAGAAGATGAGGTGGTCCCGGGAGGAGGACTGCTTGACCTCGCCGTTGACGCGGCTCTCGATTGTCGCGTCCTCGGGGACGTGTTCCGGCGTCGCCACGAGGGGGCCGATGGGGCAGGAGTTGTCGAAGGCCTTCCCGCGGACCCAGTTCTGTTCGACGTTCTGGTCGTCGCGGTTCGAGATGTCGTTGAGACAGGTGTAGCCGGCGACGACGTCCATCGCGCCCGACTCGCTGACGTTCTTGCACTGCTCGCCGATGACGACGCCGAGTTCCGCCTCGAAGTCGATGCGTTCCTTCCCCGAGGGGAGCGTGAGGTGACTGCCGTGGGAGGCGACGGAGTTCGGAGCCTTCAGGAACAGCATCGGCCGGTCCGGGACGTCGTTGCCCATCTCGTCGGCGTGGTCGGCGTAGTTGCGGCCGATACAGACGATTTTGGTCGGCTCACACGGCGGCAGGATGTCCACGTCCTCGGGAGCGTACGTCTCGTCCCCGAAGGCGATGCGACCGTAGGGGCCTGCGGCCGCGGTGACGACTGGTTCGCCGTCCTCGACGGTCCAGCGGCCGCCGCGGACGTTCCCCGCCGAGTCGCGGAATCGAACGCGCTTCATGCCTCTGACGACTCGGGGCCGACGGATAAGCGTTTAGGAGGGGTGGGCCGCCTGCCGGCTGGCGATTCGACGCACGTCTACGCCGACATCGGCAGTTGTCCAACGGCTCGGCGCGGGGGAGTGACCGAACGGCTTTTGAGAGGCGCCGGGCTACGCTCGTCGCATGAACGTCCTCGTCGTCGGCGCCGGGTCGATGGGGCAGTGGGTCGCCCGGACCCTGCGCGACCACGCCGACGCGACATTCGCTTTCACCGACACCGACAGCGACGCGGCCGAACGGGCGGCCGACGCCGTCGACGGTCGGACCGTGCCACGCGGCACAGACGAACCCTTCGACGTGGTCTGTGTCGCCGTGCCGATGCCGGTGGCCGCCGACGTGGTCGCCGAGTACGCCCCGCTCGCCACCGACGCCGTCGTCGACGTGACCGGCAGTATGACCGACCCGCTGGCGGCGATGGCGGAGGCGGCACCCGACGCGGCGCGGGCCAGCCTCCACCCCCTGTTCGCCCCGGAGAACGCGCCCGGCAACGTGGCCGTCGTCATGGACGCAGACGGCGCGGCGCTCGAAACGCTGCTGGGCGCGCTCTCGGCGGCCGGCAACGACGTCTTCGAGACGACCGCGGCCGAACACGACCAGGCGATGGAGACGGTACAGGCCGGCGCACACGCGGCCGTCCTCGCGTACGCGATGGCCGCCGACGACGTCCCCGAGCGCTTCCACACGCCGGTCTCCGGCGGCCTCGCGGACCTCGTCAAACAGGTGACGGGCGGCGACGCGCACGTCTACGCCGACATCCAGCGCACGTTCGAGGGCGCAGAGAGCGTCGCCGATGCGGCCCGAGAAATCGCCGACGCCGACCCCGAGGCGTTCACCGCGCTGTACGAGGAGCTATCATGAACAGCGAGACGCGCCAGCAGATACGCGAGAACGCACAGTACCTCCGGAACGTCCGACCCGTCGACCCCGAGGAGATATTCGAGTACGTCGACGGCCAGCCACACCCGGCGGTCGTCCGACAGGTGCTCCGGGAGGAGGCCGTCTCGCTCGGACTCGTCGAACAGGGCGACGGCACCTTCGTCCCGGCACCCGATGGCCCCCTCTCGCCGGACGCCCCCTTCCACGGGGTCGAGCGGTTCCCCGAGGAGTACGTCCGGCGGGTCGAGAGTCTGCTCACCGACGCCTACGGCCCCGACTGGGAGCGCGGCGACAGCGGCGACCGCCTGCGCGAGCGCATCCGCGACGTGAAAGAGCGATACCTCCAGCGCGACGACGTGACCTACGACGACCTGACCGCCCTCGGCTACGCCGTCTACCACCTGCCGGACTACTACGCCGTGGCGCAGTACGTCCTCGCGGACCTGCTGGCCGACGGGTTGCTCCCGTCCCGACTGCGCGTCCTCGACGTGGGTGCCGGCGTCGGCGGCCCGGCGCTCGGACTCCTCGACCTCCTGCCGGACGACGCGCTCGTGGACTACCACGCGGTCGAACCGAGCGCCGCCGCGGACGTACTGGAGTCGCTTCTCGACGAGGCTGGTCCGAACGTCGATGTCACCGTCCACCGGGAGACGGCGGAGGCGTTCGACCTCGACGACGCCGTCGAGGCGGACGGCCCGTTCGACCTCGTCCTGTTCGGGAACGTCCTGAACGAACTGGGCGACCCGGTGGCCGTCGTGGAGCGACACCTCGACGCCGTTGCGGAGGACGGGACGGTGGTAGCGCTGGAACCCGCCGACCGGAACACCGCGACGGGACTGCGCGAGATAGAGCGCGCCGTCGCCGACGAGGGGCCGGCGACGGTGTACGGCCCGACAGTCCGTCTGTGGCCCCACCAATCCCCGGAGAGCGAGTCGTGGTCGTTCGACCGCAAACCCGACCTCGAAGTCCCCCCGATGCAGCGGCGACTGGACGACGTCGCCGGGGGGACCGGCGAGTTCGTGAACGTCGACGTCCAGTACGCCTACAGCGTCCTCCGGAAGGACGACGAGCGGAGCATCGAGATGACGCCCGACCGCGGCACCCACGCGCCGATGGCCGACGCGGAGAGCTACGTAACCGACCGCGTGAACCTGCTGGCACTGAAGCTCAGTCACGACCTCTCAGAGGCGGGGTCGAACCCGCTGTACCTCCTCGGCGACGGGAGCCAGACGGTCGACCACTTCGCCGTCGTCACGGAACCGTCGCTCCTGAACGACGACCTCGGAGACGCCGACTACGGCGACCTCCTCTCGCTCCAGAACGCGCTGGTCCTCTGGAACGACGACGAGGAGGCGTACAACGTCGTCGTCGACGGCGAGACGACGGTGGACCGAGCGCGGTAGGACCCGACGACGGGCGGCCAGAGAGACGTGAGCAGTACGTTTTTCTCGCCGACGGCCCCAGACGTCCCATGGACGACGAGCCGACCATCCTGCTGACGAACGACGACGGCATCGAGAGCGTCGGGTTGCGAGCGGTGTACGAGGGTCTGTCCGAGGTCGGTGACGTGACCGCGGTGGCGCCGGCCGAAGACCAGAGCGCCGTGGGCCGCGCCATCTCACACGAGGTGGACGTCCGGGACCACGAGATGGGGTACGTCGTCGACGGGACGCCGGCCGACTGCGTCGTCGCCGGCCTCGAAGCGCTCGTCCCGGAGACGGACCTCGTGGTCGCGGGCTGTAACCGCGGTGCGAACCTCGGCGCGTACGTCCTCGGGCGCTCGGGCACGGTGAGCGCCGCCGTCGAGGCGACGTTCTTCGACGTGCCCGCCATCGCCGTCTCGATGTACATCCCGGTCAGGGAGGACGCCGCCTTCTCGGACATCGAGGCCGACGGCGACAGCTACGAGGAGGCGGTCCGCGCCACCTCGTATCTCGCGGACCACGCGCTCGGGGCGGGAGTCTTCGAGCAGTGCGACTACCTCAACGTCAACGCCCCCGTTGCGGAGTGGGGCGCGGCCCCCATCGAAGTGACCCGCCCGTCCCGCCTGTACGAGATGGACGCCGTCCGCGACGGGGACGCCGTGACGCTCCACGACCGCATCTGGGAGCGCATGGCCGACGGCGACATCCCCGACCCCGAGGGGACTGACCGCCGCGCCGTCGTCGACGGGAAGGTGAGCGTCTCGCCGCTGACCGCCCCGCACACGACCGAACACCACGAGGCGCTGGACGCGTTGGCCCAGACCTACGAGCGCGACGACCGCCCGTAGATTGATACCCGCCCGCGGTCGAACGTAACCCGATGGCGACCGTCACGGCCGAACAGACCGGTTCGCGGCGGCTGTTCCTCGGCGTCGGGGTGGCCCTCGCGCTGTTTACAGCCCTGTCTCTCTCGCTGGACGTCTCCGCGACGGCGGCGGCAGTGGCCGACGCCGACCCCGCGCTGGTCGCCCTCGCCGCGTTCGTTGCGCTGCTGGCACAGCTCTGTTGGAGCCTCACGACGGCGGCCGTCATCGACGGCATCGACGGGTCGCTGCCCCGCCACCGCGTCCAGTTGGGCTACCTCTCCGGAACGTTCGGCAAGCAGGTCCTGCCGCTCGGCAACGTCGGCGGGTCGGCCATCCTCGCGTACGTCCTCGCGGAGGACCTCGACAGGCGCTTTCGGGAGGTGTTCGCCGCCGTCACGGCGAGCGAACTGCTGGTGTTCGCCGGGTCGCTGGGCGTGGCCACGATGGGGTTGACGGCGCTACTGATTAGCCCCCTCCCCGGCCTCGACGGCCCACTCGTCCTCTCGATGCTGGCCGCTGCGGTGCTCGCTCTCGTCGTCGGCGGGGCCGTCCTCGCGTACCGGCGGCACCTCGTCGCCGCGCTGGTCGAACACACCGCCGCGCTGGTCCGGGCCACCGTCGGCCGCGTCTCGACCCGAGTCGACCGGACGTTGGCACCGCGGCGGGTCGAGAACGGCGTCGAGTCGTTCCTCGCCGCCTTCGGGGCCGCGACGGACGACACCCGCCGCCTCGTGTTGGCTTCGACGCTCGCGGTGATGGGGTGGCTCGCGTTCTCGTACGCGCTCCTGTTCGGGTTCGCCGCCGTCGGCGTCGACCTGCCCGTCGGCCTCGCGCTGTTTCTGACGCCGGCCAGCGGCCTCGCCACGTTGCTCCCGACGCCGGGCGGTCTCGGGAGTACCGAAGTGGGACTGACGGCCGTCCTGAGCGTGCTGACCGGTGCGCCCCCCGAACTCGCCGCGGCCGGCGTCGTCCTCTACCGCCTCGCGACCTACTGGCTGGTCGTCTCCGTGGGGTTGGTCGCGTCGCTGTACCTCTCGGCGACGGTGTGGCACGCCCTGGACTGAGTTCCGGGATGGTCAGCGTTATCCGCTCGCCGCGGTACCCTCCGATATGAGCGAGCGTCGGTCTGCCGTCCTGTTCACGCTTCTGGCCGCCGTCTGGGGCACGTCGTTCATGGCCATCAAGGCCGGCCTCGACGCGTTCCCGCCGGTGCTGTTCGCCGCGGTCCGGTACGACGTGGCCGCCGCGTTGATGCTCGGCTACGCCGCCGTCACCTCGGAGTACTGGCTCCCCCGGACCCGGGCGGACTGGCTCACGCTACTCGTCGAGGGGACGCTCATCATCGCGCTGTACAACGCCTTCCTCTTCGTCGGGGAGACGGGCGTCACCGGTGGCGTCGCCGCCATCCTCGTCGGGATGAGCCCAATCCTCTCGACGGTGTTCTCTCGGCTGTTCCTCCCCGACCAACGCCTGACCGCGGTCGGAACCGTGGGGTTGCTGCTCGGCTTCGGGGGCGTCGTGTTGGTCGCTCGCCCGGACCCGTCGAACCTACTGGGAAACGAGGCCATCTGGCCCGGATTGGTCCTCCTCGCGGCGGCCTCAGTGGCACTCGGGAGCGTCCTCGTCCAGCGCATCGACGGCGACATCTCGCCGGAGGGGATGGTGGCGTGGTCGAACGTCCTCGGTGCCGCCTTGCTCCACGCTATCAGTTTCGGCCTGCCGACAGAGTCCCTCGGGGACGCCCAGTTCACCCTCGTCGGCGTCGTCGCCCTCGTCTATCTGGCCGTCTTCGCCAGCGCCATGGGGTACGTCGTCTACTTCGACCTGCTGGCTCGACTCGGTGCCATCGAAATCAACCTCGTCTCCTACGCCGCGCCGATATTCGCCGCCGTCGCGGGGTGGGTAGCGCTGGAAGAGACGCTCGAACTGCTCGACGTGGTCGGGTTCCTCCTCATCTTCGGCGGGTTCGTCCTGCTGAAACGGCGGGCACTCGCGACGGAACTCAGCCCCGTCTGGAACCGCGTCGCCGGCCTCCTCCCGGGTCGGTGAGTGGTCCCACGACGGCCGCCGAAGCTATTTGCCGCCGTCTCCCGAAGGCCACTCCGTGAACACCGACATCGCACGGGCGGTCAGACTCGCAGTCCTGTTCCTCCTCGCCGGGGCGTTGCTCGGGGCCGGCATCTGGACCTACTGGCGGTTGGGACTGGTCGCCGGGCTTGCCGGCATCGTCACGAGCGTCGCCCTCGTCTCGTACGCCGGCTACGACACGTACCGGTTCGCGACGGCCCCCTAATCAGAACAGGCCGACCACGAACCCGAGGCCCATCACCACGAGGACGACGGCCGAGAACACCGGGAGATAACCCGTGTACTGCTCGACTGTCTCCTCGAAGTGGTGGTAGCCGGCCAGCAACAGGAGGGTAAAGCCGACGATGCCGACGATGACCGTCAGCGCGTACGCGCTCATCAACTCGAGACAGTGGTTCGACCCGGCGCACATCGCGATTATCTCGAACTCCTCTTCGTGGGCGAACCCGAGGAGGAACGCGAACCACGCGATGCCGAGCATCCCGCGGTCGGTGGCGTCGTCGAAGGAGCCGTGACCGTGGGAGTGAGAGTGGCCGCCGACGAACGGGAGGGCCGCTCCCACTCTGCCGAGGACACCGCCGCTCTCACCGTGGTCGTGGTGGCCGTGTGCGCCCTCGTGTGCGTGCTCGTGACCGCCTGCTCGCCCGTGGTCGTGAGCGTGTCGACCGTCGTCGAACTTCGATAGTCCCCCCTCGGCGTGGTCGTGAGAGTGGCCGTGTTCGCCGTGAGCGTGTTCCCCCTCTTCGTGGCCGTGTCCACTGTGGTCGTGGGAGTGGCCGTGTCTGTACTCGCGGATACCCAGCGCTATCAAGAGGACGCCGGCGACGATGCTCACCGGGCCGCCTATCTGGACACCCTGTACCAGTGTCAGCGGTTCGTTGACCTGCGTCAGTTCGAAGTAGGACTTCGCGTAGAAGAACACGGCCACCATCGCGATGCTGCTGATTAGGTGACCGACGCCGATGAGCAGACTCGCCGCGAAGCCGTACAGCCACTTGTTCGACTGGTCGAGCGCGTACGATGCCGCCACCGGCCACCCGTGACCCGGTTCGATACCGTGAACGGCACCCAGTGCCACCGCCCCCATGAGGAGACCGAGCGCCTCGCCGTGTAACATCTCTGGCGTAGCTTGGACGATTCGACGCTTATGGGTTGTTAATACTCGGCAGGGGGGTCCCTCATACCGGCAGTCGACGATGCCCGTTTCCCCCGTGAGAGCGATAAACCCAAAACGGCTGGTCGTGTCCTCCGAGTATGAACGAGACGGTCCTCGACCTACTGGAGCGCAACGACGCCCACGCCGAGACGTTCCAGTCGCGGTTCGACGACGTACAGGATGCTCAGCATCCGGAGGCGGTCACCGTCTGCTGCTCTGATTCGCGGGTCCTGCAGGACGCCATCTTCGGGAACGACGAACCCGGCCATCTCTTTACGTGTGGGAACATCGGGAACCGAGTGGTCCAGCGGACGGTCGAGGGGGACGTGGTCTCGGGGGACGTGCTTTACCCGCTCGCACACACGGGGACAAAGACGGCCGTCGTCGTCGGCCACACCGGGTGCGGCGCGGTCACGGCGACGTACGACGCGCTGACCGACGGTCTCGACGAACCCCCGGGCATCGAACACTGCATCGACCTGCTGAAACCGCACCTCGAAGGCGGCGTCGAGGCGCTTCCCGACGAGGTGGACCGGGTCGGAGCCATCAACCGACTCGTCGAGTACAACGTCGACCGGCAGGTCGAGCACCTGCTCGAGAGCGAGGACGTCTCCGACGACGTCGACGTCGTCGGCGTGGTGTACGACTTCCAAGACGTGTACGGCGGCCGCCGCGGTGAGGTGCACGTCGTCAACGTCGGCGGCGAGACGAGCGTCGAGGCGCTCCGTGCGGCGTGTCCCGACGTCGAAGACAGAATCGACCGCCTCTGGGAGTACTGACACGGCGGCGACGCTCTCGACGCCCGCTCTGACAGACTAGTTCATTACGGTTGTCAGCGTAACACGTACCACTAGCTCCTCGGCGGCGAGAGAGCGAACCCACCGGCGGCGTCCGACGGCGTCGCTGTACATCATGACGACGACAGCCAACAAAGACCTCGTTCGGCGACTTACGGCGGCGTGGAACGACCGAGACAGAGAGGAGATGGACGCCCTGTACGCTGACGTACTGGCGTTCCCGGAGTCCGGCGAGACACACCCGAAGGAGGCGCTCATCGACTCCGAGTGGGCCTTCTTCGACGCCTTTCCTGACGTCGAGGCGACGACGGAGGAACTCGTAGCGGAGGGCGACACCGTCCTCGTGCGCTGGCGTGTCTCCGGGACGCACGAAGGGGACTACGAGGGTATCGACCCCACCGGCAACACTGTGGCCTACGAGGAGTGGGCGCTCTACCGTATCGAGGACGGACACATCGCATCGGTGCGGGCCAAAAAGGACACGCTCGACTTCTACGTCCAACTCGGTGTGCTCGACGGCCCGCCGACCTGAGGCGGTGACCGTGCGGACGGGCGACTGGTCGGAGACGGCGCGTTACCGGTTCTCTCGCTGTTCGACCTTGTTCAACTCGATGAGGAGGCGGAACATCGCCTTCACGAGGTTCGCGTCGACGTCGAACCGTTCGGCGTTCTCGCCGGCGCGGTCCATCACGGCCTGTTCCTGTTCCTCGTCCGTCGTCGGCAGGCCCTTCTCGGCTTTGACCTGCGCGATGGTGTCGGCGACGTAGGTTCGTTGGGCTATCTTCTCGACTATCTCTCGGTCGATGTTGCGAATCTCCTCGCGCAGTTCGTCCAGCGACATGTCCTCGGGGCTCGTGTTCGAACTCATACTGTGTGGGTTCCCTCCGTCTGTGTGGTGGTCAGCAGCGTCGTGCCGGGCCGGTCGGCCCACTGGTCTCGCAGTCCCTCCAGCGCGTCGCGTTCGCCGACGGCGGTGAACGAGGGGCCGGTGCCCGACAGGGAGACGCCCTCGACGTGGCCCAGTCCCTCGAAGATGGGTTCGGTGTCGAACTCCAGCGCCGCGCAGAACGCGAGGCCGTTGACCGTCATGGCTCGCTCGTAGTCCCCGTCGAGTGCCATCTCTTCGACGAGGCGTGCCATCGGTGCAATCTGGCGACAGCGCTCCACGTCGGCGTCCGCGGAGAACGACTGCTCCGGCGGCGTCCAGACGAGCACGTCCCAGTCGACTTCCTCGCGGGACAACAGGTCGTCGCTGTCGTTGTCGGTGACGGTGACGCCGCCGAGCATCGAGGCGGAGGCGTCGTCGAACGCACCGGTGACGGTGACGCCCACGTCGCGGGCGGCCATCACGCCGAGGCGCGCCATGTCCTCCCGGGTCATCCGGTCGGTCGCGCCGAGAGCGTCCAACGTCGCCATCACCGTCGCGTTGGCCGCCGCGCTCGAACTCTTGAGGCCGGAGGCCATCGGGACGTCGCTCTCCGTGCGGACGTGCCCGCCGACGGCGGGCGGCGTCCCGACTGCCCCGCCGTGGGCGTCGAGGACGAACTCGACGCACCGCTCGACGAGGCGGGTGTCGGCGTCGGGGGCGCCGGCTACCTCGCCGGTCACGCCCTCCTCGTCGGTGGACACCTCGACGGTGGCGGTGGTGTACTCGTCGATGGCGAACGCCGACCCGCGGCCGGTGGCGAGTGCGTTGAGCACCGTGCCGGCGGCCGGTGCTGCTGCCGTACCTTCCATCGCTCAGTTCTCCCGTCCGGGGCTATTTACCATCTGCGAAAGCGGTCACCGCGACAACGGGTCGTTTTTCCACCAGCGGCGGGAACGAGGGGTATGAGCAACCGTTCCGACCTAGCGCCGGACACCCTCTCCATCGAACTCACCGAGGACGGCATCGCCGTGGAGTACCTCGACGGCCGGACCGCCTTCTACCACGGCGTCCCGGCGAAAGCGGAGGAGAGCGTCAGGACGGCGCCGGGCAAGGACACGCACGTCCTCGTCACGGACGAGACGGAGACGACCGGTATCCTCGTCTACGTCAACGACCTGCGGACCCACGACGACATCATCGAGTCCAGCGGCGTGGGCCGCGTCATCTTGGACGACGGCGAGGAGGACGAACTGTTCCCCGGCGTGACGGTCCGAGACCACCAGATGCGCGTCGAGGTGGACGTCGACTTCGAGGTGGCCGACGGCCGCGTGTTCGTCTTCGAGGAGGACGAGATGGGCGAGCGGAGTTACGAAATCGTACCGGCGGAGGAGTGAGCGCTTTTTCGCCCACGTTTTTGCGCGAAGGGTGGTGTGAGCCACCCGAGCGGAAAAAGGTGGACGCCAGACGGGCGAGCGGAGTTACGAAATCGTGCCGGCGGAGGAGTGACGCGAGTGAGCGCCCGTCCGCTCACGGCCGGTGACACCAGCGGCTATCACCCCCCACGGAACTCGAAAAACGCGACGCGTGCTACTGGATGTACGACGGGTCCTCGTCGTCGCAGTTGGCCTCGTGCTGTCGCGCGTCGTCCTGGTCGTCGAACATCAGCCCGCACGTCTCGCACTTGTACCAGGTCATTTCGTCGCGCTCGGTGGTGACCACCATGTACGTCTGTCTGACGGCCGTGCGTAAATTGTTTTCCCGCGACACAACGGGAACCCTCAAGAGGACCGGACGGCTAGCCGATGGCATGAGCGGCGAACGCGATGGCGGGGTCGAACTCACGGTGGAGGGCGCGCACAAGCGCGACGCCGGGCGCGGAATCGCGCGCCTGCCGGAGTCCGTGCGCAGCCAACTCGGGGTGCTGAGCGGGTCCCCGGTCATCATCGAGGGCGACCGGATGACCGTCGTGAAGGTGTGGCCGGGCGACGACGACGGGTCGACGGTGCGAATCGACTCCGACACGCGAGCGAACGCCGGGGTGAACATCGGCGACACAGTGACGGTCCGCGCCGGGTCGGTCACCGAGGCGGCGTCTATCAGCATTCAGCCGATGGAGCCGTTGCCGGGTGCCGACGAGTACGAGCACATGGTGCGGTCGCGGCTGGTCGACCAGATGGTGCAGGCCGACGAACGCACGCACATCGACGGGTTGGGGACGTTCCGCGTCCTGACGACGGACCCGGAGGGACCGGTTCGCGTCACCGACCGGACTGACGTCTCGGTCCTCCCGCTCATCGAGGACTCCGACGACGACGCGGCGGACGACTCGGACGGGCCGACGGAGACGGCGAACGCCAGACCCGCCGAGACGGAGACGGGGGTCAGCTACGAGGACATCGGCGGCTTGGACGAGGAACTGGACCGCATCCGCGAGATGATAGAGATGCCGCTCTCCGAACCCGACGAGTTCCGACGGCTGGGAATCGACCCGCCGAGCGGCGTCCTCCTGCACGGGCCGCCGGGCACGGGGAAGACGCTCATCGCCCGCGCCGTCGCCAACGAGGTGGACGCGTACTTCGACACCATCTCCGGCCCGGAGATCGTCTCGAAGTACAAGGGCGAGAGTGAGGAGCGACTGCGCGAGGCGTTCGACCGCGCCGAGCAGAACTCGCCGGCCATCCTCTTCGTGGACGAAATCGACTCCATCGCTGGGTCTCGCGACGAGGACGCGGACATGGAGAACCGCGTCGTCGCGCAGTTGCTGACGCTGATGGACGGCCTCGAAGACAGGGGGCGCGTCGTCGTCATCGGCGCGACCAACCGCGTCGACGCCGTCGACCCGGCCCTGCGCCGGGGCGGCCGCTTCGACCGCGAAATCGAAATCGGCGTCCCCGACGAAGGCGGCCGCCGCGAGATTCTGGACGTCCACACGCGCGAGATGCCCATCGGCGACGACGTCGACTTGGACCGCATCGCCGCCCAGACCCACGGGTTCGTCGGTGCCGACCTCGCCTCGCTCACGACGGAGGCGGCGATGTCGTCGCTCCGCGCGGAGCGAAACGACGCGGAGGTCCGCCAGAGCGACTTCGACGCGGCGCTGGCGACGGTCGAACCGAGCGCGATGCGCGAGTACGTCGCCGAGTCGCCGGCGGTGTCCTTCGACGACGTGGGCGGGCTGAGCGAGGTCAAACAGACGCTGACGGAGGCCATCGAGTGGCCCTTGGAGTACGGCGACCTGTTCTCGGCGACGAAGACGGACCCTCCGAGCGGCATCCTCCTCTACGGGCCGCCGGGCACCGGGAAGACGCTGCTAGCGCGGGCCGTCGCCGGCGAGAGCGACGTGAACTTCATCCACGTCGCCGGGCCGGAGATAATGGACCGCTACGTCGGCGAGAGCGAGGAAGCCGTGAGAGAACTGTTCGAGCGCGCCCGCCAGACCGCACCGAGCATCATCTTCTTGGACGAGATAGACGCCATCGCCAGCCACCGCGGGCAGGGCAACGAGGTGACCGAGCGGGTCGTCTCCCAGTTGCTCGCCGAACTCGACGGTATCACGGAGAACCCGAACCTCGTCGTCCTCGCGGCGACGAACCGTCGGGACATCATCGACGACGCCCTCCTCAGGCCGGGCCGTCTCGAACAGCACGTCGAGGTGCCGAACCCGGACCACGACGCACGCGAGGCCATCCTCTCGGTTCACACCGACGGCAAGCCGATAGCCGACGACGTCTCCCTCTCGGCGCTCGCGGCCGAGACGGAGGGGTTCTCCGGGGCCGAACTCGAAGCCGTCGTCAGAGAGGCGTCGATGCTCGCCATCCGCGAGGCGGCCGAGGAGATGGGGCCCGCCGAGGCGAGCGAACGCGCCGACGAGGTGACGATTACCGCGGCCCACTTCGAGCGTGCCCTCGAACGTGAAGCGGACCGCTGACTCGGGTCGAACGAGCGGAAAGCGAAGAGAGGAACGGATGAAACGTCACTGGCGAAGCGTGACGTGAAAGGCTGTCCGGACAGCCTTTGGCGGACGAGCGACGCCGTGTGGCCGAGCAGCGAGACGGGCTGTTGCGCCGGCATCGACGTGAAAAGCGCCTTGCCGGCGAGAGATTCTTTCGGGTGCTCAGGTAAAAAAGGCCCGGTGTCGGGCGGCTAGCGCTCGTCGTCTTCGTCCGCCGTCGCGTCCTGTTCGTCAGTCGCAGTCTGGTCCGTGGACGGTGGGTCGCCACCGTCCGTGTCTCCACCGCCACCGTCGGCGTTCCCTCCGCCGACGAGCGGCAACTGCCGGCCGCGGAGCGCACGGCGGATTCCCAGTACCGGAATTGCCAGCACACCGAGCCACGGGGCCACCGCTGCCAGCGTCACCAGCGAGGCCCGGCCGAAGACGTAGATGTCCTCGACGGAGCGCAGGAAGACGGCCGTGAGCGACTGCTCGTGGTACTGGGTCCGTATCTGGCTGATGCCGGGTTCCGGCTCGCGGAGTTCGACGCGAATCGTCGAGTACGCCACCCGCTCTCGGAGCGAGCGCTGTTTGGCCTCCAGTTGCTCTATCTGCCCTTGGACCTCCGAGAGTTGTTCCTCGATGCGGAGGAGTTCTTCCGTATCGTTGGCTCGGTCGTAGAACGTCCGCAGGCGGTCGCGACGCTGTCGGAGGTTCTCCAGGCGGGCCTCGATGTCGACCAACTGGTCAGTCACGTCGTTCGTGTTGGTCTCTTCGTTCAGGAGCGTCCCCTCCGCGGCGACGTCCTCCTGCATCGCCCGGTACCGTTCGCTCGGCACCCTGACGACGACGTATCCGGAGGTCCAGGTTTCGTTGCCCGAGCGGTGGAGGTGCTGGTTCGATTCGCTCACGTACCCGCCGTACTGTCGGACCTGCGAGGCGATGGCCGCGCGACTCTGCGAGAAGTTCTCCACCTCGACGGTCATCCGCCCGGTCTTGATTATCGCGCGTTGCTGTGCCGCGGCGTCGACCTGCACGCTTTCAGCGCCTCCACCGCTCGTGTCGGCACGCTGTTCCTGTGCTCCGCTAGCGGTGGCCGCCGAACCGGCGTCACCGCCGCCACCAGACATCTCGGCGCCGTCGCCACTGACGGGGTTGCCTCCCATCCCGGTACACCCTGCGAGGAGGAGCGTCACCGCCAGCGCGACGACGAGTTTTTTAGACGACATGACGGATACGTATCGGCGGCCCGGGAGTATAGTGTCGTCGGACGCTCAAACGACGTTTTGTGTGAAAGAGCGACTGAACTTATCGGAACTCTGGTCGACGGTCTTCGAGGGCGGGAAACTCCTCGCGTACGGCCTCGACGTGGTCGGGGTCGACAGTCGCCGTCACGACGGCCGGGTCGTCGTCGCTACTCGCGAGGGTCGTCCCCCACGGGTCGTACACGGTCGACCGGCCGAGGAGTTCCGCGTCCTCGAACGTCCCGACGCCGTTGGCCGCGGCGACGTACATCAGGTTCTCGACGGCGCGGGTCCGCGGGAACAGTTTCCAGTGCTCCACTCGCGGGTACGGCCACGCGCTCGGGACGAGCGTCAGCGTCACGCCGTCCTCGACCAGTCGCCGGTACAGTTCCGGGAACCGGAGGTCGTAACAGGTGGTGATGCCCACGGTGTGGCCGCCGAAATCGACGGTCGGGAGGTGTTGGCCCGGTTCCAGCAGGTCGGACTCGGCCGACCCGTAGCCGAAGAGGTGGTGCTTCCGATAGACCGCGCGACGCTCTCCGTCCCGGTCGAAGAAGACGGCCGTGTTGGCGAGTCCGTCGTCGGCGGGCACGTCGACGCCAGCGGCCGCACTCGCCGCGAGGTCCTCGACGACGCTCCCGGCGAGGACGGCGACGCCGTTATCTACCGCCGCCTCGCGGACGGTCGAAAGTGAGTCGCCGTCGAGTCCTTCGGCTTGTCGGGCGTAGCTATCGAACGCGAAGTACCCGACGTTGAACAGTTCCGGCAAGACGACGAGGTCCGCGCCCGCGGCCGCCGCTCGGTCGACGGCGTCCACGGCGCGGCCGACGTTCCCGGTCACGTCCGCGCTCTCGACCGCAATCTGTGCGAGTGCAACTCTCATACTTCGACTTCGAGGTAGTCCCGGAGGGCCGTTTCGAGGTTCTCCATCTCCCCGTCGAGGTTCCGCTTGAAGAACCGCTCGACGCCGGGGAGTTTGCCGTCGACGACGAACCGGTTCGTCAGTTTGGTCCCGCCCTCCTCGGTCGGTTCGAGTTCGTGTTCGCCCTGTACCTTCATCACTTTCGACCGGCCGACGAAGCGCACGTACTCCGGTTCGCGTCGCTCGACGTCTTTGGTCTCGATTCGGATGGTCCGGTCGATGATGGGAATCGGTAACGCGATGAACCACGTCGCTTCGGTGTCGCTCTCGACGTCCCAGTCTTCGACCACGCTAATCGGGCGTGCCCGCTGGTCCGGGTCAGCGATGAACGCCCAGACGCGCTCGGGGGGTGCCGACACAGTCATCGACCGCTCGACCCGGACAGTCATACGATACCCTCAGGTTCCCGCCGGAATGAATCCACCGACTAGCTGGTGGTCACTCGCCACGTCGTCGAGCGGGCCCGGCCCCACTTCTCGATGTCTACCTCGTCGGCCTCTTCGGCCAGACGCGGCAGACGGGCCCCCACTTGCTTGGACGAGAGGCCGAGCTGTGAGGCGATGTTCTTGGCGCGGAAGTAACTCTCACCCCGCGAGACGCTCTCCCGGAGGTACTCCAGAATGCGTCTGTCCTCCTCGCTGAAATCGACCATACGAGAACTACGTGCCGAACGTTTTTAATCGTTCCTTTCACCAATCGCCACGGACCCCCTCGTCAGGCGTCGTAAACGTGAATCGCCACCAGCGCGAGGCTGGCCGCGACCATCGCGACGGCGAAGCCGATACCGCTGTTCAACAGGAGGCCAGCCGTGTCGAGTTCCTGTGCGTGTCGAATCGCGTAGTTGTAGCTGTTGACGGCCATCAGCACCGCGGCGCCGACGGCGACGACCCCGAACAGGAGTCCGAGGCCGATACCCATGTCAGATTGCGATTGCGTCGCCATAGCGTGTCGTTTCCGTGTTGCGCACTTAGTTCATTCGGGGCCGTCGTAAGCCACAGGACATATTGTGACCCACGAGAGATGAGCGCGTAATGTTTGGACTCGGTCGGCTGAAACTAATCGGCGTCGTCGTCCTCGTACTCGCGGTGGCGGGCGGGGGCGCGTTCGCCCTCGGCGTCGTCGGCGCACCCACCGTCGAAGCGGTCGACAACCACTTCGCGGGCGTCGCCGAGGAGACGACCACCGTTCACACGAACCTCACCGTGGCCAACCCCAACCCCGTCGGGGTCCAACTCGGCGGAACGACGGTCGAATACACCGTCGCGATGAACGGCGTGCCGATTGCCGGCGGCCAGAAGAGCGGCCTCTCCCTCGGCACGGGCAACTCCACCATCCCCTTCTCGACCGAGATGCGCAACGGCCAGATTCCGCCGTGGTGGCACACCCACATCGAGAACGGCGAGCGAACGACGGTGACCATCGACGCGGACGTCTCGTCTTCGCTGGCGGGTGGGCGGTCTATCTCGCTGACGCAGGACGAGACCATCGAGACGGACATCGTCTCGCAGTTCAACTCCACGGAGACGCGCCCGGTAGAGGCCAACCGACCGCTCGTCTCGGACCCGGTGCTGTACGTCAACGAGACGCGCGGGTCGTGGGACCGGGCGAACCTCACCGAGTCCGAGACGCCCATGGACCTCGCCTTCACGGTCTACAACCCCAAGTCGTACCCCTACACCGTCTCGAAAATCGGGTACACCGTCTCGATGAACGACGTCACCGTCGGGGAGGGTGAGACCGAGAGGGGATACACCATCGGACCCGGCCAGACGGAGACCGTCGGGGCCGACACCGCCATCCAGAACGAGAACCTCGACCGCTGGTGGGTCACCCACCTCGAACGCAATCAGGTGACCGACCTCTACGTCGACTTCTACCTCGTCCTCGAAGGCGGCGGCGAACAGTTCCGCATCGACGTAGACGCCATCGACTACGAGAAGACCATCGAGACGGACATCTTCGGCAACAAGGCCCAGTACCCGACCGGCGGGAACGTGAGCGCCGAGGGCGGGACCGATGCCGAGTCGGACGGTGAGTCGGAGACCGGAACGCGGACGCCGGCCGAGACGGAGACGGCGACGGACGACGGTCTACTGGGTGGCGACGACGGCACCGAAACAGCCACGCCGGAGGCTACCGACACGGAGACGGCCACGCCGACGCAGACAGATACAGCGACGACGACCGAGAGCGGCACTGCCACCGAGACGGAGACTGACGACGGTATCCTCGGCCTCGGTCGCTGAACAGTCGCGTCCTCGGTGTGTTCGTCACTCCACCCAGACCGTCTTCCGATTGACGAACTCGCGGATGCCTGTGCCGGAGAGTTCGCGCCCGTAGCCGGACTCCTTGACGCCCCCGAAGGGCACGCGCGGGTCGGACTTCACGAGTTGGTTGACGTAGACGCACCCGGCGTCGATACGACGGGCGACGCGTTCGCCGCGGTCCCTGTCCTCGGTCCAGACGCTCGCGCCCAAGCCGAACGCCGTGTCGTTGGCTTTCTCGACGGCGGCGTCCTCGTCCTCGACTTCGTACACCGCGGCGACGGGACCGAACACCTCTTCGCTGTCGGCGGGACAGCCTTCGGGCACGTCGACGAGGACCGTCGGCGGATAGTACGCGCCCTCGCGGTCCAGTCGCTCGCCCCCGGTGAGCAGTTCCGCACCGGCGTCGACGCTGTCCCGAACTTGCTCGTGGAGGTCGGACACGAGACTCTCGCGGGCCTGCGGACCGACGTCAGTCTCCTCGTCGGTCGGGTCGCCGACGGTGTACGACTCTATCTGGTCGACGAAGCGGTCGACGAACTCGTCGTAGACTGCCGTGTGCACCACGAACCGTTTCGCGGCGACACAGGACTGACCGCTGTTCTGGACGCGCGCCCACGCACCGGTCTCGACGGCGTCGTCGAGGTCGGCGTCGTCGAGAACGACGAACGGGTCGCTCCCGCCCAGTTCCAGCACGGTCTTCTTGACGTTCTCGCCGGCCGTGGAGGCGACCGCGCGGCCCGCCGGACCGCTCCCGGTCAGCGTCGCCGCCGTCACCCGGTCGTCTTCGAGGACGTCGGCCACCTCGTCCGAGGGGATGAGCAGCGACTGAAACACGCCCTCGGGGTAGCCAGCCTCCCGGAACACCTCCTCGATGGCCTCCGAACATCCCGGGACGTTCGAGGCGTGTTTCAGGAGGCCGACGTTGCCGGCGGTGAGGTACGGCGCGGCGAACCGGAACACCTGCCAGAACGGGAAGTTCCACGGCATGACCGCGAGCACCGGTCCGAGCGGTTCGTAGACGGTCTTGACGGTCGACCCCGCCGGACTCGGGTGGGCCTCGTCGCTCAAGTACGCGGCGGCGTGTTCGGCGTAGTGGTCACAGACCCACGCGCACTTCTCCACCTCGCTCTCAGCTTGCGAGATGGGTTTGCCCATCTCCGTGGTCATCGTCTCTGCGTACTCGCGTTTCCGGTCCCGAAGCACCTCGGCCGCGTCGGCCAACAGCGCGGTTCGCTCCCGCAAGGGGCGGTCCCGCCACGAGTCGAAGGCGGAAGTCGCGTCGTCGAGTGCCGCCTCCGCTTCGGCCTCCGTGTGTTCCGGGTACGTCTCGACGTGCGCTCCCGTCGCGGGATTGGTGACGTCCATAACGTGTCGGCTTGGTCCGCGGCGGGTTTAATGGTCGGGCGCGCATCCGCGAAGCGGAGGACAGAGCGGCGGGGTTACTGGATGGTCGTGTGTTCGGACTCCTCGTCCAGCGCGAGGTTGGTCGCTATCTCGGCGTTCCTGACGGCGTACTCGGCGGTCTGTTGGAGGCTGACGAGGACTTCGCGGACCTGCAGCAGTTTCTGGTTGTCCATCTCCGGCAGGTCGTTGAGGATGTCGTGTTCCTTGTCGCCGATGTCCGAGTACGCCTCCCGAACGGCGATGGCGGTGTCGTAGTTCCGGTCGACTGCGGCCTGGACCGCCATCGCGGTAATCTCGTTGACTTCGTCGGTGAAGTCTCGGATGCGACGCATCGTCGAGCTATCGACGTCGAGGGCGTGGTCGGGCGCTTCCAGCGCGATTTCGGCGATGTCCTCGGCGTTGTCGGCGGTCAGTTCGAGGTTCTTCGCAATGGAGCGGTAGCCGATGAGGGGGAACCCGTCCTCGAGGCCGACCGCTCTGGCGAGGTTCGGGTTCTGATAAGACGTGAAGATGAGGCGGAGCAACAGGACGAAAATCTTGTTCGCCTGCCGTTCTCGGTTCAGCGCCCGCTGAGCGAGGTCCGGGTTGCCGTGTGCCAGCGCCTTGACCGCCTCGTTGCGCATGGTGGACCCGGTGGACTCGAGGCGTTCGAGCAGGTTGTCGAGCGTGAAGTCCTCGGGGTCGACCGAACAGCGAATCGTGATGCGCTGTGGCGTCTCCTCGATGACGCCCAGTCCCATCAACTGCGTCTCGGCGTTGTAGACGGCGTTGATGTGCGCGGAATCGAGGGTCTGGCCCTCCGGTGCCTCGACGTGGATGATGCGCCGGCCGAGGACGTACTGGGCGACGATGGCCCGTTCGACGGCGTCGGCGTTGAGGTTCTCCGCGTGGATTATCGCCTCCGACTCCTCCGTCTGGACGGACTCGGGCATGACAGTCAGCGTCCCTTTACCACCCATCCGAAGCGACACCTCGTCGCCCTTCTCGACGTCGTGTGCGCTGGCCCACTCCGCCGGCAACGTCATCGCGAGCGTGGACGGGCCGAGGCGCTGGACTTTCCGCGTTTCCATATGACCTTTGTTAGACGCGGTCGACCTTAATCTTCACTATACGCCAATTAATGCCGACCCTCATATACAATCACGTAGGACAGCCGACGTTCGGTCCACGCCCGGTCAGGTCACGACTTCGACGAGGCGGCGTTCGTACCGGCCGACGCGGACCTTCGTCCACCCCGCTAGCTCGGCGTCCAGTTCCGGGTCGCCGGTGTCCACGCGGAGCGTTCCGATGTCGTCGAGTTTGCGGCGGGAGGCCACCACCTCCACGTCGCACTGTCGGATGACCGCCGGGGAGAGTTGCTGGTTGCCGCGTCCGAAGACGAACCCCTGCCCGCCTATCGGCGAGACGACGATGACGTTCTCCTCGCCGAGGGCGTTGAGGATGTCCGACTCGGCGGCGTCGGCGACGAGGAGTTCCCCGTCCCGCCAGACGTCGACGCCGAGGGTCGTTCCCTCGAACCCCAGGCGCTCCTTGATTGCGCCGACCGTACTGCCCGGCCCGAGGACGTACGTGACGCCCGGTCGGACGCTCTCGGCGACGCCCTCGGCGAGCGTCTCGACGGTTCCACCGCCCAACTGCTTGGCCGACTGGCGCTGGTCGGCCACGGGCACCGTCGCCACCGCGCGCAGTTCCGTGACCACTTCCCCGCCCCTGAAGGCGTCCTCGTCGATGTCGTTGACCTCCGCGGGTTCCGTCTCGGAGAACGTGGCGAGGATGCGCCCGGCGGCCCGCGGGGAGACACCGAACACGGAGGAGTACACCTTCACGCCGGCCGGGACGCCGAGCATCGGCGTGTCGTCGTCCAGTTCGTCCAGCGTCTCCGCCACGTCGACGGCCGTCCCGTCGCCGCCGACGAACGCCACGACGTCGACGCCGTGGGCTACGAACGCTCGGACGGCCGCTCTCGTGTCTTCACCGGTGGTCTCCTCGGGGTCCGCCGGGTCGCCGACGACCACGGGGTCGAACCCCGCCTCGCGGGCCAGCGACGCCCCCATCGGGTCGCCGTAGGTGACGAGTTCGACGTCGCGAACGGCCGAGGAGAGCGACTGAAGCGCCTCGCGTGCACGGTCCGGTGCCCGTGGCTCCGCGCCGCGCTCCCGCGCCTCGTCGACCTTCCCGTCGGTTCCCTTCAGCCCCACGCGGCCACCCATGCCGGCGATTGGATTGACCACCACACCGATTCGTCGCATGGCGACTCGTTGGGCACGCGCCGGCAAAAGGCACCCGGGAACGTGTCTTTCAAGCCACCCGCCACGGAACACCCGGGTATGCTTCCACTACTGCAGGCGAACGTCCAGACCGGTGCCATCAGCGCCGCCGGCGCGGTCATCACGCTCGGCGGACTTCTCCTGACGGCACTGTGGCTCCAGTACCTCTACCGCTGACTCAGCCTTCCTCCGGCGATTCGACGCGCTCTGTGAGCCACGCCGCCGCGTCCTCGACGGCCGACTCGTCGGTGGCCTCGAACCGCACTGTCACGTTCTCGCCGGGATAGCTCCCGACTTTGACGGCGAACCGGTCCTGTACTTCCTCCAGTCGGTCGAGTAACGCGCTCTCCGGTTCGGCGGCGTCGACGGTCCGGACGTAGCGTTGCTGACCGCTGAACTCGGACGCGATTTCCTCGAACATCCGCTTCATCTCGCCGGGCACGCCCGGCAGGACGTAACAACTCTCGACGACACATCCGGGAGCAACCCCCTCGTGATTGGGGAGAACGCGGCTCCCCTCGGGGACGTGGGCGGTCCCGTCGGTGAGGTCCTCACGGGTGTAGCCGCCGTGTTCTTCGAGCCACGCGAGGGCCTCCTCGTCCTCCACGACGTCGCGGCCGAAGGCGGCGGCGACGCCGTCTATGGTCACGTCGTCGTGCGTGGGGCCGAGGCCGCCGGTGACGACGACGGCGTCGTAGTCGGCGTGGTACTCGTTGACGACGCGAGCGATGTCGGCGGTCCGGTCCGGGACGGCGGTCGTTCGTTCGACCGTCACCCCGCGGTCGGCCAGTTGGCGGCCGAGCCACGCGGCGTTCGTGTTGACCGTCTCTCCGGCGAGCAGTTCGTCTCCGACCGTGACCACCGCGACGCGCATACGCCCGGGTAGGGCGGGGCGATACAAATACTGTGGGTCGCCGGCTACCGCATTCCCGGCGGCGGACCGCGGTCCCGCGGGTCGTCGTCGTCCCGTTCCTCTTCGAGGTCGATGCCCGCCTCCTTGCGCTTGCGCTTTACCGCCTGCAACTGGCGGTAGTAGTACAGCGACCCACCGCCCCCGACGAGGACGGCGACGACGGCGAGGCCGCCGAACAGGAGCAGGTCGCGTTCGAGGTAGTAGCGGACGCTGACCTGTCGAGCGTCGACGGGTTCGGACCACCGGACGGTCATCCGGTTGGTCCGGTCGTCGACGCTGGTCCCGTACCCGCCCGGACTCACCTGCGAGAGGAGGGGGATGCCGACGCGGGCACCCGGCGGCATCGTCACGGCGTAGGTGGCCCCGTCCACGTGGGTCGGCGTGGCGTAGGACTTCCCGTTCCGGGGAGCGCTGTATGCGACCTGCCCGGTGACGTTCCCGGGCAACTCGATGGTGGTCTTGCTCCCCCCCTGCGTGGCCGTCAGCGACGAGTTCGCGGCGCTGATGACGGTGCCGTTCTCGTAGCGGAACCGGAGCGCGCGAATCGGGACGGTCCGCTCCCGGCCGAGGCCGTCACGGTCGTACACTTCGAGGGTGTCGTTGCCCTCGACTGGGTAGACGGCGCGGTACGAGGAGCGGTCGAGGACGATGGAGACGTCCGCCTCGTCGTCCCAGTCGTAGCTCGCGTTCTGGTTGAGACGGGCCGGGTCGGCCTCCTGCGGCCCGAAGATACCGCTACAGCCGGAGAGCGCGACCAGCGCGACGATACCGACGAGAGCGAGGTGGCGGCGGTGCATAGCTCAGGGGACGACGGCGAGGAGTTCCGACTGCATGAACCGGCCGATGTCGGACAGCAGGCCGGGCGCGTCGGTGTCGGGGTTGCAGACGATGCTCTGTTCGAGGAGGCCGATGCGCTCGACGGTCACGATGTCCTGTGCGTGGCCGGCGCGGTTGACCGTCGCGCGGGCGTTCGACCGCGTGACGCTGTTGGCGTTGACTCGGCCGTTGCCGCGGGACCAGTCGTAGAGGCGGTCCACCTCCTCGTCGGCGAGTCGTGGCTCGTCGCCGGCGACGAACCGGAGCGGCATGTGCTGAACGATGCCGAACCGCTTGCGAATCTGGACGGGCGACCCCTGCCCGAGGTCCAGGTTCGACGCCGGGATGCGGACTGACTGGCCGAACCCGACGTCGAGGACGAACCCCTCGTCGTCCCACGAGTCCAGCGTCCCGACGTACGTCTCGCCGTCCTCGTGGGTCGGGACCATCTCGCCGAACTCCTCGCGCAGGAGGTTCCGGGCCACGGTTGCGTCGGGACCGTCGACGGTGACCGTCGGGAAGTCGTCCTCTCTGTGGCCCACGTCGAACTCCACGTCGAGTTCGCCGAGTTCGTTGCCGACCAGCGACCGCAAACTATCGAGTGCGCGGTCACGGGCGTCGCCCGTGACGTACACTTTGGTTCCGAGGACGACCATCAGGCCTCGGCTTCCGTCTCGACGTTCAGTTCGTCGCGCAGTTCCTCGATGCGGTCTTCCATGGCAGTGACGAGACGGGTGTTCTCCATCGCCTCGACCTGATTGCCACACTCGGGACACTCGAAGCCGAACTCCATCGCCTCGCCGAACTCGAAGCGGATGCCGCAGTGTTCACAGAGGTAGAACTCGTTGTTGCGCTCGTACTCACGGCGCTCTTCGAGACCGTCGAGCAGGCGGTACAGTTCCTCCTCTAGCTGTTCGGGTATCTTCTCGTACTCGAAGGTCCAGAGGTAGGTGAGCCACCCCGAGTCCTCGTCGCGGAGGCGGCGGTACGAGGCGAGGTCGTTCTCGTAGAGGATGAACAGCGCGCGGCGCACGTCGTTGAGTTCGAGTCCGAGTTCCTCGGCCAGTTCCTCGTCGGTCACTTCGCCGTCCGGCGGCGCGGCGGCGACCGGCATCCCTTTCGGTCCGACTAGCTCGTGGAGGTACTTCTGTATAACCGGGTCCTCCAGGAGGTCCTCAAAAGCCATTATCCGTGTCTCGGGCGGTCACGTGGTTAAAACCATCGGGTCGCTCGCTGTCGCTCGCGCCCCGGGGCTCGCAAACACACGGCGTTTGCTCACCTCCGGCTTACTCGCCAGAGGTCACATGCCTATGCCTCGTCTCCGTCTGCGTCCTCGGGGTCGACCACGCGCTTGCCAGTCTCCTTCGGGACGACGACGCGGTCCGGGTCCTCCCACTCGCGTTCGAGTTCGCGCCCCTCGAACAACCGGTCTAAGAACACAGCGAGCGAGGCCACTTCGGAGTGTGGCTGGTTCGTCACGCCGACGTTGTAGTCCGCGTTCTCGTACACCTCGAAGGGGACCTTCTCGGCGCCGACGACGACGAGGAGCGGTCCCTCGGCGTGGGCGTCCCGGATATCGGACTCGACGTCCTGCACCGGTTCGCCGTACATCGTGAGGTGGACCACGGTGCCCTCGAAGTCGCGGATGAGCCGCTTCGGTTCCTGTGTAACCGCCACCTCGAAGGGGCCGCCGAAGCGCTCGGTGATGTCGACGATGGTGTCCGTTCGGTCGCGGGCGGACCCGGACAACAGAACGCAGTCGGCACCCAGCGCACGGGCGGTGAGGCCGACGTGGGTGGTCATACGTTCGTCCCGCCCCGGCCGGTGGCCGAGGCGCAGGACCGTCACGTCGTGGTCGCCTCTCATCCGTTCAGCGCCGACTCGATGGCGTCTCTGACCGGCGGGAAGGCGACCTCCTGCCAGTCGACCGTCTCGCCGTTCACGAGGACGGTCGGGGTGCCGCGAAGCCCCATCTCGACCGCCTCGTCGCGGTCTGCCTGCACGGTCGGGTCGTAGGTCCGGCCGGTCGCGGCCGTTCGGACCGCTTCGCCGTCGACGTCGATGTCGTTCGTGAGTTCGGCGTACACGTCGGGGCCGAGACTCCCCTGGTTCTCGAACAGGCGCTTCGAGTAGGTGAAGAACGCCGCGTCGCCCGCCGCGTCCTGCACCTTCCGGGCGGCGCTCGCGGCCTGCCACGAGACCGTCTCGTCTACGGGAATCGGGAAGTCGTGGAACTCGTAGCGAATCGACTCGTTCGAGAGGTAGTTCTCGGCCACCTTCGGGTAGACGGTCGTGGAGTACGTCTTGCAGTGCGGGCAGGCGTAGTCCTCGTAGACGGCCACCGTCACGTCGGCCTCCGGGTCGCCCGCGACGGGGGCCGAGAGGGGTTGGCCGCTCGCCGTCGGGACCGAACCGCCGTCGGACCCGCCTCCGTCGGACCCGCCGGAGAGACAGCCAGCGGTCGCACCGGCGAGCGCGACGCCTCCGGCGACGAAGTCGCGACGACTGAGTCGTGTCATACCCACTACTCGCCCCGGGAGCTATAAAACGCCGTTCATCGCGGTACCGGAACGCTATTTGACGCCGCGCGCGGACGGACGGTATGAACCTCGAAGGGCAGCGCATCGTCGTCACGGGCGGTGCAGGTTTCATCGGGTCCCACCTCGTCGAACGACTGGTCGCCGACAACGACGTGGTGGTCGTGGACGACGGGTCGAACGGTCGACTCGAATGGGTGCACGACGAGGCGTCCCTCGTCGACGGCGACCTGACCGACCCCGACGTCGTCGCCGAGGCCGTCACCGCAGACACCGACGCCGTGGTCCACCTCGCCGCGTCGAAACTCGTCGACACCGACGCACCGCGACGGCAGTTCACCGACAACAGCGACATGACCTACAACGTCCTCGAACGGATGGACGAGGTGGGCGTCGAGAACCTCGTGTTTACGTCGTCGTCGACCGTATACGGCGAGGCACCTCGGCCCACGCCGGAGGACTACGCGCCGCTGGAACCCATCAGCGTCTACGGGGCGACGAAACTCGCCGAGGAATCCCTGATTTCGACGTACGCGCACAGCCACGACCTCCAGTCGTGGGTGTTCCGCTTCGCCAACATCGTCGGTCCGCGCCTGCGCGGGGCGGTCATCCCCGACTTCGTCGAGAAGTTGCGCGAGGACCCCGAATCGCTGACCATCCTCGGGGACGGCCGCCAGCAGAAGTCCTACATGCACGTCGAGGAGTGCGTCGAGGCCATGGAGTACGCCGTCTCGCACGCCGACGCCGACCACAACGTGTTCAACCTCGGCACGCGGACGACCACCTCCGTCGACCGCATCGCCGACATCGTCGCCGACGAGATGGGTATCGACCCCGAGTACGAGTACACCGGTGGCGACCGGGGGTGGACCGGCGACGTCCCGCGGATGCGCCTCTCCATCGACAAACTCGCGGCGCTCGGTTGGGAACCCGACCAGTCGAGCGACGACGCGGTTCGGCAGTCCGCCCGCGAACTCATCGACGAACTCTAGTTCGCGGGGTAGGTCCCGGTCAGTTCCGCTTTGCCGACCATGTGGCCGCTGGCGGCGTCGTAGACGTCGTCCTTTTTCGCGCCGGGCGAGAGGTCGAGCGTCGTGTCGAGTGCGTACAGCAGGAACCGGTAGGTGTGTTCGCGGTCCGGCGGGTTCGGCCCGCCCCACCCGGTTTCGCCGAAGTCGTTCTGCCCCTCGCTCGCGCCGTCGGGCGTCGTCCCCGCGGGAATCTCGCGCACGTCCGGTGGGACGTTCCAGACCACCCAGTGGTCCCACACCTTCCCGGCCGGTTTCTCCGCGTCCGGGTCGTCCACGACGAGGACGAGCGATTCGGCGTCGTCGGGCACGTTGTGTATCTCCAGCGGCGGACTGACGTTGGCCGCCGCGTAGCCGTGTTTCTCGGGAATCCGTTCGCCGTCGTCGAACGCCGGACTGGTGAGTTCGAGGTCCGCCATATCGGAGAGTTGTCTCTCGAGCGTCAAAAACGTCGTCCCGGTAGCCCTTTGCCGGTCGCTCGCTAACCCCTGGCCGTGCAGGTCGTCGGGTACCGCTCGCGCGTCGAAGACCACGCCGCACTCCTCCTCGCGGACGAGGGGAGCGTCACCGTCGAGCGACTGGACCCGGGGACCGAACTCACCTACGCGCTGGGGGAGCGGTACTGCGCCGGGGCCGTGGACGGCGAGACCCACTACGCGTGCGACGCAGCGGACGCGCCCTACTGTCCCGAACACACCAGCAGATGGCCCTGTGCCCGGTGTACCGGCGACTGTAACAAACCCATCGAGGCCTGCGACGAGGAACACGCCGTCTATCTGGCGGCCTTCGCACCCGATACTGTCAAAGTCGGCGTCACCCGGTCGTGGCGCCTCGAAACCCGGTTGCGAGAGCAGGGTGCCGACAGGGCGGCGTACCTCCGGACCGTCGCCGACGGCCGCATCGCCCGCCAGATAGAGGCCGACATAGCCGCCGACGTCGGCGACCGGGTCCGGGTCCCGACGAAGATAGCGGGCCTCCACGAGTCCGTCGACGAGGAGTTCTGGTCGACACTCGTAGACGAGTACGAGGCGGTGGCGACCTACGACTTCGAGTACGGCCTCGACCTCTCGGAGCGGCCGATGGCGGAGACGCTGGCCACGGGGACGGTCCGCGGGACGAAGGGGCGCGTCGCCGTCCTCGACAACAACGGGAGCACGTACGCCGTCGACTTGCGTGCCCTCGTGGGTTGGGAACTCACCGAGGGCGGCACCGACCGCGACCTGCAGTCGAGTCTCGGCGCGTTCGTGTAGGTTCTCTCCGCGCGGTTCTGTTCACACACAAAACACTTACCGAACGGTGTCGCGTTCACACTCGTGCGACGCGAAGTACTCCTCGCTGGGGCCATCGCCCTCCTCACGCTGACGATGGTCGCCAGTGCGATGGCGGTCCCCGGCGTCCTCTCGGAACCGACCGAAGACGTGCGTCGGAGTCATCTCGACCTCCGAGAGTCCTACGTCGACGCCCACGACGTCTCCGGCGAGACAGTGACGCTCTCGCTCACGTCCAGCCTCGAACACCGGGGCGGGACGGCCGAGAACGTCACCGCCGTGACGCGTGCCATCGACGCCGACACCGGACTGGTAGCGACGACAGAGCGACAGTCGCTCGGAGACGTCAGCGGCGACAGAGACGTCACCTTCACCCGGAACCTCACCGTCGAACGCGACGGCGACTACCGCATCGAGACGACGGTGTACGAGGACGGCCGGCGCGTGTCCGTCCAGCGACGGACGGTCCGCAACGTCGACGCGCTCACCCCCGCGTACGCCCGTTCGACGGTCTCCTTCCACCGGTTCGAGAACGCGAACACGCCGCTCCGGGCCATCTCGTACCGAATCGTCGACGTCGAGAACAACGAGACGACGCTGAACGTGACTGCCTATCTGACCAACAGCGGCGACGACCCGGCGGGCGGCCTCTCGCTGCGGATGCGCGCCCGGCAGGCGGAGTCGAACGTCGTCGCCGACGAGTCGGCGCTCGAAGTGGGACAAATCCGCCCCGGCCGCACGCAGACCGTCAGCACCACGCTGACCGCCCCCGACGGCTACAACTACTGGCTCGACGGCATCCTCCAGTCCGACGGCGTCATCGTCGCCACGGAGAGCGCACCCGCGAACCTCGACCCACAGGAGACGCTAACCGAGAACGAGACGCGTCGCGACGTCGGGTTCGACTCCGGCGACTTCGAGGAAGCGACGGAGGCACCGGAAGCGATGACCGAACGAGCGGAGGCGACGACTGCCGGCGGGAGTGGTCCCGGCTTCACCGCACTCGCCGCGATGATTGCGTTCGTCCTCGCGACGCTCGGACTCGTACGGAGACACGCATGACCGAGGAACCCACCACCGAATCGACTGCACCGCCAGACGAGCGACAGGACGACTCCGACGCTCCGCCCCGTCCGCCCGACGACTCCCCGCCGTCGACAGACGCCGGCGGCGGCCGCTCCGCCGTCGAGTACGTCGAGTGGGCGGCGTTGGCCGTCCTCATCCTCGTCGCGCTGGTCGCCACCGTCCGGTTCTACTTTGCGGTGTCGGCGGCCGTCGACACGTTCGTCACCCACCGGTACCGACCGCTGTTCATGGCGGGATTCAACCTCGTCGTCCTGCTGGCCTGCGGCGTCGGCCTCTCGGCGCTCGTGCGCCGGTTGACCTGACACGACAACCCTTTTCAGCGGCCCGAGCGAACGGCGAGGCATGGCAGACGACGAACCCGAGAACACGGACGACGCGGCCGAGTCGAGCGAGAACGGCGACGAGGAGAAGTCCTTCCGCGAGCGAGTCGAGGAGATTCGCCAGAAGCGCGCCGAGGAGCGCGAGGAGGGCGAAGAGGGCGAGATGAGCCGCGAGGAGCGCATGGAGGAGATGATGGGCGGTGGCGGCGGCCCCGGCGGCATGGGCGGCGGCGGCAACCCCTTCGCACAGATGATGGGCGGCATGATGGGCGGCGGCCCCGGCGGCCCCGGTGGCATGGGTGGCGGCCCGCCCGGACACGCCCGCGAAGAGGAGAGCGGGGGCGACAACGAGGAACTGACCCGCGAGATTCGGAAACTCCGCGACGAGGTCCACGACGTGCGCCGTTCGCTGGACCGCATCGCCGACGCGCTGGAAGACTGAACTGACGCGGCCCTTTCTCTCCCCTGCCGGTAGGTAGCGACCGCTACGGGACGTCGAATCCGCGAGAAGTGGTCGACCGTTCAGCTCTGGTAGGCGAGGTTCATGACCCACTGCGAGAACGCGTCGTCGTGCGGGTCGACCTCCTCGTCACCGATGAACGGGGATAGCTGGTCGCCGGCCATCAACAGCGAGAAGTCGAGGTCGCGGGCCGCGGGCGTGAGGTGGTACGTGTTGTGTCCCTCGTACACCGTCTCCTCGCGCTGGATGAATCCCTTCTCGAAGAGGGACTCGACGATACGACTGCCTTTCCGGGAGGAGACGTCTAACTCCTTCCAAAAGTCGCTCTGGTGGATGCCGCCGGACTCGCGGATGAGCTCCAACCCGGCTCGCTCGTCCTCGGAGAGGTCCGCCTCCGACGTTGCCGTACTCATGTATCATGTACAACCGACGGTCGGGCGCTTAAATCTGACCTTCGACCGGGTGGTAGTCGGTGGTGCAGGGGGGCCCGTCGGCGAAGTCGTAGCGCTGGCCCTCGCTGAGGGCGACGAGCGATGACGACCGGGTGCCGAAGCCGTCGCCGTGGACGCAGACGCCGTAGTCGTGGTCGGCGATGGTTTCGCCCGCGCGGTCGAGCCACGCGTCGGCGCCCTCGCCGGGTTCGACCTGCATGGCCTCGCGGAGTCGGTCGGCGTTCACGGCCTGCTGTTCGCCCACGTCTGGGCGGTGACTAGGAATCCGGTAGTCGCCGTCGGCGCCGACGTTGACGACGACGTGGACGCCAGGTTCGAGGTTCCGGACCGCGAGTTGGCCGTCCCACTCCAGCAGCACGGCGGCGTTCTCGTCGGCCAAGAGGAGGTTGAACCCCGCGTACTCGGCCTCACGGGTGGCTCGTTCGACGGCGCGGGCGGCGTCTTCGGCCGTCTCGTGGCTCAGGCAGTCCCGGACGAGGAGGCCGCGCGACCGCTCGCCGGCGAGGTCGGCGTCCACCCAGCGGTTGGTGACGGCCGCGAGCAGTCCGTGTTCGTTGTAGCCTTCCCACGTCCCGTCCGCTTCTGCGTCGGCCGGTGCGACGACGCGGGACCCCCAGTGTCGGACGGCAGGCGGTTCCGACGGGCGGTCGACTCGCTCGTCACGGTTCGCGGCGAACGCGACGGGCGTTCCGTCGAACACCTGCCACGCGAGGACGATTGTACACACGGGAGTGAGTAGGCGATAGGGGGAGAAAACGGCTTGGGCGGCGACCGTCGACAGTCACTCCCGTAACCGCTCGCGCACGGCGTCGCGGTCGACGGTCCCCGACGCAGTTCGAGGAAGCGCGGGTGCGACCCGGACCGTCTTCGGCACCTCGTAGGCGGCCAGTTCCGCTCGGCAGTGTTCCCGGACCGTCTCCGGGTCCACGTCCCCGACCACCAGCGCGGCCACGCGTTCGCCCCACTCCGCGTCGGGGAGGCCGACGACGGCGGCGTCACTCACGCCGGGGCACTCGCGGATGGCGGCGGCGACGACGCTCGCCTCGACGTTCTCCCCGCCGGTGACGATTCGGTCGTCCACCCGGCCGACGACCCACAGTCGCCCGTCCTCGTCGCGGTACCCCCGGTCGCCCGTGTGGAACCCGTAGGGGCCGAACGCCGCCGCAGTTCGGTCCTCGTCGAGGTAGCCCGGCGTCACGGTGGGACCGTCGACGACGAGTTCGCCGGGTTCGCCCGGCCCGACCGGGTCGCCGTCGGCCACGACGGTCACGTCGGTACAGACGAGGGGTTGCCCGACCGTCTCGCGGTGGGCGAACGCAGTCTCCGGACGGGCGGTCGCAATCTGTGAGGCCGCCTCGGTCATCCCGTAGGTCGGACAGACGGGCACCTCGCTGTCGCGACAGCGGTCCACCAGTTCGGGGCTGGCGGGACCGCCGCCCAGCAGGACGAACCGGAGTTCGGGGTCCGGCGACCATCCCGAGTCGAGCAGTCGTCCGAGCATCGTCGGGACGAGGGAGACGGCCGTCGCGTCGTGTTCCGAGAGCACGCGGGCCGTCGCCGCCGGGCCGAACGACCGCTGGACCACCACCGCGGACCCGTAGAGAGTGGCACGGACGAACGGCGCTAGCCCGCCCATGTGGTAGGTCGGCAGACAGACCAGCCAGCGGTCCGCCGGGTCGACCCCCAGTCTGAACGCCGAGGCCGTGGCGCTCGCCACGAGGTTGCCGACGGTCAGGCGGACCCCCTTCGGGTCGCTCGTCGTCCCGGAGGTGAACAGGACGAGTTGGGTCGCGTCCCGGTCGAGTTCGACCGGTTCGACCCCCGAGGAATCTGCCTCGATGCCGGCCACGTCCGCCGTCGTCGGGTCGTCCACCGAGACGACCGGGCAGTCCGCGACGCGCGTCGCCAGCCGTTCGGTTCCGCGTTCGCAGACGACCGCCTCGGCGTCCAGCGCGGCTAACTGGGTCGAGAGGCTGTCGGCGTCGAGGTCGACGTTGAGCGGTGCGATGGTCGCGCCGACGCGCATCCCCCCGAACAGGAGGCGAGCGACCGCTGGGCGAGTGTCCACCAGCGTCGCGACGGTGGCACCGGGCGTGTCGAGTCGCCCGGCGAGCGTCGCGGCCACGTCTCCGGCCCGCCGGTCGAGGTCCCGGTAGGTCGACGTCTCGCCCGATTCGGCGTCTATCAGCGCCGTCCGTTCCGGCGTCGTCCGCACTCTGTGAGTCAGGAGGTCCCGAGTCGGCCACGCTACCGGGTCACGCATCTGGACCCACCTCCGCCGGGTCGACGCCGAGGCCGGGCGACTGCGGAACGGTCGCACGCCCGCCGGAGACCGTCGAGGGGTCCGGTCCGAGGTCCCTCTCCAATCGGTCGCCGGTCGCCAGTCCGCACGCACCGACCTTCGGAATCGCGGCGGCGACGTGGAGCGCGGCCAGTCGCCCGAGGACCCCGTCGATGGTCGTCGTGACGACGGGTTCGATACCCCGCTCGCGGGCCCGCATCGCCAGCGTGTACGCGGTTCCCGGCCCGCCGAGGACCATCGGTTTGAGTATCAGCACGTCGGCGGCGTCGGCCTCGAAGAGTGCGTCGGCACGCCGTTCGACCAGCGACTCGTCGAGTGCGACGCCGACCGGGCCGCCACGGAGCGCCGTGTGCCCCGCTATATCGTCGGCTGGGAGTGGCTGTTCGACGTACTCGACGCCCAGTTCGGCGAACGCTTCGAACGCCGTCTCGGCCTCGTCGCCGGTCCACGCCCCGTTGGCGTCGGCCCGGAGCGTAACGCTCTCTCCGACTCGCTCTCTGACGGCCTCGACCCGCGTCACGTCCTCGGACACCGAGCGGGCACCGACCTTCAGCTTACAGCAGTCGAACCCGTCGTCTATGGCGTCGGCTACGGCCTCGGCGGTCTCCGCCGGGGTCCCGTCGCCCACTGTGGCGTTGACCGGGACCGTGTCACACCGTCGGCCGCCGTCGAACCAGCGGTACAGCGGTACGCCGTCGGCCCGTGCGTCGGCGTCGAGAAGCGCCGTAGCGAAGCCGTGTCGGGCGGCGGGGGCATCGGCGGCGTCGAGGGCGCGCATCGCCGCGGTGTGGCCGCCGTCCGGTTCGGCCCCGGCCGCCTCGTCGAGGGCCGCCCGGCACGCGTCCAGCGACTCGGTCCACCCCGGGAGCGGCGTCGCCTCTCCCACGCCCGTCTCTCCGCGGTGGTCGTACCGGACGACGACCCCCTCGCGCTCGCGTATCGTTCCGCTGGCCGTCGTCAGGGGCTCTCGAAGCGTGAGCGAGAACGGTGCCGTCCTCATAGCACCTGCGGGATGGCGAGGCCGGCGGCGAACAGGAGGGAGTGGAGGAACAGCGTCTGCCCTATCCGCTCCAGCGCCGGGTTGAGTGCGGCCCCGTCGGTGTTCGTCAGCACCGTCTCCGTGGTTCTGGCCGCCAGCGGGAGCGAGAGCAGGGGTGCCAGCGCCGGTAGACCGTACGCCGGGTCCGCGGCGAAGACGAGCGGGACGACGTACGCCATGCCGACGAGGGCGAGGAACTCGGCTCGACTCCACCGGTAGCCCATGTAGACGGCCAGCGTCTTCTTCCCGGCGGCCATGTCTGTCTCCCTGTCACGGACGTTGTTGACGACGAGGATGGCCGTCGAGAGGCCCGCGGCGGGGAGGCTAGCGACGACGGCGGCCAGCGTGACACTGCCCGTCGGCAGTGTCATCGGGAACGTGCCGACGCCGGGCATCGTCGCGACCGCTTGCACGTAGTACGTTCCGGTGACGGCCGCGAGGCCGAAGTAGACGAAGACGAACAGGTCGCCCAGTCCGCGGTAGCCGTACGGGAAGGGGCCGCCGGTGTAGAGGATGCCAGCGGCGATACCCGAGAGGCCCACGACGACGATGGGGAGGCCCCCGACGGCCACGAGGTAGACGCCCACGACGACGGCCAGCGCGTACGTCAGTACCATCGCCCGCTTGACCGCGTCGGGTTCGATGAGTCCCCCGGCCGTGACCCGGGTGAACCCCTCTCGGTCGTCTGTGTCGGCCCCCTTCACCGCGTCGTAGTAGTCGTTCGCGAAGTTCGTCCCCACCTGTATGAGGAGGGCGCCGACGAGGGCCGCCACCGCCGGGAGCGGCGCGAACACGCCCGCGTGGACGGCCAAGCCGGCCCCGACGACGACGGGGGCGGCCCCCGCGGGGAGCGTCTGCGGGCGGGCGGCCATCAGCCACGCCTTCCGCTTCGAGACGTCTGCCGTCGCTGTGCTCATTGCCCGTGACTCGGGACGCTACACCCAAAGCGACTGTGGTTCGGTGGTTCCGCTCGTCTCCAGTGTGACTAGGTGCTAACTGACTCGTCCGAGACTGGTCGCCGTCTAGTACGTTAGCGGATACGTTTTTGCGTCCAGACACGTTAACACACCTATGACCGGTTTCGAGAACGAGCGAGTGTCGAGCGGGATACCCGGACTCGACGAGGTTCTCGATGGAGGATTCATCAGCGAGCGAACCTACACGATACGCGGTGATTCGGGGACTGGCAAGACTATCCTCGGGTACCACTTCCTGACAGAGGGCGTCGAAAACGGTGAGACCGCGCTGTTCCTCGCGTTCGAGGAGCGGGCCGACGACGTCGCCGCCAACGCGGCCTCGCTGGGATTCGACACCGACGACGTCGTGGTCGAGGACATGAGTCCCTCCTCGGAGGCGTTCCTGCAGGAGGACCAGTACAGCGTCTTCGAACCCGGGAAGTGGAGGGGACCTCCATGCTGGCACGGGTCTCCGAGGCCATCGACGCGCACGACCCGGACCGCGTGTTCATCGACCCCCTGACGCTGTTGCGCCACCTTTCCCCCGACGAGTACCAGTTCAAGCGCACGGCCGCCTCGATGATGCGGTACCTCAAAGAGCGGGGCGTGACGACGCTGTTCACCACCCAGTCGACTGCCCTCCAGTCCGACCACGACCTGCAGTACCTCAGCGACGGGTCTATCACGCTCCGACGGTCGGAGTACGGGCGCGAACTCGAAGTCGAGAAGTTCCGGGGGTCCGACTTCAGCGGCGGTCCGCACAGTTTCCGAATCGAGGGCGAGGGTGGCATCTCGGTGTTTCCCAGCGTCGTCCCCGGGACCCCCTCGCACGACTCCGACTACGAGACGCTCTCTTCGGGCATCGAGTCGCTGGACTCGCTCCTCGGGGGCGGTATCGAACGGGGGAGCATCACTCTCGTCAGCGGCCCCAGCGGCGTCGGAAAGTCGACGACCGGGACGGCGTTCCTCCGCGCGGCGGCCCAACGGGGGGCGGTGGTGAACGCGTACCTGCTGGAGGAGACGGAGAACAGTCTCCGGCATCGCTCGGAAGCCATCGGTCTCGGCCTCGACGAACTGTCGTCCGACGGGCAGTTCCGACTCACCGAGGTCGAACCGCTCACCATCTCCGCCGACGAGTTCGCCAACGTCGTCCGCGAGGACGTGGCGGCGAACGGAACCGAGTTCGTGCTCATCGACGGGACTGCCGGCTACCGGATGGCACTACGGGACGAGACAGAGAGCCTGCAGGCGGAGTTGAACGCGCTCTGTCGGTACCTGCGGAACGAGGGCGTGACCGTGCTCCTCAGCGACGAGGTCAGTTCGGTCACCGGGCCGTTTCAGGCCTCCGACACGCAACTCTCGTATCTGGCCGACAACGTCGTCTTCGTCCGCTACATCGAGGTAGACGGCGAGATACAGAAGGCCATCGGCGTCCTGAAGAAGCGCTTCGGCGACTTCGAGGCCACCCTCCGCCAGTTCAGTATCGACGGCGACGGCATCCACGTCGGCGATACGCTGGACGACTTGCGGGGTGTGCTCACCGGGACACCGACGAAGCAGTCCGAGTGACCGTCTATGACACACGACACCCCCGATTTCGACGACGTCCTCGGGAGGCGAGAGCGGGCGCTGCTCCTCGTCGAGAACGACCGGGACCGGGAACTCGTCGCCGAGCAGTTCTCGGAGACGACGGTCGTCACCCCCGACTCGCTCGACGACCTGCCGCAGTTCGACATCTGTCTGGTCGACACGCGCACGTACCGACGGGTCGCCGACCGCTTGACCGAGCGGAAAGCCGAGTCGAACCCGACGTTCCTCCCGGTGTTGCTGGTCCTCGGACCGTCCGACTCCGAACGGCACCTGCGCACGCTTCCGAGCGGCGTCGACGACGTGCTACGGGTGCCGACTGCAAAGCAGGTGTTTCGGAACCGGGTCGAGTCGCTGTTGCGCATCCGCCGTCAGTCCCGCCGACTGACTCTCTTTCGCCGGGCGATGGACGCGGCCGTCACGGGCCTCACCATCGCGCGGGCCGACGGCGACCAGGAGTTGGTGTACGTCAACGACGCGTTCGTCGAGCTGACGGGATACGACCGCTCGGAGATTCTCGGTCGCAACTGCCGGTTTCTGCAGGGTCCCGACACCGACGATGAACCGATACGGGAGATGCGAGCAGCCATCGACGAGGGTGCCCCCGTCACCGTCGAACTCCTGAACTACCGCCGCGACGGGACCCCGTTCTGGAACCACGTCGAGATTGTCCCGATATACGGCCGGGACGAACCGACGCACTTCGTCGGGTTTCAACAGGACGTCACCGAGCGGGTCGAGCGCACGCGAACCCTCCGACGGTACGAGCAAATCGTGCGGGCCGCCGGCGACCCCATCTACACGCTCGACGCCGACCTCGAGTTCACGCTGTTGAACGAGGCCACCGTGGCCCTCGCCGGCGAGGAGAGAGACGACCTGCTGGGCGAACACGTCAAATCGGTGCTGGGCAGACGCCACGCCGGGGCGCTCGCAGACGCAATCCTCGAACTGGCTGGCGACGGGACCGACCAGACGACGATAGAGACCGTAATCCCCGACGCTCGGGGCCGGGACCGGACGTACCAGACGGCAGTGGCGATGATACCGGGGTCGGAGTTCGACGGCGTCGTCTGCGTGAGCCGCGACGTGACCAGCCACCGCGAGCGAGAGAACCGACTGTCGGTGCTCGACAGGGTCCTCCGGCACAACCTCCGGAACAAACTGCACGTGGTGCTGGCGCAGGTGGAGTTCGTCCGCGAGGCGTCGGACGACGAGGCTGTCCTGACGCCGGCCGCGGCAATCGAGCGGGCCGCGGGGGACCTCCTCGGCCTCGGCGAGACGGCCCGTGAGTTCCACGACACGCTGGACCCCGGAGAGAGCGACAGCGTGCGGCCGACCGACTTAGTCCCGCACGTCGAACAGGTCGTCGAGGAGACGCGACTCGGCAACGACGGAGTGTCCGTCCGTGCTACCCTCCCCGACTCGGCGTGGGCGTGGGCTCACGCGTCGGTCCAGATGGCGCTGGGCGAACTGCTGGACAACGCCGCAGAGTACGGGGGGAGCGGTGTCGAAATCGACGTGGCCGTCGAGGTGACCGGTGACCGTGTCGTCGTCACAGTCGGGGACGACGGACCGGGGATGACCGAGACGGAGCGACGGGCGCTCACCGCCGGCGTCGAATCGGAGTTACAACACACCACCGGCCTCGGCCTGTGGTTCGTCCGGTGGATGACGGTCAACAGCGGCGGGTCGTTGGCCGTCCGGGACAACGCCCCCACCGGCACCGTCGTCGAACTCCGGTTCCCGCGTGCGGAACCACCGGCGCCGAACCGTCAGTAGTGCCACGGCACGTCGTCGAAGTCGGGTTTCCGTCCCTCGTTGAACGCGTCGCGCCCCTCCTGTGCCTCGTCGGTCATGTAGGCGAGACGGGTCGCCTCGCCGGCGAACACCTGCTGGCCGACCATGCCGTCGGAGTCGAGGTTGAACGCGTACTTCAGCATCCGCATCGCCGTCGGTGACTTCTCGTTCATGCGCTCGGCCCACTCGATTGCCACGTCCTCTAACTCCGCGTGTGGCACCACGTCGTTGACCATCCCCATCTCGGCCGCCTCGTCGGCGTCGTACGTCTTCCCGAGGAAGAACACCTCGCGGGCCTTCTTCTGACCGACCTGCCGGGCGAGGTACGCAGAGCCGAACCCGCCGTCGAAGGACCCCACGTCGGGGTCTGTCTGGAGGAACTTCGCGTGTTCCTCGCTGGCGAGCGTGAGGTCACAGACCACGTGCAGGGAGTGGCCGCCCCCGACTGCCCACCCCGGGACGACGGCGACGACTGGCTTCGGGATGTGACGAATCTGGCGCTGGACTTCGAGGATGTGGAGGCGGCCGACGTTCTCGGGGGCGTCCTCGTCGTCTTCGTCTCGCGGGTCGCTTCGCTCCCCGCTCGTCTGTCCCGAGTCGCCCGGCGACTCGCTGTACTCGTAGCCGCTCTCCCCGCGGATGCTCTGGTCGCCGCCGGAGCAGAACGCCCACCCGCCGTCCTTCGGTGACGGGCCGTTGCCGGTGACGAGGACACAGCCGACGTCGGTGAGCCGTTTCGCGTGGTCCAACGCCTCGGAGAGTTCGTCCACCGTCTCCGGGCGGAAGGCGTTGCGGACCTCGGGGCGGTCGAAGGCGATGCGGACCGCGCCCGTCTCCGTCGAGCGGTGGTAGGTGATGTCGGTGAAGTCGAACCGCTCGATAGGCTCCCACCGGTCCGGGTCGAATAGCTCAGAGACCATACCGGGCATGACGGTGGACGGCGCAAAAAGATTCCCAGTGCCGTCGAAACGCTTTCGGCGCGGCCACCCGTCAGCGCACGTGCATGCCCTCCAACTCCGCCGACCGAACGCTGAAAGCGGGACTCGCCGTCCTCTCGGTGCTCGTCCTCGCGTACAGTCTCGTCATCGTCCAACAGATACTGCTCGGCCTGTTCGCCATCGCCGCAATCTGGGGCGTCTACCTCTTCTATCACCTCATCCGGGTGCTCGCCCGCATCGCGTCGGCACTGGAACAGCTAGCGGTCCAGCGTACCGACGGGGGCCGAGCGAGCGACAGGGTGGCCTTCGACGGAGACGAGAGAGTGCCCGACCGGGAGCGCGAACTAGAACGGGAGTCCTGAGGTCTACAGCGGGAGGATTTATGCGCCGCTGTGGCAGACTATGGTTTAGTTCACCCCCGACATGAGCGAGACGTTCTACGACCTACTCGGCGTCGCCGAGGACGCGACGACCGACGAGATAGAGTCGGCTTACCGGGAGCGCTTGAAGCAGGCGCACCCGGACGTGAGCGACGCCGCGGACGCCCGAGCGGTCACGAAGGCGCTCGTCGAGGCGCGTGACGTCCTCGCCGACGAGGAAGAGCGGGCGCGCTACGACCGTCTCGGCCACGACGCCTACGTCGGTACGGCGTCCTCGGTGGACGAGAGCACCGTCGCCTCGGCGGCACGGACGGCCGGGTACGGCGAGTCCGCCGATTCGGCTTCGGACGAGGGGACGTCGGCGGGGTCCGCCGCCACCTCCCGTGGAAACCGCGCCGACCGAGAGCGACGCGCCAGCGAGCGAGTCCGGGCCGACCGAGCGGCGAGCGGCGACGCCGGCGGTCCGAGCGGGGACGACACCGACGCCGCCGAAACCGGCGCCCACAGCGCGAGACCCGGCGACAGCGGCGGGTACGCGGACGGCGGCGGTGCCGCGACGTGGCGCTCCGGCAGGACCTACGCCGTCAGGGCGGACGTCCAACCCGGCCGGAGGTACGACAGCCTCGTGCCCAGCGGCCGGGAACTGACGCTGTTGGGCATCGTCTTCGCGCTCTACCCCGTGTTGCTGTTCAGCGCCCTGCTCCCGGCGTTCCCGCTGTTCGTCAACGTCGTCATCGGCGCCTGTGCCGTCCTCGTCGTCGGCTACCTCCAGTCGATGCCGCGAATCGCGCTGTTGGTGTTCGGGGCGTGGAGTTTGGTCACGCCGCTGGCCCTCGTGGCGCTGAACGTCGGTCTCCTCTCGCTCGTCGGCGTCGTCGCCCTCTGTGGGACGTGGCTCCCGTTCGGCTTCTCGGTGCTCACGTACTCCGTCCTGCGACTGTAGAAGTAGACCTATGTGGGCACGGTCCCGTCCGGAGAGTATGGACCAGCGTCGCCGCGCGTTTCTCGCATCGGTCGCCGCGACTGTCGGGCTATCGGGGTGTAGCCGGGTAGTCGACGTGGAATCCCCGTCGGTACCGGTCGGCGAGAGACCGTCGGACGTGTCGGCGAACCCGCAGTCGGCGTCGCAGTCGACGCGGCCGACGCGAACGGAGGGAGAGCCAGTCGACGAGACGTTCAGCCGGGATGTTCGTGCGCGGGCGTCGGAGGTGGGAACCACTGTTCGGGAGTCGGTGGTCGTCCTCCGAGACGGGAACCGCGGCGGGACGGGGTGGTTCGTCGGCGACGGCGAACTCGTGACGAACGCCCACGTCGCGGACGGGTCGCCGACGCTGTCGGTCGAGACGTTCGACGGGCGGACCGGGACCGCAGAGCGGGTCGGCTACCACGAGGACTTGGCGCCCGACGTCGCGTTGCTGGAGACGGACCTGTCCGGTTCACCGCTGCCGCTGGGGGACGTGGGTGACCTCTCCCGGGGCGACCCCCTCGTCGCCGTCGGTCACCCGAGCCGTCTGGGAGAGTGGATACTCAGCCTCGGCCGCTATCTGCGGGTCCTGGACGGCATCGATTGGCTCCTCTCGACGGTGCCCACCCAACAGGGGAACAGCGGTGGACCGCTGGTCACGCTGGAGGGTGAGGTCGTGGGCGTCGTCTCCGGGTCGACGACCGGGACTCGGGGCGAGCGCCCGGATTACAGCAGAAACGAGACGGCGTTCACGGAGTTCCCGGAGATAGAGGAGCAGACCACGTCGGTCCCCGTCGACGTCCTCGAAGAGTCGCTCAGCGAGTGGCGATAGTCTCCCGAACGCGGGCGGTCAGGTCGTCCCTGACCGCGTGACTCGCTTCGGCGTCGAACGGGACTTCCACGACCTGCGTACCGTCTCGGCCGACCGAGTCCGCGAACGCTTCGCGGAACGCCTTGCGGCCCTCGACGCTGGTGAACGACAGGTCGTAGAGGTCTCCGGTCGGCGAGAAGTCGAGACCGTGCGGCGTCTTGAACTGGGGTTCGAAGGTGTCGTGGTCCTCGATGGGGAGGACGTGGAAGATGCCGCCGCCGTCGTTGTTGAGGAGGACTATCGTGGCGTCGACACCGCACCGACCGAGCGCCAGCAACCCGTTCATGTCGTGGTAGTACGCGAGGTCACCGGTGGCGAGGACGAGGGGGTCGTCGGTGGCGCTCCCCGCGCCGAGCGCCGTCGACGTGACGCCGTCGATGCCGCTGGCACCGCGGTTGCCGAGGACCGTGAGGTCGGCCGTCCGAGGCACCCCGAACCGGTCCAAGTCACGGACGGGCATGCTGTTCGAGACGAACAGCGTCGCCGGGTCGGGCAGGTCTGCCGCCACGTCTGCTAGCACGCCCCCCTCCCAGTACCGGTCCGAGAGGGTCTCGGCGACGGCCTCTCGGTGGATGCGCTCGGCCCGTTCGAACCGGTCGCGCCACCCGTCGGTGGCCGGGTCCGTCACCCGGGCGGCGATGCCCTCGGCGACGGCGTCCGCGTCGGCGACGAGGTGGTCGCTCGCGGTGAACTCCGCCTCGGTCCACCCACCGGACGGGTCGACCACGACCTGTCGGCAGTCCGCGTCCCGGAGGTAGTGGCGGAGGGGTTTGGAGGTCGGCGAGGCCCCGAAGCGGACGACGAGGTCCGGGTCGGGCCACGACTCGGTGGCCTCGGACCCGAGGTAGGCGTCGTAGCCGCCACAGACGGGCGGGTCGAGATGCTCCACGTGCGGTCCGAAGCGCAGGTCAGAGAGCGGGTCCGCGAGCACCGGGAACCCCGTGGCGTCGGCGAGGGCTTCCAGTGCTGCCGCGCTCAGGCCGGCGTCGTCGGGGCCGGCGACGACGAGGCCGCAGTCTACGGACTCCACCGCTCGTGCGAGTCGGGCCAGTTCCGCGGCCGGTGGCTCGACGACGCCCTGCGTCGTCCTGACGAAGGGACCGTCCCGTCCCGACGCGGCGAGTGCGTCACCGTCGGCCCAGTCCGCCGGGACGCCGTCCGGGTCGTCGTCCGGCACCGTCGTCGGTTCGAGCGGCTTCCGAAACCGGCAGTTGAGGTGGACTGGGCCGGGGTCGGCCCCGGTCGCCTCTGCGAGCGCCCGGGCCATGGTCGTCCGGAGCATCCGCACCGCCCGGGGTCTGGCCGCCGGTTCCGGCATGTCGCGGTACCAGCGGACCGCGTCGCCGTACAGTTTCTCCTGGTCGACGGTTTGGTTCGCGCCGCTGTCGATGAGTACCGGCGGTCGGTCGGCGGTCAGGAGGAGCATCGGCACGCCCGACTGGTTCGCCTCGACGACCGCCGGGTGGAAGTTGGCCGCGGCTGTCCCGGAGGTACAGACCAGCGGCGTCGGGTCGCCGGTCCGCTTGGCCCGCCCGAGCGCGAAGAACGCCGAGGACCGCTCGTCGAGGTGGGAGTAGACGGTCACGCCGGGGTGCTCGGCGAAGGCCACTGTCAGCGGCGTCGAGCGACTGCCCGGCGAGACACAGGCCGCATACACGCCGCCGGCGACGAGTTCCTCGACGAGCGTCTCGGCCCACAGCGCGTTGACGTTGGGGTGGCTCACGTCGGTCACTCCAGTTCGTCCAGCATCGGTCGGTACTTCAGTTGGACCTCGTCCCACTCCCGGTCCGGGTCGCTGTCGGCGACGATGCCGGCCCCGGCGAACAGGGTGGCGAGTCGACCCTGTGCGACCGCCGAGCGGATACCGACGGCGAAGGTGCCGTTGCCGGCGGCGTCGACCCACCCGATAGGCGCGGCGTACCACCCTCGGTCGAACGCCTCCGTCTCGCGGATGGTCCGGAGCGCCTCGTCCGGCGGGAGGCCCCCGACGGCGGGCGTCGGGTGGAGCGCCTCGACGAGCGAGAGAACGTGCTCGTCGCGCTTCAGTTCCGCCGTGATAGATGTCCGGAGGTGCTGGACCGTCGCCAACCGACGGACCGTCCGGTCGCCGATGCGGACCGAACTCGCGAACGGTTCCAACTGGTCGCGGATGGCCTCGGCGACGAGTTCGTGTTCGTGCGTGTCCTTCTCGCTCTCGAGCAGTTCCGCGGCCAGCCACTCGTCCTCTGCGGGCGTGTCGCCTCGTCCGGTCGACCCGGCAAGCGCCTCCGTCCGCACGGTTCGGCCCCGGAGGGAGACGAGCCGTTCCGGCGTCGCACCGAAGAACGTCCCGCCCTCGGAGGGGGCGAGCATGAAGCGGTAACAGTCAGGGTAAGTCGCGGCTAACCGGTCGAGTACCGACGGCACGTCGAGGTCCGACCGGAGGCTCACGCGCAACGCCTGCGCGAGGACCACTTTCTGCAGACTCCCGCGTTCGACGCTCTCCAGCGCCGCTCCCACCTGGTCGCGCCACGTCGCCTGCGAGGGCGTCCGTTCGCGGGACTCGATGCCGGGCGGTCCGGCGGGGTCGTCGTCCCCGGCGTCGGTCAGTCGTTCGCGCCACGATTCCAGCCGTCTGTCGGCGTCCGCCGCCGCCGACGGCCCCGTTCCGGTCGTCGTGAGCCACGTCTTCCCGTTCGTTCGCGTCACCTGCACCTCGGGGAGAAAGAACGCCGCGCCCGGAAACCCGCCCCACGGTGAGTCCTCGGACTCGTGGTCGCCCTCGTGGAAGGCGAAGCCCCCGAACAGCCGGGGGCGGGCGACGCTCGGGAGGTCGACGGGGACGTCACAGCGGTCGAACAGCGCCGTCGCGGCCGACTGCACGTCGGAGAACCGCGACGCGCCCTCGGCGGTGACGCTGGCGGCGGCCCCGCCCGCCGCTATCGACTCACTCCCTGTCGCCCACGCGAAGCGCGGCCGAGCGTCGGTTTCGAGGACGGTCCGCGGTGCCCCACGCTCGATTCGACAACCGCGTGTGACGACAGCAGTCTCACCCACCGTCGACTCGTCGCCACGCAGAGGTTCCATCACCCCTGTCTTAGGATTGGGACCCTTTGAGCCTGACTATACCCTCGACCGGTCGACCTGCCGTGGCGTCTCGGGCACTCGATTCCCAAATCGAGAAATTAATCTCCGGTTTCGAGAATCGAATCCGGAGTAATCTGGAGGCTGGGTTTGCGAAACGCGTAACTACCCCCGTCAAATTTAAATAGGGCTTGGTCAAAGGAGGCAACGTTGCGATGCCAAAGGTAGAGATCAACATCCCGGAACACCTCGAAATGCAGATCGCCCAACTGGTCGAGCAAGGCGAGTTCCTCAACCGCGAAGAAGCCATCGAAGACCTCCTCTCGACCGGACTGAAGGCGTACAAGACGTCCGGTCCGCAGGACGAGGAGGAAGAACCAGGGTTCGAGGACGACGGTATGATGGGGCACGACGACGAGTACGTCTTCTGAGTATCGAACAGTGACAGTCTGGTATCCCTTCTCAAGCAATTCTTATACGAGTCCCGTCGCATAGCACACGACAATGCACAAAGACGAGCTTCTGGAGCTACACGAACAGATGGTGACGATTATGGAGTTCTTCCGGGACGAGATGGACAGCGTCGACCCGAGCCTGTTCGACCCCTATCAAGAGCTAGACGTCCGACCCTCTGACGTGCACAAGTCGAAGAGCGAGCACAAGCACGCCGTCTTCGTCCTCGGGAACGCGCTGGCGACCGCGATGAGCGAGGACGAGTTCTCGGACGCCGGCCGGGTCGGCAAACGCATGAAGGAACTGGCCGAAGACGCCGAGCGCAAACTGTAACCGGCCACGGCAGTCGTCTGCCTGCTATCTCTCTAGCCGTCTTTCTACTCGTCCTCGTGTAGCTCCGTGAACATCTCCGGGTCGGTCCGGAACTTCAGCACGTTGTGGACGACGGAGTTACGAACGTTCTGGACGACTTCGCCGTGGTCCTTGTAGAACTCGTGAATCCACCGGGACTCGGCGGTTCGCGTCGGAAACATCATCACCGACTTCCACTGGTACTCGCCGTCGGAGAGAAAGTAAAACAGCGTGTGCTTGTCGTCGCGAATAGCCACCATCGCGTCGTGCCACGCGTCGGCGAAGTGTTCCGGGTTGAACTTGAACTCGAACAGCGCGAAGTTGAACAGCGACTCGTTGGGGACGATGGCCTCCCGGAAGACGTCTTCCTCTCGCATCTTGCGGATTGACTCGCTGACGGTGACGTGCGAGACGTCGATGCAGTACTCGCTCTCCAAGATGCCCGCCAACTCTCGCGACGAGCGCTGTGGGTCGGCCGCAAGTTCCCGAAGTATGTGGACGTCGCGCTCCTTGAACTCCCAGTCCGGCGTCTCGGCTACCATACGGACACTCCTCTGTCACGGGATTTGACAGTTGCGTCTGTCACAGTTTTTCCGTCGGGTCCGGCGGTACGGGAACGACGAGACGGGGGGTCGTCTCGGTCGGCCGAGAGTCGGACCGTGCCTGCCGTCATACGGGAACGGTCAACTGGTTCGTTGATACGGATTGATGAATGGCGGTGGCCTGCCCTCTGTCGGTCAGCGCCCTTCGAACTCCGGCGAACGCTGCTCCATGAACGCCGTCGCGCCCTCCTCGTGGTCGGCCGTCGTGAACGCGAGACCCTGTGCGGTGGCCTCGTTCTCCAGCGCTTGCTCGAAGGTGGCTTCGGTGCCGCGGTCGAGCAACTGCTTGGCTTGGGTCAGCGCGACCGTCGGCCCCTCCGCGATGGTCGAGACGACGTTCTCGACGCCGGCCTCGAACTCATCGGCCTCGAACAGTCGGGTGAAGATACCCAGTTCGCGGGCGGCGTCCGCGTCCAGCAGTTCGCCGGTGAAGACGAGTTCCTTGGCCTTGTTCGGGCCGACGAGGCGCGGCAGGAAGTACGAGACGCCGGAGTCGATGGCCAGACCGACCCGCCGGAACCCGAAGCCAATCTTCGCGTCGGGACTGGCCAACTGCACGTCGCAGGCGAGTGCGAGGCCGGCGCCGGCCCCGAACGTCGCGCCGTCTATCTTCGCTACCACCGGGATACGGCAGTCGTGGACCGCCTCTATGGCACCGTGGATGGCCGAGACGACGAGTTCGACGCGCTCCGCGGGGGGTTGGTCGCCGGCGACGCCCTCGACCATCGCGCCCACGTCGCCACCGGCACAGAACGCCGGGCCGGCGCCTTCGAGGACGACACAGCGAGCGTCGCTGTCGGCGATGGTCTCGAAGCGCTCCAGCAACCGCTCGGACGTCTCCTCGGCGAGGGCGTTGCGCACGTCCGGTCGGTTCAACGTCACCGTCGCCACGTCGTCCTCGATAGTCAGGAGGACGGCATCTTCTGGCATACCCGCGACCACCGGGCCCGGCGAGATAACTCTGCCGCCGGTCCGACCAAACCCTGTTGGGTGCGGCTTTTTGACTGGGGCGTCCCATCCCGACGTATGCGTCTTCACTGGCATCGGCGAGACCTCCGTGCGGACGACAACGCGGGTCTCGTCCCGGCGAGCCCCGACGACCCGGTCGTCCCGGTGTTCGTCTTCGATTCGGACGTGCTGACACACGCCGGCCCGCCGCGGGTGGCGTTCATGCTCGACGCACTCGCCGGCCTCCGGTCGTGGTACCGCGAGCGCGGGTCGGACCTCGTCGTCGCCCACGGGGACCCGCGGACGGTCCTCCCGGAACTCGCCGCGGAGTACGGCGCGGACAGGGTGACGTGGGGGAAGGATTACTCGGGTCTCGCCCGGGAACGGGACGCCGAGGTCCGGCAGGCACTCGACGACGCGGACGTGGCCCGGGAGGCCGTCCAGAATGCCGTCCTCCACGAACCGGGCGAGATTACGACCAACGACGGGGACCCATACAGCGTGTTCACCTACTTCGGTCGAAAGTGGCACGACAGGGAGAAGGCCGACCCGTACGACCCGCCCGCCGCGGATTCGCTGGCCGACGTCCCCGGCGACGACCTTCCGACGCTCGCGGACCTCGGCTTCGACGACCCGGAGGCGGACGTACCGCCGGCCGGGACCGACCGCGCCCGCGAACTCCTCGCCGCCTTCCTCGACGACGACGTCTACCGCTACGAGGAGCGCCGCGACTATCCGGCCGACGACTGCACCTCCCGCCTCTCGGCGCACCTGAAGTTCGGCACCGTCGGCATCCGCGAGGTGTACGCGGCCACTGCCGAGGCCAGAGACGCCGCCGAACCGGGGAGCGCCGAGGAGGAGTCGGTCGAGGAGTTCCAGTCCCAACTCGCGTGGCGGGAGTTCTACACGCAGGTCCTCTTCGCCAACCCGAACGTCGTCACGGCGAACTACAAGACGTACGCCCGCGACATCGAGTGGACCTACGACGAGGACCACCTGCGGGCGTGGAAGGACGGCGAGACGGGCTACCCAATCGTCGACGCCGGGATGCGCCAACTCCGCGAGGAGGCGTTCGTGCACAACCGCGTCCGCATGATAGTGGCCTCGTTCCTCACGAAGGACCTGTTGATGGACTGGCGGCACGGGTACGACTGGTTCCGGGAGAAACTAGTCGACCACGACACCGCAAACGACAACGGCGGGTGGCAGTGGGCCGCCTCGACGGGGACGGACGCACAACCGTACTTCCGGGTGTTCAACCCGATGACGCAGGGGGAACGCTACGACCCCGACGCCGAGTACATCAAGCGCTACGTCCCCGAACTCGAAGACGCGGACCCCGAGATAATCCACGGGTGGCACGAGGCGTCGCTGACCCAGCGCCGCAACGCCGCACCCGAGTATCCCGACCCCATCGTGGACCACAGCGAGCGACGTGCGGAGGCAATCGGGATGTTCGAGCGAGCGAGGGGTGAGAGCTGAGTATCGCGGCCCCGCCGGCCGCCTGGGGAACCGGATGCGAGGCGCGTCGGGAGTCGAAGCGAGCGACGAGCGCACGGACGGCAGTCGAACGTCGCGTGGGCGAACTGCGCCGTAAATTTCACCGCTTCGAACCAGTTACTTTTTGCGGGTGGCTGTGCGTACGTCGTACGAGAATGGTGGGGGACCTGTTCCTCGGGGCGTTGGGGCTAGCGGCGCTCTTCTGCCTCGTGGTGGTGGTGCTGACACTCCGGCACAGTTCGATGCCGGGAGCGATGCCGCTACTGGCCCTGTCTCTGGGCGAACTGTGGTGGATAGTCACCTACGCCGGGGAACTGCTGGCCGGGACGCCGCCGACGACGTTTCTACTGGCCCGCCTGGAGTGGGTCGGCGTCGTCGTGTTGCCGGTGGCGTGGGTCGCGTTCGTCCTCGAGTACACCGGCCGGGGTGAGTATCTCACTCGGGACCTGTTGCTGGCGCTCTCCGTCGTCCCGGCGGTGACGCTCGGAGCAGCGCTCCTCTCGTACGAGGGGACCATCCGCAAGGCCATCGAGACAGAGGCGTACGGCGGTGTGAGTGCCCTGACCGGCGGGTTCGCCCCCGTGCTGTGGCTGTTCGCGCTGTACGCGTGGCTCTGTGTCGGTTCGGGTGCGGTACTGCTCGTCGAGTTCGTCTTCGAACAGCGGTCCCTGTACAAGGGGCGCGCGCTCTCGCTCGTCGCGGCCGCGGTGGTTCCGGTCGGCGCGAGTTACGTCTTCGCCACCGACCTCGTCGACACGGCCGTCTTCGACCCGACGCCGATAGCGTTCGCGCTGTCGAGTCTGCTGGCGCTGGTCGCCATTCTGGAGTACGACATGTTCTCGCGGGCGCCGGTGTCGACACATCTCGCGTCCGGAACCGTCGTCGAGGCCATCGACGACCCGGTGTTCGTTCTCGACGGGAGTCGCGTCGTCGTCGACTGCAACCCCGCCGCCTGTTCGCTACTGGGGACCGACCGCCAGTCGCTCCTCGGGCGGACCGCCGCAGACGTGACCCTACTCGCGAATCTCGGCGACGTCCCGGGTACGACGGTCACCGTCGAGACGGGCGGTCGGGAGGCGCACTACGACGTCCAGACGGCACTCATCGACGGCGACGCCGACCACGTGTTCGGCGAGGTGGTGACGTTCCGGGACGTGACCGAACGGCGCGAACGGAAACAGCGCCTCGACGCTCTGAACGACGTGTTGCGGGCCACGATTCAGGAGGAGATGACGACCGTCCAGCGGGTTACCGACGACGAAGACGATATTTCCGACGTGGACGTCCTGCGGGAACGCGCCTCGGTCGCGTTGGACGTCAGCGACCGCGCCGCGGAACTGGCCACGATGGTCTCGCCCGAGGAGGGACCGCCGGCCGACATCGTACCGATAATCCACGAGGAGATAGACGCCGCCCGCGAGTGGCGCCCCGAGGTGACGTTCGTCCTCGAAGCCAGCCTCGGCGAGTGGGCCTACTGTAGCGGCCTGTTCGAACCGGTGTTCCGCGTCTCGCTACGCCACGCCGCCCAGCGGTCGCAGGCCGCCGACGCGGAGTCGGTCGTCGGCATCTCTGTCACCGCCGACGACGACAGCGTCACGGTGACGGTCAGCGATAGGGGCGTCCCGTTGACCGATCACGAACAGGCGGTCCTCCTCCACGGTGCCGAACCGCGACCGGCCGACCGGGACGACATGGGCCGGTGGCTCATCAACTGGGGAGTCGAACAGGCCGACGGCCGACTCTCCGTGGGGACGGACGGCTACCACACGGTACTGGAACTGACGTTTCCGCGGACCGTCCCCGAGTGAGCACCGAGGCAGTGCGGTTCGATTGGGCCGTCTGACACCTCACCTCGGCCTCATTTGGCGGCTGTCACGAACCGCGGTAGGCTGCCGTATCACGCCGTCGCCTGCCGGTGTCTGTGACGTGGTATCATCCTGCTCCTAAACGTTTAACAGTCGCGCGCACGACCGTTCATGTGGAGGCGATTTCATATGTCCGAACACTCCGAACCCGAACTGCCACCGCTTCCGTACGACTACGACGCCCTGGAGCCACACATCTCCGAGCAGGTGCTCACGTGGCACCACGACACCCACCATCAGGGGTACGTAAACGGGCTGGGGTCGGCGGAAGAGACGCTGGCCGAGAACCGTGAGTCGGGGGACTTCTCCTCGTCCGCCGGTGCGCTGGGTAACGTGACCCACAACGGCTGTGGCCACTATCTCCACACGCTGTTCTGGGAGAACATGGACCCCAACGGCGGCGGCGAACCCGAGGGCGACCTGCTGGCCCGCATCGAGGAGGACTTCGGCTCCTACGAGGGCTGGAAGGGCGAGTTCGAGGCCGCCGCATCGGCCGCCGGCGGTTGGGCGCTGCTGGTCTACGACCCCGTTGCGAAGCAACTTCGCAACGTCAAGGTCGACAAGCACGACCAGGGCGCGCTCTGGGGCGCACACCCCATCCTGGCCCTCGACGTCTGGGAGCACTCGTACTACTACGACTACGGTCCGGCCCGCGGCGACTTCATCGACGCCTTCTTCGAGGTCGTCGACTGGGACCACGCCGCGGCACAGTACCAGAAGTCGGTTGAGCACTTCGAGTAACGCTCCTCACCCGCACATTTTTTCGCGCGCAAACCGACCAGCCGACGGCTCACCCGTTGGAGTCCGTCACTCGGGCCGGTCTGGGACCGTCGTCGACGCCGGTCACGTCCACCCGGAACCCGCCGGCGGCGCTCTCCGTGGCCGTCACGTCCCAATCGTGACTCGCGGCGACGTGTTCGACGATTGCGAGGCCGAGACCGGTGCCCGACGACGACGTGGTGACGCCGTGGTCGAACACCGACGCCGGTTCGTCCTGCGAGACGCCCGGGCCGTCGTCGCCCACGGCGAACCCGTCGGCCGTCGCCGTCACGGTGACGGCCACCCCGTCCCCACCGTGTTCCACGGCGTTCCGAAAGAGGTTCTCGAACAGACGAAGCAACTGGTCTCGGTCGCCGGCGACCGTCCGGTCGCTCTCGACGGTCAGCGAGGCCGCCTCCGTCTCGACGTGCTCCCACGCCGCTCGCGCGAGCGCCGAGAGTGACTGTGGCTCCGACTCGACGGTCGTCTCGTCGCGTGCGAGCGCCAACACGTCCTCTATGAGCCCTTCCATCCGGTCGTGGGCGCGCTCGACCCGCCGGAAGTGTTCGTCGTCGCCGGTCTGCTCGGCGAGCGCGAGACTGCTGCTGGCGACGTTCAACGGGTTCCGGAGGTCGTGGGACACGACGCTGGCGAACTGGTCCAGTTGTCGGTTCCGGCGTTCGAGTTCCCGCTCTCTGAGCTTCCGGTCGGTTATCTCGTGGACGAGGAACACACGGCCGAGCAAGTCACCGTGGTCGTCGTACACCGGCGAGGCCTGCACGTCGAAGTAGCGGCCGCTCTGTTTCATGACCCGTTCCGCTCGCTCGGTCACGTCGCTCAGCGACTCGTACTGCTCGTAGAGGGCCGGCCACTCGCTCAACGCCTCTTCGACGCGTTTTCCGACCACGACGCTGTCTTCGAGCAGGGCTCTGCCGGCGTGGTTGGCCTCGACGAATCGCTCCTCGGTGTCGACGACGAACACGGCGCTGTTGAGCGAGTCGACGACCTCCCGGTAGGCGACCGGCGATATCTCGAGGAGACCCGCCTGCACGACGGTCCACGTCAGCGCGATACCCGTAACCGAGAACGCGACGGGCGTGGGGTCGAACCCGAGGTCACCGAACAGGTAGAGGCCGTTGGCGAACCACGGCGCGAAGATGGCGACGGCGAGGCCGTTCACCTGCTTCTGGCGAAGCGAGTCGGAAGTGAGTGCGAACTCGATGATGAGGGCGCTCGCCACCGCGACGAGGGCGTACGAGTAGGCGGCGTGGGCCCAGAAGACCGGCCCAGACTGGACAGTCCACCCGAGCATCGTCTCGCTCGACCGGCCGAGGGTAGTGTAGAGGAGACCGCGCGGTTCGACGGCCGAGACGGTCAAGAGGACCGCCGGCTCTATCGCCAGCGCGGCGTAGGTCCAGCGATTGCAGAACCGCTCGCGGCCGGTGTACGCGAGCGAGAACACGAACAGGCCCGCCACCACGACGACGATACCGACGTACCAGAGTCGCGACCAGAGCAGGGCCCACCGAGTCCCCCTCGTCGCGATGGCGGCGAACGCACAGACGCACCAGACGGACTGCCCCACCAGCAAGGCGGTCAGGGCGCCGGCCCCGTTACGGTCCCGTCGTTGCCAGACGTAGGCCGACAGCGCCGCGACGAACACCGCCGTCGCGAGGAGAAGGATAGCGTAGACGACGTAGACGGAGACCATCTGGCGAGTACTGTCTGTCCATCGTTATAGTGGTTCTGGCTGGTTCGAGGGATTTACCCACCCCCTCGGCGTACCAGCGGCCATGCCAGCCGAGAAGGCCGAATTCGACGACGTCCGCGCGTTCGAACTGCACGAACCCGAAGACATCCTCGACCCGGACCTGCTGTACACGATTCCGGAACTCGCGCGTCTGTTGCAGGGACTGCCCGTCGACGCCGAGTTGAGCGACTTCAACGAGTCGGTGTTCATCGACTGGGCCATCCCGTGGATGATTTACAATCAGGACAGTCTGGTGTTCGCCGAACCGGACGCCGAGGACGTGGTCGGCCTCTACGGCCTCGACGACAGATGAAGCTCCTCGTGGCCGGTGCCGACCGAGTCGACGCCGGCAAGACGACGTTCTCCGTCGGGTTGCTGGCTCACACCGGCGCTCGCGGGTTCAAACCGCGGGCCGGCAACAACTACTGGTTCGACCACGACGACTACGGCTACGCGACCGAACAGGGGCGACTGTTCGGCAAGGACGCCAAGCGACTGGCGGACGCGTCCCCGGGCGAGGTCCGGCCCGAGAGCATCAACGCGATTCACCGCCTCTGGCACCCGTCGCCCGGAGCGGGAACCGGGATTCTCGGGAGCGACCGCCGACAGTTCGTCGTGGACCGCGTCGGCGGCCGCGAGGGGTCCGGGGAGTTCGTCGTCAACGGCACCGTCGACCTGCCGGACTCCGTGGCCGAGCGACTGCCCGTGGCCGAAGCCCCCCGAGCCACCTCGCTCCCGGACTTCAACGACCTCATGGCGGCGATGCACGCCGACGCGCTGTCTGCGGTGGCGGCCGACATCGCCGACGCCGACCGTGCCGTCGTCGAGTCCTACGGCGACGTGGCCCGACCGCTCGACGGGTTCGAACCGGACGCCGTCGCCGTCGTCGAACCCGGTCGGGCCCGCTTCTACGACGGCCGACGCTACGCGAAGGCCTGCGAGGTTGCGACCGGCAGTCCCGGCGACGGGCAGTTAGAGGAACGGGTCGGGAACGTGGTCGACCTCATCGACCGGACGGGCGCGGTCAGACTGCCGGCCCTCGACGGCGAGACGCGGGCCGACCCCGACGCCGTCGCCGACGCCTACGACCACGCCTACGACGCGCTGTTGGCGACGGCGTTCGACTGACTCGTTACTCGACGCTGTCGAGGTTCGAGAACGCCTCGTCCACCAGTTCGCCCGTGTCGCTGACGATGTCCGCCATCACGTCGTCGTCCGGAGCCATCCCGAGAAGTCGGGCGGCGCGCATGATGCTGACGTGGTAGACGGTCTGGACGCCGGGTTCCTCCTGCCAGACGACGACGTTACACGGGAACAGCGCCCCGATGCGGTTCTCGGAGGCGTCGAGTGCCCGGTCGGCCATCTCCGGGTTGCACGCGCCGAGGACGTAGTACGGGTCACGGTCGGCGTCGATTTTCTCGTTGAGCAACTCCGAGGGCGAGAACTCGGTGGCGACGCCGAACCCGGCGTCGGTGAACACCTCGCGGACGTGTTCGATGGCGTCCTCGTGGTCCATCTCCAGGGTCGCTCGCTTCTCGCCGATGTCCTCTGGGTCGAGCGCCGACGGGTCTATCGGGAGTCCCATGGTCGACACGTCGGACGGTCGGGCCAAAGAGGTTTGGCCGCGCCGGTCAGAACCGTGCGGCCTGCCACGCCAACTCGATGTCGCGGTAGGGGTCGTCCGTGACGCTCGGTCCGTGTCCGGTGTGCATCGCGCCGAGGTCCTCGTCGACCACGTCGAGGACCCGGTCGATGCTCTCTACGAGTGAGTCGCGGTCACCCTCTTCCAGGTCGGTCCGACCGAAACTCCCGTTGGCGAAGACGAGGTCCCCGGCGAACAGGACGCTCGCGGCCGGCGAGTAGAAGCAGAGGTGGTCGTTCTTGTGTCCCGGTGTGTGGAGCGCCCGGTAGTCGTGGTCGCCCAGCGTCACTGTCTCCGCGTCGCCGACGGCGTGGTCGACGCCCGTCTGTTCGGTGTCGTATCCCCACACGTCGACGTCGAACGCCGAGACGACGTCGTCCAGATTGCCGACGTGGTCGTAGTGGGTGTGGGTCAGCACGACCCCGTCGAGGCCGTCGGCGTGGTCCCGTACTTTCGAGGCGATATCGTACTCGTTGCCGACGTCCACGAGGACGGTCCGCTCCCCGGTGACGAGGAATGCGTTACTCGTGAACGACTGGACGCCACGAGACAGGTTCCGTATCATGTCTCCCCGTAGCCGAGGGACCCCAATGTGGGTGTCGTTCTGGCCCGGAACGGTCCGCTGGCACCGGTTAACACACGCACCCGCCCGTGTCAGCACCCACAGGGCTATGTATGTGGATAGTAAAACGGCAACAGTAAGACCAGTATGTCAGAATCGGACCCGCCTGTGGTACTCATCGTCGAAGACGAACCGGACGTCGCCGAGACGTACAAACTGTGGTTGGAAGGTGATTACGAGGTCCGGATGGCCCAGAACGGAGACGAGGGTCTCGAACTGCTCGACGACTCCGTCGACGTCGTTCTCCTCGACCGGATGATGCCGGGGCTCTCCGGCGACGAAGTGCTCAACCGAATCCGGGAGCGAGACCTCGGGTGCCGGGTCGCCATGGTGACGGCCGTCGAACCGGACTTCGACATCCTCGAGATGGGGTTCGACGCCTACCTCTCGAAGCCGATTCGGAGCGAACAGCTCCACGAGACGGTCTCGAACCTGCTCGAACGTTCCGAGTACGACACACTTCTACAGGACTACTACGCTCTCGTCGAGAAGCAAGCGACGCTCGAAGCGACGAAGTCGAACGCGGAACTCGCAGACAGCGAGGAGTACGCGGCGCTCAAAGCCGAAGTCGCCGAGATGCGGGACGGACTCTCGGATACGCTGGGCGGTATCGAGGACGACGACGACTTCATCGCAACACTGCGGGGACTGAGCAATGGCGAAGAGAACTGAGGTGGCGGAAGATATGTACGACCTCTCATCTGTACTCGACTTCGAGGCGCTGTCTGAGGTCTCGCCTGGGTCCAGTATCCTCATCTCTGGCCCGGCGATGACCGGGAAGCAACGGCTGGCCTACGACATCTTGGCCGACGGTGCGAAAAACGGCGACGGCACCGTCGTCGTGACGACCGGCGACAACGCGACGGACGTCGTCTCGGAGTTCCGTGAGCGGGTCCCGGAACTCGAGGAGTCCCAACTCGGCGTGGTCGACTGCCGCCGCGAGAGCGGGTCCGAGAGCGGGTCAGTCGACGGCGCGTACGTCCATCAGGTGTCCTCGCCGGCCGACCTGACGGGCATCGGTATCGGCATCACCAAGACGTTGGAGGGGCTGCACAACTCGGGCCGCGAGCGGGGTCGACTGGCCCTCATCTCGCTGTCGACGATGCTCACCTACACCGACAAGAAGACGGTGTTCAAGTTTTGCCACGTCCTCTCGTCCCGACTGGACGCCGCAGACTACATCGGCGTGTTCACCATCGACTCCGGCGCCCACGAGGAGCAGACGATTCAGGTCATCAAGCAGGCGTTCGACGGTCTCATCGAGGTCAGAGACGCCGAGGGCGGCGGCCGAGAGTCGCGCCTCCTCGGTCTGGCGGGCGAACCGACCGACTGGAAGCGCATCTGAAGCCCCTTCGGAAGCCGCCGCCGTGCCGATGGTTCTGCATGCTGTCGCGGTCGGGGAGGAAGTATTTTCACCCTCGGGCGTTCCCACCCGGTATGGAAGTCACGCTGTTGGAAGCCACAGAGGACCCGGAGGACGTCGTCTGCAAGGCGGCCCGCAACGACTACAGCGGGGAGTTCGTCGGCGGGCAGTCCCTCGAAGCGACGATGGAGACGGTGGAGGGAGAGACCCTCGACGAGAAGAAAGCGACGCTCATCGGGCACTTGCTCGACCACGGCCACTTCGGACCGTTCGAGCACCCCCAGATAACGTTCGCCGTGGAGGGCGTCTCCCGGTCCTGTATGGCACAGATTACGCGCCACCGCCACGTCTCCTTCGACGTGCAGTCGATGCGGTACGTCTCCTTCGACGACGTGGACCCCGAAGACGTCCGAGAGGGCGAGATGGTCGTCGTGCCGCCGTCGGCGACGGACCCCGAGTGGGTGGGTCGCAACCAGAAACAGGGCGCCGTCGACGAGGGCGACGTGGAGAAACGGGCCGAGATTTTCCGCGACGCCATCTCGGACGCCGTCGAGTCCTATCAGGAACTGCTGGACCTCGGGATGCCGCCCGAAGACGCCCGGTTCGTCCTCCCCATCGGGACGGAGGTCAACATCGTGATGTCGATGAACGCGCGGATGCTGATGCACGTCGCCGACATGCGCGCCGCCGCCGACGCCCAGTGGGAGATTCGCGAGTTGACGGAGGAACTGCTGGACATCGCCGGCGAGTGGTGCCCCATCACCTTCGACCACTACGAGCGCGAGATGAAGAACCGCAAGAACAGGCTCGCTCCCTGACAGGTCGCCAACCACGTCGACCGAGCGGGAGAGAACACGCTATCAGGCCGCCGTACAGCGTCCCAGCACGGGCAACATATTTCTACTAGTGGGTTCAAAGACGGATAGATATGAGTCGTGATACCAGTCGACGAACGTTCCTCAAGCGCACCGGTGCGCTCAGTACACTGAGTCTCGTCGGACTCGCAGGGTGTTCGACGGAACCGAGCGACGGCGGTGGTGGCGGTGACGGTAGTGACGGTGGTAGCGACGGCGGCGACGGCGGCACCACCGGCGACGGCGGGAGTGACGGCGGTGGCGGTGCGGACACGCCCGACGTCCTGATGGTGGTCGGCTACCCCCAGAGCGGCGTCCAACTGTTCAAGGACTACTACTCTGACTACGGCGACGACACCGTCGACATCCTCGTCACGGACGGGTTGCAAGACGGGAGTCTCCCCGGCGACGTGGGCAACGACATGTCCAACGTACAGGGGTCGGCACCGTCGGCGGCTGGGCCCGGCGTCGAGACGTTCACGGACCTCTTCACGTCGGAGTTCGACTACGACGAGGCCGGCGTGTTCACCTCGCAGGCGTACGACGCCTCGGCGGTCCAGATTCTGGCCAACCTGATGGCCGGCGAGAACGACGGCACCGCGATTCGCGACCACATGCGCGTCGTCGCGAACCCCGGCGGGACGACGTACACGCCATCCGAACTGCCAGAGGCGGCCGAAGCGGCGGCGGCCGGCGAGAACATCCAGTACGAGGGAGCATCGAGCAACGTCAACTTCGACGACGCCGGGGACATCACCTCGGCGCAGTATCAGGTTTTCGGGTTCACGCAGGAAGGCGTCGAGACGAAACAGACCATCGACTTCGGTGGCAACGCTGACCTCGCCCAACCGGAACCGTCCGGGAGTGGTAGCGGGAGCGACCGGACGGTTCGACTGGGTGTCCTCCAGCCAGAGACGGGCGACCTCGGTCCGCTCGGGCAGGCCATCCGCGACGGGGCGCTCCTCCCCGCGATTCAACTCCGTGACTCCATCGACCAGACCATCGAGACGCAGGTCGGTGACACGCAGTCGACGGCGCAGGCGGCGGTCAACGCGGCCAACTCGCTCGTGAGCGCCGGCTTCCCGTCTATCACGGGTCCCGCAGGCTCCGAGGCGACGATTCAGGTCGCCCGGAACGTCTACGTCGACAATCAGGTCGTGGGCTGTTCGCCGTCGGCGACGTCGCCGGCGATTACGACGCTCGAGGACGAGGACTTCCTCTTCCGGACGCCGCCGAGCGACGCCCTGCAGGGGCAGGTGCTCGCACAGATTGCCACCGAGGAACTGGGCGCTTCGACCGCCTCGACGCTGTACCTGAACAACAGCTACGGGCAGGCGCTCCAACAGGCGTTCGCCACGGCCTTCGAAGAGCAGGGCGGCAGCATCGCTCAGCAGGTGGGCTTCGAGTCCCAGCAGTCCTCGTACACCTCCCAAATCAACAGCGCACTGAACCAGTAACCGAACAGCCGGTTTTTCGCGCTATCCGCCGAGGAAGTCCTGTCTGACCTGCTGGTCCGCGAGGAGCGTCTCCCCGGCGTCCTGATACCGGTTCTGCCCCTGCACGAGGACGTAGCCGCGGTCACAGCGACGGAGCGCCTCCTTGGCGTTCTGTTCGACCATGAGGACGGCCGTGCCGTCGTCGTTGATGCCGTCGATGCGGTCGAACATCTCGTCGACGAGGTCCGGTGCCAGTCCCGCCGACGGTTCGTCCAGCAAGAGCAGGTCGGGGTCGAGCATCAGCGCCCGTCCCATCGCCAGCATCTGCCGCTGGCCGCCCGAGAGCGTCCCGGCCTTCTGGGTCGACCGTTCTCCGAGGATGGGGAAGCGGTCGTACACCGCCTGAATCTGGTCTTCGGGCACTTCGTCGAGGATGTACGCCCCCATCTCCAAGTTCTCTCGGACGGACAGCGACGCGAACACGTTGTCGGTCTGGGGGACGTAGCCGATGCCCTCGTGGATTATCTGGTCTGGGCGACGTTGGCTGATGTCCTCGCCGTCGAACTCGACGGACCCGCCCATGTACGTCGTCAGTCCGAAGACGGACTTCATCACCGTCGACTTCCCCGCGCCGTTCGGGCCGACGATGACGACGTACTCGCCGTCCGCGACGTCCATGTCGACGCCTTCGAGCACCTGCAGGTCGCCGTAGCCGGCGTCTAGGTCACGGACCGCAAGCAGGCTCTCCGCGGGGTCCGGGAGTGTCGCGTCCTCGGACCGCTGTGCCTGCTGGCTCATACGTCACCTCCGAGGTACGCTTCGAGAACGCGCTGGTCCGACTGGATGGCGTCGGCGTCGCCTTCGGCGAGAACCTGTCCCTGATGCATGACGATGATGTGCTCGCAGTGGTTCATGATGACGTCCATGTCGTGTTCGACCAGCAGGAAGGTCAGGCCCTGCTTGCGCAGTTCGTCGATGCGGTCCAGCAACTTCTCTTCGAGCGTCGGGTTGACGCCGGCCAACGGTTCGTCGAGCAGGACCATCTCGGGGTCGGTCATCAGCACGCGCGCCATCTCCAGCAGTTTCCGCTGGCCGCCCGAGAGTGTCCCGGCGTTCTCGTGTGCGAGGTGGTCGATTTCGAAGAACTCCAGCGTCTCCCACGCCTCCTCGACGACGGCGGCCTCGTCGCGCTGGACCCGTTCGCGCAGACCCGGCACGACGGAGCGGAGCGCCGACTCGCCCACCTGTCCGGGCGGAGCGAGCATCACGTTCTCCAGCACGGTCATCTCGGAGAGTTCGCGGGCGATTTGGAACGTCCGGACGAGTCCCCGTTTGGCGAGCGTGTAGGGCGCGAGGCCCGTCACGTCCTGCCCGTCGAACCGGACCGTTCCACCGGTGGGGTCGTGGATGCCGGTGATGCAGTTGAACGTCGTGGACTTCCCGGCCCCGTTCGGTCCGATGAGGCCGGTGAACGCCCCGGTCCCGACTTTGAACGACGCCCCGTCGACGGCGGTGACCCCGCCGAACTCCTTGCGGAGTCCCTCTACTTCGAGGAGCGGCGAGTCGATGGCGTCGCTCGTGGTCGGCACGTCGCTCTCCGGCGACTGCTCCGTGCCGACCGCTTCGGCGTCACTCATCGTCCACACCTCCGTCGGTGCCGCGAGGCCGAGTCAAGTCCACGCTCGCCGCGGGTTCGTTGCGGTGTCCCAGCAGCCCCTGCGGCCGGTTCTGGATGATGTAGATGAGGACGACGCCGATGAGGACGAACCGGAGCGTGCTGACGTTGCCGACGGTGTAGGCGACGAGCGGGGTCGGGTCGAGCGACCCGAGCGCCGCGATGGCCTCGAAGACGTTTCCCGGCGCGCTCGTCCCGAACGTCGGGAAGTACTCCCCGAGGCGGGCCGGCAGATAGAACAGCAGGGCCGAGAACGTCGCCGCCCCGAGTATGCTCCCGGTGTTCGACCCCGACCCGCCGATGATGAGCGCCGCGAACACGTAGAACGTAATCGCCGGGCGGAACTGCGCGGGGCTGATGTAGCCGGCGCTCCCCCGGAACAGGGCCCCGGCCAGCCCCATCAGCGCACAGCCAATCATGAACGCCTTGATTTTGAACAGGCGAGTGTCTTTCCCGAGCGATTGGGTGACCTGTTCGTCCTCGCGGATGGCCTTCAGGACGCGGCCGAACGGGGAGTTGACGACGCGGCTGAGGACCCAGTAGGTGCCGGCCACGACGGCGAGCAGGGTGAGACCGTAGGCGATGTTGACGACGTTCGGGCCGGAGATGCCGACGCTCTCGGCGGCGACGACGAGCGGTCGGCCGGGACCGTTGACGACGTCTGCCACGATGTCGTCCGGCGAGGCGAACGAGATGCCCGTCGCGCCGCCCGTCCCGAACCGCTTGCCGAACACCTGTACTTCGGCGACGCCGCCCCAGTTGACGAACAGGCGGATAATCTCCGAGAGGGCGACGGTGACGATGGCGAGGTAGTCGGCGCGGAGGCGAAGCGCGGGAAGTGCGGCGACGGCGCCGACGATTGCGGCCATCACCATCCCGGCGAGCAAACCGACCCACAGTGGCAGACCGAACCCGGGGACCCCACCGGCACCCGGGTCGGCCGGTGCCGTCAGGATGGCCGTCGTGTACGCGCCGACGGCCATGAACCCGGCGACGCCGATGTTGAACAGACCCGTGTACCCCCACTGGAGGTTCAGCGCCAGCGTGAGGATGGCGTAGGCGCCGACCAGCACCGTCACGCTCCCGACGAACCCGGCGGCGAGGTTCGCCGCCTGCGCGCCGCCGACGCTGAACGCCAGTATCGTCAGCAGGAGCCAGATGGCCGCGAGGAACGAAACGACGAGCGCGGCGTCGGGCAGTTCCGCCAGTCGGTCCCGAACGTCCTCGACGGCGCTCATGCGGTACTCACCCCGCCGAAGATGCCCGACGGACGCAACAGCAACACGACGATGAGGACGGCGAAGGCGGCGGCCCGCGTCAGGCCCGACGGGAGCCAGATGAGCGCCAGACTGTCGACGAGGCCGATGAGGACGCCGCCGGCCATCGCGCCGTAGATAGAGCCGATGCCGCCGACGATGACCGCCGCGAAGATGAGGAGGAGGAGAATCCAGCCGAAGTTGAAGGAGATGGTCCCGCTCTCGAGGACGAGGAGGTAGCCGCTCGTGCCCGCCAGCGCGCCTCCGAGAATCCACGTGAGACGGACGACACGCTCCGTGGGGATGCCGGTGACGCGAGCGAGGTCCTCGTTGTCGGCCATCGCCCGCATCTCCTTCCCCAGTTTCGTCCGCTGGAGCAGGAAGTGGACCCCGAGCATCAGGACCAGCGAGACGACCAGCAGGGCTATCTCGTTGTCCGTGATGGCGACGCCGGCGACCAGTTGCAAGCGGGCGCCGCTGGTGGCGACCCCGCTGGTCTGCGTGCTGAAGACGAAGGCGACGAGGTAGCGAAGGGCGAGCGCCACCCCGATAGAGGCGATGAGCAAGGAGATGTTGTCGGAGTTGCGCATCGGTCGGTAGACGAGACGGTCGACGACGAGGACGACGGCGACGGTGCCGACGGCGGCGACGACCAACCCGAACAGGACCAGTCCCCACGTCGCACTCGTGCTCAACTGCTGCCCGCCGTTGAACAGAAACAGGGACGACAGCGGTGCGCTGACGGCCAGATTCGCCGTCACGTATGCGGCGACCCACCCGAGGAACGCTCCCACGGTGACCGTATCGCCGTGGGCGAAGTTGGCGAAGTCGAGGATGCTGTACGTCATCGAGAGACCGATGCCGGCCAGACCGACCGCGAGGCCCACGAGGATGCCGTCTAAGACCATCGAGGCCAGCGACCCGACGGTCAGCGCGCCGCCCATGACCCGGAACCCGAAGGCGTACACGGTCGTTCCGAGCAGTTTCGTGAAGAGGTCGGCGACCAGATAGACGAGGACTGTCGCGACCACACCCGCTCCCGGTCGCGCGACTGCCAGTCGTCTGCTACCCGAGACAGTTTCTGCGATACCCATTGGTTAGCAATGCTTCTACACTGGAGCGTAAATAACGCTCCGGTGGTTTCGCGTCGGTCTGCTGGCAGATACGCCCGAAAGTTCCCTCGTGTGCGTCAGGTTAACGTCGGGCCGGCCGAACGTCGGAGTATGGGCGCAACCGAACAGGGACCGACCGAGGACCCGGCCACGGACGCGCGGGCGGACTACGACTACCGGACGGACTCCGTCGACCGCCCCGCGATGGTGGCCGACCTCTCGGACCGGGTCGAGGGCGACGTACGGTTCGACGAGTACTCGCGGCAACTCTACGCCACCGACGCCAGTGCGTACGAGGTGACGCCCGTCGGCGTCGTCTACCCCGAGTCGACGGCCGACGTCGCGGCCGTGATGGACTACTGCTCGCAACGCGAGATACCGGTTCTGCCCCGGGGCGGCGGAACCAGTCTCGCTGGCCAGTCGGTCAACGAGGCCGTCGTCCTCGACTTCACGCGCCACATGGACACACTGTTGAACGTGGACCCGGACGCGGCCCGCGCCACCGCACAGGTCGGGACCACGCTGGGGGACCTGAACGCGGAACTCGCCCCGCACGACCTGAAGTTCGCGCCGGACCCCGCGTGGGGGGACAAGTCCGCGCTCGGCGGCGCTATCGGTAACAACTCGACCGGCGCGCACTCCCTGCAGTACGGCAAGACCGACCACTACGTCGAGGAGTGCGAGGTGGTGTTGGCCGACGGGACGGTGACGACGTTCGGCGAAGTGGACGTCGAGACGCTTCGGGAGAACGCGGACCCCGACGGCGACCTCGAAGCCCGGATTCACGCGGGGGTCGCCCGCATCCTCGACGTGGAGCGAGACGACGTCGAGGCCGCCTTCCCGGACCTCAAGCGCAACGTCTCGGGGTACAACCTCGACCGCCTCGTCGCCGAGGCCGACGGCGAGTACGGCGAGGCCGGCACCGTCAACCTCGCCCGACTGCTGGCCGGGAGCGAGGGGACCCTGGCAATCGTCACCGAGGCCACCGTCTCGCTCGAACCCATCCCGGAGACGAAGTCGCTCGCGTTGCTGGCCTACGACGACCTCGTCTCGGCGATGGAGGACGTCTCCCCCATCCTCGACCACGACCCGGCCGCAGTCGAGGTGTTGGACGACGTGTTGCTGGACCTCGCGGCCGACACCGAGGAGTTCGGCGACCTCGTGGCCGAAATCGTCCCCGACGGAACGGGGGCCGTCCTCCTCGTGGAGTTCTACGCCGAGAACGACCCGCAGGGCAAGCAGAAGGTGGCCGACCTCCTCACCGACCGCGTGGGCGACGTCTCGACGGACGCCGTCCCGAAGGAGGGGGCCGAGGAGATTACGGCCGCACCGCTGCGGGCCTTCCACGGCCGCGAGGCCCACGAGGAGGCCGAGCGGACGCGGTTCTGGAAACTCCGGAAGTCCGGCCTCCCCATCCTCCTCTCCCGGACCAGCGACGCCAAACACATCAGTTTCATCGAGGACACCGCCGTCCCGCCGGAGAACCTCCCGGAGTACGTCGCGGACTTTCAGGACGTCCTCGAAGAGCAGGGGACCTTCGCCTCCTTCTACGCCCACGCCGGGCCGGGGTGTCTCCACATCCGACCGCTCGTGAACACGAAGACCCTGGAGGGCGTCGAGCAGATGGAGGCCATCGCCGACGGCGCGACGGACCTCGTGAGAGAGTACGGCGGGTCCGTCTCTGGGGAACACGGCGACGGCCGCGCACGCACGCAGTGGAACCACAAACTGTACGGCGACGACGTCTGGAAGGTGTTTCAGGACCTCAAGACGGCGTTCGACCCGGACTGGCTCCTGAACCCGGGACAGGTCGTCGGCGTGGACGAGTCGACTATCGAGGCGGGCGAGGCCCCGCCGCGGGCCCGCACCGTCGACATGACCGAGAACCTGCGCTTCTCGCCGGAGTACGACTTCGACTTCGACTTCGACCCCGCGCTGGACTGGCCCAACGAGAACGGGATGCAGGGGATGGTCGAACTCTGTCACGGATGCGGAGGCTGTCGGGGACCGCAGGAGACGACCGGCGGGGTGATGTGTCCGACCTACCGGGCGGCCGACGAGGAGATTACGGCCACTCGCGGCCGGGCGAACATGCTCCGGCAGGCGATGAGCGGCGACCTGCCCGACGACCCGACCGACGACGAGTTCGTCTCCGAGGTGATGGACCTCTGTATCGGCTGTAAGGGGTGTGCGAAGGACTGCCCGAGCGAGGTGGACATGGCGAAACTGAAGACGGAGGTCGAACACGCACACCACCAACGACACGGCGCGAGTCTGCGCGAGAAGGTGTTCGCCAACGTCGAGACGGTGAGCAAGGTGGGGAGCGCGCTCGCGCCAGTCTCGAACTGGGCGCAGAAACTCCCGGGGAGCGACTACCTCGGTGAGAAACTGCTGGGTATCGCCCGCGAACGCGACCTGCCGACGTTCGAGCGCGAGTCCTTCGAGGACTGGTGGGCCGACCGCGGGCCACGAGTCGCCGAGGCCGACGCGGAGCGGCGGGCCCTGCTGTTCCCCGACACCTACAACAATTACAGCCACCCAGCGGTGTTACAGGCCGCCGTCGAGGTACTGGAGGCCGCGAACGTCCACGTGCAGGTTCCCAACGAGGTGACCGCGTCGGGCCGGGCGGCCCACTCGAAGGGGTTCGTCGACGTCGCCGGCGACCGGGCGGCGACCAACGTCGCGGCCCTCGAACCGATGGTCGCCGATGGCTGGGACGTCGTCGCCGTCGAACCGTCCGACGCGGTGATGTTCCAGTCGGACTATCTGGACCTGCTCGGCCACGACCACGACGAGGCGACGACGGTGGCGGCGAACACCTTCGGCGTCTGTGAGTACCTCGACCGCTTCGCGCTGGACGCGAACGTCGACTGGGCGGGGGCGTCCACGTCGCTGACCTACCACGGGCACTGCCACCAGAAGGCGACGAAGAAGGACCACCACGCGGTCGGCGTCCTCCGTCGGGCGGGCTACGACGTCGACCCGCTGGACTCCGGGTGCTGCGGGATGGCCGGCAGTTTCGGTTACGAGGCCGAACACTACTCCATGAGCAAGGCGGTCGCGGGCATCCTCTACGACCAGATAGCAGACAGCGACGGCGAGGAAGTCGTCGCACCGGGGGCCTCCTGTCGGACGCAGTTGGCCGACAGACCGCTCGCGAGCGAACCCCCACATCCGATAGAGAAACTCGCAGACGCCGTGGGGACGACCGGACGATAGGGCGGCTATTCATAGCCCTTTTATGCTGTCCTTGGGTCTTACGACCTAGATGTCACGCGCGGCCGCTGTCGTCGTCGCCCTCCTGCTGGTTGCCAGCCTCGCCGCCGGCCCCGCGCTCGGCGCTCAGTCGCCGGCCCGGGTTCAGACGCCGGACGAGTTCGAGGAGACCACGTTCCGTGTCACCGTCTATCAGAACGGCTCTGCGACGTGGGCCATCGAACACCAGACGCCGCTGACCAACGAGACGGAGCGGCAGCGGTTCGAGGACTTCGCCCGCTCCTTCGAGCAGAACGAGACGGAGTTGTACGTGAACTTCGTCGAACGGGCGGGTTTGCTCACCCAGTACGGCACCAACCAGACGGGGCGGCAGATGGAGGCGCGGAACTTCGAGCGGGCAGCGTCGACCAACCCGGTCCAGAGCACCGGTACCGTCCGGATGCAGTTCCTCTGGACGAACTTCGCCAACGTCTCCGGTGACCGCGTCGTCGTCGGCGACGTGTTCGAGGGCGGGTTCTACATCGCGCCCAGCCAATCGTTCGTCGTCGAACGCGGACCGGAACTGGCGTTCGCACAGGTCCAACCGCCGCCGGACTCCCGGAGCCAACCCGACTCGCTGGCCCGGAGCGAGAGCGTCAGTTGGGTCGGCGAGCAGTCGTTCCCCGACCGACGCCCCTACGTCGAACTCGGGGACCGGTCGGCCGTCACCGACGGCGCGCAAGCGACGACACAGGAGGGGGGTACGACAGACGTCCCGGGCGCTGCGAACGGGATGTGGCCGCTGGCCGTCGTCGCCGTCGTCCTCGCTCTCGGGGCCGTCGCCGCCGCCGCGTGGCGGTCCGGCGCCGCGGCGGCCGCCCTCGGCGGCGACGAGAGCGGTGGAACCGCCGTAGAGTCGACGACACAGCAGGGACCCTCCACCGAGGAACCCGCACAGACTGACCCGGAACCGGCCGTCTCCGACGAGGAGTTGCTGAGCGACAGCGACCGGGTGCTCAACCTCCTCGAAGAGAACGGCGGCCGGATGAAGCAAGTCGACATCGTGGACACGACCGATTGGTCGAAGTCCAAGGTGAGCATGCTCCTCTCGGACATGGAGGAGGACGGCGACATCAGCAAACTCCGCGTCGGCCGGGAGAACATCATCAGCCTCGCCGGCGAGGAACCCGACGCCGCCGGTTCTCCCTTCGACGAGGAGTGAGAAACCCACACAGGGCACTCCCGAAACGCAATCATTATACGTTCCACCTCCCTTCGTTTCAGTGTACGCTCCGTTGGTGTAGTCCGGCCAATCATATCACCCTCTCACGGTGATGACCAGGGTTCGAATCCCTGACGGAGCATCCTTCAGTTGGAACGTGCCGAGCGACAGCGAGGCCCGTTCCCGCCCCGAGCGACTCGTGATTGGGAACAGACTGCGGGGTCGCTTCTTTACGGCCGCCACGCCTGAGTAGGACGTATGTCGACACAGGTCTTGCCGACGCTCGGTGCCGTCGTCGTGCTCCTCGGGTGTAGCGCCTTCTTCTCCAGCAGCGAGACGGCGCTGTTCTCGCTCTCGCGTGAGTTGGTGGCCGAGGCGGCGGCAGACGACCCGCGAGCGGCGGCCGTCGAGGAGGTCCTCTCGGACCCACACCGGCTCCTCGTGACGATTCTCGTGGGGAACAACGTCGTCAACATCGCACTGTCGAGTCTCCTGACGGCGCTGTTCGTCGACCGGTTCCAATCCGGGACGGCCGTGGTGCTGACGACAGTCGTCGCGAGTAGCGTCATCCTCGTCGCCGGCGAAATCGTGCCGAAGTCCTACGGACTGGGCCACGCCCAGTCGTACGCCCTGCGAATCGTGCGACCGCTCCGCTACGCCGAACTCGTGCTGTACCCGGCGGTGGCGCTGTTCGACGCACTCACCAGAACGGTGACGGCCCGAGTAGGTGGCCAGCAGGCGATAGAACGGACCTACGACGACATCGAGGTCACCGACGCCGAATAGCCTCGGTACCGCGACTAGCGGCCCCCGCGACCCAGCGCCCGAATCCACGGACCGAGTACCGCGACCAGTAGAACTCCGTGAGGCCCCAGACGACGACGGCGGCGAGGGCGGTGGCCGCGAACACGAGGTCGCTGAACCGGACCCACGAGGGGGCGACGTACAGCAACCCGTTGGCGACGAGGCTCGGCACGAGCGCCTTCAGTCCGAGCCAGAAGCGGTCGACCAGCGACCGACCGGCCGGGCCGTCTTCGACCGCCGACGCGTTCGTGACGTTGGCGATGACCTCCGTGGCGTTGCCAGGCCGGCGGTTCACGACGCCGCGGAACTCCGCGGCGGGGCCCCCAGCGCTCTCGTCACCGGTGCCGAGGCGTTCGACGTCGTAGGGCATCCCCACGTCGGCGCTCCAGACGACGGAGTCGTTCACGCCCACTTCGGCGACTCTGTCGCCGTGGGAGTCCACGACCAGCGTGTTGCCGTCGGGCAACCGGTCGGCGTCGCGGGGCCACTGGAGTCGCACGTCGCGCCACGTCCACGTCCGCTCCCATCCCGTACCGTCGGCCGTTCGACCGTACTCGACGATGCGGCCGTTCTCCGAGTCGGCGACGAGGACGGCCGGCCCGCCGCGCTCCGCCGGGACGTAGTCCGGGTTGTGCTGTTCGTACAGCAGGTCGTGGTTCTCGTCTTCGCCGACCGTCCGGCTCTCGTCGACGGCCCAGCCGTCCGGTCCGGGTTCGACGAAGACGACTTCGTCCATGTTGCGGGGGCTGACCATGACGCTCCCGTCGTCCAGCAGTTCCACGTCGTTGATGTGGGTCCAGTCGGCGTCGGAGCCACCTTGGTCGCGGCTGTAGTGTGCCGAGGCGTTCCAGCGCCACGCGACGCTCCCGTCGCGCGTGTCGACGGCGTAGACGCCGTCGCCGACGATGTCTGCGACGAGGAGGTGCGTCTCGTTGATGCGGTCGACGTCGTGCCAGCGCGCGGAGTACACCCGCGGGGTCACCTCGCTGTAGACGCGCTCTTCCTCGCCGGTGGTGAGATTGACGCGGTTGACCACGTTGCGGGTACACGGTTCCCCGCCCACCTCGGCGCACGCCTCACCCCGCAGGTGCTCGGCGGCGACGTACTCGACGGTGTATCGCTCCCCTTCGACCGGGTCCACGTCGAAGTAGACGCGATAGCGGTCGTCGTAGTGGACCAGCGTCCCGTTCGGGAGGAACGCGGCCAGTTCCGCTCGCTCGTCGCTGACGTAGAACCCCTGCGTCGCGACGACGGTGAGGCCCCGGTCGTAGTCGGCCGCGGCCTCGCTGACGCGCCGCGTGGACCAGTTCTCCGCGCCGACCGTCCCGTCGCGGGCGGCGGCGAACCGCGACTCGACGTCTACGGGTCCGCGCACTCGGCGCTCGGGTCCGTCGTCGCTGACGGCCGGTTCGGTCGCAGAGGGGCCATCGGCGGAGACTGTCGTCTCGGCGAGTCCGGTCGTGGTCGCGTAGGAGTGACCGACCGCGAGGACCGACGAGAGAAGTATCACTACGAGGGCGGCTCGGGCGACGGCGCGACTCGAACTACGCATCTGTCATCTGGTCGCCGGGACGAGCCACCGTACAAAAGGTCTTCTGTAAACGCTAGTCGTGACCGAAGCCTCCTACGCGCCGTCCCACTGCTCGCGGCACCGGTCGTCACAGAAGTGGGCCGTCTCGACGCTGCCGTCCTCTATCCACGTGATGACGCGGTGTGTCGTCTCGTTGGCTATCGCGTCGCCGCATACCTCGCAGTTCGGTGCGTCCGCCTCGTCGATGTCTTCGTGGTGGTCCGAAGTCGGGTCGACCATCTTATCTGAGGGTCGTTTTCACCCTACTTAATCCCACATACTCGGCGCGCGCCGACGCCGACCCTATCGGTCCCGCGTGACGCTCTCGCCGGGTCCCGTCGTCGCGCCGTCAGAGAGGACGACGCCGGCGTTGAGGCTGGTGTTGATGCCGGTGTGGGCCCCGTCGCCGGCGACGACGCCGAACTTCCGTCGGCCGGTCGAGACCCGGTCCCCCTTCACGGTCATCTTCACCGCGTCGCCGTCGTGTCGGAGGTTCGCGACCTGCGTCCCAGCGCCGAAGTTCACGCCGGTCCCGAGGAGGCTGTCCCCGACGTAGGAGACGTGCGGGACGGCGGAGTCGGCCATCACGACGCTGTTCTTGACCTCGACGCCGTGGCCGACGTGGGTGTCCTCGCCGAGCATCGTCGCCCCGCGGACGTACGCGTTCGGCCCGACTTCCGCGCCCGACCGGACGAGCACCGGCCCCTCGATGGTGACGCCGGGTTCGACGACGGCCCCCTCTTCGACGACGACTGCCCCGCGCAGGTCGGCGTCGCCGCGGATCTCCCCGTCGATGCGGCGTGTCATCTGGCCGAGTTTCCACTCGTTCGCTTCGAGCAGTTCCCACGGGCGGCCGACGTCGAGCCACCGGTCCACCTCGACGGCCGTGACCGACTGCTCCTCGACGACGCGGGCGAGGACGTCAGTAATCTCGTGTTCGCCCCGGTCGCTGAGCGGAACGTCCAGCCAGTTTCGGGCCTCGGCGGGGAAGACGTAGGCACCGGCGTTGGCAAGTTCCGTCGGCGGGTCCGTCGGCTTTTCGACGATACCCGTGACGGTGTCGCCGTCCGTCGAGAGGACCCCGTAGTTCGAGGGGTCCGGGACCCGGTAGGCGGCGATAGAGGGCGCCGCGTCGAACAGCGCGGAGAGACTCGCCTCGTCGTAGAGGTTGTCACCGTTCAGGACGGCGAAGGGTCCGTCGAGGTACTCGCTGGCGGCGTTGACGGCGTGAGCCGTGCCCAGTTGTTCCTCCTGCACGGCGAAAGAGACGGGGTGGCCGCGGTAAGAGTCGCCGAAGTACTCTCGGACGGCGTCGGCCTCGTAGCCGACGACGAAAATCAGTTCGTCCGCGCCTGCCTCGATGGCCGTATCCGCCGTGTGAGCGACGAGCGGTCTATCCGCGACGGGCAACATCGGCTTTGGCGTGTTCGCGGTCAGCGGGCGCATTCGTGTCCCTTCGCCGGCCGCGAGTACGATTGCTTGCATGGTATGGCGCTGGCGCCCGCCGGAAAAATAGCTACTGGCATCCTAACTGGGTCGTGACACCGACCCAATCGGGAGGTTATCCCACGTCTAAGACAGAAGCGGTCGGTCACGTCGGGAGGGGACGGGTCGAGAACCGGTCGGTTGACGGGCCACTACGCAAGGGGGCGGCGTAACCGCAAGAGAAGAGACGCAACGCTGGCGCTCAGAGTTTCGTTCGCGGCAGGAATGTGCTCGGTATGGGATTTGAACCCATGTCCTCGGCTCGAAAGGCCAAGATGATTGGCCGGACTACACCAACCGAGCGCATTCCTGCGTTTCGGGTGCTCCAATTTAACCCCATCGAAATCACCACTATCTGTGGCGCGGTGACACGGTACGTTCGAGTGGCCTCCGTCAATCGATGTCCAGCCAAAAAACAGACAGAAGAACGGTCAGGCGGCCGGTCTGGGCTTACTTGCCCTGGAAGTCCGGTTCGCCGTCGCCCATGAACGCCGTGATGCCCTCCATCACGTCCTCGGTGCCGATGAGGTGACCGAACGCCTGCGACTCGACTTCGAGGCCGGCGTCGGTGTCGTCGCGGCCGGCGTGCATCGCGCGCTTGGTGAACTTCTGGGCGACCGGCGGACCGGCCGCGAGGTCACGGGCCAGTTCGAAGGCGCGGTCCTCCAGCGACCCGTTGTCGACGACTTCGTTGACGAAGCCGTAGTCGGCCATCTCCTCGGCGTCGTAGCGCTCTGCGGTGAAGATAATCTCCTTGGCGCGGCCCTCACCGACGATGTTTGCGAGGCGGACGGTACCGCCCCACCCGGGTAGGAGGCCGAGGTTGTGTTCCGGTTGGCCGAGTTCCGAGCGCTTCGAGGCCACTCGGAGGTCGGCACACGTCGCCAGTTCCATCCCGCCACCCAGTGCGTAGCCGTCGATGCCGGCGACGACGGGCATGGAGCACGCCTCCAGTTTCCCGAACGTCTCCTGTCCCTTCTTCGAGAGTTCGACGGCTTCGAGGGGCGTGGCGTTCGAGGCCATCGACTGGACGTCGGCGCCCGCGGAGAACGCCTTGTCGCCGGCCCCCGTGACGAGGATGGACCGGACCTCGTCGTCGTCCTCGAGGAGGTCGATTGCCTCCGAGAGTTCGTCCATCAGGTCGGGGCTGACCGTGTTCATCCGGTGGGGGCGGTCGAGGACGATGTGTCCGACCATCTCGCCGGGGTACTCGATTGCGATGTTCTCGAAGTCGGCGGCCTCTTCGTCCGGGCCGCCGTAGAACCCGCCGGACTCCGCGGCCTCACGCAGGCCGTCCGAGACGGCGTACCGGGATTCGCCGGTCTCCTCGTGGACGGTCTCCAGCGTCTCGACGAGCGTCTCCAGTCCGGCCTTGTCGGCCAGTTTCGCCGGTCCCTCGGGGAACCCGCCGCCGAGCATCACGGCCTCGTCGATGTCGGCGACCGGAGCCACGTCGTTCTCGACGAGTTTCCCGACTTCGTTGGCCATCACCGCGAGCAAGCGACGCTCGATGTCGTCGCGTCCGGCGTCGGTGGGGATGTCGGCGCCACCGTCCTCGTAGTCGTAGAAGCCCTCGCCGGTCTTCTTCCCGAGTTGCTCGCGCTCGACTTTCTCCTCGAGGAGCGGACACGGGGCGTACGGTTCGCCGAGCACCTCGTGCATGTATTCGAGGACGTGGAGGCCGACGTCGTTGCCGACCTGGTCGGAGAGTTCGAACGACCCCATCGGGAGGCCCATGTCGAACTTCGTCGTCGAGTCCACTTCGGCGATGGTGGCGACGTCGTCGTGGACCAGCCAACAGGCCTCGTTCATCAGGGGCACGAGGATGCGGTTGACGATGAACCCGGGCGAGTCCTTCCGGACCCGAACGGGCGTCTTGTCGAAGTCCTCGGCGAGGGCTTCGATGGTTTCGAGAGTCTCCTCGCTGGTGTGTCGCCCGGAGATGACCTCGACGAGTTGCATCCGCACCGGCGGGTTGAAAAAGTGCATCCCGCAGAACTGCTCGGGGCGGTCCGTGACCTCGGAGAGTTCCGTAATCGAGAGACTGGAGGTGTTCGTCGCGAAGATGGCGTCCTCGGGCGCGTGTTCCTCGACGTCTGTGTAGACGTCCTTCTTGATCTCCATCTTCTCTGGGACGGCTTCGATGACCACGTCGGCGTCGCCGACTGCCGCCTCGACGTCGACGAGGGCCGTGACCCGCTCGAGAGCCTCCTCGGCCTCTTCGTCTGTCAATTGGTCCTTCTCGGCCAGTTTGTTCAGCGACCACTCGATGTTGTCGTAGCCGTTCTGGACGAACTCCTCTTTGATGTCGCGCATCCGAACCTCGTAGCCCGCGAGGGCGGCCACCTCTGCGATACCGTGGCCCATGTTGCCCGCGCCGAGCACTGCTACCGTCTCGATGTCCTCGAAATCCATGACATATATCCCCACTGTCGGCCGACGTTTCAACGTTTCTCTCGGGGATAAACATCTCTGGCGTTTATTTCGGATTACAAACCATTATTGGGCGCCCACGTCAACACACCGCACATGGACTTCGAACTGTCCGACGAGCAACGCCAGATTCGAGACGAGGTCCGCCGCTTCGCCGAGAACGAGATACTCCCGGTCGCCACCGAGTACGACCGCGAGGAGAAGTTCCCGCGCGAGGTCGTCGAGAAGGCCGCCGAGATGGGACTGACGGGCGCGAACATCCCGATGGAGTACGGCGGCGTCGGCTACGACACGCTGACCAACGCCATCATCGCCGAGGAACTGTTCGCGGCGGACCCCGGCATCGGCCTCTGCATCCAGTCGGCGGCGTTCGGCGCGGACGCCATCGTCGGGTTCGGGACCGAGGCCCAGAAAGAGGAGTACTTGGAACCGGTCGCGACGGGCGACGCCATCATGGGGACCGCCATCTCCGAACCGGACACGGGGTCGGACGTATCGTCGGTTTCGACACGGGCGCGAAAGGACGGCGACGAGTGGGTCGTCGACGGGAACAAGATGTGGATTACCAACGGGACCGTCGGCGATTACTTCGTGGTCCTCTGTCAGACCGACCCCGACGCGGAGGGTCGGTACAACGGGTTCTCCCAGATTCTGGTCGAGTCCGACCGCGACGGGTTCGAGGCCGAGAAGATAACGGGGAAACTCGGCATCCGGGCCTCCGACACGGCGGAACTCGTTTTGAACGACGTCAGGGTTCCCGAGGAGAACCTCGTGGGCACCCGCGGCGCGGGGTTCCTCCAGATAATGCAGTTCTTCGACGAGACCCGAACCGGCGTGGCCGCACAGGGCGTCGGCATCGCTCGCGGGGCGGCCGAGCGGGCACTCGAATACGCGCAGGACCGCGAGCAGTTCGGCAAGCCCATCTCCGAGTTCCAGGCCATCCAGCACAAACTCGCGGAGATGTTCACCGAAATCGAGGCGGCCCGGCAACTCACCTACAAGTCGGCGTGGAGCGTCGACAACTCGGACGACCAACTCACGCAACTCGCGTCGATGGCGAAGGAGAAGGCTTCCAGAGTCGCCGTCGAGACGGCGGACGAGGCCGTCCAGATTCACGGCGGAGCGGGCTACGTCGACGACTTCGACGTCGAGCGGTTCTACCGGGACGCGAAGATTACCCAGATTTACGAGGGGACCACCGAGATTCAGAAGAACATCATCGCCCGCGAACTCCTCGGCAAGGGGATGGTGTGACTGCGGCCGGCAAAGGTCAACCTACCGCGGGCGAACGCAGACCGAACCGCTGGCACGTCTGGCTTTCTCGGCGTACTGCCTGTCTAACTAAGCGACGGACGGGAGTGGACTCTCGTGATGGCGCGACAGTCACCACTCGACAGCATGGAGTCGTGGTTCGAACAGATGAGCAGACAGTTCGAGGAGGCCGCCGAGCGATGGGGCGGCGGGTTCGAGGCGTGGACGCCGGAGATGGAGTCACCGCGCGTGGACGTCGTAGACGAGGACGACGCCTTCGTCGTCACGGCCGACCTCCCGGGGTTCACCAAGGACGACGTGGAGGTGTTCATCACCGACCAGACCCTCGCAATCGACGCCGAACACAGTCGGGAGACCGAGGAGACCGAGACGAACTACGTCCGGCGCGAACGGTCCCACCGCTCGCTGTCTCGCCGCGTCCGCCTTCCCGGCGGCGTGGACGCGGACGACGTCTCCGCTTCCATGGAGGACGGCGTTCTCACAGTCCGTATCACCAAAGCCGAACCGCTGGAGAGCGGACACCGAATCGACATCGAGTGACTCTGTTGGCGGATATACGGGCCGTTCACGCCCCTATCGCCTGTTTTATCACCCTGCGTGTTCCAGTGGCGTGTATGCACGTCGAGTGCTCCGACGACTGCACGCCGACCCGTGAAACCGAACGGCACCGCCCTGCCACGTGCCGCTGTCGGTGTTGAGCACTCGCTTTTGCTCGCGACGCTACGTACCGTCAGCCGAGCACCCGATAGTTTCACACACGATGCTCGATACGCTCCGCGACGACGTTCGCACGGCGATGGCCAAGGACCCGGCCGCCACGAGCGCCGCGGAAGTCGTCCTCACGTACCCCGGCCTGCACGCCGTCTGGTTGTATCGCCTCGCCCACGCCCTGTGGGTGCGAGAACACACGCTCGCCGCTCGAGTCCTCTCGCACGTCGCTCGCCTGTTGACCGGCGTCGAGATTCACCCCGGGGCCGACGTCGGCGACCGTCTGTTCGTCGACCACGGAATGGGCACCGTCGTCGGCGAGACGGCCGAAATCGGCGACGACGTGCTGCTCTACCACGGCGTCACGCTCGGCGGGGCCTCGATGCGCCGCGAGAAGCGCCACCCGACGCTGGAAGACGGCGTGACCGTCGGGGCGGGCGCTTCGCTAATCGGCCCCGTCACGGTCGGCGAGAACGCCACCGTCGGGGCGGGGGCCGTCGTGGTCGAAGACGTACCCCCGGAGACGACGGTGGCCGGGAACCCGGCCCAACCGGTCTCCGAGCGCGACGCCGAGGCGGACACGACCACCGAGCGCCCCATCGCCGACGACTGACCCGCCGCGACTGCCCCGACAGACAGGTTCTTTCGACCGTGGCCGCTACACCCGGCCGATGACTGACTCGCCACACGAGACGCTCAGACGCGACCCCGACATCGGACCGCTGGTCGAGGCGCACGGCGAAGTGACCCTCGACCCGGCCGAGGACCTCTTCGAGCGACTCGTCGTCTCCATCCTGCGCCAGCAGGTGTCGATGGCCTCCGCGGCGGCCACCCGCGAGCGCCTGTTCGACGCCGTCGAGGTGACGCCGAGCGGCGTCCTCGCGGCCGACGACGAGACGTTGCGCGACGCCGGCCTCTCCAGACAGAAGACACGCTACGTCAACGAGGTGGCCGAAGCGTTCGAGGCGAACGGGTACAGCATCGACGCCTTCGAGGGGATGGCCGACGACGCCGTCCGCGAGGAACTCACCGCAATCACGGGCGTCGGCGATTGGACGGCGAACATGCAACTGCTGTTCTCGCTCAGCCGCGAGGACGTCTTCCCCGTCGGGGACCTGGGCGTGCGGAAGGGGTTCGAAAACGTCGTCGGCGACGGCTACGACCGCTCGGAGATGGTCGAGTACGCCGAGCGATGGGCCCCCTACCGGAGTTACGCGACGCTCTACCTCTGGCGAGCGGAGGAAGATATCGCAGAGAGCGTCGACGAGGTGGCGGAGGAGTAGCGGGGGCGGCGGGCAGTTACGGCTTACTCTTCGGCCTGCTCTTCCTCTTCGGCGTCCGTCTCGTAGTCGTCGTCCGCGCGACGGTTCACGTTCACCTGGTAGTGCTTGAGGATGTCCCGGCCGAGCAAGAGCGGGTAGTCCATGTGCGAGCGGTCCTCGACGCTGGCCGTGACGGTGTGTTGGGTGCCGCCGATGCCGACGACGAGGTCCACGACCGGTCGCGAGCGACCCGACTTGACGCTACCGGACTTTATCTTCACGATGTCGAGGATGGGACCGGTCCCGATTTCCGCGGCCAGTTCCGCGTCGATGCTGGTACGGGTCGCGCCGGTGTCGGACTTCGCGAGAACGGTCTGGTGACCGCGGGTGCCGGAGACGACGACTTCCTCGATGTACCCGATGGTGACGTTCTCCGGACTCGTGGTCGTCGGTTTCCGCGGCATGGCCGACGGGCGCGAGTCGTCCAGACGGTCGGAGAGGCGTTCGACTTCGGCGTCGGGAACCTCCCCGCCCGCCTTCTCGACCGCCAACTGGGCGATGTAGGGGGCGGGACTGATGCCGGTTGCTCTGAACAGGCCGCGGAACCCGGCCGTCGGGTTGACTTCGAGGACGTAGTAGCCGTCCTCCCCCTGTACGATGTCGACGCCGGCGTAGTCGAGGCCGATGGCTTCGACGGAGTCCAGAGCCATCTCCCGCACTTCCGGCGGGAGGTCGCCGGTCATGTCCTCGACTTCGCCGCCGAGTGCGACGTTGGTCCGCCACTCCCCTTCGGGGGCGTAGCGGTTCATGGCCCCGACGATTCGGTCGCCGACGACGTAGACGCGCAGGTCGTGGTGGCGCGTGTCGTCGTGTTCGAGGAACTCCTGGAGGAACGCGTGGCGCTCCCCGACCTGTGCGTTGACCGGTTCGTCCAGTTCGACCATCCACGTCCCGCCGCCGTGGGTCCCGATGGCCGTCTTGTAGACGGCACGGTCGCCGAACCGCTCGCGCTCTTGGTTGAGTCGCTGGGTCGAGAGCGCGAGGACGGCGTCGGGGATGTTGACGCCGGCGTCGGCGAGGGCCGCCGCGGTGGCGAACTTGTGCAGCGCGGTCATCGCGGGCGTCGGTTCGTTCAGCATCGGGGCCGCCTTGTTGAGCGTCAGTGCGAGGCCAGCGCCCTCCATCGGGTGCTCGTCGCTGGAGAGGAGCAGGCGGTTGGCGATGACGTCCACGTCCGGATGGAGGCTCAGGTCGCTGTCCGTCGTCGTCACCGCGGTGTTCTCCTCTCGGAGCCACTCGGTGTCACAGCCCATCTCCTCCGCCGCGTTCAGAATGGCCTTCGTCTCCTTGCTGGAGTGGAGGCTCAGAACGCCGACCGTGATGTCTTCCGTATCCATACTGTAGCCGTTCTGGTGGGGGTAGGAAAACCCTGATGGGTCCGGCCCGGCCGCGACAGTCACTGTCACGCCGCATCGTGGCAACCGCTCGCCAGACACCCTTTTACCGGCGGTCGTGTTTGTACGCCCATGGACGAGGCCGAACCGTTCACCTACGACGGTGGGCGGGTAGACCCCGGCGAGACGCAGAACGTCCGGTACACGGTCAGCGAGACGTACATGGGCGACCCGGTACGGATGCCGGTGACCATCGTCAACGGCGAGTATCCCGGTCCGACAGGGTTCCTCTCGGCGGCGGCCCACGGCGACGAACTGAACGGCATCGAGGTGGTGCGAGAGGTCGCCCACGAGTGGGACCACGGGGAGTTGGCGGGAACGCTGGTCTGTCTCCCGGTGCTCAACGTCCCGGCCTTTCTGGCACAGGAGCGCTATCTCCCTATCTACGACCGTGACCTCAACCGCTCGTTCCCGGGGAATCCGGACTCGACGAGCGCAAAGCGGATGGCCCACCGCATCTTCCGGAACTTCCTCGAACCGTGTGACTTCGGACTGGACTTCCACACGTCGACGCGCGGGCGGACGAACATGCTCCACGTGCGCGCAGACATGACGGACGACGACGTCGCCCGCGTGGCCAACGCCTTCGCGTCCAACGTCATCATCTCCTCGGAGGGACCGTCCGGGTCGCTCCGCCGGGAGGCCAGTCTCGCTGGCACAGCCTCGATTACCATCGAGATGGGGGAGGCCCACCGGTTCCAGCGACCGCTCATCGACAGCGCACTGGATAGCGTCCGCTCCGTGCTCGCGGAGTTCGGGATGCTCCCGTCGGAAGTGGTGCAGTGGCCCGGGTGGCGAACCGTCATCGAGAACGGAGACGAGAAGACGTGGATACGCGCCGACGCCGGCGGACTGGTAGATATGCACCACGAACGGGGCGCATTGGTCTACGAGGACGACGTCATCTGTACCATCGCGAACCCGTTCAAGACGGAGGATACCGAGGTTCGCGCGCCGTTCACCGGACTCCTCGTGGGGGTTCTGGAGAACCCGCTGGTCTATCCGGGGAACCCGCTCTGTCACCTCGTCAGACTCGACGAGCGGACCCGGCGCGCGTTAGAGCGGACGCAGTCATTCCCCGCCGGCGAGGAGTGACGGCGGGGACCGACGGGACGAGAGAGAACTCGTCGTTTCGATAATATTTTAGTATGCGTTGACGAATACCACGGTGGACGGCCGAGCCCGCGATTGCGACCACATGGCCGGGTGGGACGTGTGACACACCGCGAACGCACTCGGTCCGACGAGCATGCGAGATACCACGAACCGACCGGCGAAGGCCACGAACCGACTGCCATACGGCCCGTGCATCGTTCCCGCGTGCCGGCGAGCCAACGGCCGGTAGACGGCTACCCTCCGACAAGCACCACGTTACGATGGCAGAGGAAGTCACCCCACCGTCAGTCCGAGTCGTCGAAGCGTTCGCAGAGTACTACGACACCGACCCGACAGACCTCGGGTTCGTCCTCGACGAGGACGTCGACACCGCCGCGTTCGACGCGCTGTTCGCACACGACAACCCTCCCGATGCCGTGGAGTTCTCCGTCGGGACTCACCACGTCATCGTCACGCCGGACACCGTCCACGTCGACGGGGAGGTCAGTCTCACGGGTCGGTGAGGCGGTCCCCGAAAGCGGTGAGCGAGCGAAGATATTCGGTCGATTCCGGCGATACAAGCACGCGGTAGTAACTACTATTTGTCCCCGGACTAACCCCCGAGTGTATGAGTCAGTCTTACAACCGCGGCACCGTCGAGGATTTCGGACGGTGGCGGGAGTTCTCGGCCGGGATGTGGGCCTGGATATTCCACAAGTTCACCGGCTGGGTACTCGTGGGCTATCTGTTCACCCACATCGCCGTCCTCAGCACCTCGCTCGGTGGCGCCGAACTCTATACGAACACACTGCAAGGGCTCGAAGCCCTGCTAATCGTTCGGTTCCTCGAAGTCGGTCTCCTCGCCGTCGCCGTGTTCCACATTCTCAACGGCATCCGCCTGCTGATGGTGGACTTAGGCGTCGGACTGGAGGCACAGGACAAGAGCTTCTACGCGTCGCTCGTGCTGACCGGTGCCATCGTCGTCGCTAGCATTCCGACGTTCCTCGGGGGGCCGTTGGCGTAATGGCCGAACACTACTCCTCCTTCGAGCGGGGCGGCCGGCGCTGGCTCTTCCAGCGGCTGACCGCGGTGTTCCTCATCGGCGTGTTGGCGTTCCACTTCATGCTGTTACACTTCGTCAACCACGCCGCCGACATCACCTTCGCCGGGACGCAGGCCCGTATGGGCCAGTGGAGCTACTTCGCCACGATGTGGCTGTTCCTCGTGACGGCGACGTTCCACGGCGTCAACGGCGTCTACAACGCCCTCGTCAATCAGGGCATCAGCGGGTCGCAGAAGACCGCAGTCAAGTACGTCCTCGTCGTCGCGGGCCTGCTACTCGTCGCACAGGGAACACGAGTGGCACTCGCGATGAACGGGCTTCTCTAAACCATGAGCACACAGATAGAACAACAGGAGACGGAGACCGAGGCGGAAGAAGAGGAGACGGAACCGGCCGTCGAATCACCCGGAGAGCAGCGTCGGGCGGAGAAACGACAGCGGCAGGCCGAGCGCGAGGCGCAGCAGGAGACCGAAGAGCAGACGCTCGACGACGAGGAGACGGTCTCGCTGAAGGTGTTCCGCTACGACCCGGAGGTCGAGGGCAAGCAGGAACCCCGATTCGACGACTTCACCGTCCCGTACCACAAGGGGATGACCGTCCTCGACGCCCTCATCTACGCGCGGGACCGGTACGACTCCTCGCTCACCTTCAGACACTCGTGCCGACAGGCGGTCTGCGGGTCGGACGCGCTGTTCGTCAACGGCCGTCAGCGACTCGGCTGTAAGACCCAGTTGTCGGAACTGGAGGACCCGGTCCGAATCGAACCGCTCCCCCACCAGGAGGTCGTCAAGGACCTCGTCGTGGACATGGAGCACTTCTACGACCAGATGGAGGCCGTCGAGCCGTACTTCGACGCCGACGAACTCCCCGAGGACGACCTCGAAGAACAGCGTCAGAGCCGGGAGAACCGCGAGAAGGTCAAGATGTCCACGCGGTGCATCTGGTGTGGCGCCTGCATGTCCTCGTGTAACATCGCCGCCGGCGACAACGAGTACCTCGGCCCGGCGGCCATCAACAAGGCCTATCGCTTCGCCATGGACGAGCGCGAAGGCGAGAACCGCAAGCAGGAACGACTCCGAATCATCGAGCAGGAACACGGCGTCTGGCGGTGTCAGACCCAGTTCTCCTGTACCGAGGTGTGTCCGAAGGACATCCCGTTGACCGAACACATCCAGGAACTCAAGCGCGAAGCGGTGAAGAACAACCTCAAGTTCTGGTAGTCCTAAGCGAAGCCAGACAGACGTTACTACTTCCCATACACAATGTACGAACACGACGTTATCGTGGTCGGCGCGGGTGGCGCCGGCCTCCGTGCGGCCATCGCAGCGGACGAGGAGGGAGCGGACGTCGCTCTCGTGACGAAACTCCATCCGGTCCGCAGTCACACGGGCGCGGCAGAGGGGGGCATCAACGCCTCGCTCCGGGAGGGCGACTCCTGGGACCTGCACGCCTACGACACGATGAAAGGCTCCGACTACCTCGGGGACGCCCCGGCTATCGACACTTTCGCCAAGACGGCCCCCGAGGAAGTCATCCAACTGGAACACTGGGGGATGCCGTTCTCCCGCGAGGACGACGGCCGCGTCTCACAGCGCCCGTTCGGCGGGATGTCGTTCCCCCGGACCACGTACGCGGGCGCGGAGACCGGTCACCACCTCCTGCACACGATGTACGAGCAGGCGGTCAAGCGCGGCATCGAGGTGTACGACGAGTGGTACGTCACCAACCTCGCGGTGACCGACCACGACGACCCCGAAGACCGAGAGTGTCACGGCTGCGTCGCCTACGACATCAAGTCCGGGAAGATAGAGGGCTTCCGGGCGAAGGGCGGCGTCGTCCTCGCCACCGGCGGTCTCGGGCAGGCCTTCGACCACACCACCAACGCCGTCGCCAACACCGGCGATGGCTGTGCGATGGCCTACCGCGCGGGCGTCCCGATGGAGGACATGGAGATGATACAGTTCCACCCGACGACGCTCCCGTCGACGGGCGTGCTCATCTCCGAGGGCGTCCGCGGCGAGGGTGGCATCCTCTACAACGACGACGAGGAGCGGTTCATGTTCGAGTACGGCTACGCCAACAACGCCGGCGAACTCGCCTCTCGTGACGTGGTCTCCCGGGCGGAACTCACCGAGGTCAACGAAGGCCGCGGCATCGAGGACGAGTACGTCGACCTCGACATGCGTCACCTCGGCGAAGAGCGCATCCTCGACCGTCTGGAGAACATCCTCCACCTCGCGGAGGACTTCGAGGGCGTCGACGGCCTCGACGAACCGATGCCGGTCAAGCCCGGCCAGCACTACGCCATGGGCGGCGTCGAGTGCGACGAGAACGGCGAGACGTGCATCGAAGGACTGTACGCCGCCGGTGAGACGGCCTGTGTCTCCCTGCACGGCGCGAACCGACTCGGCGGGAACGCGCTCCCAGAACTGCTCGTCTTCGGCGCTCGCGCCGGCTATCACGCCGCCGGCAAGGACATGAAGACCGCGGAGATACAGACCGGCCCCTCCGCGAAGAGCGAGGAGGGCGACGTCGAACCACCCGTCGCACCCGGCGCAATCGACAGCGGGAGCGAGGACGTCGCGGCCGACGGCGCGGCCGTCGAACCGACGAGCGTCATCGAGAACGCCGTCGAACGCGAGCGCGAACGCGTCGAGACGCTGCTCGAAGACGACGGCATCAACCACGCCGAAGTCCGGGCCGACGTCCAAGAGACGATGACGCAGAACGTCAACGTCTTCCGGGAGGAAGCGGGCCTGAAACAGGCGCTCCGTGACCTCCGGCGGGCGCGTGAGGAGTACGAGAACGTCGCCGTCTCGGACCCCTCTCGCACCTACAACACGGACCTCATCCATACCATCGAGACGCGCAACATCCTCGACGTGGCCGAAGCCATCACGCTCGGGGCGCTGGCCCGCGAAGAGTTCCGCGGCGCCCACTGGCGCGCCGAGTTCCAAGAGCGCCGCGACGAGGAGTGGATAAAGCACACGATGCTCGCGTGGAACGACGGCACGCCGGAACTGTACTACAAGCCCGTCATCCTCGAAGGTGACGAGGAGACGTACGAACCGAAAGAGCGGAGCTACTGAGGTTCAGGGCGCTCCGACGAGAACGAACTGACTCTCCGTATCGCCGTTCTGTATCTGCCGCTCTGCCTCGGGGTCGATTCTGAGCGTGTCTCCGGTCGTCATCGATACGTCCTCTCCGTCGACAGTCACCGTCGCCTCCCCCTCGACGAGCACGTACACCTCCTCGTGTCCCTGCTCGGCGTGGTTGTGCGGTTTCCCGGTCCACCCGGGGTCGCAGTCGACGACGGTCACGCCCAGTTCCTCGCACCCGAGCGGGTCCCGCAGGAAGTGCATCGCGTCGGCGAGCGGGTCCGCCTCGGTGTAGTGGAGTTTGGTGTAACTCACAGGTGACGCTTCGCAGGGACTCCCCAAATGGGCACCGGCCACCGGAGCGACCGTCGGACGCGAACCAGAGTGATAAGCGAATCCGTTTGCGACCCGATATCGACGCCGTGAGTGCCACTGCCGTCACATATTTGCGTACCGCGCCCGAACAGACACTCGTCTGGAAGGGTGGCTCAGTGGTAGAGCGCTGCCGGCCAACGTGCCAGAACTCGGCCGATGGCAGTTTCCCATGCAGGGCTCCGCGTGGTTCGAATCCCGCCCCTTCCACTCTGTCGCGAAGATTCCTCGTGAGCGATTGCTGGATAACGCACGATTCGACTGTTCTCGCGAGGAGTGTCCATCGACGGCCAGTCGTCGCGTCGTCTGGAGGTCGTCACGCCGACAGCGTCGTCCCTCCGCACTCGGTCTGAATCGGTCTGAACTTCGCTCTCGGGCGATGACGGACGGCGACGCGGCTACCGGTGTACGAGAAACGGAAGTAAGGTGGGGGTGGGTGGCACCGTGGGTGCCTATCGAATTCGTTGTCGGGTGAAATAAAGAACTTTGCGGTCACTTTATCAACCGTGATACTCGGTCACGGCATCCGGTCGGAGTCAGCGGGTTCTCGAATCGTCTCAGTCGATAACGAGACGACACGATGGCCTACAGTCGGCACTGCGGGACGTTGCTTCGGAAGGAATGTGCGTGGGTGCAGTCCCAAGGGAGTGCACCTGCATCGTCCTCGGCGGCGACGCCGCCGTGATATCGAGGGCTTCGCCCTCGCTTGCGATGCGTGGGACCGGATTTGAACCGGCGGACCCCTACGGGACAGCGCCCTCAACGCTGCGCCGTTGGCCTGGCTTGGCTACCCACGCTCGCGTTCTCTTACTGCATTCAATCGTATCCCGGGGCCCAATAAAAGGGCTTTCGTTTGCGACGGGCCGCGGGAGAGTGTCGCATCCGCGTGAACCGGACGTTTCAAATACGACGAAACCGCTACCGGGGGCATGGCCAAATACTCGACCGGCGGCGGGGGCGACAGCGCCGGCGGGAGTTGCGAACTCTGCGGTGCCGACGGCGGGGACTTGCAGACCGCCAGCGTCGCGGGCGCGACCCTGCAGGTCTGTTCGGACTGCGCGAAGAACCACGGCGAGAACGAGCAGTCTCAGTCCTCGGGCGACCAGTCTCGGGACGAGACCGACCGGCGTCGCCGCGCCGCCCAGAACACCGCGAAGTTACAGGACTCACAGAAGCCCGACGCCACCCACTGGGAGGAGGGCGCCGACTACGACAGCGACCAACTGCCCTATCTCGTGAGCGACTACGGGAGCATCGTCACGGAGGCGCGCCAGGAGCGAGGGTTGCAGACGGCCGACCTCGCCGAGGAACTCGACTTGGACGAGAGCGACGTCCTCGCCGTCGAACAGGGCCGCGCGACGCAGGCGAGCGTCGGCGGGTCCACCATCGCAGTTCTCGAAGAGTACCTCGACGTCGAACTCGTCGATTCGCGCTGAGACGGCGGTTTCTCGACAGTAGACCTTTGGGAGTGCCACGCTTAGCGCCGCCATGGAGCTCTCGCCGGAACAGCGGGCAATCAGAGCGACCGTCAGGGAGTTCGCGACAGAACAGGTCCGACCGACCGCGGCCGAGGCCGACCGCGAGGAGTCGTTCCCCGAGGGCGTCTGGGACAGTCTCGCGGGCATCGACCTCACCGGACTGACGACACCGGCGGAGTACGGCGGCTTCGACGCCGACCGTCGGACCTACGCCATCGTCAACGAGGAACTGGCGTACGGGTCGCTCGCCGTCGCCACGGCGCTGTCTGTCCACTGTCTGGCCACCTCCTGTATCGCCGAATTCGCCACCGAGTCCGTCCGCGAGGAGTGGTTACCGGAGATGGTCGACGGCCGGCCGGTCGGTGCGTTCGCGCTCTCGGAACCGCACGCGGGGTCGAACCCGCGGGGGATGACCACCGTCGCGAGGCCCGACGGTGACGGCTACGTCGTAGACGGCGAGAAGCAGTGGATAACGAACGGGGAGCGCTCGGGCGTCGTCGTCGTCTTCGCCAAGACGGACCGCGATGACCCCGACTCCGTCACGCAGTTCCTCGTCCCGAAAGACGCAGATGGACTCACGGTGGGTGAGCCAGAGGACAAACTCGGCCTGCGGGCCAGCGACACCACTTCGCTGACCTTCGACGGGGTACGGATTCCCGAGCGGTACCGGCTGACCGACGTGGGAGACGGACTGGCCGCCGCGCTGTCGATTCTGAACGGCGGCCGAGTGGCCATCGCCGCACAATCCGTCGGCCTCGCACAGGCCGCGCTGGACGAGGCCGTCGAGTACGCACAGGACCGCGAGCAATTCGACCGGCCGATAAGCGAGTTCCAGACGATACGACACAAACTAGCGGACATGGCGACCACGGTGCAGGGCGGTCGGCTACTCACGTGGGACGCGGCCAGTCGCATAGATCGGGGCGAGGACGCCAGACAGGCGGCGAGCATGGCCAAGTACTTTGCCAGCGAGGGGGCCGTCGAGGTGGCGAACGAAGCCGTCCAGATTCACGGCGGCTACGGCTACACCACGGACTTCCCGGTCGAACGACTGTACCGTGACGCGAAGGTGACGACCATCTACGAGGGGACCAGCGAGATTCAGAAGAACGTCGTCGCACGCGAGATGCTCGACTGAGCGGCGAAGCACATTTGCGGACCGACGGCGTACCGCGGACCGTGACACACGACGCTGTCGTCTACGACTTGGACGGGACGCTGGTGCGACTCGCCGTGGACTGGAACGCCGTCGCCCGCGACGTGGCGAGCGTCCTCCGGTCACGCGACGTGGACCCGGGTCAGACCGACCTCTGGGGGATGCTCGAACTGTCCGACGAGACGGGCCACCGAGCGGCCGTCGAGGAGACGATAACGGAGTACGAACGCGACGGCGCACGACGGTCGGAGCGTCTCGGACTCGCCGAGGGCCTCCCGCATCAGGTTCCGGTCGGAGTGTGTTCGCTCAACGCCGAGGAGGCGTGTCGACTCGCGCTGGACACCCACGGCATCGCCTCGGCGGTCGGTCCGGTCGTCGGCCGGGACTCGGTCGGGTCGGCGAAACCCGACCCGGAGGGCCTGCTGACGGTCGTGGACCGCCTCGACGCCGCCCCCGAATCGACGGTGTTCGTCGGCGACTCGGAACGGGACGCGGAGACGGCCCGGCGCGCGGGGACGGCCTTCGCGTGGGCGAGCGAGTTCGATCAGCGACGGTACCGGGCGTAGAGGTAGACGGCGACGGCGGTGCAGAACCAGACGACAGCGCCGACCCGGACCGCGAACAGGGCGCGACTCGTCCACGTCGGGAGCGTCGCGCCAAAGGAGGCGAGGACGACGAGCGGAGACCCGACGAGGATAGTCGTGACGAACGTCGTCTGCATCACCCACCCGAAGTCCACCCCGTCCGGATTCGTCTGTTCGACTGCTGGCACGAGCGGAGGTTTCGACGGTACTGGCAAACCGGTTCCGGTTTCGCCGGCGACCAGACGTTATTTGCACCCCCGGTTCATACCGAACCAGCATGACTGAGGAGGGGGAACTCCCGAAGATTCCGGTCGTCTGTACTGACTGTGACACGCGGAGTCGCGTACCGTTCGAGGACGTCGAGTCGGCGGTCGACCGCCACAACGAACAACTGCACGACGGCGACCCCGTCGCGGAGGTCGACCCGGACGTGCTCGACCAACTGCTCGACCACGTCGGCCGCGACATCGGGCTGTTCGACGGGGAATGATACGACCCTACGAACCGAGCGACGCCGCGGACCTCTGGGAGTGCAAGCAGGCCTTCGAACTCGAACTCGGGACGGGGACGGGCGACGACGAGAAGGCCGCGGCCTACCGCGAGAAACTGGACGCCGACTACCGCGAGTCGTACCTCGCGTGGGTAGACCGCTGCGTGGGAGACGAGGAGCGAACGGTACAGGTGGCCGAAGCCGACGGCGGGGTGGTCGGCTACGTCTTCGTCCTCCCCGAGTCGATGGCCCACGTCTGGGACGCCGCCGTCCTCAACGAACTGTTCGTCGCGGAGGCGTATCGCGGGCGCGGCGTGGGCGACGACCTGTTGAAAGCGGCGCTGTCGGTGGCCCGCGACCAGTCGCTCCCCCTGGACCGAGTCGTCTTAGACGTCGACCCGGACAACGAGCGAGCGGCGGCGTTCTACGACCGCTGGGGCTTCGAACCGTGGGGCCAGATGGTCGCCCGGCCGCTGTGACCGCGACCCGAACACGTAATAGCGCGGCGCGCCCGGCCACGGACATGACCACCGTCCGGGACCTGCAGGCGATGGCGGGTGACGAACAGATAACGATGTTGACCGCCTACGACGCCGTCACGGCGGACATCGTGGAGGAGGCCGGCGTAGACGTGGTGCTCGTCGGGGACAGCATGGGCAACGCCGTCCTCGGCCACGACGACACGCTCCCGGTGACGCTCGACGAGATGGCCTCCCGCGTGGCCGCCGTCGCACGCGGGACGGACGAGACGCTCGTCGTGGCCGACATGCCCTTCCTCTCTTTCGGGGCCGACGAGGGCGAGAGCGTGAAGAACTGCGGGCGGATGCTCAAGGAGGCCGGGGCCAACGCGGTGAAACTCGAATCGGGCCCGCACACCCTCGAATTGACCGAGCGACTCTCCGACCTCGGCATCCCAGTGATGGCCCACCTCGGTCTGACGCCCCAGAGCGTCAACCAGACCGGGTACACCCAGCAGGCCGCCGACCGCGAGGAGGCCGAGGAGATTCTCGAACTCGCGCAGGCCCACGAGGACGCCGGGGCGTTCGCGCTGGTCCTCGAACACGTCCCCGCGAACCTCGCGGCACAGGTGACCGAGGCCATCGACATTCCGACCATCGGCATCGGGGCCGGCGGCGAGTGTGACGGGCAGGTGCTCGTCTTCACCGACGTTGTGGGCCTCGCGGAGTCGAGTCCGCCGTTCGCCGAGCGGTTCGGCGACGTTCGAAGCGAGATACGCGACGCCGTCGGCGACTACGTCGAGGCCGTAGAGTCCGGCGAGTTCCCCGCCGAAGAACACGCGAGTCGGAACGAGGAACTGGACGACCTGTACTGACCTGACTCCGGGGCCGAGAGCGCACAGAACCGCCGGATAATCGGGAATTATCGGCGGTTAGCGTGTGACCAATCAAGAGTGAGTCGGCCGAACGACTGCTACATGTCCGGGTCGAACGCCGAGACGGGCGACGAGGAGCAGATGCCGACGGAGAACATCCTCGACATCCAGATAGAGCGTGGGTTGAGCGAACTCCGGCGTCCCATCACCGGCCTCTCGCTCTCGGCGCTGTCTGCGGGTCTCGACATCGGGTTCGGACCCCTGTTGATGGCCGTCGTCCTCACGTCCGCCGGCGTCTCGGGTACCGCCGACCTCCCCAAAGAACTCGTGCTCGGCCTCGCGTACGGCGTCGGATTCATCCTCGTGGTCCTCGGGCGGTCGGAACTGTTCACCGAACACACGACGCTCGCGGTGCTCCCGGTGCTGGACAATCAGGCCGGAATCGCTCGACTCGGACGGCTCTGGGGCACCGTCTACGTGGCGAACGTCGTCGGGGCCGTGCTCTTCGCGTGGTTCGCCGTCGCCGTCGCCCCGGCGGTGGGCGTCGTCGAACCGTCCACCTTCGTCGAACTGGCGACGACGTACACCGAGCAGTCGCCGGCGGTGTTGGTCGGGGCCGGAATCATGGCCGGGTGGCTGATGGGCCTGCTCTCTTGGCTCGTCGCCGCGGCCGACAGCACGCTCTCGCGGATGGCAGTCGTCTGGCTCATCGCCGCGGCCATCGGCTTCGCTCACCTGCCACACTGCATCGCCGGAACCGTCGAAGTCGTCGCCGGCGTCGTCGTCTCCCCCAACCTCGGCGTCGTCGACTACGCCAGGTTCCTCGCGTTCTCGACCGTCGGCAACACCATCGGCGGCGTCGTGTTCGTCGCGCTCCTGAAGTACGGCCACGTCGTCCGTAGCGGCCCCTCCCACGCCGACGTGCGCCGGGAGTGACCGGCATCGGAGTCGACAGTCGCGGCCACCCGAAGTTTTATTCGCTCGTCAACTGTCGTTGGGAATGTGGTTTACGAGACGGGCAACCGCACGGTAGACGACGCCGTCGCACGCGTGTTGGACGGCGAACGCCTCGACCGCAGGGACGGACTGGCACTCGTCGCACAGCCAGTCGACGCCCTCGCGGCGGGGGCCGACTACGTCCGCACGCAGTTGGGCGACGACACCGTCGACGCGTGTTCCATCGTGAACGCCAAGGCCGGTAACTGCGCGGAGGACTGTGGGTTCTGTGCCCAGTCGGTCCACTTCGACACCGGCATCGACGACTACGGCTTCCTCGGGCCGGAGAAGGTGCTGGAGGCCGCGAAACGGGCCGAGCGAGACGGTGCCCAACGGTTCGGCATCGTCGTCGCCGAGAAGGGCGTCTCGAAGGAACAGCGACCCGACGAGTGGGCGGAGGTACTGGAGGCCATCCGTCTCGTACGCGACGAGACGGACGTGGAGGTGGACGCCAGCCTCGGCATCCTCACGGACGAGGAGGCCGCCATCCTCGCCGAGGAGGGGCTGAACCACTACAACCACAACATCGAGACGTCGCCCCGCTACTTCCCGGAAATCGTCCAGACGCACTCCTTCGAGGACCGCGTCGAGACGCTGGAGGTGGCGAAGGAGGCCGGCATGGACCTCTGTGCCGGCGTCATCCTCGGTATGGGCGAGACGCCCACCGACCGCGTCGACGCGGCGATGGCCCTGCAGGACATCGGCGTCTCCTCGCTCCCGGTGAACATCCTCAACCCGGTCGCGGGGACGCCGATGGCCGAACGCGGCCTCCCCGACATCACGACCGAGGAGGTCGTCGAGACCATCGCGGTCTACCGCCTGCTCCACCCAGAAGCCCGCGTCCGTCTGACCGGCGGACGCGAGGTGAACCTCGATATGGACGGGCAGGTGGCCGCGCTGGAGGCCGGCGCGGACGGCATCCTCACGGGCGACTACCTCACCACCGAGGGCCAGTCGGCCGCCGACGACCTCGAAATCGTCGAGGCGGCGGGACTGGAACCCAACACGGAGGCCAACGAGTTCGACCCCGAGGCGGTCAAATCGCGGGCCGACGACGACGCGGACCCCGAGACGGCGGCGGGCACCGCACAGAGCAAATCGGAACTTCAATCAGACGACTGACTATGGACGACGTACGATTCGCGGTACTCGGCACGGGCGGTATCGGACGACGAACGCTCGACGTCTCGCAGTACAAGGACGGCTTGACGCCCGTGGCGGCGTGTGACCGCAACGGCGTGGCCATCGACCACGACGGCTTGGACGTCGAGGAACTGCTGGAGGCGACAGAGGGGAACATCGCGAGCGGGCCGCAAGGCGGCCCCGGACAGTCGAGCGGCGACGAGCCGCGAGACAGCGGCCCCGAAGACGACGTCGCCACAGACGGCGGGGCGGCCGCCGCACCCGAAGGCGTCAAACAGCACGGCGAACGGGCCGGCGTCGTCACCAGCGAACAGGGCCGACCGACGGAGACGCCCATCGACGACGTCATCGCGGAGAGCGACGCCATCGACGCGGTGCTGGTGGCGCTCCCGAACCTCGAACACGACTTCATCCCGCGGGTCGCCGAGCGGTTCGCCGAGGCGGAGTACGAGGGCGTCCTCGTGGACGTGCTCAAGCGCTCGCGGGTCATCGGGATGCTGGACGACCGCGAGGAGACACTGAAGGAATCGGGCATCACGTTCGTCTGCGGGGCGGGCGCGACGCCGGGGTTCCTGACCGGTGTGGCCGCGCTCGCCGCCCAGTCGTTCGTCGAAGTCGAGGAGGTCGAAATCTGGTGGGGCGTCGGCCTCAAGAGCGGGTACGAGGACAACCGGGGCACCGTCCGAGAGGACATCGCCCATCTGGACGGCTACGACATCGAGACGGCCCGCGAGATGAGCGAAGAAGAGATAGAGCAACTCATCGAGGACCACGACGGAGTTCTGGAGTTCCACGACATGGAACACGCCGACGACGTCCTGCTGGAACGAGCGGGCATCTGCGACGCCGAGGACGTCCACGTCGGCGGCGTCTTGGACGTGCGCTCCGACGAGAAGCCGACCACGACGACGGTCAGCGTCACCGGGACGACGTTCGACGGCGAGACGGGGACCAACACCTTCCAGCTAGACGACGCGACGAGCATGGAGGCGAACGTCAACGGCCCGGCGCTGGGCTACCTGAAAGCCGGCGTCCGCAACAACCGTGCGGGTCACTACGGCGTGTTCGGCCCTGCGGACCTCATGCCCGGGTTCTGACCGGTCGCCGAGCGGTTCGAGTCGCCGTCAGCGACTCGCGGCCCGTCTGAACGCCGCGACGCCCTGTTCTATCTCGCGCTCCCGCACGTCCAGCGGCGGGAGGAGTCTGACCGTCTGCGTGCCGCAGGCGAGCGTCAGCAGCCCCTCTCGAAGGCAGTTCTCGACCATCGCGTCGCGTCGGTCCGGCGTGTCGAACTCGACGGCGACCATCAGGCCGAGGTTCCGCACGTCGGTCACGCCGTCGAGCGCTGCCTCGTCGAGGCGGGCCGCGAGGTGGTCGCCTCGCACCGTGGCGTTGTCGAGCAACCCGCGGTCCTCGATGACGTCTATCGTGAGAGTGCCGACGAGCGAGGAGAGGAGGTCCCCGGCCCCCCACGTCGAGGAGAGGCGGCCCTCCTCGTCGGGGAACACGTCGCCGCGGCCGACCGTGGCGCCGACGCGGAGCGCCTTGCCCACGGCGAGGACGTCCGGTTCGATGGCGTAGTGGTCCGACCCCCACCACTCGCCGGTCCGGCCGACGCCCGACTGAATCTCGTCGGCTATCAGCGGGACGTCGTACTCCGAACAGACCGCGGCCACGTCGTCCATGAACGCTTCGCTCGGAATCCGATAGCCGCCCTCGCCCTGGACGGGTTCGAGGATGACGTACGCCACCTCCGCCGGGTCCACGCTCCCGTCGTCGTCGAGGACGCGCCGCAACTGCGAGCGCCCCTCGCCGGGGAAGTAGCCACAGCGACAGGTCCCGGGGTCGCAGGACCGGTCGTCGCAGTACGGGAACGAGGAGATGCCGGCCACCTCTGGGAAGTCCCGCCTGTGAACGGCCTTCGAGCGGTTGAGCGACAGAGCGCCGAGCGTCCGACCGTGGAAGGCTCCCTCGAAGGTGAGGCCGTACTTCGCGCCGTCGCGGTAGTCGTAACATATCTTGATGGCGTTCTCGACGGCCTCTGCGCCGGAGTTCGAGAGGAAGACGGTGTCCAGACCCTCGGGGGCGACGTCGACGAGGCGGTGCATCAACTCCGTCGGACCGGGCAGGTCGCCCGTGCTCGCGTAGAAGTCCTGGCCCGCGAACTTCAGGGGGTCGACGAGGTCGAACTCGTCGAGGCGGTCCATCAGGTACGGGTTGTCGTATCCCAGCGGTGCCCCGGCGACGTGGGACGTGAAATCGAGCAGGACGTTCCCGTCGATGTCGACGCAGTACGGCCCGCGGGCGTCGGCGGTGACGTCCCAGACGAAGTCGTAGACGTGGGTGGCCTGCGCGGCCACATCGTGGTGGTGTTCGACACGGTCACGGGCACGCGCCCCGGGGAACTCGTCGACGGAGGGGCTGGCTGTCTCCCGGTCCATGCTGGGGTTTCGCACGGTACCGTAGTAAAAGTAAGTCCAGTGATTGGTCACAGAGACAGACAGGCGTACGGCGTCTCGCCGCCGGCGGTCGTCCATCACCAACCGCTAAGGGGCGCTGGGTCGACCCACCGGACGATGACCCACGGGTTCGACCTCGACGCCCGCCTCCGCGAACGCGACAGCCGGGAGTTGCGCCGCCACCTCGACGTGACCGAACGGGTCGCGCGACGCACCCGGTTCGCCGACGACCCGAAGCGCGGCGCGGCCGACTTCGGAGCGGAGATGCTCGTCTTCGCGGCGAACAACTACCTCGGCTTGACGGACGACGGGCGCGTCCAGCGAGCGGCAGAACTCGGCGCACGGACCGTCGGAACCGGGGCCGGCGCCTCGCGTCTCGTCACCGGCGACACCCGTCTCCACAGGGCGCTCGAACGTGACCTCGCCGCCTGCAAGGGGACGGAGCGAGCCCTCGTCTTCTCCTCGGGGTACGCCGCCAACGTCGGGACCATCGACGCCCTCGCCCCGGACGTCGTCTTCTCGGACGAACTGAACCACGCGTCCATCGTCGACGGCTGTCGAGTCGGTGCGCGGGAGACGGTGGTGTACGACCACTGCGACGCGACCGACCTGCGCCAGAAGATGGCAGAGCGGGACGCTCGAAGCGACACGGACGAACAGTGGCTGGTCGTCACCGACTCCGTGTTCTCGATGGACGGCGACGTCGCGCCGCTCGACGCCATCTGTGACGCCGCCGAGGAGTTCGGGGCGTGGCTGATGGTAGACGAGGCACACGCGACGGGCCTGTTCGGGGAGCGCGGCGGTGGCGTCGTCCAGCGAGCGGAACTCGGCGACCGGGTCGACGTCCAACTCGGGACGCTCTCGAAGGCGCTGGCGAGTCAGGGCGGGTACGTCGCCGGCGACGAGGCGCTGGTGGAGTACCTCGCGAACGCGGCCCGGTCGTTCGTGTTCTCGACCGGCCTGGCCCCGCCCGCGGCGGCCGCGGCCCGCGAGTCGTTGCGAATCGCCCGGGAGACGGACCAGGCCGACCGCCTCTGGGAGACGGTCGAGACGCTTCGGAGCGGTCTCGAGGCGATGGGATACGAGGTACTCGGCGAGACGCACATCCTGCCGGTGATGGTCGGCGACCGGGGCGACGCGCTCGAACTGGACGAGCGACTGCGGGACCACGGCATCGTGGCACCGGCCATCCGGCCGCCGACGGTGCCGGAGGGGACGGCCAGAATCCGCGCCTCGCCGACGGCGACCCACACCGACGCCGAGGTGGCGCAGTGCCTCGACGCCTTCGAGACGGCCGGCGAGGAGGTGGGCTTGCTGTGAGCGACGGGCCGGACGCCGACGGGAGCGAGGGCCTGTTCGTCGTCGGAACCGGGACGGGCGTGGGCAAGACTATCGTCACGGCCGGTCTGACGGGGTGGCTCCGTGACCGGGGCCGCGACGCCGTCGCCATCAAGCCCTGCCAGACGGGCTACCCGCCGGACGACGACGCCGCCTTCGTCGCCGACGCCTGCGGGACCGACGACGCGGCGACCTGTCTCCGCCGCCTCGAACCGGCCTTGGCGCCCGAAGTGGCCGCCGACGTCGCAGAGGCGGACCTCTCCTACGGCGAGATTCGGTCGGGCGTGGTGACGGCGACGAAGACGCACGAGGTGAGCGTCGTCGAGGGCATCGGCGGTCTGCGCGTGCCCCTCGCTGACGGACGAGAGGTGCTAGACCTCGTGGCCGACCTCGGACTGCCCGCCCTCGTCGTCGCTCGGTCTGGTCTCGGGACGCTGAACCACAGCGGTCTGACCGTCGACGCGTTGCGGGCGCGCGACGTGACCGTTCGGGGCGTCGTCCTCAACGAGTACGAGGGAGACACGACGGCCGAGCGGACGAATCCCGGCGTTCTGGAGTCGATGACCGACGCGCCCGTCTGGACCGTCCCGCCGCTCGACCTCTCGGACCCGACGGCGGCGGTCGACGGCGTGGCCGAGCACCTCCCCGAGACACTTCTCACTGGCTTGTAGGGCCGCTCTCAGAGTGGTTCGGTACAAAGGGGTCGAATCGGGGAGGGGGGTCCCCGAGCGTGTGACACTACGGAGCCTCTCGGCTCCACTTTCGCTTTGGCGTCAGACAACAAAAAAGACCGAGGTACGTTTCGTCTGGAGATAACGACACTACATCTCCAACGGCCCGTCTATCACGGTTTGAAACCGCAGAGGAAACGGCGCTTACTCGGAGAGCGCCAACAGCGACTCGACGTTCACGCCGTCCTCGAGGAGCGTCTGCATCCGTTCGACCGTGCCCGTATCGCGGGTCCGTCCGGAACGGAGGACGTCCTCGATGCGGTCGATGGTCGTCCGGGTGTCGGACTGCACGAGCAGAATCGGGACGTTCTCGTCCTCCGCGCGGCCGAGTACCGCACTCGCGGGACGGAAGCCACCGGTCAACAGGAGCGCCTTGATGCCCGACGCTTCGAGCGCGGCGGTCTGGACCTCCGAACGGTCCCCGCCGGTGACCATCACCGCGTCACGGGTGCGGCGGAACTGGTCGAGGGCGCTGTTGCCACCCATCGCACCGACCGTAAACCGCTCGACGTGGACGTCCGTGGACGCCTCCTTGGTGAGGACGTCCGCACCGAGGCTCCGGGCGAGGTCTTCGACCGTGACACCAGCGAGTTCCTGTACCCGCGGGAGCGACCCGAACACAGGGACGCCGCGCCCTTCGAGGAAGGGCAACACGTCGTCGGTGAGTTCGTCCATCGCCGCGTCGGTGACGCCGTTGAACAGGACGCCCGCGAGACGGTCGCCGAGCGACCGAGCGGCGGCCAGCACTTCGTCGGCGTCGCCGACGGTGGCGTACCCACAAACCAACAGGACGCGCGCGTCGAGTGCCTCGGCGATGTCGGCGTCGGTCAGGTCGACGATGCTGCCCGTCTCGAGGCGGTCGCTGCCCTCGACGACCATCAGGTCCTTGCCCTCCGAGATGGCCTGGAAGTTGTCGACGACGCGCCCTCGGAGTTCGTCCGGGTCCTCTCGGCCACGGATGGCCTCCTGGACGAACGTCGGCGAGTAGACGATTGGCTCCATCTCGTGGACTTCGGCGTCCAGTCCGAGCAGTTCCCGTGCGAGCATCGGGTCCTCGTCGCGGGTCTTGCCGACGGCGCTCTGCAGTCGGGTGCCTTTCGGCTTCATGTACCCGACCTCGTTGCCGGCGTCCTGTGCGGACTTCGCGAGCGCGAGGGTGATTGCCGTCTTGCCGATACCTTCCTCCGTGGACGTGACGAGTAGCGTGTTCGAGTCGGTCATAGTTCCTCTTGGTCGAGGGTTAGTCGCAGGTCGACCGCCTGCACTCCGTCGGGGGTCGCGACGAGCGGGTTGATGTCCAGTTCGACGATGGCCGGGAAGTCCGTGACGAGTTGCGAGAGGCGCTGGACCGTCTCGACGAGGGCGTCCTCGTCCACGGGGTCGCGGCCGCGTGCGCCGCGCAGGAGCGGCGCCGAGTCGATGTCGTCCAGCATCTCTCTGGCCTCCGGTTCGCTCACGGGAGCGACTCTGACAGTGTTGTCTTCGAGGACCTCCACGAAAATACCTCCGAGGCCGAAGAGCAGGAGCGGACCGAACTGCGGGTCCCGGTTCATGCCGAGGATGGTCTCGGTGCCCGAGTCGAGGTCGACCATCTCCTGTACCTGTACGCCCAGTACGGTCGCGTCCTGCTGGTAGTTGCGCGCGCGGACGACGAGGTCCTCGTAGGTGTCCCAGACCTCCTCGGGCGGGACGCCGACCTCGACGCCGCCGATGTCGGACTTGTGGAGGATGTCCGGGCTGACTATCTTCATCACCACGTCGTCGCCGATTTCCTCCGCGAGTTCCTGCGCCTCGGTCGGCGAGGAGACGACGCCGCCCTGCGGCGTGGGGATGCCGTAGGCGTCGAGCAGGTCCATCGCTTCGACGCCGAGGCGGTTCGTGTCCCGCCGGGCCGCGGATTCGAGAATCTCGCGGGCGCGCTCGCGGTCCACGTCGAAGGCGGTCGGTTCCTCGTACTCGCGGGCCTGTATCTCCCCGTAGTCTCGGAGCGCGTCGAGGCTCTCCACCGCGCGGGCGGGGTCGAAGTAGTTCGGGATACCGGCCTCGCTGAGGACGTCCTGCCCCTCCCCGACCGACTTCCCGCCCATCAGCGTCGTCGCGATTGGCATCTCCGCCTCCTGCTGTTTCTCGACGACGACGTCGGCGAGTTCCTCGAACGAGAGCACCGCGGTCGGGCAGGCGACGACGACGGCCATCGAGACGTTGTCGTCGGCCAGCACCGTCTCCAGCGCAATCTCGAAGCGTTCGGCGGGTGCGTCGCCGATGATGTCGACCGGGTTGTAGATGTTGGCCTCGTCGGGCATCGTCTCGCGCAGGCGGTCGAGGGTCCCGTCCTCGAACTCCGCGAGCGAGAGGTCCGAGTCACCGACGGCGTCCGTCGTCATCACGCCGGGACCGCCGGCGTTCGTGACGATAGCTATCTCCTCGCCGTCGGGGAGCGGTTGCCCCGAGAGAATCTGGGCGAAGTCGAACAGTTCCTGTACGGACTCGACGCGGAGCGTCCCGGCCTGTTCGAGGCCGGCCTCGTAGGCCCGTTCGGACCCGGCCATCGCCCCGGTGTGGGAGGCGGCGGCCGAGGCCCCCGCGTCCGTGCGACCCGACTTCACGAGGACGATGGGCGTGTCCTGCGTGACCTCTCGGGCCGTCCGGATGAACTCCTCGCCGTCGGCGATGTCCTCCAGATACCCGAGGATGACCTCCGTGTCGGGGTCGTCCCCCCACTCCGCGACGAAGTCGCCCTCGTCGAGGATGGCCTTGTTGCCCAGCGAGACGATGTCCTTGAAGCCGACGTCTCGTTCGGCGGCCCAGTCGAGGACGGCGGTGACGAAGGCCCCCGATTGGCTCATGAAGGAGATGTCCCCCTCGTTGGCCATCTCGTTCCCGAAGGTGGCGTTCAGACCCTTCGGCGTCGACATGACGCCGAGGCTGTTGGGGCCGACGAGGTTGAGGTCGTACTCCTCGGCGGCCGACCGGAGGTCTCGCTCCCGGGCCGCCCCCTCGCTCCCCGTCTCGCCGAACCCCGCGGTGATGACGACGACGTTGCCGATGCCGACCGCTCCGGCCTCGCGTATCGCCTCGACGGCGACGTTCGGGGGAACGACGACGACGGCGACGTCGATTTCGTCGGCCGCCTCGACGTCGCCGACCGTGTCGTAACAGCGGAGGCCCAACACCTCCTCCTTGTACGGGTTGACCGCGACAACCTCGCCGTCGAACGATTCGAGCAGGTTCGACGTGATGGCTCGCCCGACCGACCCCTCTGAGTCGGTCGCGCCAATCACGGCGACCCGTTCCGGCGCGAACAGCTTCGATAGTCGTCCCATTCCTCTAAGCGGCGGTAGCGTACCCTCGGGCAAATAACTGCCGGGCTACTCCCGGAAACCGGGAATATGAGTGGTAAATCGGGTAGATTCGAGCCCGTATCGGCCCGCTCGTTCGACGGTACGAGTCGCGGTGGAGGCGAGGTGCTTTTGGCGTCCGCCGACGAACGCTCGCCGATGACAAGTCCGGCGTCGCTGACAGCGTTCGACGACTCGGTGGTCCGGGACGTGGCCGCCGAGAACGACATCGACGAGCGTCGTCTCCGAGAGGCGTTGGCGGAACACCAGCAGACGATGCAGGCGAATCCGGGTGTCGAGAACCTCGTCTACGAGTGGCGCAAACAGTACGACGACCCGGTGCTCCTGCGCACGTCCGAACGGTTCATCGTCGCCGTGCCGACGACCGTCTGGGAGGAGTTCCGGGACCACCTCGACCTCGAGGAGCGACTCTTCGTCGCTGTCACTGCGGTCCATCAGGAGCAGACGTTACGAACCCCCGAAGTGGACCTCACGGCGATGCCGCCCGAACACGCGGCGCTCGTAGTCGGTCGGACGGACGGCGAGACGAGCTAAGACCGGGCTATCGATAGAGGGGAGCGCCGAACGAATCGCGGAGTCAGGCGGAATAACCCGACCGTAGCGACCGGCAGGGCGACGGTATTCTCGCCGGAACGGGGCGGCGTCGTGGTACTCACGCAATTACAATCTCGACTGTCACCCATGGCTGGGACGGAGCGGAGAACATGCGACGAATCGCCACAGCGGCCAGGAGATGCACAGCGCCATGACCGACGAGACGCCGACACTGAGTAGACGGCAAGCCCTCGCCCTCGGGGGCGCGACGCTTGGCGGGCTCGCCGTCGGGAGTTCGGCGGTGCTGGGACAGAGCGACGGGGGGCGGAACGGGCGGCGGCGGTACCGCGTCACCGTCGCGAACCTGACGCGTGGACAACCGTTCACGCCGCCCGCCGTCGCGGCGCATCGGTCCTCGGTCGAGGTGTTCGCCGTCGGGAACGAAGCCAACGAACCGACGCGGGAACTCGCAGAGAACGGTAACCTCGGCCCGCTCTCGGACCTCATCGAGGACACGAACGCCATCCGCGGCGCGGCCGTCGCGGAGTCGCCGCTCGTCCCCGAGAGCGACCCCGGACAGACCGACTTGCCGTACTACACGGAGATGACGCTCAGGGCCGACGCGAGCGCCGAGTTCCTCACGTTCGTCAGTATGCTCGTCGCCACGAACGACGGCATCGTCGGGTTGGACACCGTGCCGTTGCCCGAGAGCGTCAACGAGTCACGGACCTACTACGCGAACGGGTACGACGTCGGGACCGAGGAGAACACCGAACTGTTCGCCGACATGGTCCCGCCGGCGAAGACGCTCGTCATCGGCGGCGAATCAGAGGGAACCGCCGAGAGCGACCCGGACATCGCCGAGGACGACGTCGTCAGGCCTCACCCGGGCATACAGGGGGTCGGGAACCTCCCTCCGTCGGTGTACGACTGGCGGGAACCAGCGGCCTACCTGCAGGTGGAACGTCGCTCGTCGTAGACGGATACCCACCATCACGGCGGTCGGTGACTCGGACGCTTCACGGCCGGTCCGGCCCGAAGAGATGTTTGGAAAGGCAACTCTATTTTCGGTTTTCCTAAAATTGGTTTCCGTGTAGAAAACTTTTAAGTGTTATCCGAGAGTACTGTAAGACGCCTATGGCTACGCAGGAACACGTCCGTCGTCAGTTCGGTGAAGTCGAAGAGAACGCGCTTCGTCTCGACAAGGAGAAGTCCGAGCAGATAATCGACGCGCTGAATCAGGACCTCGCGGACACGTACGTGCTGTACCATCAGTTGAAGAAACACCACTGGAACGTCGAGGGGGCCGAGTTCCGCGACCTCCACCTGTTCCTCGGCGAGGCGGCGGCACACGCCGAGGAGGCCGCAGACGAAATCGCGGAACGCGCACAGGCCCTCGGGGGTGCCCCCGTCGCCGGCCCCGCCGAACAGGCCGACCACGCGAGCGTGGCGTACGAGGGACAGGACGTCTACGACATCCGCACGTCCCTGAAGAACGACCTCGAGATGTACGGCGACGTCATCGAGTCGCTCCGAGACCACATCGAACTCGCCGAGAACCTCGGCGACCACGCCACGGCGCAGATACTCCGCGAAATCATCGTCCAGACCGAGGACGACGCCCACCACGTCGAACACTACCTCGAAGACGACACGCTGGTCTTCGAAGGCGCGATGGAGTAAGCGAGAGCCCGAGTTCGGACCCCCGAACCGGACTACGGAGACAGTCCCCGACGGACGCCTCTTTCGGTAGAGTCGCTCGTGAGACGGAGACTAGAGCCGTGCCGGTCTACCGCCAGAGTTCGACGGTGAGGTCGGTCGCAATCCAGCCTTCTCGGTTGCCGTCTTCGGTGAACACTGTGCGGTCGGCGACGCTCTCGTGGGCGGTGACTGTTGGCCTGTCGTCGGCGTCCTCGACGGCCGCGACGTCGTCCGTCTGCGATGGCATTGCTAGCGATTAGGCCTGCCTAAAGCAAAAAGGGTTTTGGTTGGCCTAATCGTCGCGGCGAACTTTTGTACCTCTCCCCGCAAGTGGAGGGTATGAGCGCCAGTTCAGGCGACGACATCACCGCCCTGCTGACGGACCTCGTCAGGACCTTACAGGAGTTAGAGACGGAGGTGGAACCCACCACGGAGCGTGGCTTACCGCGCCCACCGACGCCGGAGGAGCTACTGCGGTTCACCAGCGACGTCACGATTCCGGCGGCCATCCTCGTCCTCAAGACGAACGTCGAGGCGCTGAAACTGCTCCGGCGTGCCCTCCGCATGGCCGAGGGCCGTCCGCCCTCCTCGGGGTCCGGTGCGAGCGAAGTCCGCCGACGGGCGACGACGCTGAGCAAAGCGACGCTCGCCCGCCTCGACGACGCGCTCACCGACCTGCAGGACGCCGTCGAGGGACGCCCGCAGGACGCCGAGGCGCGAGAACTGCTCGAAGAGGCGCGCTCGCTGCGCGCCGACCTACAGGACCGACTCGCCGACGCGCCCGACGCGGACGCCACCGCGCTCGACGACGAGTTCGAGGGGACGGACGTCCCCGTCGACGTCGACGCCGAGTTAGAGTCCATCAAGGACGACCTCGAGAACGGTGGTAGCGACCCTGAGGGCGGTGAGGGCGGCGAAGACGACGGGTCGTAATCGGACACCACAGAAGTTAGAAATTAAACATAATGTTTTATTATTGTACAGCTGCACCTACAGGTACCGATGCAGAACACAGAGTGTCCACCGACGCGTCGGGCGGAACTGTTCGTCAGGTCCGACCTCCCGGGGCCGTCTCGGGAGCGCCGAACCGCCGTCGAGGCCGAATTGACCGAACTCCAACGTGACGGCCTGTTCGACGCCGTCGAGACGACGGAGTGGGCGAAACGCATACCGATGACCGGCGATGGGGGCGACCGCACGGAGCGGCGCCTGTACAACGAATTCGCCGCTTGGGCCCGCGAACGGGACGCCTGTCTGGCACCGTTCTTTGATACCCGAGTGTGTTACAGTACGGAGACGGGCGACCGGCGGACGGAACTCGTCCTCCCGGCGATGTGTCTCGCAATCTACGAGAACGGCGAGTTGACGCGAGTCGCACCGTTCACGGAGGACGGGCGGCCGACGTCCGTCACGGAGTGTCTCCGAACCCTGAGAGCCGACGAGAAGCCCCCCACCGCGGGTTCGACCACGGCGTCCACCGCAGACTGACGATGAACTGGACGTACACCGATACGGCTATCTCCGCAACCGACGTAGGACACTCAATTGGTGTACGATACCATGACTCATACTTCTCGGGTGGCCGTGTACCTCCGGTCGCCCGTTCCCGAGGAGACGCAACGGCGGCAAGCGAGCGTCCTCGCTCGCGTCGACTCGCTCCGCCGTCGACACCTCGTCGACGAGGTGACGGTGGCGTACTGGCATCGCCTCTCGACCGGCGTCGACGACCGGGAGGCCGACGAAATCGCCGCGATGGAGGCGTGGGCCGAAACCCACGACTGTTCGCTCGCACCGACCTTCGACCGCCACGAGCGCCACAGCGCGTTCGTCGGTGACGACGCCGTCGTCACGCTTCCGGTGATGTGTCTCGCTTACTGGGAGGACGACGAACTCGTCGCCGTCTACCCGCACGTCGGGCCGTGTGGCCACTGTACGGTCATGGACGGACTCGATAGAATCGAATCGGCGCTGCTGTCGGGCGAGGACCTAGTTCACACCGGGTCCCAGCGGTAACCGTCCCACGCCTGACTCTCCGGGTTCTCGCTCTTGAGACCGACCTCCGGGTCGCGAAGTTCCTCGACGTAGACGGGTTCCACCTCGTCGCCAGTCTCGACGTCGTCGGTCGTCACCTGTCCGAGGGCGCGGACCGCCTGCCCGCCGACGTCGAACTCCACGATTGCGAGCGTGTTCGGTTGCCGGACGCCCGGCGGCGTCGCCGTCGACGTCGTCCACGTGACGACCTCTGCGGTCCGGTCGGAGAGGTCGAGCGTCTCCTCCTGCGGTTCGCCACACTCCGGACACCGTGGGTGCGTGGGGTACGAGACGTGACCGTTCGCGCACTTGCCTGCTTCGAGGGTCATTCTGCGGCCTCCATGATGGTGGTGATGACACAGTTTCCGAACCCGCCGACGTTACACGCGAGCGCCGTCTCGGCGTCGACCTGTCGGGGGCCGGCCTCGCCGACGAGTTGCTCGTAAATCTCGACGCCCTGTGCGACGCCGCTGGCACCGAGCGGGTGGCCCTTCGACTTCAGGCCACCCGAGGTGTTGATGGGGAGGGCCCCGTCTTTCGCGGTGGTGCCGTCCATCGCCATCTCCCACGCCGTCCCCTGTTCGGCGACGCCGATGCCCTCCAACTGGAGGAACTCGAGGATTGTGAACATGTCGTGCAGTTCGGCCACGTCTAAGTCGTCGGGGCCGAGGCCGGCCATCTCGTAGGCCTCTTTGCTCGACTCGACGACGCCGCCCATGACGGTAGGGTCGTCGCGTTCGTGGACGACGTGGGTGTCGGTCGCACCGCCGATACCGGAGACGGCGGCGTACTCGTCTGTAATCTCCTTCGCTCGCTCCTCGGTCGTGAACATCATCGCGGCGCTCCCGTCCGTGATTGGACAGAAGTCGTAGAGGCGAAGCGGGTCGGCGATGATGGGCGAGTCGAGCGCTTGCTCGACGGTAATCTCCTTCTGGAACTGTGCCATGGGGTTGTCGACGCCGTTCTCGTGGTTCTTCACCGCGACGCGCGCGAGGGACTCGCGCGGGGCGTCGAACCGTTCGAGGTAGTGTCGGGCCGTCATCCCGGCGAACGACGGGAGCGTCACGCCGTGTTTGTACTCGGCCGGGTGTGTGATGGAGGCGATGACGTCCGTCGCTTCCCCCGTGGTCTTGTGGGTCATCTTCTCGCCGCCGACGAGGAGGGTCATCTCGCTCGCACCGGAGGCCACCGACTGCCACGCCTCGTAGATGCCGGCCCCGCCGGAAGAGGAGGTCTGGTCGACCCGTTCGCTGTACGCCGGCATCACGCCGAGGTCGTGGGCCAGCGCGTTCATCACGCCCGTCTGACCCTCGAACTCCCCGCTGGCCATGTTCGAGACGTACAGGTGCTCTACCTCCTTCGGTGTGACGCCCGCGTCGTCCAGACACTCCTCGCCCGCCTGGGAGAGGAGGTCCTGAATCCAGGCGTCACGCTGCCCGAACTTCGTCATCGACGCGCCGATTACTGCGACTCCCATGTGTTCTCACACTCAGGGGGGTGGTGTATTCGTTACGGTGCCCTCAAAATCTCAGAGGGAGTGTTTCGGGACGATTTCCGGCGTCGGCGTGTACCTGACGGCGGCCTCGACTTCGAAGACGTCGCGCAGTAGCGCCTCCGTCACGACGTCCGTCGGCGGCCCCCAGTCGTACACCGACCCGTCGTCGAGGGCGACGAGGTAGTCGGCGAAGCGCGCTGCCTGCGCGATGTCGTGTAACACCACCACGACGGTCACGTCCCGTTCCTCGTTCAGGCGGGACACCGTCTCCAGTACGCGCATCTGGTGGTGGAGGTCGAGGAACGTCGTCGGTTCGTCGAGGAGGAGGACGTCCGTGTCCTGTGCCAACACCATGGCGATGAAGACGAGTTGTTTCTGCCCGCCGGAGAGGTTGCCGACCGGGTCGTCCCGCAGGTGGTCCACGCCGGCGAGGTCGATGGCGCGGTCGATGGCCTCGCGGTCGGCCTCCGTGAGCGAGTCGAAGAACCCGCGGTACGGGTAGCGGCCGTGGGCGACGAGGTCCGAGACGGTGACGCTCTCTGGCGCGTCGTTCTCCTGTGCGAGGTGTCCCAACCGTCGGGCGAGCGCTTTCTTCCCGTAGGACCGTATCTCCTCGCCGTCGAGCAGAACGTCGCCCTCGTCTGGCCCGAGTTGGGCGGCGAGCGTCTTCAGAAGCGTACTCTTGCCGCTCCCGTTCGGGCCGACGAGCGCCGTTATCTCGCCTCGCGGTACGTCGATTCGGTCGACGGTAACGACCGGTTCGTCGGTGCTCGCGTACCCCACCGAGAGGTCGCGTCCGACGACGGCGCTGTCCGGCGACGATTCGCCCTCCGCAGTGTCTGTCGAGTCGGTCTCTGGCGTCTGCATCAGAAGTCACCTACGGCGAGGTTGCGCCGCATCAGGTAGAGGAAGTACGGCCCGCCGAGCAGACCAGTGACGATGCCGACGGGGAGTTGAATCGGTGAGAGCGCCAGCCTCGCCCCGACGTCGGCCGCGGTGACGAGTGCCGGGCCGGCGAACGCACACCCGACCACGAGACGGCGGTAGTCGCTACCGACGAGGTTCCGCACGAGGTGCGGGACGACGAGGCCGACGAAACTCACCAGTCCCGCGACGGCGACCGAGACCGCCGTCGCGAGGATGGCCAGCGCAGACAGGCCGAAGCGAACCCGTTCGACGTTCATCCCGAGCGAACCGGCGGTTCGTTCGCCGAGCAAGAGGACGTTCAGTTGCCGAGACCCGGCGAGCGAGAGGACGAGTGCGAGAATCGTCCATGGGAGGGCCATCCTGACCTGCGCCCAGTCGGCCCCGGTCAGCGACCCGGTGAGCCACGAGAGCGCCGTCTGGACGACGCCCGTGTTCCCGGCGAAGAAGAACAGTCCCGACTGGAGCGACTGGCCGATGGTCGCCACGACGATGCCGGCGAGGATGAGGCGGACGGGGCTTGTTCCGTTCTGCCACGCGATGGCGTAGACGAGGAGGAACGCGGCCGTCCCGCCGGCGGCGGCGACGAACGGGAGGTACGCCGACAGGGCCGGAATCAGGATGAGGACCACCAGCACCGCGAGGCCCGCTCCGGCGCTGACGCCGAGGACGTACGGACTCGCCAGTTCGTTCCGAGTGACGGCCTGAAAGATGGCCCCCGCGACCGCGAGATTGGCACCGACCATGGCCCCCACGACGACGCGCGGGATGCGAATCTGCCAGACGATGAGCGTCGTGTTCGCCACGTCGGGGAACTCCCCGCCGAGCAACAACGCCGGGAGCGCCGACGGGGAGGCGACGACGGCGGGGTCGAACACGGCGTTCAGCATCTCGGGGACCGTCATCGCGTAGCTCCCGTAGCGTATCTGGACGGCCGCCGAGAGCAGGAAGACGACGACGCTCCCCGCGACGACCAGGCCGAGGTCCCTATCGAACAGCGTCCGCCAGCCGTCGGTGTCACTCCCGACAGTACCGGGACCGGCCTCCGTCTCGCCGTGGGGCTCGTGGGTCATCTGGTGGTGCTTTTGTCCTTCAGAAGTTCCCGTTTACGATGTCGGCCACGCGACCCCTGTCGAACAGCGTCTCGTCGCTCGTCACTGCACCGAACTTCTCGGGGAACAGTTGCTGGGCGGCACGTTCCGTGAGGAACAGGTTCTGAATCGGCCCTTGATGGATGAACCCCCCGCGGTAGACGCGGCCCTCCTGAACGCAGGTGAGTTCGCTCGCCACGTCGTGGTCCTGCATGTACGCGAGGACCGTGTTCCGGAACTCTTCGGGGGACTTGCGTTCGTGGCCGCGGACCATCAGCACGTCCGGGTCGACGTCGAGCATCGCTTCGTAGTCGATTTTCCCCCGGTCGGAGGTGCTGAGGCCGTCGATACCGGTGTCCGAGAGGGCGTCGCCGACGCCGAGGTCGTGCCACTGTTTCTTGCTGGTCCCCTGGTCCGTGACCCGGTATGGCGAGAACTGGTCCGGCTTGTCGGCCCCGGCGTAGGTCAACAGGACGTTCGGACGCTCGCTCGCCGACGGGAGTCGGGACTGCACGTCGGCGATGAACTCGTCGTGGTACGACTTGAACTGCTCGTAGCGCTCGGTCTGCTGGAACAGGTTGGCCACCTTCTCGAAGGCCTCGTACATCGTGTAGTAGCGGTAGTCGTGCCACGCGTCCTCGCGGCGGAAGTTGAGGTTCCCGAAGAAGGGGGCGACGTTCTGTCGAATCTCGTCGACGTCGCTCTGGGACCACCCGAACCAGTTGATGAGCATCTTCGGGTCCATCAGGTGGACGTCGTTGTTCAGCGCGTAGAACGGCTCCTTGGGGAGGGTGTCGCCGAGGAGTTCGTTCTCTTTGAGCGTCGACCGGTCGACGCTCACGCCGTCCAGTTCGTCGTAGACGTAGGTGTAGTACCGGCTGGCGTACCCGATGCCGGTGATGCCGTCGGCCTGTCCCAGCGCGACGGCCATGTCGGCGTACGCGCCGTCGTAGGCGATCCACTTCTCCGGGACGGACTCGAACGTCACCTCGCCCATCGGTTCCATGGACACCGAGTAGGGCGTGTTGCCGGACGTCGTGGTCGTCTCCGTCCCCCCGCCGGCAGTCTCGTTCTCGGAGTTGTCTCCAGTGGTGTCGCTGCTGCCCTGCGAACAGCCAGCGAGTAGTCCTGCGAGTGCGATGCCGCCAGTCTTCACGAAGTCGCGACGGTCCATACGCTGATTTAGGCCAGCCTAATAGTGTTAAAGCTTCCTATCTTTAGGCAATCCTAAAACCGAACGCCCCGTTGCCGTCTGGTGGCAACCCGCACAAAATATATCACCGGGCCACGCGGAGGTTCCCCCATGCAGGAAGCCTGGGTTCAACTGCAGTGTCCGGACTGTGAGGAGAACTGGGAAGAGAAGGTCGCGGACCTGTCCGGTGCCGACACGACGTTCACCTGCGGACACTGCGGGGCGGAGCGTCGCCTCGCGGAGTTCATGAAGACCGCCCGCGACCTCGAAGTCCTCGAACAGTTCGAGTAATCAGTACCGCGCCCGCGCCGCCGCCTTCCACTCGTCTCCCCGTTCGACGCTCTCGGGGCGACGCCGTTTTCCGAACCGCTTCAGACGACCCGCCAGTTTCCACTCGTCGACGTACTCGACGGTCTGCCTGCTTGGGGGCACCGGGGAGGGCACCCACCTTCTGTTGCAGAGGTGGTTCCCGGCGGACGTCGAGAGGGCGGTCACTTTATCAACCGTGATACTCGGTCACGGCATCCGGTCGGAGTCAGCGGGTTCTCGAATCGTCTCAGTCGATAACGAGACGACACGATGGCCTACA